>NZ_JBQQBP010000010.1:0-370359 GCF_052245875.1 Actinomadura sp. 3N407
CCGAACCCGGAAGTTAAGCCCTTCAGCGCCGATGGTACTGCACGGGAGACTGTGTGGGAGAGTAGGACGCCGCCGGACTCATATTGCAGGAAGGCCCCGCCGTCACCGGCGGGGCCTTCCTCATTTCACCGGCCGCCGGCGACTTTCTTGTCGTAATGGCGTCGGCGTGACCAACGGCTCAGTCGTCCGTGCCGGGTCGGCGGCCCGCCTGCAGCAGCGCATCGGCGTCGCCGACCCGGACGACGTGGCGCAGCTTGTCGGGATTGGCGATGGAGTGGATCGTCTGGATCTGGCCGTCGGCGATGCTGAGGCCCATGACCCCGACCAACCGGTCCTGCTCGTCGAATGCCATGACGCCGGGCTGGCCGTTGATCTCGGCGACCTGGATGCGCACGCCCCGACGCGCGAGTGTGGCCAGCCCGGCCGACAAGGTCCGCGCCACGCGCCCCCGGCCGTTGACCGGCCGCGTCAGCGCGCGCACCTTGCCGCCGCCGTCGACGTGCAGTGCCACATCTTGTGCCAGCAGCGCCTCCAGCGCCGGAAGGTCGCCCTGCTCGGCGGCGGCGAGAAAGCGCTGAGCCAGCTCTTCCCGCTGCCGCTTTGAGGCGTGGTATCGCGGTCGGCCTTTCCTGACGTGGTGCCGAGCCCGCGCGACCAGGTGCCGAGTGCTGTCCACGTTGGTGCCGATGAGCTCGGCGATCTCGTCATACGGATACTCGAACACCTCCCGCAGCAGGAATGCGGCCCGCTGCTGCGGCGACAGACTCTCCAGCAGCACCAGGAACGCCAGCGACAGCGAGTCGGCGGTTTCGGCATGCTCGGCCGGTGACGGATCTGTGACCAGCGGTTCGGGCAGCCACTCACCGACGTACCGTTCCCGCCGGGCCCGCGCCGAGCGGAGCTGGTCGATGGCCAGCCGGGTGACCAGCGTGGCGATGTACGCCCGCGGTGAGGTGATCTGCTCGTCGCGTTGCTGGGTCTGGTGCATCCGAAGGAACGCATCCTGCACCACGTCCTCGGCTTCGCTGACGCTGCCGAGCATCCGGTAGGCGATGGCGAACGCCCGCGGTCGCAACTCGCCGTACAGGTCGGAGGCGGACATGCCGGCCTATCCCAGTCCCTCGGTGAAACCTGTACGCCAGGTCGGGTACTGCGGTTCCCAGTCCAGTTCGCGTTTGGTCTTCTCGCTGGAGATCCCGCGGGACTGCGTCATCAGGTTCACCGGGCCCTCGCCGGCCAGCAGGCGGACGAGCCAGGCGGGTACGCGGCGCGGCGGTCCGGCGCCGAGCGCACGGGCCAGTTCCGGGAGCCAATCGCGCACCGGTGCCGGCTCGTCATCGCCGACGTGGTAGATCCCGGGCTTGCCGCGTTCGATGGCCGCGACCGTGGCCGAGGCGGCATCGACGATGTGCACCAGCGACCACACCCCACCGCCGCCGCCGACGACCGGGAACTTCCGCTTGCGGATCTGCGTGGCCATGACGGCGTCCGGTTCGGCGCTGATGCCGGTCCCGGGGCCATAGAAGCCACCGTAGCGAAGCGCGATTCCCTCGGCCCAGCTGATCCCGGTCACCTTCTCCTCCAGGTGGCGCAGCGCGGCCACCGCCTCCTCAACGTCCGCGGGCGGGTTCGGCTCGATCCGGCCGTTCTCGTCGGCGACAGGCCCGCCGGTGCGCTCCATCCACAGAGCGTTGCTCTGCGCCACGAACTTGTCGACGCCGACGGCGCGCGCGGCGGCCAGCAGGTGGTCGGTGCCTTCGGTGCGGAGCCGGTTGGTGGCGGCCGCCATCCGCTTCACGTGCCGAAAGTTGGCCGGTCCGTTCAGCGCGGTGAGCTGATGGACGACCACCTCTGGCTGGGCCCTGGCCATCACGTCGGCCACGGAGTCGGGGTCGAGCGCGTCGACGACCACCGGTTCGGCGCCCAGCGCCCGCAGCGCGCCGGTCTTAGCGGGCGAGCGGGTCGTGCCGACCACCTCGTGGCCGCGCTCCACGAGCTGGGTAATGAGGTGGCCGCCGATCGCGCCGGATGCTCCGGCGATGAAGATTTTCATGACGTCTCCGTTCGTTGAACTCACCAACTAGAGACGAGATGCCCCCGTGGTTCATGAACGGGAGTTACCCAATTCACACTGTGGTGCGCTTATACGGCCGGGAACTCAGAGATCGGCGGCATGGCTGGGGGCGATGCGGGTCGGGTCGGCTTGGCCCCCGCCGGGCTCATAGCGCAGGAAGGCCTCGCCGACGCCGGCGGGGCCTTCCGCTTTTCACGGGTTGCTGACGGCCTCCTCGTCATGGACGGCCTCATCGGTCTTCTCGTCACGGGACGGGCTGTGCCGAAAGAAGGGGATGAGTACCGCGGCGACGGCGAGGTGGGCGAGGGCGAGCACCGCCTTGGATCCACCGGTCGCCTCCACGCCGATCAGGGGGAAGTAGGACAGGGCGAGCACCACCAGGGCGGTCACCGTCCAGATGCGGAGAGCATGGGCCGTCAGGCGTTCCAGGACGGCGAGGAGCGCCCATCCGAGGAGCGAAGCGGCGAGGGAGAACATGATGATCGCCGCGGCGCCGAGGTCCGTGGCGTCTTGACCGGGTTGCTGGACTACCAGATCATGCCCGAGTACGGGGTCGGCCACCGCCCATACGGCGAGGGGTGCCGCGACCGCGCCGGCCACACCGAGTGCTCGACTCCGAACGCTCATCGGTACTCCTTGAGGGGTTCGATGGTTGAGATACTCAACTTGTTGCCCAGTAAAGCACGGTTAGTTGGGATACTCAATAATCAAGGCAATGAAGAACACGTATGATCAGGGCATGAGCGAGGACGTCGATCTGGTCGTGGCCGACCTGGCCGACTCGGCCTTCCGGGTGGCGGGCCTGCTGCGTGCGAACTTCCACGCGACCGCGGCGGAACTGGGCCTGCCGCCCGCCCAGGCGATGGCCCTGGCGAACTTGAGCGCCCCGGCCCCCATGCGGGAGCTGGCCGACTGGCTGAAGTGCGACGCCTCGAACGTGACCGGCATCGTGGACGGCCTGGAGCGCCGCGGGCTCGTCAAGCGGCGGCCTGATCCGGAGGACCGGCGGGTCAAGCACTTGGTGCTCACCGAGGAGGGAGAGCGGAAGCGCGCGCTTCTGCGCAAAGGCAGCCACGCGCATGCGGTCACCCTGTTCGACCTTCCCGAGAAGGACCTGCTCCGGCTGCGTGATCTGCTCAAGCGCGTCGCAGACGCGGGAGTCGGCATCGACGTCGCCTCCGGCTGCAAATGACCTCGCAGGGCCGATGCGTCACCAGGGCGCGGGCGCTGAGTCGTCCGGCGCCCGGGGCGGTCACCTAAATGTCGTCGCCTGCGAGGACGGTGTCGGCGTCGACGATGCGGTAGGCGTAGCCCTGCTCGGCGAGAAAGCGCTGGCGGTGGGCGGCGTAGTCCTGGTCGAGGGTGTCGCGGGCGACGACGGCGTAGAAGCGGGCACCCTGGCCGGACGCCTTGGGCCGCAGCAGGCGGCCCAGGCGTTGGGCCTCTTCCTGGCGGGACCCGAAGGCGCCCGATACCTGGACGGCGACGGACGCCTCGGGAAGGTCGATGGAGAAGTTCGCGACCTTGGAGACGACCAGGATGTCTATCTCCCCGGAGCGGAACGCGTCGAAGAGGCGTTCCCGTTCGCGGATGCGGGTCTCGCCCTTGATGACGGGTGCGTCCAGGAGGGCGCCGAGCTCGTCGAGCTGGTCGATGTACTGGCCGATGACGAGGGTCTGCTCGCCCCTGTGCCGGTCCACCAGCGCCTGGATGAGCTTGGTCTTCGTGTCGGTGGTGGCGCAGAAGCGGTAGCGCTCTTCGGGTTCGGCGGTCGCGTAGGCGAGGCGCTCGGAGTCGGTGAGGGTGACGCGGACCTCGACGCAGTCGGCGGGTGCGATCCAGCCCTGCGCCTCCATGTCCTTCCACGGCGCGTCGTAACGCTTGGGGCCGATGAGGGAGAACACGTCCCCTTCGCGGCCGTCCTCGCGGACGAGGGTGGCGGTGAGGCCGAGCCGGCGCCGGGTCTGCAGGTCGGCGGTCATCCGGAAGATCGGCGCGGGCAGCAGGTGCACCTCGTCGTAGATGACCAGGCCCCAGTCGCGGGCGTCGAAGAGTTCGAGGTGGGTGTAGGCGCCCTTACGGCGCGTCGTCATGATCTGGTACGTGGCGATCGTGACGGGGCGGATCTCCTTCTTCGTGCCGGTGTACTCGCCGATCTCGTCCTCGGTGAGGGAGGTGCGCCGGACGAGTTCCTGCTTCCACTGGTGCGCCGAGACGGTGTTGGTGACGAGGATCAGCGTGGTCGCCTCGGCGCGGGCCATGGCGGCGGCGCCGACGACGGTCTTGCCCGCGCCGCAGGGGAGCACGACGACGCCGGAGCCGCCGTGCCAGAACGTGTCGGTGGCCTCCCGCTGGTAGGAGCGCAGTTCCCAGCCGTCCTCGACGAGGGAGATCGCGTGGGCCTCGCCGTCCACGTACCCGGCGCGGTCCTCGGCGGGCCAGCCGAGCTTGAGCAGGGCCTGCTTGAGGGCGCCGCGTTCGCTCGGATGGACGGCGACGGCGTCCTCGCCGGCCCGGTCGCCGATCATGCCCTTGATCTTCTTGGCCCGCAGCACCTCCTCCAGCACCGAATGGTCCGAGGACGACAGGACGAGCCCGTTCACGGGGTCCTTCTCCAGCCGCAGCCGCCCGTACCGGGCCATCGTGTCGGCGATGTCGACCAGCAGGGCGTGCGGGACGGGATACCGGGAGAACCTGAGCAGCGTGTCGACGACCTGCTCGGCGTCGTGGCCGGCGGCGCGGGCGTTCCACAGGGCGAGCGGCGTCACCCGGTAGGTGTGGACATGCTCGGGTGCCCGTTCGAGTTCGGCGAACGGGGCGATCTCCTTGCGGCAGGCGTCGGCCAGGTCGTGGTCGACCTCCAGCAGGAGCGTCTTGTCGGACTGGACGATGAGCGGACCGTCGGTCAAAGCGAGAGCCCCCGTCGAGATTCGATGATCGATGCCTTGTTCGGCCTGGCACCGCCCGTGCACGTTACCCGAGGGACGGCGGCACGTCGCCCGTACAGAACGGGGCCAGGGGATCCAACACCGCGCGCCACCGCTTTATTGCGTCACCCACCGAGGGAGCACGGCCGTGGCGGCGTGATGGTCAGGAGGTCGATGGCCGGCTCGGCGGGAGCTCCTCGGGAGGTTCGCCGGTCGGGCAGGTCAGTATCCGGTCGTCGAGTCGTATGACTCGGTGAGGACGATCGCGAAGACGTAGATGATTGCGATGATGATCCCGAGGAAGATCGACACGCCGAACAGCACCCAGCTCCAGACCGTCAGCTTCCGCGCGGACTCCGGGTCGGAGTCCACCCTGCCCATCGCGATCGCGGCGGTGATGACGCCGGGGATGGACAGCACGCCGCAGCACAGCAGCACCCCGATGATGTTGCAGACGAGAGCGGCGGTGGTGCTCCCGTTGTTCCTGGGCCTCGTCGGAACCCCGGGAGGTCCGTAGCCGTAACCGGGATGCCCGCCCCGCGGGCCGTAGGGGGTGCCGCCGTAGGGGTCGCCGCTCCATCCCTGCGATCCGCCGTACGGGTCCTGCCAGCCAGGCGGCGGGCTACCTCCGTATCCGCTCACGGACTGTCTCCTCTCGGCCCCCGACTGGTACCCGCTACGACGCCTCCGACAGAACCAGGGTTCCCCCTCGTCCGCAACCGGCCGCATGCCCCCGCCGCCTTCGGGCCGATGGTGGCCGGTCGCCGACTCGTCCGGGTGGCGGGACGCGTGGTCCGGAGAGGTCAGGGGGCCGGGTCGTCGGTGAGTTCGGAGACGCCGGTGATGCGGTGGAGGGCGAACCGGTGCACGGCGGCGCGGGTCGCGTCGTAGCCGGTGAGGAAGCCGCCCTCGACGCGGACGGGCTCCACGATGCGGCTGGACGCCTGGCCCTGCTGGTCGAGGTAGCCGATCCAGACGCGTCCACCGCGTTCGACGGCCGCGCGGAGCCGGTCGATGGTGGCCATCGCGGGGGACCGGGGCGGCTCGCCGTACGGGGCGTCCGCCCTCAGCCGGGCCTGCTCGGCGCCGTGCAGGGACGCCTCGTCGCCGGCCCGCAGGGCGCGGACGGCGGCGGAGATCATCGAGGCGTCGGTGCGCTGCTCGGGCCGGAACCGGACGATCTCGGCGGTCGGCGGGGGTTCGGCGCGCTGCGCGTCCGGGCGGGTCACGATCACCCCGCCGCCGGGGGCCTCGGCGACGGGGGCGAGGCCCATCGCGCGCAGCCCGTCGAGGAGGTCGGCGCGCTGCAGCCCGGACGCGAGGACGGTCGGGGCGAGGCGGTAGAGGCGCAGCGCGTCCGAGCGCCGGTCGGCGAGGATCTCGTCGAGCGCGGCCGGAGAGTCGGTCCGGACGTAGGACGCGAGGGCGCCGACGCGCAGGTGGCCGTGCCGGCGGGCGACGTCGTCGATCAGGTAGGTGAGCGGCTGCGGGAGCGGGGTCGCCGAGTGCCTGGCCAGCAGCTCGGTGACGTCGGCGGCGGTCCGGCCGGCGTCCAGGGCGCGGCGGACCGACTCGGGTGTGAAGCGGTAGACGGTGGCGCCGCCGGTGGATTCGACGTCGGCGGCGAGGGCGAGTTCGCGGGCGAGGTCGGTGACGAGCGGGCCGGGCGCGATCGCGGTCAGGTCGGCCTGGATGACGATCTCGTCGACCGGCGCGGGAAGATGCTTCTCCAGGCGGGGTTCGGGATCGTCGCCGGCGAGGAGGTCGCGGGCGAACGGGGCCAGCTCACCGAACCCGGTGATCCCGAGGACGGCGGCCTCGCGCAGCGTCCAGCCGAGGAGCCGGTCGCGGGACGGCCCGCCGCGGCGCGGCCGCAGCCAGGCGAGCCGGGCGCGGACGGCGTCCTCGTCGGCGGCACCGCGTCCAGCGTCGGCGAGGATCTCCAGCGTCGCCCGGCGGGTGGCGGGCGCGCTGCTGCGCACCATCGCCTCGCTCAGCGCGTTGATCAGCCGGTCGCGGTCGTCGCGTTCGCCGGCGAGCCCGGCGGCCCGGTCCGACTTCAGCCAGCCGCGGGCGAGTTCCGTCCAGCGGCCGGCGGTGTCGCGCATCAGCCACAGGTCGTAGGCGGGGGTGGGCAGCCATTCGCCGTCCAGGTCGCCGCTGCGGGTCAGCAGCCCCGCCGCGTACGCGACCTCGACGAGGAGTGCCGCCTGCCATTCGGGGACGTCCAGGAGGACGGAGGCGGCGCGCAGGTCGCGGACGGCGAGGCCGCCGCTGCGCAGGACGGGCGGCGGTTCCAGCCCCCACCGCTCCAGGAGTTCCTCGATGAGCCGGACGGCGCTCGCCGCCTCGCCCGCCGCGGCCCGGACCACCACGTCCTCGCCGCGCGGGCCACGCCCCGCGGACGTGAGCGGGGGCGGTTCCGCCGGGACGTCCCGGAAGAGGTGCCCGCCGCGCAGGTGCAGCGCGACCTCGCGGGGGAGGGTGACGGTCCGGTCGTCCTCGGCGGCGAGGAGGCCGCGGGCGAGGAGCCGCTCGACGGGGGTGGCGGCGGTGTCGATCCGGACGGGACGGCGCGCGTCGGCGACGCGTCCGAACGGCGGGCCCCACGTGAGGGCGTCGAGGGCGGCGTGCGCCTCGGGCCCCGCGTCGTCGATGAGCGGGCCGGGGTCGCTCAGCAGCTCGGCGAGCCGCCGCAGGAGCCGCGCGGAGTCGGTGAACCCGCGCGGTGCCTCCCCCTCCAGGTCGATGATCAGTTCGGTGAGCCGCTCGGTGGAGTACCCGGCGAAGACCTCCTGGACGGGCGGGCCGAGCCCCGCCGGGTGCGGCAGGCCCTGCCGGACGCCGGGCGCCGTGTTCGGCGTCCCGTTCCCCCAGGCGAGCCCGTACCGCCGAAGCGTTCCAAGCGCGTCCGAGACCTCGCCGGGCGTGGCGTCGACGGCGGCGGCGAGCGCGTCCGGACCGTTCGGCGCAGGCAGTACGAGAAGGGCCTCCAGGACGGCGAGCGTGAAACGGTCGAGCCGGTCGAGGGCGCGGGAGATCGCGGCGGGCGTCGCGGCGCGGGCGGCCAGGGCGGTGAGGTCGGCCGGGACGGGGGCGAGCAGTTCGGGACGCGCGGACAGCAGCGCACGAAGCTCGTCGTCGCCTCGTGCGCGCAACCAGTCCGCGTACGTTTCCATGCCGATCCCCAACTTTAGGTGGCGTGCGCGCCGCCTGTACCGGGCCCCTCAAGGTTAGGAGCCCGCACGGCCTGCCCGGATCGGGAGGATCAGAGCCGTGGATCACCCGGCGGAACACCCCGCGGATCACCGCGGGACCGCGGTTGCGCGGGTCAGGGGGTGGGGGTGCGGTCCAGGTGCATCAGCCCGAGGCCGAGCCGCGCCCAGCTGTCCACGAACCGTTTCTCGTCGATGCGGGTCGGCGGTTCGTACATCGACTCGTTCGCCAGCCAGTAGTTCACGACGGCGCCGCCGAGGATGGAGGCGACGGCCGGCCAGTCCTCGTCGGCCCCGTCGAACTCCGGCTGTGCCGAAAGCCAGGTGGAGATCCCGTCGTACAGCGGGTTGACGATGCCCTCGCGCATCTCCGCGACGAGATGCGGGAACTGGTCGAGGTCGCGGAACAGCACCCGGATGAGGTCCTGCTCCTCGCGCATCTTCGCCAGCCCGGCCTGGCACGTCATCCGCAGCCGCACCTCCAGCGGGCGGTCCTCGAAGACGGCCGCCTGGTCCAGGACCTCGCTGATCTGCTGCCGGGTGCGGTCGATGTGCTCGCGGATGGCGGAGGCGAGCACCTCTTCCTTGGACCGGAAATGCCGGTAGAGACCGCCCGCGCCCGGCGACAGGCCGGCCGCCGCCTCGATCTCCGCGACCGAGGTCGCCGTGTAGCCGCGGTCGGCGAACAGCCGAAGCGACTCGGCAACGATCCGATCGCGCGTAGGTGTCGTCATGGTGATGAGTTCCTCCGCAAGAACACTAAGGCATCTTCGACCTGCGCGACCCCACGTCCTGCGCGGCGCGCCCGAATTCGTGATCCGGCTCGCACCGGGCCGGGGACGACTAGAGTTTCAGTTCTCCGCGCCCCATCGCCGGAAGGGGCCGTCGTCGGAGAGGTCGCGATGTTCATGTCTCCGCGGAAGGCGGCCGACGGAGCCTTCCTGCCCGAGGATTTCGTGGTGCCCACGCTGGTGGCCGGTTCCCGGTTCCAGATCCGCCCGATCACCGTCCACGACGTGGTCAAGGACTACGGTGCCGTGATCGGCAGCCTGGACCGGCTCGCCGGGCGGTTCGGGCCGGAGTGGGGATGGCCGGACCACGAGTTCACCTTCGAGCAGGCCCTGATCGACGTCGCCTGGCTGCAGAAGCAGGGGCAGCTGCGGCGCTCGTTCAGCTACGTCGTGATCACGCCGGACGGGGAGCGCCAGATCGGCCGCATCCACGTCGCGCCGTCCGACGAGCCCGGCGCGGACGCGGTCGTGGTGTTCTGGGTCCGCGCCGACGAGGAGAACTCCGCGCTGGAGAAGGAGCTGGAGGAGTTCGTCCGCGAGTGGGTCAAGACCGCCTGGCCGTTCGACGAGGTCCGCTTCCCCGGCCGGGACTGATTCCCCAGGGCAGCCCACAGGAACGCGTTATGAGCCGGTTGAGCCTCTCGCCAAGGTTCGCTATGACGTTGTGACCGTGCCGATTGGGTGCGTGGCGCCGCGGCCGCCCGGCCCGTGCTCCGGTGGCTGAGGTGGTGCCGGCGCCGATCAGTCCAGACGGCGATCAGTCCAGGCGGCGGATCAGGCCCGCCAGGATCCGTCCGATCACCAGGTAGACGAAGGCGGCGAGGCCGAAGTTCACGGCGACCTCGACCTTGTGGTCCTCGGGCTGGAAGATGTCCTTGAACTGCCAGGACAGGTCGGTGGCCCGGTCGCCGAACCAGCGGACGAGGTCGTTCGCCGTGTTGGCCTCGAACGCGACGAACACGATGTGCACGGCCAGGATCAGCACGATGACCGTGGTGATGACGGAGACCACGGTGGCGGCGATCGCGGCGGCGCGGCGGCGGGCCGCGGCGGCGCCGGCGCCGAACGATCGCCGGGCCCTCGGCGCGCGGTGGTCGCCGCCGGGTTCGGCGCGGGTCATGGTGTGCTCGCCGGTCCCGCCTGGATCCTGGTCGAGCGGCCGGTCGGGGTTCCCTGCCATTTACGGCCTCCTTCGCCGGGAGGGACTTCGCCGGGGACGGACGGTCCGGCTCCGTGGTGCTGATCGTCCTTTTGCTTCGGGTGGCTTGTTCGAGTCCCGCGTTTTCCCTGGTCAGATGGTTTGTGGCCGAGGGCGCGGGTATATCGCCAACACGGGCGGCCGTTCCCGGAGGATCGGGCACACCAGACCCGGTCACAACAGAACGGTTCCCGCGAGAAAAGTTCCCGCGCTCTCCTACTCGGATCCCGTCGCATCGCCACTACCAGGAGAGCGCGGGTACTCGCGTGTGTCCAGCCCCTTACCCTGTGGGGCGTGTTTGACCTCGATCCCCCGAAATCTCATGACTCCGCCCTCGCCGTCGGTTTCGACCTCGACCTGACCCTGGCCGACACCCGGGCCGGGATCTCCGCCGTGTACGCCGCCCTCGCCGCGGAGTCCGGCGTCCCGATCGACACCGACCTGGTGGTGCGGCGCATCGGCCCTCCGCTGGAGGAGGAGCTCGCGTACTGGTTCCCGGCGGACGAGGTGCCCGCGATGGCCGCACGCTACCGGGCCATCTACGCCGACATCGCGATCCCGGCGACCGTCCTGATGCCCGGTGCCCTCGCCGCGCTGGACGCGGTGCGGGCCAGAAGCGGACGCGTCATCGTCGTCTCGGGCAAGAACCAGGCCGACACCGAGCGCACCGTCCGCTACCTCGGGCTTGAGGTGGACGCCGTCGTGGGCGGCCTGTTCGGCGCGGGCAAGGGCGCCGCTCTGCGCGAGCACGGCGCCGGCGCCTACATCGGCGACCACACGGGCGACGTGGACGCCGCGCGGGCCGCATCGGCGGTGGCCGTGGGCGTCGCGACCGGCCCGTTCGATTCGGCGGCCCTCACCGCCTACGGCGCGGACGTCGTCCTGCCCGACCTGCTGGCCTTCCCCGGCTGGATGACGGGCTTCGCGGCGACCGTGTGACTTGCGGGGGCGTCTGGCCGATAAGGCCTCGTTCGAGGTGATATTCGGGTGCCCTTGTCGGACGTTCGGGATAGCTTCTTTCAACGGCCCCGCAGGCGTCGCGCAAGGGCACCCCGGTGTGTACACCGGCGCATGGCGAGGCACTAATCTTGGGGTCGATTCAGGACGATTACCGAACGAGGTCTCCGGTGCCGACTGGCAAGGTCAAGTGGTACGACGCCGACAAGGGTTTCGGCTTCCTCACGCGCGACGACGGCGGTGAGGTCTTCGTGCATTCCTCGGCGCTGCCGGGCGGGGTCACGACGCTCAAACCCGGCCAGCGCATCGAGTTCGGCGTGGTCGAGGGGCGCAGGGGCCAGCAGGCGCTCCAGGTCCGGGTGCTGGAGACGCTGCCGTCGGTCGAGAAGACCATCGCCAAGCAGCGGCGCAAGAAGCCGGACGAGATGGTCGTCATCACCGAGGACCTCATCAAGCTGCTGGACGGCATCTCCAACACCTACCGGCGCGGCAAGCATCCGTCTCCGGCGGAGGCCAAGAAGATCGCGACCGTGCTGCGGGCGGTCGCCGACGACCTGGCCACCTGACGCCGCCGCGCGCCGAAATTCCTTGCGGTAGGCCCTGTCCGGTGAGCGGTGAGCGGTGAGCGGTGAGCGGTGAGCGGTGTGCTGTGAGCGGGGCTCAGGTGCGCATCTCCGGGTGCGCGTCCTTGATCGTGTTCGTGTGGCGGGGGCGGCGGTTTCCGCGGTGCCGGCGGCCCGCCTGACGCGACAGCAGCAGCCCCAGCGAAACGGCGAGCGCGCCCGCGACGACCGCGAGCGCGACCTGCCCGTCCGCGATGATCGACATGCCGAGGCCGAGCAGCCCGCCGATCACCCAGACGAGCTGGTGCAGGGTCTCGGTGACCGCGAACGTCGACGAGCGCATCTCCTCGCCGATCTCCTGCTGCACCACCGCGTCCATGGACAGCTTCCCGAACACCTGCCCGAGGCCCGCCGCGGCCGCCACCGCCAGCGCCGCCCACAGCCCGAAGAACGCCGCGGCGGCGGCGGTGACGGCGGTGACGGACGCCAGCGTCGCCGAGACGATCAGGCGGGGCGCCCGCGCCTTCATCCAGACGCCGAGCGCCGTGCCGATCAGGCCGCCGGCCCCGGCGGACGCCGCCAGCAGCCCGAGCGCGACATGGTGGGACACCGGGTCGAACCGCTGCTGGCGGAGCAGGAACGCCAGATAGATGATCAGGAAGCCGGACAACGCCCGCAGCACCGCGTTGGCCTGCATCGCCTCCGCCACGACCGGGCCGACCCGCGGCAGCGTCCGCCAGTGCTTCGCACGCGTCGTGGCCGGTTGCGGCGCCGCTCCCCGCCCGGCCGCACCCGCCGCCGGTTCCGGCCCGGCCTCCGCCTCGCTCTCCGGTGCGGGCCCTGCGTCGGGGACGTCCACCCGCCGCGGCAGCCGCATCGTGAACACGGCGCCCAGCAGGAACATGACCGTGCCGATGCGCAGCACCCAGCCGGCCCCGATGAGCACGGCGAGGCCGGCGGCGATCGGCGCGGTGACCGACGCGGCGATCAGCCCGGCGAACGAGCACCGCGCGTTCGCCGTCACCAGCGTGATCTCGCCGGGCATGACCTGGGGCGTCACCGCCGCCCGCAGCACCCCGAACGCCTTGGACAGCACGAGCACGCCGAACGCGGCGGGAAGGAACGTGACCTGGTCGCCGTGCGGGAGCGCGCTCGCCATCCCCCAGCACAGCAGCGCGCGCATCACGAACGTGCTCGCCATCGCGTACCGGCGGACATGCCGCGCCCGGTCGAGCGCCGGGCCGATCAGCGGCGCGACCAGTGCGAACGGCGCCATGGTGACGAGGAGGTAGAGGGCGACCTGACCGCGCGCCTGGTTGACGTCCAGGCCGAAGAACAGCGTCCCGGCGAGGGCGACCGTGAGCATCGCGTCGCCGGCGGAGTTGAACGCGGACGACTCGATCAGGCTGCCGAGCCCGCTGCGTCCGGCGCCCTGGGCGTGGGTGGCGCGCCGGGTCAGCCGGCCCGTTCCCAGCGCCGCCGAACGCGCGCCGCGGAACGCCCGCGCCGTCCCGCCGGCGCCGGCGTGTACGGCCCGTCCGAACCGTTTCCGGTCCCCCATGCGCCCTGATCTCCCCTTGCGGTCGTCCCTTGCGGTCGTCCGGGCCGTCGTCGGCCGAGGCACGGCCCTCGGCGACTCCAATTGAGAGTACGTTCCCCGCTGAGATGGGGGCTCACCTCGCGGCCGGTGCCGGGTGCGTGCCCGGCCACGTCGTTCCATGGGCGAGAATTGACATGTGAGCTCAATGCGTCAGTCCAGCCCCGCGCGACCCGCCGCTGCGCGCACCACCTCCGGACCCGCCCGCCGGACCCGCACGCCCGCCGTCGACACCGCCTGCGCCGAGGCCGTCGATCTCGCCCGCGAAGCCGCGGAGGACACCGCCCGGCCCCAGCCGGTCGGTGAGCATCTCGGCCTGCACGCCGAGGGCGACCGCCTGGTCACGCACTATTTCGAGTGCCTCGACCCCGCCTACACGGGCTGGCGCTGGTCGGTCACCGTGACGCGGGCGTCCCGCGCCAAGGTCGTGACCGTCAGCGAATGCGTCCTGCTGCCGGGGGACGACGCCATGCTCGCGCCGCCATGGGTGCCGTGGCTGGAACGGCTGCGTCCCGGTGACCTCGGCCCCGGCGACCTGCTGCCGACCGCGCCCGACGACGTCCGGCTCGCCCCCGGTTTCGCGCAGGTCGACGACTCCGCCGATCGGCAGGCGCAGTGGGAGCCCGGGCTCGGCCGCGTCCGGGTGCTGTCCCGGCAGGGCCGCGACGAGGCCGCCGCGCGCTGGTACGACGGTGTGGGAGGCCCCCGCGCCCCGATCGCCGCGTCCGCCCCCGCGCAGTGCTCCACCTGCGGGTTCTTCGTCGCGCTGGCCGGTGAGCTGCGGCATGTCTTCGGGGTGTGCGCGAACGAGTACGCCCCCGACGACGGACGTGTCGTGTCCGCCGACCACGGCTGCGGCGCGCACTCCGAGGCGGTTTCCCTCCCGGCCGTGTCCGAGCACAATCCGCCGGTCATCGACGAGCTCGGCTACGAGGTCGTCCCCACCGGCGGCGACGAGGACGCCGCGTCCCTGGAGGACGAGGCCCTCGGTCACAGCTGACCAGATGACGGACGGCCCTCTGGGGGACGACTCTGTGGTTGACGGCCCGGTGGTTGACGACTCCGCGGTTGGCGGCCCTGCGGGCGGCGGGGATCCGTTCGGGACGCGGGCGCTCCGCGCACGGGTGCTGCGCGCGTGGAGCGAGTCGCCCGCCCGGTTCCGCGAGGACGCCAACACCGAGGAGGACTTCGCGCTCGGCGGCTACCGCGACCGCGTCGTGGTGGAGCTGGCGCAGAACGCCGCCGACGCCGCGCTGCGCGCCGGTGTCCCCGGTCGCCTCCGCCTGACCCTCCGGACCGACGACGGCGACGGCCCGGAGCACGGCGTCCGCGACCACGGCGTCCTTGACCACGGGTCGGTCCTCAGCGCAGCGAACGCGGGGGCGCCGCTGGACGCCGCGGGCGTGGAGGCGCTGTCCACGCTGCGGGCGTCGTCCAAGCGGGACGACGCCGGTGCGGCGGGACGGTTCGGCGTCGGGTTCGCCGCCGTCGTGGCCGTCAGCGACCGTCCCGCCATCGTGTCCCGCGCGGCGGGCGTGACGTGGTCGCGCGAGCGGGCACGGGAACTGGTGGAGGGCATCCCCGTGCTCGCCGGCGAGCTGGAGCGGCGCGGCGGGCACGTTCCGCTGCTGCGGCTGCCGTTCGCGCTGGACGAGCCGGAGCCGCCGGAGATCCCGGCGGGGTTCGACACGGTCGTGCGGTTGCCGTTGCGCGGGGACGCGGTCGAGTCCGTCCGGCGGCAGCTCGGGCAGGTCGGCGCGGCGCTGATGCTGGCCCTGCCGGCGCTGGAACTCGTTGAGATCGACGTTGACGGGGACGTCCGCGAGCTGAACGCCGAGCACCGCGCGTCCGGCGAGGTGGCCATCAACGGGGGAGTGTGGCGGACCGCCGAGGCGCACGGGGAGATCCCGGTGGCGCTTCTGGAGGACCGTCCCGTGGAGGAACGGGCACGGCCGTTCTGGCAGGTCCGGTGGGCCCTGCCAGAGGACGGGCTGCCGGAGGGCACGCCGAGTGTCGTGCACGCGCCCACGCCCAGTGACGAACGCCTGGATCTGCGGGCGCTGCTCATCGCGTCGTTCCCGCTCGCGCCCGACCGTCGGCACGTCGCGCCCGGGTCGCTGACCGACTTCCTCGTGGATCGGGTCGCCGAGACCTACATCCGGTTGCTGAGCGGGCTTCCCGTCTCGCCACGGGTGCTCGGGTTCGTGCCGGGGCCGGTCGGTGCCGGGGAACTGGACGCCAAGGTTCGGCGGGGCATCCGGGAGCGCCTTCCCGAGGCGCCGCTGCTGCCCCACCGCATGCGCGGACGCGACGCGGTCGCGGTGGACGCACCGGCCCCGTTCATCGAGGTGCTCGGCGGTATCAAGGCGCCCGCAGGAGAGGACGCCGCAGGAGAGGACGCCCCCGGCGGGGACGCGGTCGTCGTCGGGCTGCTCCCTCCGGAGTGGCCCGCACGGAGCCCGGCACTGGCCGCGCTCGGGGTCCGGCGGGTCGAGCTGGCCGACGTGATCGATGAGCTGGCCGCTGTGGACCGGGAACCGGCGTGGTGGCACCGGATGTACGGGACGCTCGGTGAGGCCGCCACAGACGCTCTGGGCGCCCTCCCGGTGCCGCTGGCGGGTGACTCCGGGCGGATCGTCCGGAGTCCGCGGGGCCTGCTGATCGCGGACGGGGTCGATCCCGGGGGCCTGGACGCCCTTGGCCTGCGGTTCGTTCACCCCGACGCCGTGCATCCGCTGCTGACCCGGCTCGGTGCGGTCGAGGCGGGACCGCGCACCGTCCTCGCCGACGCCGCCGTGAGGGCGGCCGTCGGGGAGTCGTTCGAGGCCGACGACCCCGATGCGGTCGCGGAGGCCGTCCTTGAACTGGTCGCGGCCGCCCGGCTCGATCCCGGTGAGGAGCCCTGGCTGGCCGAGCTGGCCCTGCCCGGCGACGGCGGGGAGCTTTACCCGGCAGGCGAGCTGCTTCTGCCGGAGAGCCCGCTGCGTGACCTCATGGCCGATGACGCGCCGTTCGGCGTGGTCGACGGCGAGGTCGTGGAGCGGTGGGGCGCGGAAACGCTCGCGGCCGTCGGCGTCCTGGACGGATTCGCTCTCGCCAGGGAGGAGGACGTCAACCTCACGGGCCTCGCCGATGAAGCGGAGACCCTCGAACTCGACGACGAGGACCTGTGGGCGGACGACGTCCTGCGGCGGATCGGCCCGCAGGACCTTCCGCCGCTCGTGCCGGAGTTCCTCGCCGTCCGGGACCTCGAACTGGTCGACGACTGGTCCGCGGCGCTGCGCGTCCTTGCCGGGCCGCCGTGGCGGGCCGCGATCGTCGACCCCGCCCACGTGACCTTGCACAACGGGCGTCGCGTTGCCGTCCCGTCCTACACGGCGTGGTGGCTGAGCCGTCATCGCGTCCTGGACGGCCGTAGACCCGGCGAGTTCCGTCTAGGCGGGGACGAGTCCCTCACCGGGCTCTACGACGTCGCGCCAGAGGGACTGGACGAGCGGCTCCTGCTCGCCTTGGGCGTTCGTACATCGCTGGTCGATCTGCTCGACGAGCCCGGAGGCCCCCAGGAGTTGCTCGATCGCCTCGGTGACCCGGGACGGTCCGTCACCCGTGTCCAACTGGGCGGGCTCTGGACGGCACTGGCCGATGCGCCCGAGGCCGTCGTCGAACCCCCCGACCATGTGCGGGCGGTCGTGGACGGCGAGGCCGAGGTCGTGGACGCCGCCGACGCCCTGGTCCTGGACGGCCCGGACGTCCTGCCGCTCCTCCAAGGACAGCCGCTCGTCATCGCCGCGCAGGGGCGGGACGCGCGCCTCGCCGAACTTCTCGATCTTCCGCTGGCCGGCGACGAGGTCCCCGGCATCGTCCAGTCGGCGGGCGAGAAACGCTCCGTGCCCGAAGCGGTCAGCGCCGTCCTGCCGGATGCGCCCGCCCACTACCTCGCGCACGAACGGCTGATCGTGGACGGCCAGGACGTGCCGTGGTGGACGAGAGACGGCGAAATCCACGCGAGCGGAGCCGGCGGGCTCGCCCGGGCACTCGCGTGGGCCACGGGGAACTGGGCCGGCCGGCTCATGGCCGAGGCCGTCCTGCGCGACCCGGGGGCCCTGCCGGTCCTGCTGGCCGAAGCCGACCTGGAACCCTAGGCCGACCTGGAACCCTAGTCGGCCGTCTCACGCTCGGAGGGGGTCTCACGCTCGGAGGGGGTATTGCGCTCGCGTTCCGCGGCGCGCGCGGCCTCCTGGCGGGCGCGGCCGCGCTGGAGCCTGGGGACGTACCAGATGGCGAACAGGCCGATCACGATGCCCGCGACGCACACCCACAGCCACCAGCGGTCGTCGGACGGCAGCCCGACGATGAGCAGAACCACGAGCGCCACCGCCCAAGCGGCGGTGCCCGCGGCCGCGATCCGTACGTCGTTGGTAGGCATCGGCGGCGGATCCGGGCGGCGTGGTCGCGTCATGTGTTCAGGCTACGCGGCACGGGCGCAAAGGAGGAGAAGGAGGGATACGCACTCCTCTCCACTCTCAACGTATAGCGCACCCGGGGGCTTGCGGCAAGACCCCGGTCGTGCCGCAGAATCGTCGGCCGAGGCCAAAACCTGACCCGCCGTCGAGCACCTCAGAGCGTTGCCCGTCATGGCCGCCAGGTTCGTCACACCCATCCAGACGCCACCGATCCAGACGCCTTGCCGCGCGCAAGGCTTGCAGCGACTCCTCTTTCTCACTCACGGCAGAGCCGGCCGCGAAACCCGTATCGGAGCTGATGACGTGAATCCGCTGATCACCAGCGCGTTCGACCTTCCCGACCACCTCGCCCCGAAGGCCGACCCGGCGCTGATCGCCGCCGACGAGCAGCACTTCGCGGCCATCGCGGAGAGCCTTGAGCAGTCGATCGCCGACCTGTCCGACCGCCTCGACGCCGAGCGCAGGGCGCCCGGCGGCTCGGGCCAGAAGGCGTTGGAACGGGACATGGAGATCCACCGGCTGACCGCTCGCCTGCGTACCCTGCGCCGCTTCGGTCTGGACCTGTGCCTCGGGCACATCGTCGGCGCGGACGACGGCGAGCCGGTGTACGTCGGACGACTCGGCCTCAAGGACGGCGCGGGCCGCCGGCTGCTGGTCGACTGGCGTTCCCCCGCGGCCGAGCCGTTCTTCGGAGCGACCCACGCCAACCCGATGGGTCTGGCGAGCCGCCGCAGGTATCGCTGGACCCGCGGCCGGATCAGCGACTACTGGGACGAGGTGTTCACCGCGGAAGGGTTCGAGGGGCACGCCGCGCTCGACGACCAGTCCGCCTTCATCGCCAGCCTGGGCAGCCACCGGTCGGCCCGGATGCGGGACGTGCTCGGCACCATCCAGGCCGACCAGGACGCCATCATCCGCGCGGGATCCCGCGGCGCTCTCGTCGTCGACGGCGGTCCGGGCACGGGGAAGACCGTCGTGGCTCTGCACCGCTCCGCCTACCTCCTGTACTCCGACCCTCGCCTCGGTCACCGCCGGGGCGGCGTGCTGTTCGTCGGTCCGCACCAGCCTTACCTGGGCTACGTCGCCGACGTCCTCCCCAGCCTCGGTGAGGAGGGCGTGCAGACGTGCACCCTGCGGGACCTCGTCCCCGAGGGAGCCGCGGCAGCGGCCGAGAGCGACCCGGACGTGGCTCTGCTGAAGTCGTCCGCAGGCCTGGTGAAGGCGATCGAGCCGGCCGTCAGGTTCTACGAGAAGCCGCCCACCAAGGGGATGACGGTCACGACCCCCTGGTCTGACGTCTGGTTGAGCGCCGACGACTGGGCGGAGGCGTTCCGAGCGGCGGAACCCGGTACTCCGCACAACGAGGCGCGCGACCAGATTTGGGAGGAACTGCTCACGATCCTGGTGGACAAGCACGACGGCGACGTCTCGGCTGATCTGGTCCGGAAGTCGCTGCAGCAGAACAGGGAGCTGCTCACGACCCTCTACAGGGCGTGGCCGCTGCTCGAAGCGACCGACCTCGTCGGAGACCTGTGGTCGGTTCCCGCATACCTGCGGCTGTGCGCTCCCTGGCTCGAGCCCGAAGAGGTTCGGGCACTGCAGCGCGAGGACGCCCAGGCTTGGACGGTGTCCGACCTGCCGCTCCTGGACGCGGCACGGCAGCGGCTCGGCGACCCGGGGGCGTCACGGCGCAAGCGCCGGCACGAGGCCGCCATCGCCGTCCAGCGCGAGCGCATGGGGCAGGTCGTCGACAACCTGATCGAGGCCGCGGCCGTCTCCGGCGCCGACGGTGACGACGGTGAAGGCCTGGTGACGATGCTGCGCGTACAGGACGCACAGAACACCCTGGTCGACGAGACCGCACTGCCCGGCACCGACCCGGACGTGCTCGCCGGCCCGTTCGCCCACATCGTCGTGGACGAGGCGCAGGAACTCACCGACGCGGAGTGGCAGATGCTGCTGCTGCGCTGCCCGTCCCGGAGCTTCACCATCGTCGGTGACCGTGCCCAGGCCAGGCACGGGTTCACCGAGTCGTGGCGGGAGCGGCTCGAGCGGATCGGGCTCGACCGGATCGACCTGGCCTCCCTGAGCATCAACTACCGGACGCCGGAAGAGGTCATGGCGGAGGCCGAGCCGGTCATCCGGGCCGTGCTCCCGGACGCCAACGTACCGACCTCCATCCGCAGCGGCGACATGCCCGTCGTCCACGGACCCGCCTCGGATCTGGGTTCGATCCTCGACACATGGCTCGCCGAGAATGCCGACGGGATCGCCTGCGTCATCGGCGATCCGACGTTCCGGGCGACGTCGCGCGTCCGGTCGCTGCCCCCGGAGCTGGCGAAGGGGCTGGAGTTCGACCTGGTCGTCCTCATCGACCCGGAGGGGTTCGGCGAGGGCATCGAGGGGGCGGTCGACCGCTACGTCGCGATGACCCGGGCGACCCAGCGGCTCGTCATCCTCACGAGCTCCTGACGGCGCCGGCCGGGCGGCTCGCCGTCGAGGTCGTCACCGTCACGGCCCGGACGTGCCCGAGTGCGGCGGCTCCGCGCCGTTCGGTAGGTTCTTCCATCCGGCGGCGCGAGGGCACCGGGCCTTCAGGGGCGAACGGGCGCGAGGGCGGTGCCCCGGACGGTGTCAGGGCGCGGCGTGGCAGCATGGGCAGCACGGGAGACCAATGACGATGACAACGCCACCGACCCGAGGACGCGCGTCGTCCGCGCCGGGGCTCGCCGAAGAGCTGCGCATCTCGATCGCGCGGCTCTCGCGCAGGCTGCGAACGCTGCGGCCCCCGGCGGCCGGCGACAACACGCTGAGCCCGCTGTCGCTCACCCAGTTCGCCGCGCTCGCCGCGATCGAGCGGCACGGGTCGATGACGCCGCGTGAGCTGGCCGACCACGAGAAGGTGCAGCCGCCGTCGATGACCCGCGTGATCGCCTACCTGGAGGAGCGGGGGCTCGTCGCGCGCCGTCCCCATCCGACGGACGGGCGCCAGGTGGTGCTGAACGCGACGGAGGAGGGCGCCGCGCTGCTGGCCGACGAGCGGCGCCGCAAGGAGGCGTGGCTGGCCAGGAGGCTCGGCGAGCTGACCGACGACGAGCGGGAGGTCCTCCGGCTGGCCGCTCCGATCATCGACAAGCTCAGCCGCTCCTGACTCCGGCGGCGCGGTGCCGGTCGCGCGGTGCCGGTCGCGCGGTGCCGGTCGCGCCGGACCGGTCGCGCCGGACCGGTCACGGGGCCGCGGTTTGCCGGAATGGTGACCGGGCAATTATCGTTAGCACTGTTAATGACTCCTGCTAACGATGGACCCGATGAATCCGAGGGGAACGCGATGCGCGGCGCCCACGGGCGACGGCCCGTGCGCACCGTCCGCGCGGCCGCCCTCTCCATCGCGTCCACGGCGGCGGCGCGCCGCCCGGCCGCGCGCTCTGCGGGTCACCCCCACTCCACCGCCCGCCCGGCCGGCCACGCCGATGCCGCCGGACCGTCCCCGGACTCGGGCGAACCGGTCGCGGCCCCGGCCGTGAAGAAGAACGGAACGCTCGAAACGGCCGACACCGCCGCCGACGACGAGCCGGAAGAACCCGGCGCACAGAACGCACAGAACGCCCAGGACGAAGGTGAACCGGACGAGGCCGAGGAGCCGCGGTCCGGGGGCATGTTCCGTTCCCTGCGCAACCGCAACTACCGGCTGTTCGCCGCGGGCCAGGTCGTGTCCAACACCGGGACGTGGATGCAGCGGGTCGCGCAGGACTGGCTCGTCCTCGAACTCGCGCACGGCAGCGGCGTCGCGCTCGGCATCACCACCGGCCTGCAGTTCCTGCCGATGCTGCTGTTCGGGCTGTGGGGCGGCGTCATCGCCGACCGCTACCCCAAGCGCCGCGTCCTGGTGCTCACGCAGGTGTCGATGGGCGTGCTCGCGCTCATCCTCGGCTTGCTCGCGGTGACCGGCGCTGCGCAGGTGTGGCACGTGTACGTGCTGGCATTCGGGCTCGGGCTCGCGACCGTCGTCGACAACCCGACCCGGCAGTCGTTCGTGGTCGAGATGGTCGGCAGGCACGACCTGCCGAACGCGATCGCGCTGAACAGCGCCACCTTCAACGGCGCCCGCCTGCTCGGCCCCGCCGTCGCGGGCGTGCTGATCGCGATGATCGGCACCGGGCCGGTGTTCCTGGTGAACGCGGCGTCGTTCGGCGCCGTCCTGTTCGGCCTCTACGCGATGCGGTCCGGCGAGCTGTACCCGGCGGCCCCGGTGAAGCGCGCCAAGGGGCAGCTCCGCGAGGGCCTGCGCTACGTGCGCGGACGCCGCGACCTGAGGCTGGTCCTGATCTTCGTCGGGTTCATCGCCATGTTCGGGATGAACTTCTCCACCACGGTGGCGCTGATCGCCAAGGAGGTCTTCAACACCGGCGCGTCGGCGTTCGGCCTCGCGTCCAGCATGCTCGCGCTCGGCGCGCTCAGCGGCGCGCTGCTGGCCGCGCGGCGGGTGGCCAGGCCGCGGCTGCGGCTCCTGGTGGGGATGGGCGTGCTGTTCGGTGCGCTGGAGATCGTCACCGGCCTGATGCCGACGTACTGGTCGTTCCTGGTGCTGCTGGTCCCGACCGGCATCGTGATGATGACGATCACGACGGCGGCCAACGCGACCCTCCAGCTCAGCGTCGCGCCCGAGATGCGCGGCCGGGTGATGGGCCTCTACATGTTCGTGTTCCTCGGGACGAACCCGGTGGGGGCGCCCACGATCGGCTGGCTGGCCGAGCATTTCGGCGCCCGGACGGCCCTCGTCCTGGGCGGCCTGATCTCCGCGCTCGCCGCGCTCGCCGTCGGCCTGCTGGCCGCACGCGGGTCGATCCGCCCGGCGCTCGCCCGGATCCGGCGCCGCCGCACCGCCGAAAGGTGACGAATGCCCGGTGGGACGGCGGCGGCGCGGCGGCGCGGCGGCCGATCGGCGTGACAACGGGTGCCATCTGCTGAAATGCTGGCCGGGTGGCCCCTCGGACGCTCCCATGAGGCTTTTTGTGGCGCTCGTCCCGCCACCGGACATCCTGGACGAGCTTGAGGAGGCCATCGCGCCGCACGCCGGCGCGGTGCCCGAGCTGAGATGGGTCCGGCGCGAACTGCTGCACGTCACGCTGACGTTCCTCGGCGAGGTGGACGACCGCACCCTGGACCGGCTGCTCCCGAGGCTTGAGCGCGCCGTCGGCCGGCATGAGCGGATGTCGCTGTCGCTGGCGGGCGCGGGCGCCTTCCCCGGCGGCGGAACGCACGCGCGCGTCCTCTGGACGGGCCTGTTCGGCGACCGGCGCCGGGCCGTGCGGCTGGCGGCGTCGACCACGGCCGCAGGGCGCCGCGTCGGGACGATGCCCGACAAGCACCGCACGTTCCGCCCCCATCTCACGTTGGCGCGGTCCCGGAAGCCGGTGGACGTGCGGCCCCTCCTGGAGGCGCTGTCGGCGTTCGCGAGCGCCTCGTGGACGGCCGACTCCGTCCATCTGATGCGCAGCCACCTGCCCGGCAAGGACTACAGCCAGGTGAGGTACGAGTCGCTGAAAACGTGGTCGCTGCGTCAGAGCTCGGGTGGCGGAGGCGCGGGACGGTCGGCGTCGGGCGGCCCCCAGGGCACGCCGTAGCGTTCGCAGGCGCGGCGCAATTCGTCCAGGTCCGGCGGGAAAGTGACCTGGCGCAGCACCCGCCCCGACGGCCCCCACACCACCAGCCGCGGCATCCGCTCGCGCGCCTCGTCGATGCCGACGCCGCCGATGCGCTCCCGGGCCAGGTCCCATTCGACCTTGCCGCGTCTGGTGACGACCGCGAGCCCCGCGGACGACACGCGAAGCTGCGAGCGGTTGCGGTCGTAGAGCCAGTAGCCGACGAGCCCGATGACGAGCCCGGCGGGGACGGACCAGCTCGCCGTGGCGTTGAACCCGCCCAGCTCTGGGCCGAGCCAGACCGCACCCAGCAGCGCCACCGCCTCGCACAGCAGCACGCTCATCCCGTACGTGCCGACACGGGAACGCCGGGTCGCGTCCAGCAGCGCGCCCGGCGCGGTGGCAGGGCTGGGCGGTGCGGAGACGGAGATCGTGAAGTCGTTGTCGTCGGCGCGGTCCGGCTGGGGAGCCGTGCCCTCCTTCCCGGCGCTCTGCGACGGCAGAGCGGCGGTCGCCGGTTCCGGTTCCGGTTCGGTCCCGGGTTCGGGGACGGCGAGCGTGGACACGGCCGAGTGGAAAGCGGCGCTCAGGTACGCGTCGTACTCGGCGTCGTTCACCGGCAGCCCGGCGCGGCGGGCCGAGTCGCGCAGGTCGGTGCGGGAGATCCGCAGCGCCGACAGCGGCGCGGCGAAGAACTCGTCGCCGTCGGTGTCGTACAGCCGGACCCACGCGTGCCCCGCGATGGTCAGCAGTTCGATGCCGCCGATGCGGTCCTCGGGCATCTTCAGCACGACGTCGCCGGCGGCGTCCGCCCAGCCGAGCCCGCCGTCGGCGACGACGAGCCGGCCGCCCGGCACCTGCGCGAAGATCTCCGGCAGCCCCTCCAGCCCGTACTCGGGACGGCGCGGCGCCCGCGCCCCCGGCGTGATCACGCGGTAGCCGTGGTCGTCGAGGGCGTGCGCGAGCTGGAAACCGTCCAGGCCGTGCGCGGGCAGCCGGGCGACGAGTTCCAGCCGGTGCCCGAACGCGAGCGCGGCGAGGTCGGCGCGGCGCGGCTCACCGCTCACCGGGTCGAGGCGCAGGCCCGGGCCGACGACGACCGCGGCGACGTCCCCGGCCGGCAGGTTCTGGGCCTCGCGGCGGCGGCCGGGCAGGGCCCGCACCAGCAGCCGCTCCGCGGTGATCGTCCACCTGACCTGGACGGCCCGCAGCAGCCGGCGGCGGGCCGCGAGGACGCCCGCGATCGCGGCGAGCGTCCAGCAGCCGGCGGCGAGACGGGCACCGAACTCGCCGGTCCCGTCCACCGCGATCCGGACGATCATGACGGCGCCGAGCAGGGCGATCAGCGCGCCGAGGAGCGCGATCCGGCGTCGGCTCGGCAGCGGCTCCGGCGTGTCCAGGCGCTGCCCGTTCGTCCGGCCCCTGGTGCCCGCCTTGTTCCCGCCGCGTGTGCGCCGGCCTTCGATGACGGGCTCGCCGGGCGGCTCAAGGGACGCCTGAAGGGCCGGCTCGTGGGCCGCGGCCAGGAGTGCCGCCTCCTGGTCCAGGAGGCGCTTCTCCGCCGCGTGGTCGCGTGGCAGAGCGCTTCCCCCTGGAAGGTCGTCGTCCAGCCCCGGGATGCGCAGGGCCTCGTCGAGCGCAGGATCGAGCAGATCGGTGGACTCTCCGTCCAGGACGTGCATGGGGAACCCGAGCCTGCGTGCCGTCACGAACACGGCGAGCGGTTCCAGGCCCATCGCGGTCATCCCGCCCACCGCGGTACGTCCGAACCGGTGGAACACCGTCAGTACGCCGTCGCCGGTCGTGATGGCCAGGGCGTCGATCCGGGACCGCTCATAGGAGACCATGCTCAGGCCGTCCGGGCCGATCCGTTCGAGGCCGGCCGCGGACAGCCGCCAGAACGGCCGGGGACGCCTCCGGCGCGCCTCCGGGGCCGCGCCGAGCATCCACGGGACGGCCGCGACGACACCGATCAGCGCCGCCCACAGCCACACCGGGCGGATCGGCAGCAGCGCCAGCGCCACCGCCAGGAGAGCGAACGGGCCCGCGGCGACGGGGCGCCACCTGCCACCAGGACCCGCGAGGCCCACCAGCTCATGCTCCACAGTCCGCATCCTCACACGGGTCCCCGTGGGACCGTCGCCTCCTTCCAGCATCCGGTCGCCCAGCGAAACCGACTTCCATCGTGCGGGTCAGGTCGGCCCATCGCTCACGTCACTTGCCTCCCGACGACCCCCCGCGTCTCCGTATCAGCCCATAGCCGACGGCTCCGGCGATGGCGAGCGCGAGGAACAGCCCCACCCTCGGGCCGGAGGCGTCCCTCTGCCCCTCCTCGGCGTCGCCCGTCGTCTCCGCGTCCTTCGGCGTGGGGGACGGCGACGGCAGCGCCTCCTCCGGCAGCGGGACCTGGTAGACGGGCTGGTTCGTCCCTTCGGACCCCGCCAGGATGGACCTGCCGTCGGGCGCGTAGGTCACCGACTCGCCCTGGCCCTGCACGGGCAGGTCGATCGACTTCAGCGACTTGCCGGGGCTGCCGTCCGGCTTCACCGAGTAGAGGCGGGCGCCGAAGTAGGTCCGGATGACGCAGGTGCTCCCGTCGGGGGCGAACGCGCCGTCGGTCGCCATGGCCGGGGCGTCGGCGACCTCGCGCATCGTGTTGAACCCGCTCGTCCGCAGCTTCGCCGGGCCCTCGTACACCTTGCCGCCGAACAGCTTGCTGGCGATGTAGATCCGGTTGGTCCGCGGGTTGATCATGAACGTCTCGGCGTTGCGCGGCCCGTCCTCGTATTTGATCTTGAACGTGGTGGCGCGCAGCGTCCGGCTGCGCAGCCGGGCCGGCTCCGGGATCCGGTACACGGTCACATACGGCCATGCGCCGCCGAGATTGTCGCCGATGTCCGCGACGAAGATCGCCGGACGGCCGCGCCCGTCCTTGCCGACCGCCATGCCCTCCCAGTCGCGGGCGTCCGCGCCGCCGACCGTCAGCGTGGCCTTGACGCGTCCGTCCATGCCGAGCGCGTAGATCGTCGGGACGCCGCCGGAGTCGTTGTGGGTGTAGATGACGCCCCGGTGCCGGCGGCTGGCCGCGAGCCCGCTCGACTCGGTGATCCGCTCATCTTTGATCTTGAAGAGGACCCGGTCGTCCCCGTCGGGCGCCGTCCGCTGGGCGGGGCCGGCCGGTGCCGCGGACACCGCCGGCGACGGCAGGCCCACGAACGCGGCGGCGAGGCCGAGCGCGGCGCCGGCGCGGGCCGCGCGACGGCACGGGGACGGACGCTCTGACATGACCTGATCATCCCCGTTCCGCGCCCCGTCGATCATATGACCCGCGCCGCCGGTGCGGCATCGTCGCCCGGCATCGCCGGTCCGGCCCGCACCGCGGTCAGTTCAGCATCGCACCGACGACCACGGCCAGTACGAGCGCGGTCAGCACGGCGGGAAGCAGCCATCGGGGCGCGCGGTTCACACCCTGAGCCTATTCGTCCGCGCGGAGGACTCGAACCGCCCGCCCATGAACTGCATCTCATCCAGCATGTGTGGATTGTTCGGGATGGTGCGTTCACCGTTCGCCGCCGACGCCGGGCCGGCGTCGGACGTGTTCGTCACGCTGGGCATGCTCGCTGAGGAACGCGGCACGGACTCGGCGGGGCTGGCGCTCCTCGGCGCCTGGCCGGGCCTCGGCGGGCCGGGAACCGGCGGTGACGGCTGCCGGGTGCTGAAGGGCCGCGGCCGCTTCTCCGGGATCTGGCGGCCGGACCTGATCCTCGAACTCGACCGCGCGCCGGTCGCCCTCGGGCACACCCGCTGGGCGACGCAGGGCTCGCCCGTCGAGCCGCACAACGCCAGCCCGATGACCGTCCCCGGCACGGGCGGCCCCGCCACCGGGGTGGTGGCCACGCACAACGGCGACATCGACGCCGGTGACCTGCGGTCGCGTTTCGCGCTGCCGCCCGCGTCCGGGACGACCGACAGCGAACCCGTCTTCCAGCTCCTCGCCGGCTGCGCGGACACGTCCGAGGTGACGCAGGTGCTCGAATCGGTGGTCGGCCGGGCCGCGCTGGCCTGGGTCCACCGCGACCGTCCGACCGAGGTGCATCTGGCCCGCGCCGCGCTGAGCCCCCTGACCGTGGCCGTCGACACCGAGCAGAACATCTACTGGGCGTCCAACCCGCGCTGGTTCCGCGACGCGGAGAAGCACACGCGGGTGGAGTTCGCGACCGTCGTCATGCTCCGCGAGGGCACCTACCTGAAGGTCGGCATGGAGCCGCGTCCCGGACGCCGTGACCTGCCCGACGTGCTCGCGACGGCCGGCTTCCAGCCGACGGCCCGGAACACCGACATGGACGACCGCGTCTGGACGGGCTTCACCCTCGCCGACGAGGAATGCGACCGCGCCGGGCTGCGCCACCGCGTTCTGGAGCGGCCGGGCGGCACCGGCGGCCTGCCGGCCGTCGCCTGAGACGGGCCCTCGGGGACGCGGCGTGGCGCCCCCGGGGGTTCTTCCGTTCGCCGGCCTCCGGCCTTCTAGAGACGCTCGACCACGTAGTCGATGCACGTGGTCAGGGCCTCCACGTCCTCGGGGTCGATGGCCGGGAACATGCCGATGCGCAGCTGGTTGCGGCCCAGCTTCCGGTACGGCTCGGTGTCCACGATCCCGTTGGCGCGCAGCACCTTGGCCACGGCCGCCGCGTCCACGTCGTCGTTGAAGTCGACCGTGCCGACCACCTGCGAACGCTGCGCCGGGTCGACGACGAACGGCGTCGTGTACGACGTCTTCTCCGCCCACGTGTAGAGCCGCCGGGACGAGTCGGCCGTACGGGACGTCGTCCACTCCAGGCCGCCCTGGCCGTTCATCCACTCGATCTGCTCGGCCAGCAGCAGCAGCGTTGCCACGGCGGGGGTGTTGTAGGTCTGGTCCTTGGCGGAGTTGTCCACGGCCGTCTTCAGGTTGAGGAACTCCGGGACGTACCGGTCGGACATGGCGATCTCGTCGATCCGCTCCAGCGCCGCCGGGGACGCGAGCGCCAGCCACAGCCCGCCGTCCGCCGCGAAGCACTTCTGCGGCGCGAAGTAGTAGACGTCGGTCTCGGCCACGTCGACGGGCAGGCCGCCCGCGCCCGAGGTCGCGTCCACCAGCACGAGACCCTCGCGTGCGGTCGTGCCGGCCGGGCGCCTGATCGGCATCGCGACGCCGGTCGAGGTCTCGTTGTGGGTGAGGGCGTAGACGTCGACGTCCTCCTCGGCCGATGCCTCCGGGTGCGTTCCGGGCGGGCCGGTGATGACGGTCGGGTCTCCCAGCCACGGCGCGCTCGTGGTGACCTTGGCGAACTTGCTGGAGAACTCGCCGAACGTCAGATGCTGCGACCGCTGCCGGACGAGGCCGAACGCGGCGGCGTCCCAGAACGCGGTGGTGCCGCCGTTGCCGAGCAGCACCTCGTATCCCCCGGGTAGCGAGAACAGCTGGGCCAGACCCTCACGGACCCGCCCGACCAGGGACTTGACGGGCTTCTGCCGGTGCGAGGTCCCCATGTACGTCGAGCCGGACTCGGCGAGCGCCGCGAGCTGCTCGGGGCGCACCTTCGACGGGCCGCACCCGAAACGGCCGTCGGCGGGCTTCAGATCGGCGGGTATGTCAATGGTTGGATTCGCGCTGTCGGTCACTCGAAAAGGCTACTTCACACGCCGTGCGGCCCAGATAAGCAGGGTCGACAGCGCGATCGCGCAGACCCCGGCGATGACCGCGGGCGGGTAGATCCAGTCGTCGCCCTTCGAATGCGCCGCCACGGCCGTGCGTACCGAGTCGTAGGTCAGGAACGCCAGGAACACGGCGGCGGCCATGACGGCGATCCGTCCCGACACGGCGTTGGTGCGGCGCCGGCGCTCCTCGCGCTCAGCCTCGTACCGCCGCAGCTCCTCGGCCGCGTCGGCCTCCGGTGCACCGGACCCCGTGGTACCGGACCCCGTGGTACCGGACCCCGTCGTGCCGGACCCGGAGGCGCCGGACGCGGAGGCGCCGGACGCGGGGCCGATGTCACCGTCGAGCGGCTCGTCGTTCGCACCGGCACGGTCATCGCTCATGCCCCAATGATGGCAAAGGTGGACGAGTTTCATGTTCGGCCGCATGCTCATGGAAAAGTTTCGATCCTTTCCACGGTCCGCCGCGTCCAACTCCGAAGAGGGCCGGAGGGCGAGCCGGGGGGACGGCAGAAGAGAGGCGAGCGGGGAAGCGAGGCGTGGCGCATGGCGGGCGACGGCGACCGGATCCTGAGCGAGGATCGGCTGCGCGGAGTGCTCGACCTGTACGAACGGCTGCGGGAGCGGCCGCCGTGGCGGTGGCGGGAACGGCTGCGACCCCTGCTCCTGCTGCTCGGCCCCGGCCGCGCCACCTCCCATGCCGCGGAGATGCTCAAGAGCCGGTGCGAGGACGAGCGGGCCCCGGTGTCGCACATCGCCGCCGACACGCCCGCCACCGGTGTCGCGGGCGTCCTGCGGGAGGCGAAGCGGGAGCTGTCGCAGCCCAGCAGCCGCGCCAGGGGCGAGCCGCCGCTGCGGTTCCCGCTGCTGGAGATGGCGCTGTGGCTGCGTGACCTGCGGGAGATCAGGCTGGCCGGGGACCGCCCGCCGCCGCGCGGCGCCTCGCCCGCCGAACGGGAGAACCACCAGCTCGTACGGCGGCTGACGCATCCGCCCATCGGGGACAACGAGAACGCCCGCCGCCGCGAGCTGAACCGGGTGATCCGCAGGCGCGGACGGGACGTCCTCCGCGACCTCGAGTCGCCGCGCGGCCGGCCCGCGACGTTCCTGGCGTTCCTGGAGCAGATCGCCCCGATCGGGATCGCGGTCGTAGCGCTGATCAGCGCCGGGACGGCGGCGGCCCTCGACCTCGCAGCGGCCGTGCTCGCCGCCGTCATCGGGCTGGCGTTCGTGACCGTGCAGATCCTCGCCAGGACGCGCGGCTGGTACGGGGTGCGGCGCTTCGGATGGTTTCTCCGCCAGCCCTACGTGGACCGCGACTCCACCGGGTTCCTCGGGTTCGCGCTCGGCGTGTTCGACCCGCGCCCGGTCGAGCCGGACGACCACGGCGAGCAGCTCGACCTGCTGCTCGTCGCCGCGTTCCTGGAGGACCTGCGCCGCAACTACCGCCGCGACTACCGGCGGGCCGCGTGGGCGCGGGTCCGCTACCCGGTGCTGATCTTCGAGCATCTGTCGGCCGGGCATCCCGGTGTGACGTTCGTGGAACTGGCCGAGCGGGTCCGCGCCGACGGCCAGGCCGACGACCGGCTTCCCGGCTTCGACCCGCTCATCGTCACGGCCGGCGTCGACCCGACCGCGCCCGCCGATGACGACCCGTCCGCCCCGTCCGGCCCGAGGCTCGTCGACCGGCTCGCGCAGGCGGTGCGCGTGGACGTGTCGTCGGGCGAGCCGCAGAGCGTCGTCGCCGCGCGCGGCCTGTGGGACCGTTACACGCGCGAGCAGCGGCGCGTCGGCGCCCTCGGCTCGCGCCGGGAGCTGCGCGTCGACATCACCCGCGACCCGGGCGGCGACCTGCCGTCCGTCCGGTCCGTGCGGCGCCGCCCCCGGATCGCCCATCCCGCGCTGCCGTGGATCGCGATGGTCGCGGTCGCGGCGGCGTCCATCACGGTGATCTCCGTCCAGGTGGTGAGGTACTGCTCGCCCACCGGCATCGCGCGGATGGCGAACGGCGAATGCGTCGGCATCACCGACGGGTCGTTCCGCTTCGGCGAGGACTCCGGCGGCCGGAACAACGACAACCGGCTGAACCGGGTGCTCGACCGGATCGAGGCCCTGAACGACCACGTCGAGGAGTCCGGCAAGCCGTACGCGACGGTCGTCTACCTCGGCCCGGTGACCGCCGACCCGTCGATCAAGAATCACCGGATCGACCTGCTCGCCGGGGTCCAGGGCGAGCTGATCGGGCTGGCGATCGCGCAGAAGCGGTTCAACGACGCCGCCGAGGGCGACGACCTGCGGCTGCGGGTGCTGATCGCCAACGCGGGCGCCAGGTTCCGCTACGCCGTGCACGTCGCCGAGCAGATCCGCGAGCGGGCGCTGGAGGACCGCTCCATCGTCGCGGTGGTCGGCTTCGAGCAGAGCCGCCGGCAGACGCAGGAGGCGATCAAGCTGCTGGCCAAGTCGGCGCTGCCGCTGGTCGGCACGGCCAACAGCTATGAGGGGACGGCCCTGCTCGACGGCGACGCGGGCTACTCGCCGTACTACTTCCGGCTGGCGTCCCCGAACTCGCGGACCGCCCGGCACGCCGCCTACTGGGCGCGCAACGGGCACATCGGCGGCACGAAGGTGAAGGACGCGGTCGTCGTCTACAACGATGACCCCGACGATCTGTACAGCGAGGACCTCGCGGCCGCCTTTCAGAAGGAGTACGGGCCCGGCGAGGTGCGCATGCGGCCGTACAAGGACCCCGGCGAGCTCGACAGGTCAGTGCGAGAGGCGTGCCGGGACCAGCCCGACATGTTCTACTACGCTGGCAGGTCGGACGAGTTCCGCTCGTTCATCAACGTGATGGAGCTGTCCTGCCCGAAGCGGCCGCTGGTCATGGCCGACGACGAGATCGCCAAGTACGTCAGCGACAATGCCGCCGAGATCGGCCGCAAGAACACCTTCGACCTGTACTTCACGCCGCTGGCCGCGCGGGAGGCGTGGACGTGGCGGTGGATCGGCGATCAGGCGCCGCAGACGTTCTACTCGGACTACGACCCCGCCGTTCGCGAGATGACGGACGAGAACATCGAGGGTCAGCGGCCGTCCATCACCCGCGCCGCCGTCGCCTACGACGCGGCCACCCTCGTCGCGACCGTGGCGAGCAAGGTGTACTGGCAGGAGAAGGCGCTGCCGTCGGCGGGGTCGGTGTTCGCGGCGCTGAACGATCCGGACCACGACGTCCTGCGCAACGGGGCGAGCGGCGTCATCCGGTTCAGTTCCCGCAGTACCGGCCACCGGGTGCTCGGCAAGCCGGTGATCCTCGCGACGATCAACCCGGACGGGACGACGGAGGTCGAGCAGGTGTGCGGCCGCCTCGTCGCGGGCGGACAGGCCGAGGCCGCCTGTCCGCCCGGCGACGAGACCGAAAGCGCGCCCCAATGAACGATGACCTCGACCGCCACCACTCCAGCCACACAACGACTTGAACAGTCGCGATCGCGCAGCGAGCCGCAGGGCGAGCCGGAGCGATGCAGCGATCGCACCGCAGTGCCCGCCGAAGGAGGGCCCCCAGGCCGGGGGCCGACGACACGACCGCCAAGGGCACTGCAATGAACAGGGAACTCAGCGCTTGAGGACCTCCGCCGCTCCGGTGACGTCGTTGATGTCGCGGGTTCCGGGGCCGGTGTACTTGGCGCTCGGCCGGACGAGGCGGCCGGTGCGCTTCTGCTCCAGGATGTGCGCGGCCCATCCGGCGGTACGGCCGCAGGTGAACATCGCGGGCATCATCGCGGTCGGGACCTCGGCGAAGTCCAGGATGACCGCGGCCCAGAACTCCACGTTCGTCTCGATCGGGCGGTCCGGGCGGCGCTCGCGCAGCTCGGCGAGGGCGGCGTCCTCCAGGGCCTTCGCGGCCTCGTAGCGCGGCGCGTCCAGTTCCCTGGCGGTGCGGCGCAGCACCCGGGCGCGCGGGTCCTCGGCGCGGTAGACGCGGTGCCCGAAGCCCATCAGCCGGTCGCCGGAGTCGAGGATGTCGGCGACGACCTTGCGGGCGTCGCCGAGCTGCTCCACCTTCTCGATCATCGGCAGCACCCGGGCGGGGGCGCCGCCGTGCAGCGGGCCGGACATGGCGCCGATCGCGCCGGACACGCTGGCCGCCACGTCGGCGCCGGTGGAGGCGATCACCCGCGCGGTGAAGGTGGAGGCGTTCATGCCGTGCTCGGCGGCGGAGACCCAGTACGCGTCGATGGCCCGGACGTGCTTGGGGTCGGGCTCACCGCGCCAGCGGACCATGAACCGCTCGGTGATCGTCCTCGCGGCGTCGATCTTGTCCTGCGGGACCATCGGGACGCCGATGCCGCGCGCGGACTGGGCGACGAACGACAGCGCCGTCACCGACACCCGGGCGAGGTCGGCGCGGGCCTCCTCGTCGGTGATGTCGAGCAGGGGACGCATCCCGTACGCGGGGGCGAGGGTGGGGAGCGCGCTCTGCACGTCCACCCGGACGTCGCCGGAGGTGACCGGCAGGACGTGCGGGTCGGCCGGGGCGAGTCCCGGGTCGAAGCTGTCGTCCACCAGCAGGCCCCAGGCGTCGCCGAAGGAGACGCGGCCGACGAGATCCTCGATGTCGACGCCCCGGTAGCGGAGGGCGCCGCCCTCCTTGTCCGGTTCGGCGATCTCGGTCTCGAAGGCCACGACCCCCTCGAGACCAGGTTTGAAGTCGGACATGTCGTCCTGCCTTTCGTCCCCAAGAGTGATAAGGCGGTGCCGTGCCATTGAACCCTGTCCGCCTTACTTGCCAGTACCCAGGGGCCATGTGAGTTGCACAAGACCCAGGTGAGAGGCTCTGACGCTGTGGATTTCCCAACGCCCGATCCCGCACGGCTCCGAAGATCCTACGAAGGGGGCGAATTGGCGGAACCGTCGCTCCCCGCCGACCCGCTCGCGCTGTTCGCCGCGTGGTTCGCCGATGTGCACACCTTCGGGCTCACCGAACCGAACGCGATGGTCCTGGCCACGGCGTCCGGGGACGGGGTGCCGAGCGCCCGGACCGTCCTGCTGAAGGGGTACGGGCCGCAGGGCTTCCGTTTCTTCACGAACCTGACGTCCCACAAGGGGCGCGACCTTGCGGAGAACCCCCGCGCGGCGCTCGTTTTCCCCTGGCACGCGATGCACCGGCAGGTGCGCGTCGCCGGTCCGGTGGTGGAACTGTCGCGGGACGAGTCCGCCGCCTATTTCCGGACGCGCCCGCACGGGTCGCGGCTCGGCGCGTGGGCGAGTGAGCGGCAGTCGGGCGTCATCCCCGGACGGGACGTGCTGGAGCGGCGCTACGCCGAGCTGGCCGAACGCTGGCCGGATCCCGCCTCGGGGCGTCCTCCCGGGGCGCCGGACGCGGACGACGCCGATGTCGTCCCGCTGCCGGACTTCTGGGGCGGCTTCCGGCTCGTCCCGGAGTCGATCGAGTTCTGGCAGGGCCGCCGTGACCGGCTCCATGATCGAATCCGCTATCGTCGCTCCACCCCGGACGATTCCGGGGACTGGGTGATGGAGAGACTGTCTCCGTGACATCGCGACAGCAGCCATCCCCGCCGGCGCCGCTGACGCCTCCGAGCCCCTGAGCCCTCTGCGGACGCGGACTCGGCCCCGCCCCGGTCCCGGAGGAACCCCTGAAGGACGGCAAGGCCCGCAAGACGGCGCGGGGGAGCAGGCTGCGCCGGCTGGCGATCGACACCCGGCCGCTCGCCCTGCCCGCGTTCCGGCGGCTGTGGCTGGGGCAGGGCGTGTCGTTCGTCGGGTTCCAGGTCACCGCCGTGGCCGTCCCCGTCCAGGTGTACGACATGACCAGGTCGTCGTTCTGGGTCGGTGTGCTCGGCTTCGTCAACCTCGTCCCGCTGATCGTGTTCGGGTTGTGGGGCGGGGCGGTGGCCGACCACATGGACCGGCGGAAGCTGCTGTTCGTCTCGTCCTGCATCATGTGGGTGGCGACCCTGCTGCTGCTGGCCCAGGCGCTGCTCGGCGTCGGGAGCCTCACCCTCATCATGGCGGTCGTCGCGGTCCAGGCCATCGGGTTCGCGGTGGCCTCGCCGACCCGAAGCGCGATCATCCCCCGGCTGGTCGACCGGCCGCTCGTCCCGGCGGCCAACACCCTCACCTTCACCGCCAGCCAGTTCGGGATGCTGGCCGGGCCGCTGTTCGCCGGGGTACTGCTGGCCCGCTGGAACTACGCGGCGGCCTACGCGCTCGACGCCGTGCTGTTCAGCGTCGCCCTCTACGCGGCGCTCCGGCTCCCCTCCATCCCCCCGCTCGGTGAGATCACCGGCTCGCCCGGCCTGCGGTCGGTGATCGACGGGCTCCGGTACCTGGCCACGCAGCCGGTGCTGCTGATGTCGTTCGTCGTGGACATCATCGCGATGGCCGTCGCGATGCCCCGCGCGCTGTTCCCCGAGGTGGCCGAGACCCGGTTCGGCGGCGACGGCGCCGTCGGGTACCTGTTCGCCGCGATCGCGATCGGCGCGTTCCTCGGCGGGCTGATGTCCGGCTGGATCGGGCGGGTGCACCGCCAGGGCATCGCTCTCGTCGTGTCCATCGTGATCTGGGGCCTCGCGGTCGCCGCCGCCGGGCTGTCCGGGCGGTTGTGGCTCGTTGTGGTGCTGCTGGCCGTCGGCGGCGCGGCGGACCTGGTGTCGGCCGTCTTCCGCCAGTCGATGCTCCAGACGTACGCGCCGGACGAGATGCGCGGCCGCCTCCAGGGCGTGTTCACCGTCGTCGTCGCGGGCGGGCCGCGGCTCGGGGACGTCCGCGCGGGCGCGACGGCGAGCGTCGCGGGCGCGACCGCGTCCTGGGTGGGCGGCGGCCTCGCCTGCGCGGCCCTGGTGATCGTCGCGGCGTTCGCCGTGCCCGCGCTGCTCCGCTACGACACCCGCACCGCCGGGACCGTGCCCGTGAAACCCTGAGCCGATGTCAGCCGAGCGCCGAGGCGGCGACCTTGAGGTCGTCCACCAGGCCCTCGTACATCGCGTCGCGGTCTTCGGCGCGCAGGACGGCGGACGGGTGGATCGTCGCGACGATCCGCGCGCCGGCCCGTTCCGGCGGCGCCTCGCCGATCTCCCGTCCGGCCGCGGGGGTGCCGATCGTCTCCAGGTCGGGCAGCGGGAGCAGGCGGCCGCGCTGCTTGGTCACGCGGAACGAGGAGCCGAACAGGGCCTTGCCGGCCGTCGCGCCGAGCACGACGACCACGTCCGGGTCCAGGAGCCGCAGCTCCGCCAGCAGCCAGGGACGGCACGCGCGCATCTCACCCGCGTTCGGCGGTTCGTGGATGCGCCGTTTGCCGCCCTCCTGCCGCTTGAACTTGAAGTGCTTGACGGCGTTGGTGACGTAGACGTCGCCGCGTTCGATCCCGGCCTCCACCAGCGCCCGGTCGAGGACGCGTCCGGCGGGGCCGACGAACGGGAGGCCCTTGCGGTCCTCCTGGTCGCCGGGCTGCTCGCCCACGAACATCACCCGCCCGCCCGGCGATCCATCGCCGAAGACGGTCTGGGTGGCGTTCTCGTACAGGCCGCAGCCGCGGCAGCCGGCCGCCGCGCGGCGCAGCGCGTCCAGGTCGGCCCGCTCCTCGGGCGTCTGGGGCAGGAACGGTTCCGCGTCAGGGGAAGGTTTCGCGTTCATCTTGCGTTCCCTCGTACCCGGCTTGACGAGGATATTCGCGGGGCCCGGCGGTGCGGGGTCCGAGCAAGTAGACTCGTGCCCATAAGACTGGAGGGAGCTGTGACCTCACACGGCCTGATCGATACCACGGAGATGTACCTCCGGACGGTTTTCGAGCTCGAAGAGGAGGGGATCATTCCCCTCCGCGCGCGCATCGCCGAGCGGCTCTCCCAGAGCGGCCCGACGGTGAGCCAGACGGTCGCGCGGATGGAGCGCGACGGGCTGCTGCGGGTCGAGGGAGATCGGCACCTCGAGCTGACCGAAAACGGTCGCGGTCTCGCGACACGCGTCATGCGCAAGCACCGCCTCGCCGAATGCCTGCTGGTCAACGTGATCGGACTGCCCTGGGAGGACGTCCACATCGAGGCATGCCGGTGGGAGCACGTGATGTCGGAGGACGTCGAACGCCGCCTGGTCGCGCTGCTGGACAACCCGACCACCTGCCCGCACGGCAACCCGATCCCCGGCCTCGGCGAACTGGGCGCCACCGGCGTCGACGCCGACACCGCGCCGTTGTCGGTGATGACCGCGGTGGCCAGCCCCGGCGGCGCCGGCGCCGTGATCCGGCGGATCAGCGAGCAGGTGCAAAGCGACAGCGACCTGATGCTTAGACTCAAGCAGATAGGGATACAACCGGGACGAGAGGTGACTCTTCGGGCGACCGATGACGGGGTGCGGGTGATCAGTGAGGACGAGGCCGACAGTCCCGCGACGGAACTGCCGCGCGACATCGCCGAGCACGTGTTCGTCAGCAGGCGCTGACTCGGCGGGCATGCGTGTCGGCGGCGATCGCGGCTTCGTCTCGACGGTCTATACCGAAGATCTCCGTGGCATCGCGCCTTTCGGGCGTATCCAGGCGGCGGGTTCGTCGTTCAATACGACGAGACGAACACGTGCGACGTTCGTGCCGCGACGCCCGGTGATCATCCGGGCGGCGGCCCGGGCGGGGACCGCGACTGGTATCGGGATGGGGAGATGAGCCACTGGGGGGAAGCGCCTGACGAGGCGTATCTGCCGCCCGAGACCGTCCTGAACCAGATGGAGATGGCGGTCATCGTCTGCGACCGCTTCAGCAACGTCATCTACGGCAACGCCTTCGCCCGGCAGCTGTTCGGGTTCGGCGGCGACGAGATCATCGGTCACTCCGTCCTGTCCCTGGGAATCGCCGAGGAGGACCACGAGCAGGCCACCGAGCTGGCCAAGCACGTCCTCAAGGGCGGTGTGTGGGAGGGCACGTTCTGCAACCTGCGCGCCGACGGCACCACCGTCTACACCCGCGCGCACGCCGTGCCGCTGCGTCACCCGTCCGGCGCCGTCGACGGCGTCGTCATCTTCGCGCGTGAGGCGCTGCGCTCCAACCAGCGCGAGCAGGACCGCTACGGCCTGATGGAACGCATCGGCGAGCGGCTCGCCGGGTCCCTGGAGCTGGAGAGCACGCTGCGGCGCGTCGCCGACACGCTCGTCCCGCAGTTCGCCGACCACTGCTTCATCGACCTGTACAGCGGCGACCGGCTGTACCGGCGGGTGTCGCGGCACGCGGGCGGCTGGGAGCCGCCCCCCGGCACCTGGGCCGAGGTCGGCGAGCCCGTCTCCTACCCGCCGGGGCACTTCAGCGAGAAGGCGATGAGCCGCCGCGACGCCGTCCTCGTCGAGGACATGATCCAGCACCGGTTCGCCGCGCCGACCGAGTCGTCCAAGCGGCTCGGCGACGAGATGGGCATCACCTCGGTGATCTCGGCGCCGCTGCTGGTGCGCGGCGAGATGCTCGGCGTGATGAGCCTGGCGCTGTCGAACCTGACCAAGCGGCCCGACCCGCACTACGACGGCTTCGACCGCGACCTGATGGGCGCGATCGCGAGCCGCGTCGCGCTCGCCGTGGACAACGCGCTGCTGTTCGAGGAGGAGCGCGACACCGCGCTGGCGTTCCAGAAGCATCTGCTGCCCGGCGACCGGCCGCCCCCGCTGGACGGCCTGCAGATCGCCTGGCGGTACGAGCCGGCCCGCCCGCTGGAAGCGCACGGGCACGGCATCCAGACGCAGGTCGGCGGCGACTGGTACGACGTGATACCGCTGTCGGCGGGCCGCGTCGGCCTCGTCATCGGCGACGTCGAGGGCCGCGGCGCCCGCGCCGCCGCGGTGATGGGGCAGCTCCGCGCCGCGCTGCGCGCCTTCGCCCAGGACGACAAGCCGCCCGCCGACATACTGCGCAAGCTGGACGAGTGGGTCCGCACGATGACCCGGCCCGAGCGGATGCGCTCCGGCTGGAACAGCGACGACCTCGTCCGCCCGCCGCTCGTCTCGTGCACCTACTTCGTCTACGACGCGTGGTCGCGGGTGCTGGAGTTCGCCAACGCGGGCCACGACCCGCCGATGCTGATCGTGGACGGCCAGGTCGGCGAGCTGCCGTTCGAGAGCGAAGGCGGCATGCTCGGCCTCCGCGCCCCCGGCATGGGCGGCGAGATCCTCTTCAACGAGGAGACGAGCGAGCTGAAACCGGGCTCCACCCTCGTCCTGTACACCGACGGCCTCATCGACCGGCGCCCCAAGGACGACGGCGAGTACTACACCCGGGAGGAGTCGCGGGAGCTGGTCCGCGCCGCCGTCGCCGAGGCCTCCCGCGGCGGCGTCGAGGCGGTCGCCAACGCCGCCTACGAGGCGGTGCCCGGCGACATCGACGACGACGTGGCGATCGTCGTGATCCGCACCGCCGGCGACGAGCTGGCCGTCGAGGAACGCACCTTCACCGCCCAGCCGATCATGGTGTCGGAGGCCCGCCGGATGGCCGCCGACACGTTCGCGTCCTGGGGGATGCTGGACGAGCAGTCCGAGCTGGCGTGCCTGCTGGTCTCCGAGGTCGTCACGAACGTCGTCCTGCACGCCACGGCCACGCCCACCCCGCGCCGCGAGGTGGGCGTCCCGGTGACGGCCGGGCCTCCCGGGCGCGGCGGCGAGCCGCTCGGCGCACCGCCGCCCGTCCAGTTCAACACCGAGTTCGGCGCCGGCGCGTACGACACGGGCTCCTACGACACGGGTGCGTACGACACCGGTTCGCTCGACGGCGAACCGTTCGACGGCGGCGCGTTCGCCGAGGACGACTGGAACCTCGGCGCCGACCTCGGCCGCCGCGAACCGCCGACCAAGGAGTTCCGCCTCCGCCTCCGGCGCGGCGCCGACGCCATCTGGGTCGAGGTGTTCGACTCCGACATGCGGCTGCCGCGCATCCGCAGCGCCGGCGAGACCGACGAGGGCGGCCGCGGCCTGTACCTCGTCGACCAGCTCGCCACCCGGTGGGGTGCCCGGCCGACCGCGGACGGCAAGGCCGTCTGGTTCGAGCTTCCGCTGACGCCCTGACCTCATGCGCGCGTGGGTGGTGCGAACCCCGTCCCCGATCTCGTCGGGCCCGCTCGAACGCGCCGACCGCGACAGTGAGTCGCCGGGGCCGGGGGAGCTGCTCGTGCGCGTCCTGGCGTGCGGAGTCTGCCGGACGGACCTGCACATCGCCGAGGGGGACCTGCCCGTCCACCTGCCCGGCGTGACCCCCGGCCACGAGATCGTCGGGGAGGTCGTCGCCGCCGGCCCCGGCGCGCTGCACGGTCCCGGCGACCGGGTCGGTGCCGCCTGGCTGCGCGGGACGTGCGGCGCGTGCCGCTTCTGCCGCCGCGGCGCCGAGAACCTCTGCCCGTCCTCGGTCTACACGGGCTGGGACGCCCACGGCGGCTACGCCGAATACGCCCTGGCCGTGGACGCCTACGCCTACGCGCTGCCGCCCGAGCTGGACGACGTCCGGGCCGCGCCGCTGCTGTGCGCGGGCATCATCGGCTACCGCGCCCTGCGCCGCGCCGCCGTCCCGCCCGGCGGGCGCCTCGGCATCTGGGGATTCGGCGGCTCCGCCCACCTGGCCGCGCAGATCGCGGTCGCCGAGGGCGCCGACGTGCACGTCTTCACCCGCAGCCCCGCCGCCCGCGAACTGGCGCGTGAGCTGGGCGCGTCCTGGGCGGGCGACTCCTTCGACCCCGCACCCGCCCCGCTCGACTCGGCGATCGTCTTCGCCCCGGCGGGTGCGCTCGTCCCGGCCGCCCTGGAACGCCTCGACCGCGGCGGGACGTGCGCCGTCGCGGGCATCCATCTGAGCGACGTCCCGTCCCTCGACTACCAGCGGCACCTGTTCCAGGAGCGTGAGGTCCGGTCGGTGACGGCGAACACGCGCGCGGACGGCGAGGAGTTCCTCACCTTGGCCGCCCGCCTGAACGTGGCCGTCACCACCCACCCCTACCCGCTGGACGAGGCGGACCGCGCACTGGCCGACCTGGCCGCGGACCGCTTCACCGGCGCCGCCGTCCTCGTCCCCTGACCGTTGAGTTGCGGCGTGTCGCCCTTATGGAGGCGCCCATTAGGCCCATTAGGGCGACACGCCGCATGTGAACGTGTGTTCAGGGAATGGGTTCGGCGGCCACGTGAGCCCACGACTGGGTGAACCAGAGTTCGCCGCCGATGATGCGGGGTTTCGCGCCGGTGCGCGGGCCGCCGTCGACCTCGTCGGCGAGGGCGGCGCGGATGCGGTCGGCGGTCGCGTCGTCGCAGGACCCGGCGAGCCACGGCTCCACGGGACGTTCCACGGTGAACACGTCCAGGCGGCGGATGCTGCCGCCTGCCGTCGTGATCATCTCGGTGAGGCGGGCGATGGACGGGGTCCCGGGATGGTCGGGATCGCGGAGCCGCTGGATGCGGTCACGGTCCGGCCCGGCGAGGTTGCCGCGGACCAGGTCGGCGATGATCAGACGTCCGCCGGGCCGGCACACCCGCAGCAGCTCGCGCAGCACCGGATCGGGGTCGCCCAGGTTGTAGAGCGAGAACCGGGCCGTCACCAGGGAGAACGCGTTGTCCCTGTACGGCAGCGCGGTGGCGTCAGCCTTGATCGTGGTCTGGTCCGGCCCGACCGGATGCCGCCTGCGGTCCTCGCGCGTCTCGGACGCCGGCGGCGGGTCGTCTCCGGTGATCCGGACCGGGCCCGTCCCGAACTCCACCGTGGACGTCCGCCCGTGCGTCCCGCGCGCGTCGTGGGCGCCGGGCGCGCCCTGGGCGCCGCCGGGTGTGCCGTGCGTGCCGGGCGCGGGCATCGCGTCCACGGCGGTCATGTGGCGCACCTGCGGGCCGAGCGCGGCGGGCATCGGGCCGTGGCCGCGCGCCACGTCCAGGCACACGTCGTCGCGGGCGGGTTCGACGAACTCCAGCAGTCGCCTCAGATGCGGGGCGATCGCACCGCCGGTCTCCTGGATCGCGGGCGCCGGGTGCGGCACTGGGGTCTCCCTCGGCTCGTGCCGGCTTCGCCGGACGGGGTGTCGCTCGCGTCCGCCGCGCGGGGCCAGGGCCGGGGGGCCTGGTGCACCCGGACGATCCGGGTGACTCACGTCTGCCTCGGCGGGGGCGTCGAACGGGCGTGAAGCCGGTTTCGCCAGTTATGACTCTCCGTCGAGGCGGTAAGTTCGGGCGCCGCCGCAAAATTCGCCGCGCGTCCGTCTCCCGGCCGCCGGCGTCCCGCCGGCGGGGTCAGGTGTCCAGGTGCTGTCCGTACAACGCCAGCACGACCAGGACGAACACGGTGATCACCGCGATCCGGGTGGGCATGGGCAGCCGGAGGCGCACCGCGGCCCAGCGCACGCAGAACGCGGCGAGCAGTGACACGACGACGAGGCTGAGGATGCCTTCCATGGTCACCTTCATCTGTCCGGGGAGAGGGCCGCCTCCCTGAACGATAGACGTGTAAGGAAAGGGTTACCCGCGGGTTCGGTCCGGGAGCGGCACCGATAACCTCGCCCTTGTGGCAGATGCGAAGGAAACAGACGGCCGGGACCGGCTCGACGACATGATGACCAATCTGGCGCGCGGGCGGGTCGCCCTCGGCCTCGCGGCGCTCGCCGCACCCGGGCTGACCGTGAAGGCCATGGGCATGGGCGGCGGCGCCGACCCGGGCCGCGACTACATGGTCCGGGCGTTCGCCGCCCGGGAGATCGCGCTCGGCGCCGGCTACCTGCTCAGCGGGGACGACTCCGGACGCCGGCTGTGGGCGCGGCTGGGCCTCGCCGTCGACTCCCTCGACCTCATGAGCGGCGCGAAGACCCGTCCGGGGCTGCCGCTGTGGGTCACGGCGGGGGCCATGGGGGTCGCCGGCGGCGCGGCGGCGCTCGGTGCGGCGAAGGTCGCCCGCGACATCATGGGCTGACCCGCCCGCGGCCGCGTCCGGTGCCGGGCGGGTGATCTCGTCCGGCTCACGGGTAGACCTCCCCCGTTCGCGTACGGCAGAGGGGCGGGGGCGGCATGACGGCGGACGTGGTGGCGCAGGACGAGCAGGCCATGCCCAAGGGCAGGGACCTGTACGTCGTCCTCGGCGCCCTCATGCTCGCCATGCTGCTGGCGGCGCTGGACCAGACGATCGTGGCCACGGCGCTGCCGACGATCGTCAGCGACCTCGGCGGGCTCAACCACCTGGCGTGGATCGTGACGGCGTACCTGCTCGCCGCGACGGCCTCGACGCCGCTGTGGGGCAAGCTCGGCGACCAGTACGGGCGCAAGCGGCTGTTCCAGACCTCGATCGTGATCTTCCTGGTCGGGTCGGCGCTGTGCGGCCTCGCGCGGGACATGACGGAGCTGATCGTGTTCCGCGCCCTGCAGGGTCTCGGCGGCGGCGGGCTGATGGTCCTCGCCGTCGCGATCGTCGGGGATGTCGTGCCGCCGCGTGAACGCGGCCGCTACCAGGGGCTGTTCGGTGCCGTCTTCGGTGTGGCGAGCGTGTGCGGCCCGCTGCTCGGCGGCTGGTTCGTCGACAACCTGTCGTGGCACTGGGTGTTCTACATCAACGTGCCGATCGGCATCCTGGCGCTGCTGGTCATCGCGGCGGTGCTGCCCTCGACCGGGGAGCGCGAACGGCACCGCATCGACTACCTGGGGACGGTGCTGATCGTCGGCTGGGCCGTCGGCCTGGTCCTTGCGACGACCTGGGCCGGGACGCGCTACGACTGGCTCTCCGCGCCGATCGTCGGGCTGGTCGTGGCCTCCGCCGTCCTGATCGGGGTGTGGCTGCTCGTCGAGCGCCGTGCCGCCGAGCCGATCATGCCGCCGCGGCTGCTGGCGGACTCGGTGTTCTCGCTCGGTTCGGCCATCAGCTTCGCGGTCGGGTTCGCGATGTTCGGCGCGCTGACGTTCCTGCCGATCTTCCTGCAGGTGGTGCACGGCGTCTCGCCCACGCTGTCCGGGGTGCACCTGCTGCCGATGATGCTCGGCATGCTGGTCAGCTCGATCGGCTCGGGGCAGCTGATCAGCCGGTTCGGCCGCTACAAGATCTTCCCGGTGGCCGGTACCCCGATCATCGCGCTGGCGCTGTACCTGTGCTCGCGGCTGGACGAGAACGCGTCGACGCTGTCGATGAGCCTGCGGTTCGCGCTGCTCGGCTTCGGGCTCGGCCTGGTGATGCAGGTGCTCGTCATCGCCGTCCAGAACGCCGTGTCGTACCGGGACCTCGGCGCCGCCACGTCCGGCGTCACGTTCTTCCGGCAGATCGGCGGGTCGTTCGGCGTCGCGGTGTTCGGCTCGGTCTTCAGCAACCGTCTCGCCGCCCACGTGGAGGATCTGGCGCCTGTCCTGCCCCCTGGCTTCGACCCGTCGGCCGTCCAGGGCAACCCTCAGCTGCTCGACCGGTACCCCGCCGAGGTGCAGCAGGGCGTCCTGCACGCTTACGCGCAGTCGATCGACTCGGTGTTCCTGTGGGCCGTCCCAGTGGCGGCGGTCGGGTTCGTGCTGACGTGGTTCCTGCGTGAGGTTCCGCTCCGGGCGACGTCGCAGACGCGTGACTACGGCGAGGGCTTCGGCGCGGCGCCGACCGTCCGTTCGTCCAGGCACGAGATGGAGCGGGCGTTGAGCGAACTCATGCGCAAGGACCCGAAGGCGCTCGAACTCTACGAGCGGCTGGGCGCGCGGTCCGGGGTCGGGCTTCCGGCCGGCAGCGTCTGGGCGCTGTGCCGGATCGCCAAGGACGTGACGGTCACGGGCCGGGAACTCGCCGAACGCGCCGGCGTCGCGATCGAACACGGCCGCCCTTACGTCGACCGGCTCGTCGACGCCGGGTACGTCCGGCGCCGGGACGGGACGCTCGCCATCACCGGTTCCGGACGGGCCGTCGCCGAGCGGCTCTTCACCGCGCGCCGCGAGGGCCTGGCCCGGCATGTGGAGGGCTGGTCGCCCGAGGAGCACCCGGAACTGGCGGACGTCCTGGCGAGGCTTGCGGAGGCGTCCCTCGGGGACGAGGCGGACGGCGAGATCCTGGGCCCCGGACCCGAGCCGACCGGACGCCGCGCATGAGTGCTCTCGCGATGGATCGATGAAAATGCTCGATGCCGAGACCCAGCTCACATGGCGTTGCATCGCGAGCGATGTAATCTCATACTGACTGACCGAATCTCACTCGGTTTCGGGACGGAACCCCAAATTTTGGAGGCGTAGTGGCCGAGGCGTACATCGTCGGCGCGGTCCGTACCCCCGTCGGTACCAAGAAGGGCGCCCTGAAGGACGTCCACCCCGCCGACCTCGGGGCCCACGTGCTCAAGGAGCTCGTCAACCGCACCGGCGTCGACCCCTCCGCGGTCGAAGACGTGATCATGGGCTGTGTCATGCAGGTCGGCCCGCAGTCCCTCGACATCGCGCGCACCGCGTGGCTGTCGGCGGGCCTGCCGGACACCGTGCCCGGCGTGACCATCGACCGGCAGTGCGGATCGTCCCAGCAGGCGATCCACTTCGCCGCGCAGGGCGTCCTGTCGGGCACCCAGGACCTCGTCGTCGCGTCCGGCGTCGAGCAGATGGCCGTCGTCCCGATGGGCTCCTCCGTCGCGATGGCGCTGGAGAAGGGCATGCCCTTCCCGTTCGGCGACGGCTGGGCCGAGCGGTACGGCCAGCAGGAGATCTCCCAGTTCCGAGGCGCGCAGCTGATGTGCGAGAAGTGGGGCTTCAAGCGCCAGGACCTCGAAGAGTTCGCCCTGGAGAGCCACCAGCGCGCCAGCAAGGCCATCGACGCCGGCTACTACGACCGCGAGATCGCCCCGATCGCCGGCCTGTCCAAGGACGAGGGCGCCCGCCCCGACACCACCCTGGAGAAGATGGCGGGCCTGCAGCCCCTCCGCGAGGGCTGGGACCTCACCGCCGCCGTCGCCTCGCAGATCTCCGTCGGCGCGTCCGCGCTGCTCATCGCGTCCGAAGAGGCCGTCAAGCAGCACAACCTGACGCCCCGCGCCCGCATCCACACCCTCGCCGTGTGCGGCTCGGACCCGGTCTATATGCTGACCGGCCCGATCCCCGCCACCGAGAAGGCCCTCTCGCGCGGCGGCCTGAAGATCGACGACATCGACGTCTTCGAGGTGAACGAGGCGTTCGCCCCGGTGCCGCTGGCCTGGGCCAAGGACACCGGCGCGTCCCTGGAGAAGACCAACCCGAACGGCGGCGCGATCGCCCTCGGCCACCCGCTCGGCGCCACCGGCGGCATCCTGATGACCAAGCTGCTGCACGAGCTTGAGCGCACCGGCACCCGCTACGGCCTCCAGACCATGTGCGAGGGCGGCGGCCAGGCCAACGCCACGATCATCGAGCGCCTGTAGTGTCGGCCTCTCCGCGGGCGCGGTGCGGCAAGGCGGCGGCGCGCTCGCGGAGACCGATGTCGTCGCGCCGCCGGGGAACGGGCTGAGGCATGTACGAAACGATCCTGTACGAGGTCGCGGACCACGTCGCCCGGATCACCCTGAACCGGCCCGAGGCGCGCAACGCCCTCAGCGACCGGATGATCGACGACCTGCTGGACGCGTTCGAACGAGCCAAGACCGACCCGGACGTCCGCGTCATCGTCCTGACCGGCTCGGGCGATCGGGCGTTCTGCGCGGGCGCCGACCTCGGCGGGCTGGGCGCCAACGGCCTCGCCGCACCGGACGCGATTCGTGAGAGCGCGCCGTTCCGCCTGTTCACCGCGTTCCCGAAACTGGGCAAACCCATCATCGCCCGCCTCGCCGGGCACGCCGTCGCGGGCGGCCTGGGCCTGGCCGCCGCGTGTGATCTCGTGATCGCCGCCGACGACGTCAAGCTCGCCACCCCCGAGGTCAACGTCGGCCTCTGGCCCATGATGATCATGGCGATCATCAACCGGAACGTCGCTCCCAAGCACGCGTTCAAGCTCTACTACACCGGCTCCCGCGTCACCGCCGCCGAGGGCCGCGAGATCGGCCTGGTCACCGAGGTCGTCCCGCGCGCGGACCTGGACGCCCGCGTGGACGAGCTGGCGGGCGTCATCGCGTCCAAGAGCCCGCTCGGACTGCGCCGGGGACGCGACGCCTTCTTCGCCGTCGAAGGCCGCCCCTTGGAGGACCAGGTGGCCCACCTGCTGGGCGAGCTGGTCGAACTCGCCGCCACCGAGGACGCCAAGGAAGGCATCACCGCCTTCCTGGAGAACCGCCCCCCGGACTTCCAAGGCCGCTGACACGAGGGCCGGCCGCGGCCGGCCCTCCAGGGCCTCAGCTCGCGCTCAGCGGCCGGGCGGGTACGGGTTGCGCGGGGGAGGGCCCTCAGCGGGCGGGTACGGGCCGCCAGGCGCCGGGCCGCCTGCCGGGCGGGGGCCAGCCGGGTACGGGCCGCTGACGGGCGGACGAGGGGCGTTCAGGACGTTCTGGTAGGGCCCGGCGCCATACTCGGACGGAGGCAGGAACTGCGGCTGCCCCGGAACGGGGGCGCTGAACGGCGGCGGAGCCGGCGGCCCCTGACGCGCCGGTCCGCCCGGCGGAGGCCCGGCCATCGCCACGGCCGGGACGGGCGCCGCGGCGGAGGCGGGCGCCCAGGGCGCCCAGCCGAAGCGCTGCATGCGGCGGGCGCGGCGCTGGGCCAGCCGCCACTCCTCACGGTGGCGGCGCTCGGCGAGGACGGCCGACAGCAGGATCTCCGGGCGCACGCCCGGCGGCGGGGGCGGGCTCACCACCTCGACGACCTGCGACGCGATCCGCTGCCCCAGCGAGTCGCGGACCTCCGGCAGCAGCTCCCAGAAACGCGACAGGTACTGCCGCGCCGTCATCGCCGTCTCGTCCGACAGCATCGACAGCTCCAGCGAGCGGGCCCACCAGACGAGCTGCGGCGGCATCACCGCCACGGGACCGAAGAACCCCGACTGGGCCCGCTCCTGGATGACGACCGTCCCGGCGAACAGGTCACCGAGCCGCTTGCCGCGCCGGTTGCAGAACGAGGTGATCAGCGCGGGCGAGCCGTAGAGCGTCCAGAACTCGATGACCCCCGCCAGCGCCCGCACGAGGGCCTGCCGGAACCGGATCGGCCCGCCGTCGTCGGCGACGACCCGGAGCCCGACGGCCATCTTCCCCAGCGTCCGGCCCCGCGACAGCGTCTCGAACACGCACGGATAGCCGACCAGGACGGCGATGACCGCGAGCAGCGTCAGCCCGACCGTCCACGCGTCGTCCGCGACGAGCGCCGTCATCGCCGTCATGTAGACCGCGATGTTCAGCAGGACCAGCTGGAAGATCAGGTCGAGCAGTATGGCGCAGCCACGGCTGGCCAGGCGCGCGACCCTGATGTCGAGCGCGACGGCCTCGCCGGTGACGAGTTCAGCCATGTCCTGATCCTCCGATTGCCTGGGGTGGGTCCATTTTGCCGGTCCGCTAGGAGAAGACGTTAGTCTCCCTGGGTGGACGTCGACGCCTACGTGGCCGCGCATAACGCCGAGTGGCAGCGCCTTGAGTGGCTCATCAACCGTGGCCGCAGGCTGACAGGCGCGGAAGCCGACGAACTGGTCGAGCTTTATCAGCGGACGGCGACGCACCTGTCGGTGGTCCGGTCGAGTTCACCCGACCCTCAGCTTGTAGGACGGCTGTCGTCGCTCGTGGCGCGGGGCAGGGCGGCGGTGGCCGGCGCCCAGGCGCCGCTCTGGCGGGACGTCACACGGTTCGCGACGGTGTCGTTCCCGGCGGCCGCCTACCGGATGCGGTGGTGGTGGCTCGGCAGCGCCGTCCTGGGCAACCTGGTGTCATTGGCCCTGGCGATCTGGGTCGTGCACAGCCCCGAAGTGCAGGCGAGCATCGGGACGCCGAACGAGATCCGCGAACTGGTCGAGAACGACTTCGCGAACTACTACACCGAGCATTCGGCGTCGTCGTTCGCCTTCCAGGTCTGGGTCAACAACGCCTGGGTGTCGGCGATCGCGCTGATATTCGGCATCCTGCTCGGCATCCCGACGGTGTACGTGCTGCTGCTGAACCAGGTCAACCTCGGCCTGACCGGCGGACTGATGTTCGCCTACGGCAAGGGCGACGTGTTCTTCGGGCTGATCCTCCCGCACGGCCTGCTGGAACTCACCGCCGTCTACCTGGCCTGCGCCGGGGGCCTGAAACTCGGCTGGACGATCATCGATCCGGGTCCGCGCCGGCGAGGGCAGGCGCTCGCCGAGGAGGGACGCGCCGCCGTCAGCATCGCCATCGGCCTCGTCGCCGTCCTGCTGGTGTCCGGCCTCATCGAGGGATTCGTCACCGGCTGGGTGCACATCACCTGGCTGCGCATCGGCATCGGCGTGCTCGCCGAGGCCGCGTTCCTCAGCTACGTGATCGTCCTGGGGCGGCGCGCCACCCGGCAGGGCGAAACGGGCGACGCCGACCTGCGCCCCGACCTCGCCCCGGTAGCCGGCTGATCACGGCCCGGGGGCGCGTTCGAGCAGGCCGCCGGCCGCCGTCCCGGACCCGGCGTCGCCGTTGAGGTAGCTCGTCGGCGAGGTCCCCACCGTCCGGCGGAAGGCCGCGAGGAACGCGCTCGGCGTCGCGTACCCCACGGCGTGCGCGGCCTGGGAGACGGGCCGTCCTTCCGCGAGGAGGGGCAGGGCGGCCCGCATCCGCATATGGGTGCGCCAGCGGTCGAAGCTCATGCCGGTGTCGCCGACGAACAGCCGCGTCAGCGTGCGCCTGCTCACCCCGGCGGCCCGTGCATGCGCGTCGAGGCTCCGCGGATCCGCGGGATCGGCCAGCAGCGCGTCGGCCACGGCCCGCACGCGTTCATCGACGGGATACGGCACGTCGATGGGTGTGGACGGCAGCGGATGCAGCAGGTCCAGCACGACGGCCTCGGCCCGCAACCGGACGTCGTCGGCGAGGTTCTCGCGGCCGAGGTGGGCGATCAGGTGGGCCAGCAGCCCGTCCACGCGGACGGGCGTGGGTTCCGTCCAGTTCAGCGCGCACCGGTCCGGTTCGAGATAGAGGCTGCACAGCACCGCGTCGCGGGTCGCCCCGGTGCGGTGGACGACCCCCGCGGGCAGCCACAGCGCCAGAGTCGGCGGCAGCACCCAGTAGGCGTCGCTGGCAACTGGTGGCCGGACGGTTCGCGCAGGGTGCGGGCGCGGCGATGGCGGGCCCGGCCGCGCTGTCACTGATCACACTGCTGTTCCCCGGCTCCGGGGAACGCGCCAGGGCACTCGGCATCTGGGCCGGGATCGCCGGTCTCGGCGGCACGGCGGGCCTGGTCATCTCCGGCGCGCTGACCGGCCTTGTCAGCTGGCGGTGGATCTTCCTGATCAACCTGCCCGTGGCCGTTCTGGCGCCGGCGGTCCTGCCGCGGCTGGTCGCCGAGAGCCGGGCCGCCCACCGGGCACGCCTGGACGTACCGGGCGCCGTCCTGGGCACCGGCGCCGTCCTGGCCCTGGTCTACGGGCTGCTCCAGGCCGGAGAGACGGGCTGGGGCGACGCGGGCGTCATCTTGCCGATGCTCCTCGCCGCCGTTCTGGCGGCCTCGTTCCTCGCCGTCGAGCGGCGCGCCGTCGAGCCGCTCGTCCCGCTGCCGTTCCTGGCGTTCCGGACCCGCGCCGTCGCCAACGCCGCCACTCTGCTGTTCTCGGCGGCCTTCTTCGCGATGGCCTTCCTCCTGATGATCCACCTGCAGACCGTGCTCGGATACGGCCCGCTCACGGCCGGTGTCGCCTACCTGCCGTACGGTGTCGGGATCCTCGCGGGCATGTGGCTCTCGTCCCGCGCGGTGACCAGCTTGGGGGCGCGCCGGACCCTGGTCACCTCGTTCCTGATCGGCTCCGCCGGGCTCCTGCTGCTGTCGGGGGTGGCGCCGGGCGACGGCTACGCGTCCGGTGTGCTGCCCGGCATGCTCGTCACCAGCCTGGGATGCGGCCTGGCCCTCCCCGCCCTGACGGTCGCGGCGGTCACGGGCACCACCGGGGAGGACGCCGGGCTCGGCTCGGCCGTCTTCAGCTCCGTCCAGCAGGTGGGCGGTGCGGTGGGGGTGGCGGTCCTGGTCAGTCTGGCCGCCCGCCGCGGCGGTTCCGTCTCCGCGGACCCGCTGCGCGCCGCGACGGAAGGCTTCTCCTTCGCGCTCACGGTCGCCGCCGCCCTCCTGGTGCTCGGCGCCGTGCTCATCGCCGTTCTGCTCGGACGTCCGCCCTCCTCGGACGTCGGGAGTCAGAGCCGGCCCGCCGCCTTGAGGGCGAGGTAGGCGTCGGCGAGGGCGGGGGCGATCTCCTCGGGCGGAGCGTCCACCACCTCGACGCCGTGCCCGCGCAGTTCGGCGGTGAGGCGGCGGCGCTCGGCGCGGGCGCGTTCGGCGGCGGCCGCGTCGTACACCGACGTGAGATCGCCGCGCCCGGCCGCCATCTCCCCGACCCGCGGATCCGACACCGCGGCGATCATCACGAGGTGCCGGGCGGTGAGCTGCGGCAGCAGCGGCAGCAGGCCCTCCTCCATCGCGGCGGTGTTCAGCTCGGTGAGCAGGACGACCAGGCACCGCTGCCGGACGCGCGCCATCAGCGTCGACACCATCCCGGCGGCGTCGCACTCGATCAGCTCCGGCTCCAGCGGCGCGAGGGCGTGCACCATCGCGGGCAGCAGGTCCGTGCGGGACGCGCCCTCGACGCGGGTGCGGACGCGCCGGTCGTAGGCGAGCAGGTCGACGCGGTCACCGGCGCGGGACGCGAGGGCCCCGAGCAGCATCGCCGCGTCCATCGAGCAGTCGAGCCGCGGGATGTCGCCGACGCGGCCCGCGGACGTGCGGCCGGTGTCGAGCACCAGGTAGATCCGCCGGTCGCGTTCGGGACGCCACGTCCGGACGACGATGTCGCCGCGCCGCGCGGTGGCCCGCCAGTCGATGGACCGGACGTCGTCGCCGTCCACGTACTCGCGCAGCGAGTCGAACTCGGTCCCCTGCCCGCGGATCAGGGCCACGTGCGCGCCGGTCAGCTCACGCAGCCGTGCGAGCTTGGAGGGAAGGTGGCGGCGCGACGGAAACGCCGGCAGGGCGCGGACCGTCCAGGGCGCGGGACGTGAAAGCTGCCGCGCGGCCAGCCCGAGCGGTCCGACAGAGCGGACCACGACGGTGACGGCCTTCCGGTCGCCGCGGCGGGTCGGCGTCAGCGTCATCTCGACGCGGCGCCGTTCCCCGGCGGGGACGTTCACCTTGACCATGCGGGGAGTGGCACCGGCGCTGGGCGGCCACACGTCCCGCAGGCGCGCTTTCAGGCGCCGCCTGCCGAGGTTCTCCACGATCAGCGACACCTCGGCCGTCTCACCGAGACGGACGTTGGTGTCGCCCACGCGGTTGAAGCGCAACGCCCGCACGTTCCCCGCCAGCGCGAGGTCGGCGACGACACCGAGCAGCAGGACGCCCCACACCGCGAACAGCGCCCACCAGCTCGGCGCCACCAGCGGGACGAGCGCGCCGAGCAGTGCCAGCAGCCCCAGGCGTCCGGTCAGCGCCATCAGCGCGGGGCGGGGACGTGGGCGAGGATGCCCTCCAGCACGCCGTCGGCCGTCGCGCCCTCCAGCTCCGCCTCGGGACGGAGCTGGACGCGGTGCCGCAGCGTCGGCCGGGCCAGCGCCTTCACATCGTCCGGCGTCACGTAGTCGCGGCCCGACAGCCACGCCCAGGCACGGGACGTGGCCAGCAGCGCCGTCGCACCGCGCGGGGAAACGCCGAGCTGGAGCGACGGGGACTGCCGGGTGGCGCGGCACAGGTCCACGACGTACGCGGCGACCTTGGGGTCGAGGTGGACGGCCCTGACCGCGGCCCGTCCGGCGGCGAGTTCGTCCGCGCCCGCGACGGCCTGCACCTCCGACAGGTCACGCGGGTCGAAACCGGCCGCGTGCCGCTGAATCATGGAGATCTCTTCGTCCCGGGTGGGGACGGGCACGGTCAGCTTGACCAGGAACCGGTCGAGCTGGGCCTCGGGCAGAGGGTAGGTGCCCTCGTACTCGATCGGGTTCTGCGTCGCGCACACCACGAACGGGTCGGGCAGAGCGCGCGCGGCGCCCTCCACCGAAACCTGCCGTTCCTCCATGGCCTCCAGAAGGGAAGCCTGCGTCTTCGGCGGCGTCCGGTTGATCTCGTCGGCGAGCAGAAGGTTGGTGAAGACGGGACCCTCGCGGAACTCGAACTCCGCGGTCCTGTTGTCGTACACCAGCGATCCGGTCACATCACCGGGCATCAGGTCAGGAGTGAACTGGACGCGCTTGAAATCCAGGTCGAGGGCGCGTGACAGCGTCTTGATGAGCAGCGTCTTCGCCGTACCGGGGACGCCCTCCAGCAGCACGTGGCCGCGGCAGAGCAGCGCGATGACCAAGCCGGTCACGACGGAATCCTGGCCGACGACCGTCTTGGCGATCTCACCGCGCAGCGCCGTGAGCGCCGCGCGGGCCGTCTCGGCCTGCCGCCGTGTCTCCTCGGACATCCCGCCCGGCGGAGTGCCGCTCACGGCACTCGCGGCGCTTCCGGCGCCCATGCCGCCGGGCACGTCGTCCTTCCCGAGCTCTACTGGGTGGTTCAAGACTGGCGTACCTGCCTTTCCAGGTCGTCGAGGACGTCGCTGAGGGCGATGAGCCCGGCGTCGTCCAAGGGTTCAGGACCGTACAGGGCCGCGCCGACGTACGTCTCGTCGTAGGGCGTGCGGTGGGCGACCGCCGAGACGATCTCCTGCGCGGCGGAGGGATCCTGCGCACTGCTGCGGGGGAGCCCGAGCAGCGGGACGAGACGTTCGCGCGACCCCGAGCGCAACGCGTCCGAGGCCCGGTCGCGGGCGTGCCCGGCGCGGTAGAGGCGGGCGCGCCCCTCGACCGTCTCGGCGGAGCGTACGACGACCGGCAGCGCCTCCGCCACGACCGGGCCGAGGCGGCGGCTCCGCCACAGGGCGACCAGCAGCACCGCGACCAGCAGCTGCAGTATGAACAGCTTGACGCCGAACGGCAGCAGATCACCGAGCGACTGCTGCCCGGCGCCCGCGCCGTCCTCCGGCATGTCGGGGACGAGCCATACCACCGAGGAAGCCGCACCGGTGCCGGTCGTGGCGAGCAGGTTCATCGCCAGCGCCGCGTTGCCCTCCTCGGTGAGACGCTCGTTCGTCAGCGGCGAGGCGGAGCCCAGCACGGTGACGGTGTTGGCGACGTTCCGCACCTGGACGACCCTGGAGCTGCCGTACTCGGTCTTGTAACACTCCGTGACGGAGCCCGTCACGTCGTACGTCTCCGACTCGTGGAGGGCGACCGGGCCCGCGAGCGTGGCGGCCCGCAGCGAACAGCCCGGCTCGTCGGCGTCCTCGAAGGTCGGGCCGTCCTTGCGGACGCGCGGGGCCAGGTCGGCCAGCGCGAACGACGTGGGCCGGACGAGCAGCAGATCGGCCCGCGCGGCGGACAGGAGGGTCAGGTCCTCCCCGGTGAGCCGCTCGGTGCGGGTCACCACCATGACCGTCCCCGGGCCGGCCTGCCGGACGGCGTCGTCCGCGTGCCTGGCCACCGACACCGGCGTCCCGTTCTGCCGCAGGATCTCCGCGAGCGCCCTGCTGCCGTCCTGCTTCGGCGACGTCGGGTCGAGCGCCTGCGGCGAGGTCGAGGGCCGCAGCGCCGCCAGGATCACCGCGATCACGACCATCGCGAGGATCACCGCCACCACGCCGCGTGCCGACCGCCAGCGGCGCCCCGCGACCTGCCGCGCGGACGGCTCCGCGCCCCGCCCGTTCTGTCCGCGCCCGTTCTGTCCGCGCCCGTTCTGTCCGCTCCGCCCGGCCAGTGTGCTTGGGGGCGGGGTCTGCGTCACCATCGGAGGCCTCCGTCCTCGCCGGCTCCGGCGAGCGTGAGGTCGTCGTCCTGCAGCGGTTTCGGCCGCGCCGCCCGCAGCCTGTCGTCCAGGTCCCTGACCCGCGCGTACCCCTCGGCGGTGCCGGGACGGTCGCCGTACCAGACGTCGTCGAAGATCCGCACACCGGCGCGCAGCTCGCCGGCCAGCTCGGGCACGGCCTCGCCCGCCTCGGCGGCCAGCTCGTCGGCGGTACGTCCCGGACGCGCCGACAGCACCGCGCGCTCCTCAAGGTCGCGGGCCACGGCGCGGAGCCGTTCGCGGATCGCCTCGGGCCACTGCCCCGCCGCCGCGTGCCGTTCCGCCGCGTCCCGGTGGTCGAGCGCCGTCGACGGCTCGCCCTCCAGGAGGGGGTCGGTCCGGGAGCGCGGGTTCCCGCGGCCCCGCATTAGCCACGCGACCAGCGCGATCACGACGACGACGATGAGCGCGATCACGACGATCGACACCCACCCGCCGCCGCTGCCCTGCGCCTCCGGGCGGGCCGTCTGGCTGAACAGGTCCTGCAGCCACTCGGAGAAGTCGTCCCAGACGCGTTCCAGCCAGGACGGCTTGTCGCGCTGGTAGATCTGCTTCTCCAGCTCGCGGCGGGCCATCTCGCGGGCCTCGTCGCGGCCGACCGGATCGAGCGACATGGGGGACATGGAGGGGGACATGGAAATGAACGGCATGGATGTGAACACGGTCATGGATGCGCCCCCGTCTCCGGACGTGCCGGTAGCGGGCCGGTCCGCCACAGGTCGATGAAACCTTCGCCCTGGTCGGTGCCGTCCTGGCCGGTGCCGTCGAGGCCGTCGGCGGTCCGGCCTTGCCGCTCCGCCGAGATGGCGGCCGCGGAACGTCCCCTGGTGCGCAGCTCCAGATCGAAGCCCTCGCGGCGCATCCGCCGGTCCATGTAGAGCAACGCGATCACGCCGGCGTCGAACGGCAGCACCACCGACCAGCTCACGATCCGCCCGACCGTGTCCACGGCGAGCGCGGCCATCGTCGAACCGCTGCCAGAAGAGTCACCGAAGAAAATCAACTGCACGAACAGGAACGGGATCCGCAGCGCGAAAAAACCCATGAACACGGTGACGAGCAAAGCGAGCAGAAGTGTCCCGCACGTCCGGAACCAGCGGCCCTTGGACAGTGTCACCGCCCGGCGAAGCGCGCCACCGACGGTCTGCCGCTCCATCACGACCGCTGGAACGGCCAAGACGAACAGAAGATAAAGCCAGACCATCAGCCCAATGCCGATGGGGAACCCCAGAATCCCGGCGGCCACGGCGAATCCGGGATTCGCGTCGGCAGCGATCAGTAGGAAGAACGGCACGATCGGCAAGACCAGCGCGCCCAGCGAGATCCCCATGACGGCCGCGGCGGTGGCGGCCAGCCGGCCAAGCCTCGGACGGGCGTCGCGCCACGCCTGCCTGGGCGCGATCGGCATGCCCACCAGCTCGCGGCCCAGGATCGGTGCCAGCAATCCCGACAGCAGCAAAATCCCGTACGCGGACAGCACGAGCCCCAGAAACGTCAGCGTGAGCTGCGCGCCGAGCGACTCCATCAGCACGTCCGGGGTGACCTCGTCGCGCGCCTCGTCGCCGATGAAGAAATACGCGGCGATCGAGCTCGTCACCTGGATGACCGTGCTGATCGCCACCGACAGCCCGAGCGAGGTGCGCGGACGCCGCCGGATACCGGCGATCGCGCCGTCCAGCATCTCCGAGATGGACATGGGGCGGAACGGGACGCCCTGCACGTCGAGTGCGTCCACGTCGTCGTCCCAGCCGTCCGGTCCCGGCATCTCGGCTCCTGCGATCTCTGGCGAGGGTGTGCCCGGCGCGTCCCGGGCCCCGTCCGGGCCGCGTCGACGACCACCGGTCAGGTCATCCTGTCACGGGCGCGGTGCCGCGATTGCCGTCACCGGCCCGGAGCGTGTCGGTCTGGGGTACTACGGCGTGCGCGGACGCCGAATCAGGCCTGTCCCGGGCGACCTTGCGCCGGTTTCGGGGGGCGCCCATACAATTCCGTGCCGCCCCTCGGATCCCGGGAGAGCCATGTACGACGCAAACGCGGGTAACCTTGCACGCCAAGGCATATCTCTCCCTGGCGAGGTGGGGCCGGAGCATCGCGCCGCCGAGTACTTTTCATCCGACGTCTCGCTGGAGCCGGCACCTGTCAGCCCTGGCCAGGACGGAAAGCACTCACTCCACCGAACCCCGACTTTGTGACGATGAGGGCCATGAGAGGACGTGTACTGGTCGTCGACGACGATCTCGCGCTCGCCGAGATGCTCGGCATCGTGCTGAGGGGCGAGGGCTTCGAACCTTCGTTCGTCCACGACGGCGACAAGGCGCTCGAGGCGTTCCGGGAGACCCGGCCGGACCTCGTGCTGCTCGACCTGATGCTTCCCGGGGCGGACGGCATCGACGTCTGCCGCCAGATCCGCGCCGAGTCCGGCGTGCCGATCGTCATGCTGACCGCCAAGAGCGACACCGTGGACGTCGTCCTCGGCCTGGAGTCGGGCGCCGACGACTACATCGTCAAGCCCTTCAAGCCCAAGGAGCTGGTGGCGCGCGTACGCGCGCGCCTGCGGCGCACCGACGAACCCGCGCCGGAGACCCTGCAGATCGGGGACATCACCATCGACGTCGCCGGCCACTCGGTCAAACGCGGCGACCGGCACATCCCGCTGACGCCGCTGGAGTTCGACCTGCTCGTGGCGCTGGCCCGCAAGCCCCGCCAGGTGTTCACCCGCGAGGTGCTGCTGGAGCAGGTCTGGGGCTACCGGCACGCCGCCGACACGCGCCTGGTCAACGTGCACGTGCAGCGCCTCCGCGCCAAGATCGAGAAGGATCCGGAACGTCCCGAGATCGTCGTCACCGTGCGCGGTGTCGGCTACAAGGCCGGGCCGGCCTGATCGCGGCCGGTGTCCACGTGCACTCCGCGTTTCCCTGACATCGCGTACCGTGGCAGCGCGCTCCCGTAGCAGCGCGCTGGCGTGAACCGCCGGTGCCCGATACACGCCGGTATCCGACGAACGCCGGTATCCGACGAATCGCCGTACCTGCCGACACGCCGTACTCCCCTACACGCCGTACTCCACTACACGCCGTACTCGACGACAACGCTGATTTTCCCCGCGACGACGCTGAACGCCATGACGCCGCCGCAGTCCCTTGACCCGCCGTATCCCCCGTGACACGCCGATGACCGTCAAGCACTCTCCCGGAAACCCGCGCCTTCCACGACCGCACCGCTTCGCGGGCCTCTCATGAACACCAACATGAAGAGGGCGAAGCGGTCGGTCCGGCGTGGGCTGGGCGCCGTTCAGCGTGCCCTGCGGGGCGCCGTCCGCAGCGGCTACACGAGCTGGCGGCGCTCGATTCAGGTACGGGTCGTCACGTCCACACTGTTCATTTCGGCGATCGTGGTGGCGATCCTGGGCGCGTTCCTGATGCAGCAGGTGTCGTCGGCGCTCATGGACGGGAAGGTCAAGGCGGCACGCCTCCAACTGGACGACGGCCTGGCGCAGGTACAGCGCGACCTGGGCAACTCGCCCGGGGACGACAGCAGGCTCAACACGACGATCGACCGGCTGAAGTCCCGTAGCGGCCCGTCCGGACTGTATGAGGTCTACATCCGCGACACCACAGAGCAGTACTTCGACGGGTACACGACCAATGAACTGCGCCAGGAGAGCGTCCCGCCGCGGCTTCGCGAGGAACTGAAGAACGAGCCCGCGGGTACGCGCGCCTACACCTACGGCGAGCTGTCCTACGTCGGTGACCGTCCGCCCGAAAGCGGCCTCATCGTGGGCGGCAAGACAGGCCAGTTCGAGCTTTACTACCTGTTCCCGCTAGAAGAGGAACAGCGGACCTTGACCAACGTGGGTCGGTCCCTGGCCGGCGTCGGCATCGTGCTGGTCCTGCTCTTGGCCGCGATCGCCTCGCTGGTGACGCGCCAGGTCGTCATACCGGTGCGGCTGGCCGCCCAGGGAGCGCAGAGGCTCGCCGCCGGACGCCTGGAAGAGCGCATGAGGGTCCGCGGCGAGGACGATCTCGCGCGCCTCGCCCGCTCGTTCAACGAAATGGCCGCCAACCTGCAGGAGAAGATCGGCGAACTCGAAGACCTCTCCCAGGTGCAGCGCCAGTTCGTCTCGGACGTCTCCCATGAACTGCGCACGCCCCTGACCACGATCAGGATCGCCGCCGACATGCTCTACGAGAACCGCGATTCCTTCGGCGACCCGTCCGTCGGACGGTCCGCGGAACTGCTGCAGAGCCAGCTGGAGCGGTTCGAGTCCCTGCTGGCCGACCTGCTGGAGATCAGCAGGCACGACGCGGGCGCGGCGACACTGGACGCCGAGTCCCTCGACATGCGCGACCTCGTCCTGCGCGTCGTGGGCGACATCCAGGGGCTGTCCGAACGCAAGGGCAGCAAGGTCGTCCTGCAACTGCCCGGCGAGCCGTGCATGGCCGAGGTCGACCGCCGCCGCGTCGAACGCATCCTGCGCAACCTGCTCGTCAACGCCGTCGAGCACGGCGACGGGGAGGACATCGTCGTGTCCGTCGCCGCCGACCGCGACGCCGTGGCCGTCGCCGTCCGCGACCACGGCGTCGGACTCAAACCGGGGGAGGGGCAGATGGTCTTCGACCGCTTCTGGCGCGCCGACCCCGCCCGCGCCCGCACCACCGGCGGCACCGGCCTCGGCCTGTCGATCTCCCGGGAGGACGCGCAACTGCACGGCGGGTGGCTGCAGGCGTGGGGAGAGCCCGGTGTGGGCTCCCAGTTCCGTCTCTCGCTGCCTCGCGCGGCCGGGGCCGAACTCCGGGGCTCGCCGCTCCCGCTCGTCCCTCCAGGGGCCGGTGACGCCCGCCCGCTGTTCGCGGAACTGGAGGTCCAGGAGTGAACGGACGGATCACATGCCTCCTGGCGGCCGCCGCCCTCCTTCTCGGCGGCGCCGGATGCGCGGCCGTGCCGAGCGGCGGGCAGGTCGTGACGGGCGAGCCCGCCGAACGCGCCGAACGCGTCGACGACCCGTACGTCCGGCTGATCCCGGTGGAGCCGCACGCCGAATGGGGCCCCGCGCAGATCGTCTCCGGGTTCCTCGCCGCGTCCGCGAGCTTCGACGACAACCACAAGGTCGCCAAGCTCTACCTCGGCAAACAGAACACCTGGAACCCCGGCCTGCGGCCCTCCGTGACCGTCCTGGCGGGCCGCATCACCGACCCGCAGGTCATCAAGTCGTCCGGCACCCACGCGACCGTCAGGATCACCGGTGAGGAACTCGGCACCATCTCCTCCGACGGCCAGTACACCGCGTCCCCGAGGGAACTCGACGCCACGTTCCAGCTCGCCAAGACCCAGCAGGGCGTCTGGCGCATCACCAGCCTGCCCGGCGACGAGAAGTCCGGCCTCCTGCTCACCAAGGACGACGTCGAACGCGCCATGCGCACCGTCAACCTGTTCTACTTCGCCCCAGACCGGCACACCCTCGTGCCGAACGGCATCTTCCTGCCGGTCGTGAACCGGCAGAAACTGCCGACCCAGCTCGTCGAGGCCCTCCTGACCGGCCCGACCTCCTGGCTGAACGGCGCCGTCCAGACCGCCTTCCCCAAGGAAACCCGCCTGAAGCGCGGCGTCCGGGTCGACAAGGAGGTCGCCACCGTCGACCTCACCAAGGAGGCTCGCGGCGGCAACATCGAGCGGATGTCGGCGCAGCTCAGCTGGACGATGCGGCAGCTCTCGGAGATCAAGCGGTGGCGGCTGCAGATCGACGGCGAGACCGTCACACCCGACGGCATGGACGCCACCCAACCCGTACACGCGTGGGAGGCCAATTCCCCCGACGGGCAGGTCTCGCACGACGAAGCCCACCAGAACGCCTACGTCGTCGGCCCGTCCGGCTTCCTCGGCATCCTGGAGGGCGACCGCGCCCAGCCCGTCGTGACCGGTGCGGCCGGCCGCCTGTCCCGCCCCGCCGTCGCCCCCGACTACCAGGAGGTCGCCGGGCTGAGCGCCGAAGCCGACCAGGTCCTCGTCGCCGCTCCCGTCACTGGCACGCCGACCCCCCGCGTCCTGCTGACCGCGCGCGAGGGGGCCCGCTTCACCGCCCCGTCCTGGAGCCGCGACGGCACCCTGTGGGTCGTGGAGAGCAAGGAGGACGCATCCTGGCTCTGGGTGCGCAGGCGCGGCAAACCACCCGTCCGCGCCGCCCACTGGGGCCTCGGGGGCCGCGAGGTCCTGGAGTTCCGCATCGCCCGCGACGGTGTCCGCGCCGCCGTCATCGCCCGCGTGGACGGCCGTCCCCAGGTGCAGATCGGCCGCATCGTCCACGCCCCCGACGGGTCCCTGGACGTCGGCTCGTTCCTGCCCGTGAGCTCCGAGCTGCAGGACGCCATCGACCTCGCCTGGCGCGACTACAACACGCTCGCCGTCCTCGGCCGCGCCAAACGCGACTCGCAGACCCTGCCGTTCCTGATGCCGATCAGCGGCAGCGCGATCACGTCCCTCGGCGTCGGCTCGCTGGGCGAACCCCGCACGATCGCCGCCGCCCCGGGCGCCCCGATCCTCATCGGCACCCGCTCGTCCGGCAAGGACCAGGTCTGCCGCCAGCGTTCCCCCAGCAACTCCTACAGCCCCTGGATCTGCCCGACCCCGGCAAAGGACCCCGGCTACCCCCGCTGACCGACGAAAGCGGTTATCCACAGGGGCGCGAATGCGGGACGTGTGGCGGCCCGTGGCCGCATCGTCGAGGGCATGAACTTCTTCGCCGACCTGATCGACTTGATTCTCCCCGAGCGCTGCGCCGGGTGCGGCGGTGCCCCCGTCCTGCTGTGCGACGCCTGCGCGATGCCTCTGCGAGCGCCTGCAAGGCCCGCGGGGACGACGCTGGACGGCCTGCCGCCCCCGTGGACGGTCGCCGCCTACGAGGGCGCTCTGCGGTCGATCCTGGCCGCCTACAAGGAACACGGCCGCACGGCCCTCACCGTCCCACTGGGCGAGGCCCTCGCAACGGCGGTCCGTGCAGCCCTGGCACCACACCTCCCCCCAACTGCCCGCGACGAAGACCTGGCGGGCGAAAGGCCGTCCCGGCGAGCGCCCGTGCGCGGCGAAGGCGCGTTCCACCTGGGGCATGACCCGCCGATGGTGGTGTGGGTGCCGTCGAGGCGCGGTGCAATTCGACGGCGCGGCCACGACGCCCTGCGAGGGGTGGTGGAGGTCGCCGTAGGGCGGTTGCGCAACGAGGGCGTGCCCGTGATCGGCGTGGACGCCCTGAAGCAGCGCGGACGGGTCGCCGACCAGGCCGCGCTGACGGCGACACAGCGCACCGCCAACCTGGAGGGGGCCCTCGAAGTCAGATCCCACGCCGAGGTCGCGGGCCGCCGGGCCGTGCTGGTCGACGACGTGGTCACGACCGGCGCCTCGCTCGCCGAGGCGGCAAGGGCGCTGCGCGCGGCGGGAGCCGATCCGCTGGCCGCCGCCACCATCGCGGCAACCCCTCGCCGCCGCCGATGACCGGTCAAGAACACGACCACCGCGCCTGTCCGCCAGCACGCGACCTGGACAGGCCAAACCCACGACCAACACCTTCACGGAGGTCTGATCTGATGTCGCCGGCACGCGACCTAAGACAGGCGAAGCCGTCTCGCCGCGAAGTGGGCCATCGCGTCCCATGCCTGTTCACGGGTCGGCCTGTTCACGGGCCGGCGGCTGTACGAGGCGCGTGGTTGTCGGCGGCGCAGTGGCGCTGGACCGCCCGCCCGAATGGGGTGATGGGTGTTTGGTGTGGGATGGGTGACTTTCTTCACGTTCGAGTGATGAAGTGGTAGGTAGTTACATGGAGTAGCCGGGCTGATGTCCGGCATGTCGGGGCTTGATGGGTTATTCGGGTCACACCAAATGCTGAGAGGGGTAGAGATTCATCAAACTCACCGGGTGGCCAGTTCGACCTGACCTGCGCGGGTACCGGGGGCGCGACAGCCGCGCACACGGGGGTTCACGGCATGTGATGGGACGTCCGTGAGGCGGCGGGGTACCCGCTGCGGAAGGCTCCGATGACGGTCAGTGAGTTTTTCCTCCGTCCACCCTCCTGACATTCGTGGCGTAAGGGGTTAGCGTTCCTGACATGGCACCCGCCCGGGTCCGTGGTTGCGTCGGATCGCAGTGCTCGTCAGGAGCACGACAGGCGGTCCGGCTAGCCGATGCCAGGCGCAGGCGAAACGGCCCACGTAAGGCGACTTCTCGTCGACCGATCACGGTGCGCCTTAGAGGTAAGTCCTGCCCCGCCGGGGGATCCGACATCCCCCGAACAGGGAGAAGGGCAGTAGTGGCGAGAGCGCCGCGAGCCCCTCAGCAGGCGGATGTGGGGACGAAGACCAGGTCGGCCGGGCGGGTGCGACCCACCGTCCTGTGGTGCCCGTCCGGGGCAGTCAGGGATCCCGGACAGGGCCGATCCGCAACCGGGAGAAGGGGGGTCCCGCGTGAACATCACCGTGAGGGGCCGGCACACCGAGGTCAACGACAGGTTCCGTCGGCACGTCGACAACAAACTGGCCAAGATCGAGCGGCTCGACCAGAAGGTCATCCGCGTGGACGTGGAGGTGTCCGAGGAACATAACCCGCGGCTCGCCGATCAGCGCGAAAGGGTCGAACTCACGATCCGCTCCCGCGGCCCGGTGATCCGGGCCGAGGCCGCCGCCGACGACCGTTACGGCGCCCTGGACCTGGCGCTGGACAAGCTGGAGTCACGCATGCGCCGCGGCTCCGAACGGCGCAAGGGACACAGCGGCAAGGGCCGCGCCAAGCTCGCGACGATGGAACCGCTCCCCGGCACTCTCCCGGAACCGGTCCCCGAACCCCCGGCGGCCGTCCCGGAGCCCGCCGAGGACCAGGCCGAGCCGGTGAAGGTCTCGCAGGACGAGAACCTCGTCCCGATCCCCATGGACGGCGACGGACCCCTCGTCGTCCGCGAGAAGTACCACAAGGCCGAGCCTATGGGCATCGAGCAGGCTCTCCTCGAGATGGAGCTCGTCGGTCACGACTTTTTCCTGTACCGCGACAAGGCCAGCGGGCACCCCTCGGTCGTATACCGGAGGAGAGGCTGGGACTACGGAGTCATCAGGCTCGTCGAAGAGTGATGCGGCACTCGCGTCACGTCACCACCCCGAACCATGTAATGATCTGAAAAGGCCTACCAGCCGATCCGCGGACGCGGTGGTCCAGGGGGATCCGGTACGGCGCGAGCGCCGCTCGGCCGGCCGTCCCGGGCCCTCCCGGTCACCGTCCCGCGGCGGCACGTCCCGCGGGGCCCGGCCTCGCGGAGCCCCACCCGGGAACCTCTCGGGGCGTACAACAGTTTCACCGGGGGACACCCCGGCCCGAAATCCCCCGGGTTCGCCCCCGGACCCCGTAAGTTCCCGAGGACGACCCGTCGGAGAGCAACCCTCCGGTAGTTCCAGATCGCTGAATAGTGAAGGGGGGAAGCGGCGTCTCCTCCACGCCGCGACTCTGGTGAGCGAGAATCCCGAGGCTCGCGACGCCGCGGCGGTACCCCGTCAGGCCGGCGCCACCCCCGCCGGCCGGGAGGCGGTACAGCCGGCCGGAGCGGCCGACCCGATCCGCGTGCTCATCGTCGACGACCATGCGCTGTTCCGCAGAGGCCTGGAGATGGTCCTGCAAGGCGAGGACGACATCGAGGTCATCGGCGAGGGCGGCGACGGGCACGAGGCCGTCGAGATGGCCGGCGACCTGCTGCCGGACGTCGTCCTGATGGACATCAGGATGCCCCGCCGCAGCGGCATCGAGGCGTGCACCGCCATCAAGGACGCCGCGCCCAGCGCGAAGATCGTCATGCTGACCATCAGCGACGAGGAGGAGGACCTCTTCGAGGCGATCAAGGCCGGGGCCAGCGGCTACCTGCTGAAGGAGATCTCCATCGACGAGGTCCCCCAGGCCGTCCGCGCCGTGCACGGCGGGCAGTCGCTGATCAGCCCGTCGATGGCGTCCAAGCTCATCACCGAATTCGCCGCGCTGGCCAAGCGCAGCGAGGAGCGCACGCAGCAGGTCCCGGCGCCGCGCCTCACCGAACGCGAAATGGAGGTCCTGCGGCTCGTGGCCCGCGGTCTCGGCAACCGGGAGATCGCCCGCGAGCTGTTCATCTCCGAGAACACCGTGAAGAACCACGTCCGCAACATCTTGGAGAAGCTCCAGCTCCACTCGCGGATGGAGGCCGTCGTCTACGCCGTCCGGGAGAAGCTCCTGGAGATCACCTGAGTCCGACGCGACCGGCAATCGGCTTTTGTCGGTGTTGTGCCGTAGCATCGCCGGCGTGGTAGAGCTCAGCGCGGACGAAGCACGGCGGCTCCAGTTGCGCGCCCAGGGATTCCTGGGCGCGCGCCCGAAGGGCGGCGTACCGGCGATGCTGGAACGGCTCGGCGCCGTCCAGCTCGACACGATCTCGGTCCTGGCCAGATCCCACGAACTGGTCCCCTACGCCCGCCTGGGCCCGGTCGGGCGCGACGCCGTCGAAGCCGCCTACTGGGGCCCTCCCTCGACCCCCACCCCCGGCCGCGGAACGTCTGGTCAGGGGACGTCCGATCGCGGGCCACTCAGCCAGAGCACACCCGACGACGCGTCAGGTCGCCGAGCGGCCGACCGAGGCAGGCCCGGCGACGGCGCGTCCCGCCACGGGGCCTTCGGTCAGGGCGCGTCTGGTCGTGGGGCATTCGGCGGCGGCACGGCTGCACAAGACGCCTCCGGCCATGGGGCGTCCGGCTACGGGACCTTCGGTCGGGGAGCGTCCGGGGACGGTCGAGGGCCGCAGGGCGTGGCTGGGCGTGGGGCGTTCGAGTACTGGGCGCATGCGGCGTCCGTGCTGCCCATGGACGACTGGCCGCTCTTCGCGTTCCGCCGACGTGCCTACCTGCGGCGCGGATGGCGTTGGCACAAGGTGCCCGAGGGTGTCTGTGACCAGATCCGCGACCGGCTGAAGGTGGACGGCCCGCTGACCACCAGGGAACTCGGCGGCGCCAAGGCGAGCGCCGAGTGGTGGGACTGGAGCGACCACAAGATCGGCATCGAGTGGCTGCTGGACATCGGCGAGGTCGTCTGCGTCGAACGCGTCGGCTGGCGCCGCGTCTACGACCTCGCCGAACGGGCCGTCCCGCCCGATCTTCTCGCCCGGGACCCCGACGACGACGCCTGCCTGACGGCCCTCGTCGCGCGGGCGGGGCGAGCTCTCGGCGTGGCGACCCGCGCCGACCTCGCCGACTACTACCGGATCAAGCAGGACCAGGTCGACCGCGTGATCGACGGAACCGGGCTCGTCCCGGTCACGGTCGCCGGATGGTCCCAGCGGGCATGGGCCGACCCCGACGCGCTGGCCGTCCTGCCGCGCGGCAGGCACGTCACCACCCTGCTCTCGCCGTTCGACTCCCTCGTCTGGGACCGGGCCCGCACCTCCCGCGTGTTCGGCTTCGACCACCGCCTGGAGGCGTACGTCCCCAAGGCCAAGCGCGTCCACGGCTACTTCGCGATGCCGCTCCTGGCCGGCGGCCGCCTGCTCGGACGAGTCGATCCGGCCAGAGAGGGACGCACCCTCGTCGCCCGCCAGGTGTCGCTGGAACCCTGGGCCACGCGGACGCCGGCCCGCACGGAGACCTCGGCCGGTGCCCTTGCCACGGCCCTATGGCGCGCCGCTGCCTGGGTGGGCTGCGATGACGTCCGGATCGAGCGGACCGACCTGCCCCCTGCTTTGATCCGGTCCGTCCTGAACAGCGCTACCCCGACCTGATGCCACGGCTCGGCTCCTCACATGCCGTGCCCGCGGACGAATCGCCCACCGCGCCGAACGGCGGCGATGGTGCGCCGCTTGTGTCGTCCCGGCACAGACATCTAGACCGGCTAGACCGGCCCCTTCACCTGATCGCCGCCCTCACCCACGCCAGCCGGAACCCGGGACGGGAATTCGCCCGGGTTCTGGGGGTGTTTGTACAGGGTGAATGTTGTGGACTCACGTCTGCGGGTCAGCCGTGCGGAGTTTCCTGGGGGTCCGTGGCGACGGGACTGTCGAGTACCTCGCCTGCGCGGCCGCCGCGGCGCTTCGCGGAGCGTGAGCCGAACAGGGAGTAGTCGACGATCTCGGGGATGACCCGGGGCGCGTCCACGACGACGTCCGAGAACAGGTGGACGAGCCAGCTGACGAGCAGGCCGGCGGCGATGATGCCGGCGCCGACCCAGAACATGATCCACATCGGGCCCAGGCAGAGCGCCACGCCGCCGACGACGAAGCCGGCGAAGATGATGCCGACCGCGAGCCATGAACTGGGCCGGCCTGCGTGCGATCCGTGCGACTCTTCGGACATTGCGTCTCCCTCCGCGGCGTGAAGAGATCCTCTCCGGGACCCGGAACATCAAACGGGACGCGCTGTGGATTGCGCTGTGGAGTGACCTAGACCATTCTGGGTCTCGCCTACGATGGGCATCGTACGTGTGGTGTGCGTGCCGCCTGGAGCGGTGAACCACGATCTGCAAGGAGCCTTCGAGAGTGCCGCCAGTCATCGACAAGATCCTTCGTGCGGGCGAGGGAAAAACCCTGCGCAAGCTCAAGAAGCTCGCGGATCAGGTCAACTCGATCGAGGAGGACTTCCTCGAGATGAGCGACGCCGAGTTGCGCGAGCTGACCGACAAGTACCGGGAGCGTCTCGCCGACGGCGAGTCCCTGGACGATCTGCTGCCGGAGGCGTTCGCGACCGCCCGCGAAGCCGCCAAACGTGTACTCGGGCAGCGGCATTTCGACGTCCAGGTGATGGGGGGTGCCGCCCTGCATCTGGGCAACATCGCCGAGATGAAGACCGGTGAGGGCAAGACCCTGACCGCCGTGCTTCCGGCCTACCTGAACGCCCTGTCCGGCGACGGTGTCCATATCGTTACGGTGAACGACTACCTGGCGAAGCGCGACGCCGAGTGGATGGGCCGCATTCACCAGTTCCTCGGCCTCGACGTCGGTGTCGTCCTCCCGCAGATGACGCCGGACGAGCGCCGCGCGGCCTACAACTGCGACATCACCTACGGGACGAACAACGAGTTCGGGTTCGACTACCTGCGCGACAACATGGCGTGGAGCCTCGAAGAGTGCGTGCAGCGCGGTCACAACTACGCGATCGTGGACGAGGTCGACTCGATCCTGATCGACGAGGCCCGGACCCCGTTGATCATCTCCGGGCCGGCCGAGCAGAACTCCAAGTGGTACTCGGAGTTCGCGAAGATCGCCCCCCGGTTGAAGCGCGCCGAGCTGGTCAGCACCGCCGGGCAGGTCGACGAGTACGGCCCGGGCGACTACGAGGTGAACGAGAAGAAGCGCACGGTCGGCATCACCGAGTCGGGCGTCGAGAAGGTCGAGGACTGGCTCGGCATCGACAACCTCTACGACTCGGTGAACACGCCGCTGGTGAGCTTCCTGAACAACGCGCTGAAGGCCAAGGAGCTGTACAAGCGCGACAAGGACTACGTCGTCATGAACGGCGAGGTCCTGATCGTGGACGAGTTCACCGGGCGCATCCTGCATGGCCGCCGCTACAACGAGGGCATGCACCAGGCCATCGAGGCCAAGGAAGGCGTGGCGATCAAGGACGAGAACCAGACTCTCGCCACGATCACCCTCCAGAACTACTTCCGCCTCTACAACAAGCTGTCCGGCATGACGGGCACCGCCGAGACCGAGGCGGCGGAGTTCAACAAGACCTACAAGATCGGCGTCGTGCCGATCCCGACGAACAAGCCGATGATCCGCGACGACGTGGCGGATGTCGTCTACAAGACCGAGCAGGCCAAGTTCGAGGCCGTCGTCGACGACATCGCCGAGCGGCATGAGAAGGGCCAGCCGGTCCTGGTCGGAACGACCTCGGTGGAGAAGTCCGAGAAGCTGAGCAAGATGCTCAAGCGGCGCGGCATCCCGCACCAGGTGCTGAACGCCAAGCACCACGAGCAGGAGTCGACGATCGTCGCGGAGGCGGGCCGCAAGGGCGGCGTGACCGTCGCGACGAACATGGCGGGACGCGGCACCGACATCATGCTCGGCGGCAACCCCGACTTCCGCGCCGACCTCGAACTGCACCAGCGCGGCCTGTCCCCGCTGGAGACGCCCGACGAGTACGAGGCGGCGTGGCCGGAGGCGCTGGAGAAGGCCCAGGAGGCCGTGAAGGGCGAGCACGAGGAGGTCGTCGACGTCGGCGGCCTGTACGTCCTCGCCACCGAGCGGCACGAGTCGCGGCGCATCGACAACCAGCTGCGTGGACGGTCCGGCCGGCAGGGCGACCCGGGCGAGTCCCGGTTCTACCTCTCGCTCGAGGACGACCTGATGCGGCTGTTCAACTCGGCCCGCGTCGAGTCGATCATGACCCGGCTGAACATCCCGGACGATGTGCCGATCGAATCCAAGATCGTCACCAATGCGATCAAGTCGGCGCAGAGCCAGGTCGAGCAGCAGAACTTCGAGATGCGCAAGAACGTCTTGAAGTACGACGAGGTCCTCAACCGGCAGCGCAAGGTCATCTACGCCGAGCGCCGCAAGGTGCTGGAGGGCGCGGACCTGCACGAGCAGGTCCGGCGCATGATCGACGAGGTCGTCGCGGGCTATGTCGCGGGCGCCACCGGCGAGGCTTTCGCCGAGGAGTGGGACCTCGACAAGCTGTGGAAGGCGTTCAAGCAGCTCTATCCGATCTCGATCACGGTCGACGATCTGGTCGGCGACGAGGCGGACGGCGACCTGTCCGGCCTGGACGCCGAGACGTTGGCCGAGAAGATCCGCGACGACGCCCAGACGGCCTACGACAAGCGCGAAGAGGAACTCGGCGCGGAGGTCATGCGGGAGCTGGAGCGCCGCGTCGTCCTGTCGGTCCTGGACCGCAAGTGGCGCGAGCACCTCTACGAGATGGACTACCTCCAGGAGGGCATCGGCCTGCGGGCCATGGCGCAGCGCGACCCGCTGGTGGAGTACCAGCGCGAGGGCTACGACATGTTCAACGCGATGCTCGACGGCATCAAGGAGGAGTCGGTCGGCTACCTGTTCAACCTCGAAGTCGAGGTCGAGGACCAGCCGGATGCCCCCGCCGTCGGCGCCAAGCCCGTCTCCGTCGCCAAGTCCGCGCCCGCCACCGACGCCGAGGACACGGTCTCCGAGGACGACGTGGAGGAGGCCGAGGACACCCCGGCGATCAAGGCGAAGGGCCTGGAGAAGCCGTCGCGTCCCAAGAAGCTGGAGTACTCGGCCCCGACCGTCGACGGTGAGGGCGGCGTCGAGCACCACAGCGAGGAGACGAAGGACGAGTACGCGGGCGTGAACCGCAACGACCCGTGCCCCTGCGGCTCGGGCAAGAAGTTCAAGCGCTGCCACGGCGACCCGCGCAACAAGAACAAGTAGGGCCCTGGAAAGCGGCCTCCCGGACGTCCGGGAGGCCGCTTTCGCTTGCCACCCCCACGTGCGTTCACGCGTGTCACGCCATGCGCACATCCTGCGCGCGCCCACGCGTCGCCCCACGCGCCCACGCGTCGCCCCACGCGCCCACGCGTCGCTTCACGCGTGCGGGGGTCAGCTTGTGGCGGTGGTTTCGAGGGCTGTGCAACGCCAGCGGCCGCGGGTGTGCTCCAGGCGGAGCGCCAGTGCGTGGGCGCGTCCGGAAATGACCACGACCGCCGTCGTCTCCGCGACCCCCGGGGCGGGACGCTGCAGCCGGGTGGACAGGACCTTCGGCGGGACGACCCGCCCGCCGCGGCTCTGCGTGCCCCGATGCCGGGCCATCTCGCGGCGCACCGCCGGGACGGCGATCAGGGACAGCTGTGCCGCCGGCCGCGTCCCCGCCAGGATCTCCACAATGAGCCGTACGGCCGCCTCCGCCACGGCCTGGAGTTCGGCGTCCATTCCGTCCGCCGGGCGCACGAGACGCAGCCTCGGCGGCCGTGCGGGGGGCGGTCCCGAGGGACGTAGGGCCAGCGCTCCCCGCGTCTCGCCGGACGGCGGTGCGGCGCGGTACCGGATGATCCGGACGGCGGAGGACGTGGCTGGACGTCGACGCATGCGAAACCTCCTGGCTCGTTTGAAGACAGGAGTCGTGGGACGCGCGATAAATACATGCTGACCACATCCGGTCTGCCGCGTAACGCCGAAGCAGGGCCGCACACTTCTGTTGCGGCGTGTCGCCCTCATTGACCGGCTGATCAGGGTGACCTGCCGCGACGCAACGGGCTGGTCGACGCGGCGGACGCGAAGGCGGCGGGATGTGATGGCAGCAGACGTAAAGGCGGTGGGGCGTGATGGTGGCCGGGCGTGGAGGTGGCTGGAGGGGCGGGGCGTGATGGCGGCAGACGTGGAGGCGGTGGACGTGGAGGCGGTGGACATGGAGGCGGCGGGACGCTTGGGGGCGTCCCGCCGCCTGGGAGCCGAGTCCCGGACAGTGCGGGGAATCCGGGACTCGTGGGAGCTGGGCCGGTGGGCTGACCGGCCCGGAAGGGGCGCCGGGGGATGAGGACCACGGGCGCCCCGGAGTGGGTCAGCCGCCGGAGGGGGCCTCCTTCGGTTCGTCGCCCGGCCCCTTGCGGTCCTTCTTTCGGGTGCTCTTCGTGGCGCCGGCCATTTCCGGGTCGGCGGCGGGGTCGGCGGCCGTCGACTCCTCGCCTTCGGGTTCCCGGCCGGGTGTCGCGAAGTTGAACTTCTCGATCATGAACTTGAAGATGAAGTAGTAGAGGAAGAAGTACAGGACGCCCATGCCGAGGATGAGCCACAGCCCCTCGGTGTTCTCCTTGCGGGCGTTCAGCAGCAGGTCGATGAGGCCCGCGGAGAAGCCGAAGCCGAGTTGGGCCCCGGCGGCCTCCAGGATCGCCATCGAGATGCCGGTGAGCACGACGTGGACGCCGTACAGGACGGGCGCGACGAACATGAACGCGAACTCGATCGGTTCGGTGACGCCGGTGACGAACGCGGTGAGCCCCGCGGAGACCATGATGCCGCCGACCGCGGGACGGCGGTGCGCGGGTGCGGCGCGCCAGATGGCGAGGGCCGCGCCGGGCAGGCCGAACATCAGCACGGGGAAGAACCCGGCGAGGAAGCCGCCCGCGTCGGGGTCGCCGGCCAGGTAGCGGTTGATCTCGCCGTGCACGGCGCCGTCGGGTCCCTCGTAGGTGCCGAACACGAACCAGATGAGCGAGTTCGGGATGTGGTGGAGGCCGAACGGCAGCAGGAGCCGGTTGATGACGCCGTAGATTCCGGCGCCGGCGGCGCCCGCCCCGGTGATCCACTCGCCGAAGTCGGTGAGCCAGCTGCCGAGCACCGGCCAGAGGAATCCGATCACGATGCCGAGGGCGAGGCCCGCGACGGCGGTGATGATGGGCACGAACCGGCGGCCGCCGAAGAACGCCAGCCAGGTCGGCAGCTTGACCCGGTAGAAGCGCTGGTACAGCAGCGCGGCGATGACGCCCATGAGGATGCCGCCGAGCACGTCGGTCGGGTTCTTGGCGCCCCAGTCGATGACCTGGGCCTCGGCACCGTCGGTCACCTTGGTGATCATGACGTTGCCCTGGAGCTCGTCGGTGTGCGAGAACATGATCTTGGACACGCGGTCGAAGACCAGGTACCCGACCACCGCGGCCAGCGCGGTGGAGCCGTCGGACTTCTTGGCGAAACCGATCGCCACGCCGACCGCGAAGAGCAGGGGCAGGGCCGCGAACAGCGCGTTGCCGGCTTCACCGACGATCTCGGCAATGCGGTCCCAGCCGAGGCCGTCGGCGCCGAGCATGTCGGCCTGGCCGAAGCGGAGCAGGAGTGCGGCGGCTGGAAGCACCGCGATCGGCAGCATGAGGCTGCGGCCGATGCGCTGCAGCACGGCGAGGGCGCTCGACCCTCGCCGTGGAGCGGAGTCCACTGTCGTCGAAGTCATCGCGAGATTCCTCCTCAGGGGTTTTCAGGAGTGCGGCGGGGGGTTTCCGAGGGCCGTGTGGATCTGGTACCGGTCTGCCCTGTAGGTCGACACGCCCAGCTCGGCGCACACACCTCCGGTGTACGAGCGGCGTTGCAGGAGCAGCACGGCGCTGCCCTTGGGGATCTGCAGGTGCCTGGCGTCGGTGGCGTCGGCCAGGCTGGCGTCGATGGTCTGGTCGCCCGCGTCGAAGACGAGCCCGTACACCGCTTCGAGGACGCCGTACAGCGAGCGGTCGGCGAGGCGGCGGTCGAGCAGGTCGGGGGCGAGCGAGGCCAGGAGGTGGGAGCGCTCCACGGCCATGGGTTCACCGTCGGCGGTGCGCAGGCGTTCGATGACGTGGATCTCGGTACCGGTTTCGATCTCGAAGATCCGGGCGAGGCGCGCGTCGGCCGGGACCGTACGGCGGTCCAGGTCGATCGCGCCGGGACGCAGACCGCGGACCAGCATGTCCTCGGTGAACGAGACGAGCCGCAGCGGCATCTCGATCTTGGGCCGGGCCACGAACGTGCCCTTGCCGGGGACGCGGTAGAGCCGGCCTTCGGAGACGAGCTGGTCGACCCCCTGGCGGACGGTCATACGGGACAGCTCGTACCGGGCGCACAGCTCGCGCTCCGACGGGATCGGGGCGTCGACGGGCAGTTCCGCGCTCTCGATGAGGTCGAGAAGGATGGCGCGGAGCTGGAAGTACTTCGGTACGGGACTGTTCGGATCGATGGTCGTCACGAGGGTCCTCGATGGCCGGAGGCCGGATCGATGGGATTCGCCGGGTTTCGACGGGTATGAGGTGGATGGAGTTTCGGACGGTCTTCGGAGGTTCATACTGGTCTAGGCCGGACTAGACCACAGGATCGAAAGTCATGTCAATGCACGAATTCGTAACGACCGGATCACGTCCCGAAGACCCCATGATCGAAGGAACTCCCAGGTCAGAACGGATTTCGGATGCCCTGTCCGCTTTGGCGGACCGGTGGTGAGGGCCCGTTGCCGACCGTCAGAGCGGAGGTGCCCTCCCCGGGAGAGCGGTGCCGAACGAGTTCCGTCCGGCGTCTTGCGGCCCCCTTCGATTCGTGGAGTATGGTACGTACTGGTCTAGTCCGGACTAGACCAGTTGAACCGGCCGGAACGACCAGCGATCGTCGTGTCGCGGAGAGTGCACAGCCATGGCATCACTACTGATCACGGCCCCCGACATGATCATCACCCCCGCGGACGCTCCTACCCGGGTGCTCTCCCCGGGATTCGTCCGCGTGCGCGACGGTGTGATCGCCGAGGCCGGCGAGGGCCCTCCGCCCGGCACCCCCGACGTCGAGCTGGCGGACGGCCTGCTCGCACCCGGCCTGGTCGACATCCAGGTGAACGGGTACTTCGGCTACGACATGGTGGACGCCGACGAGACCGGCTGGCACACCGTCGTCTCCCGCCTCCCCGAGACCGGCGTGACCGCGTTCATGCCCACCTTCATCACCGCCCCGGTCGAGACGCAGGCCAAGGCCCTGCGCCGCACCCGCGACCTCCTGCCGAACCTGCCGGACGGGACGCGCGTCCTCGGCGTCCACCTCGAAGGCCCGTTCCTGTCCGAGAAGCGCAAAGGCGCCCACAACCCCGTCCACCTGACGGACCCGGCGCCCGACGCCGTCGCGACGCTGCTGGAGACCGGGCTCGTCAAGCTGCTCACCCTCGCGCCCGAACGCAACGGCGCGCTGGAGGCGATCCGCACCCTGACCGAGGCCGGCGTCCTGGTCAGCGTCGGGCACAGCGACGCCACCGCCGCGCAGGTCGCCGCCGCGGCCGACGCGGGCGCCCGCAAGATCACCCACATCTTCAACGCGCAGACCGGCGTCCACCACCGCGACCCGGGCGTGGCCGTGCAGGCGCTGATCGACGACCGGCTGAGCCCCGGCCTCATCCTCGACCTGCACCATGTCGCGCCCGAGGTGGCGGCGCTGGTGTTCCGGGCCGCGCCGGGACGGGTCGTGCTCGTCACCGACGCGGCCGCGTCCGCCGGGATGCCGCCCGGCACCTACGACCTCGGCGGCGAGCCCATCACCATGCCCGAGCAGGGCCCCCCGCTGCGCGCCGACGGCACGATCGCCGGCTCCGGCCTCCGGCTGGACGAGGCGGTCGGCAACGCGATCGGCATCGGCGTCGGCACGGCCGCCGCGGTGGACGCCGCGACCCGCGTCCCCGCCGACCTGATCGGCCGCGGCGACCTCGGCCGGATCGCGCCCGGCGCCGCCGCCGACCTGGTCTGGCTGGGCCCGGACCACCGGGCGCGTACCACGTGGGTGGGCGGGCAGAAAGTCTTCGGAGGGGGATCATGACCAGTCAGATGCGCGCCGAGATCGGTGAGCAGCCCGACGCGCTGGCCCGGACGATCGGTGCGCTGCTGCCGCGCGTGCCCGACCTGGAGGCGCTGGCCCGGCAGACGCGGCAGGTGCTGTTCATCGCCCGCGGATCGTCCGACAACGCGGCGGTGTACGGGCGCTACCTCATCGAGTCGCGCGCCGGCCGGCTGGCGACGCTGGCCGCGCCGTCGATCGCGACGACCTACCGGCGCAGGCTGGACCTCGACGGTGTGCTGGCCGTGGCGATCAGCCAGTCCGGCAAGACCGAGGAGATCGTCGAGACGCTCGACTGGGCCGGGGACTGCGGTGCCCGCACCGTCGCGGTCACCAACGGCGAGGGGTCGCCGCTGGCCGAGTCCGCCGAGATCGCGCTGATCACCCAGGCGGGCGACGAGGTCGCCGTCCCCGCGACCAAGACCTACACCACCCAGCTCGCCGCACTGTCGGTGCTCGGCATCGGTCTCGGCGCGGACGTGGCCGTGGACGATCTGCGCCGCATCCCCGACGAGGTCGCCCGGGTGATCACGCTGACCGAGGCGTCGCCGGCGCTGCCGGAGATCGTCGAGGAGCTGACGAAGGTCCCCGGCACGGTCGTGTCCGGGCGCGGCATCGCGTTCGGCACCGCGCTGGAGCTGGCGCTGAAGATCAAGGAGGCGTGCTACCTGCACGCCATGGGCCTGTCGTACGCCGACCTGCTGCACGGCCCGATCGCCGTCGTCGACGCGCAGACGCCCGCGCTGCTGGTGGCCGCCGACTCCGGCCCGACGCTGGCCGGCACCGTCGCGCTGGCGCGGCGGGTCGAGGGGGCGGGCGCCCGCGCCTTCGGCGTCGGCGGGGGCGCGGAGCTGGCGGAGGCGTGCTCGGCCGCGCTGCCCGGCCCCGCGCTGCCCGAGTGGGTCGCGCCGCTGGGGCTCATCGCCCCCGGGCAGATCCTGGCGGAGAACCTGGCCCGCCGCCTCGGCATCGATCCCGACATGCCCCGTGGCCTGAACAAGGTCACCCAGACAGACTGAAGATTTTTCATCCGGCCCTTGACGGAGACCGCCACCTTCTGCAGATCACCGAGGATGAAAAGTGTTCACTTGAAGCCCGATCCGTTCGCGGCCCGCCGGGCCGGGCCCACCCACCCCGACTAGGAGAAGAACATGGACAAGGCCGAGGCCATCATCGCCGCCCTGGGCGGCGCCGACAACATCGTCGAGATCGAGCCGTGCGCCACCCGGCTGCGCACCGAGGTCTCCGACTCCGGCAAGGTCGACGAGGCGGCGCTGAAGAAGGCGGGCGCGTTCGGCGTCATGCGCAGCGGCACCGTCGTGCAGGTCATCGTGGGACCCGAGGCCGACACCATCGCCAGCGACATCGAGGACATCCTCGACTGACCCCCGTCCCCGACCGACTCGTCCTCGACCGATACGAGGAGCCCCTCCAATGACCCGAGTAATGTCACCGGTGACCGGCCGGGTCGTCGGCCTGGCCGGCGTCCCCGACCCGGTGTTCGCGCAGGCCATGGTCGGCCCGGGCACGGCCGTCGACCCCGAACGCGAATCCGGCCACGCCATCGCGCCCGTCACCGGGAAGATCGTCAAGCTGCATCCGCACGCCTACGTCGTGGTGGACGAGGAAGGCCACGGCGTGCTCGTCCATCTCGGCATCGACACCGTCAAGCTGAAGGGCGAGGGCTTCGAGCTCCTCGTCTCCGAAGGCGACGAGGTCACCGCCGGGCAGCCGGTCGTCGGCTGGAACCCGGCCGTCATCGAGGCGGGCGGACGCTCGCCGATCTGCGCGGTCGTGGCGCTGGACGCGGGCGCCGACGCCCTGTCGGACGTGGTGGAGTCGGGCGAGGTGACCAAAGGCGCCGAGCTGTTCACATGGAGTTGACGGCATGGATCTGACGGCTGGAACCGGGGGGCCGGCCGCATGGCGGTGATCGGCCTGGGTGCGGCGGTGTTCGACCTCGACGGCACCCTCATCGACACCGAGCCGCGCAACCGCGTGATGTGGTCGCGACTGTTCGACGCGCACGGCGTCCCGTACGACGAGGCGCTGATCGCCTCGTTCGCGGGGCGCCGTGGGCTCGAGGTACTGGGCGACCTGGCGCATCTGTTCCCCGGCCGGACGGTCGAGGAGCTGTTCGAGCAGGTGCTGTCCTACGGGGCGACGCCGGGGATGCCGCCGGTCGCGCCCGTCGCCGGCGCGGTCGAACTCGTCCGGTCGCTGGCGGACGCGGGCGTGCCGCTGGCGGTGGTGACCTCGGGGGTGCGCCCGTACGCCGAGGGCCTGCTGGACGAGCTGGGCATCCGCGGGCTCCTGGACATCGTGGTGACCGCCGGGGACGTCGTCACCGGCAAGCCGCACCCGGAGGGGTATCTGGCCGCGGTGCGCGACCTGGACGTCCCGCCGGAGGAGACGATCGGGTTCGAGGACGCCCCGGCGGGCGTCGCGGCCGTCAAGTCCGCCGGCATGACGTGCGTGGGCGTCATCACCACGCAGCCGGCCGGGGCACTGGCCGAGGCCGACCATGTGGTGGCCGATTTCAAGGAAGTGGACGTCGTGCCGGGCCCCGCGCTGCGGGTACGCGGATTGAGAACGCCGTGAAGGTCTGAATCGTTGTCATGAGCGATGGGAGTGTGCAGTGAGCGTGCGTAACGTCAAGATCGAGTCGAGGGTCGGGCTGCATGCGCGGCCGGCCGCGCTGTTCGTGCAGACCGCGGCCCAGGCCCCGATGGACGTGACCGTGGCCAAGCGCGGCGGTGATCCGGTGAACGCCAAGAGCATCCTCGCCGTGCTGGGCCTGGACGCGCGGCATGGCGAGGAGGTCACGCTGTCCGCGGAGGGCGCGGGCGCGGACGAGCTGCTCGACAGCCTTGAGAAGCTGCTGTCCCTGCCGGAGCCCGAGGGGGCCTGAGAGTGCCGGACGTATTGCAGGGCGCGGGCGTCAGCCCCGGTGTCGGTGCCGGGCCGGTACGGAGCATCGCCGGGGCCGTCCCGGAGCCGCCCGCCGGGTCCCGGCACGGCGGTGACGCCGCCGCGGAGCGGGACACGGCCCTCGCCGCGCTGGAGGCCGTCGCCGCCGACCTGGAGGAGCGCGGCGGACGCGCCGCCGAGACCGGCAACACCGCCGGGCGGGACGTGCTGAACGCGCAGGCGCTGATGGCCCGCGATCCCGGCCTCGCCGACGGTGTCCGAGCCAAGATCGACGAGGGGACGGCGGCGGCCCGCGCCGTGTTCGAGGCGTTCGGCTTCTACCGGGAGATGCTCGCCGGGGCGGGCGAGTACATGGCGGCCCGGGTCAGCGACCTGGACGACATCCGCGACCGCGCGATCGCCCGGCTGCTCGGCCTGCCGGTGCCCGGCGTCCCGGAGTCGGACGAGCCGTTCGTCCTGGTCGCCCGTGACCTCGCCCCCGCCGACACCGCCGTCCTCGACCCGGCGCAGGTCGTCGCGTTCGTGACGGAGGAGGGCGGCCCGACCAGCCACACCGCGATCCTGGCCCGGACGATGGGCGTTCCCGCCGTGGTGGCGCTGCGGGGCGCGACCTCGCTCGCCGACGGTACCCGCGTGCTCGTCGACGGCGCCGCGGGGACGGTGCGTCCCGATCCGTCCGAGGAAGAGGTCACCGCGGCCCGCGCCGCGGCGGCCGCCCGCGCGTCCGCGCTGGAGGAGTCCACCGGGCCGGGCGTCACCAAGGACGGTCACGAGGTGCCGCTGCTGGCGAACATCGGCGGCCCGAAGGACGTGGAGGCGGCGCTGGCGAACGGCGCGGAGGGCGTCGGGCTGTACCGCACCGAGTTCCTGTTCCTCGACCGCGCGGCGCCCCCGTCCGACGCGGAGCAGGAGGAGGCGTACCGGAAGGTCCTGGAGGCGTTCCCCGGGGGCCGCGTGGTCGTCCGGACGCTCGACGCGGGCGCCGACAAGCCCCTCGCGTTCCTGCCCGCGCCCGGCGAGGAGCCGAACCCGGCGCTCGGCGAGCGCGGCCTGCGGATGATGCGCCGGCACCCCGACGTCCTGGCCGCCCAGCTCGCCGCCCTCGCCCGCGCCGCCGCGGGCCTGACCACGAAGCTCCAGGTCATGGCCCCGATGGTGACGGACGCGGCCGAGGCCGCCTACTTCGCCGCCGCCTGCCGGGAGGCCGGCATCGAGCATCCCGGCGTCATGATCGAGGTGCCCGCCGCCGCGCTCCGCGCCCACGACCTCGCGCCGGAGGCGGAGTTCTTCAGCATCGGCACCAACGACCTCACGCAGTACGCGTGCGCGGCGGACCGCCAGGTCGGCGGCCTCGCGCACCTGCAGGACCCGTGGCAGCCCGCCGTCCTCGACCTGGTCGCCCCGGCGGCCGGCGCGGGCGTTCCCTGCGGTGTCTGCGGCGAGGCGGCGGGTGACCCGGCGCTCGCGTGCGTCCTGGTCGGCCTCGGTGTGACGTCGCTGTCGATGAGCGCCCCGTCCCTCCCGCTGGTGCGTGCCGCGCTCGCCCGGCACACGCTGGACGAGTGCCGCCAGGCCGCCGCCGCGGCGCGCACCGCCCGCACCGCCGGGCAGGCACGCGAGGCCGCCCGCAACCACCTCCCCGCCCTCGCCGACCTCGGGGTGTGACGCGGCGGCGGGCAGAGGGATCAGGGGTAAAGGGCTCAGGGGTCGAGGACCCAGCGCCCTTCGTACTCGCGGATCGTGTAGGTGTCCAAGAAGAACGCGTGGGGCGGGTGGCCCGGTTTCGGCTGGAGCCGGGCAGGCCCGCCCCTCCACTTCAGGTCCTCGTGCCGGACGGTGTAGGAGCCGTCCGGTCCCTTCTCGGCGGCCGGCACCGTCACGCGGCGAAGCGCGGTGACGTCCCCGGGACCGAGGCCCGCGCGGGCCCGGCGGAAACCCGCCTCGCATCCGCGTTCGCCGAACCGGGCGCGGTCGAAATCGGCCGACGTGTACGTGCACGCGGCCGTGCTCCCCGCGGCGATCGCGCGCAGGTACTTGTAGAGCGTCAGCCGCGCGGGGAGGCTCTCCTGCGGCGACACCGCGCCGATGTCCGCCGCGAACCGGGAGTCGTCGGGTTCGGGAGTGAGCGGCGGCATCGTGATCTCGTCCCCGCCGCCGCAGGCCCCGAGCGCGGGGAGCAGGAGCGCCGGAAGCAGGAACGGGGCGGCAAGGGACGGACGGGCGCGCACGGAAACCTCCTGGGAGGATGAAGGCGCGCCGATCCTCCCAGGCGGGGAGTCTTCACGTCCATCGTCATCGCGCCCATCGGACGCCCGCGCCGCTACCCCCGGCCGAGGCCGTGACCGACGGGCTTGCCGGCCACCGGGACCGGGAGCCTGCCCACCGGGTCCGCCGCGCCGCTCAGCACCTTGCCGAGCGCATCGACCGACACCGCGCTGGAGGAGTACGTGGCGAGCATCGCCTCCGCGCCCCCGGCGGCGCCGAGGTCGTAGGGGAGGCCGAGCGCCGCGACGACGACCGGCCCCGACCCGAGCGCCCGGACCCGGGCCGCGGTGGCCTGCCCCGCGTTCTTCGTGGTCAGGACGGTGACGTCCGCCGAACCCGGACTCGTCGTGGTGACGCCGTGCCGGCGCAGCGCCGTACGGAGCGTCCCGCTCTCCGGGCCGGTGACCGCGACCTTCCTGCCCTTGAGCGGGAGCAGGCCGTCGTCGTCGCGGACGAGGGTGACCGCGCGCTCGGCGACCCGCCGGGCGGTGGCCTTGTGCGCGGACGTGCCGATCACCGACCCGGCCTCGGCCGGGTCGACGGCCGTCCCCTGGAACAGGCCGCGCCGCTGCTTGAGCCTGAGGATCCGCGTCACCGACTCGTCCAGCCGCTTCCGCGTGATCGTCCCGGACCGGACGGCCTTCACCACCGCCCGGTGGGCGCGCGGCAGGCTCGGCGGCATCAGCAGCTGGTCGGCGCCCGCGTTGATCGCCCGCACCGGTACCTGCGCGTCGCCGTACTTCTCGCGCACCCCCGCCATCTCCAGCGAGTCCGTCGTGATCACGCCCTGGTAGCCGAGCGTGCCGCGCAGCAGCCCGGTCAGGACGGTCTTCGACAGCGTGGCCGGGTCGCCCGACCGGTCGAGCTTCGGGACGACGATGTGCGCGGTCATGATCATGTCGACGCCCGCCGCGATCGCCGCCTTGAACGGCGGCGCGTCCAGCCGCTCCCACTCCGCGCGCGAGTGCTTGATCACGGGCAGGCCGGTGTGGCTGTCGGTGGCGGTGTCGCCGTGCCCGGGGAAGTGCTTGGCGGTGGCGGCGATCCCGCCGGCCTGGTAGCCGCCGACGGCCCCGGCCACCATCTTCGACACGAGCGCCGGGTCGGCGCCGAACGAGCGGAGGCCGATCACCGGGTTGCGCGGGTTCACGTTCACGTCCGCGTCCGGCGCGTAGTCCAGGTTGATGCCGATCGCGCGCAGTTCCGTGCCGGTGACCTGGGCGGCGGCGCGGGCGTCCGCGGGGTTCCCGGTCGCGCCGAGCGCCATGTTCCCGGGGAACCGGGTGACGAACGGGGTCCGCGAGACGATGCCCTGCTCCTCGTCCACACCGAGGAGCAGCGGGATCTCGGAAGCCTTCTGCAGCGCGTTCGACTGCGCGGCCGTCCGCTCCGGGGTGCTGATGTTGCCGGGGAAGTAGATCAGCCCGCCGACGTGGTACTTCTTGATCTTCTCGACGGCGTCGGCGCGGCTGGAGAACGTCGGCACGAACAGCTGCCCGACCTTCTCGGCCACGCTCATCTTCGCGACCCGGCCGGGGATCCACGCGTCCGGCGCCGGCGCCGGAGTGCCCGCCGAACCGGGCGTGCCGGACGGGGCGGACGACGCCCGTCCGCCCTTGCCGCTCTCGCCTCCGCCGCCGCAGCCCGCGGCCATCGCCAGGGCCAGCGCCGCCGCCGCGAACGCGAGTGGAGGTGAAGCACGCACCTGACCAGGCCCCCCGACATGGTCTCGGTTCCTCGGTCGCATCGGTCGTCGTGACGTTATGCGTTCCCCGCCGCGCTGTCGAACCGATCTCCAGACCGGCTCGCGCGAACCGGTGGCCCCACCGGGCCCGGCCCCATCAGGACCGCTCCGGCGGCTCTGCTTTCACCGTGGTAACAACTTGATCACGATGGACCCCAGGATCGCGGTTTTCGCGGATCGTGTGGGGTCCATCGCGATGAACCCTGACGGCCTCGACGCCGTCTTCTTCGGGGCGACCGGGCGGGTCGGCCGGGTCCGGTGGGCCGGGGGCGGCTCAGCCGGGCAGGGGGTGGCCGAGACGGCGCAGCGCCATCCCGGCCGCGCCGACGGCGCCGTCGCCCGCGCAGCGCGGTGCCGCGGCGAAGCGGTCGCGCAGCCCGGTGCGGACGGCGTCGGCGACGGGCCCCTCGCGCAGCACCGAGCCGTGCATGACGACCGGTGCGCGGGGGTCGGACAGGGCCGGGCGCACCGCGTCCACGTCGCGGAGCAGCCACTGCGCGGCCTCTTCGGTGATGCGCCGGGCCACCGGGTCGCCGGCGGCCGCGGCGGCGGCGACCACCGGGCCGAGCCGGCCCAGGGCCGCGGGAGGACGGCCGTACACCTCCTTGATGATCGCTTGGGCGAGCCGGGGGTTGGGCGGGGTTCCGGGCACCTCCGGATGTCCCGGCGGGCCGGGGACCACCGGGTGTCCCGGCGGCCCCAGATGGCCGGGCGGCCCGGGATGGCCCGGCGGCCCGTGCGCGCCGGGCGGCCCGTGCGCGCCCGGGGTGCCGTTGCCGGACGAGGGGTAGGGCCCGTTTCCGGGCGGTGGACAGGAGGCGCCGGGAAGCAGCACGACCGTGCCCGCGCCGTTCGAGGAGGCACGGCCACCGCCCCCGCCCGGGGAACCTCCCCCGGACGAGAGCGCGGTGGCCTGGGACAGGACGGAGGAGCCCGGTGACGACGAAGGGGCGCCGGCCATGGCCAGCGCCCTCGGGGGGCGGGGTCTTCGCCTGTCCGAGTCGATCTCCGCGACCACGGTGGCGCCGAGCAGCGCCCTGGGGACCGAATCGGTGAGCAGCGTCGGGGAGCCGCGGCCGTCGTAGGCGGCGAGCGCCGCCCGCACGGCCTCCTTCCCCAGCCACACCGCCGAACCCTCGTCCCCGACGAGCCAGCCGTAGCCGTCCGCGCGCTGCACGATCGTCCCGTCGTTGATGACCGCCGCGCCGGCGCCCGTGCCGGAGAACACCACGATGCCCTTGGGCTCGCTGGTTCCGGCGGCGAACGCCACCGCGATATCGGTCACCACCGCGGGCGAGCCGCGCAGCCCGACGGCCTGCCATGCCTGCCGCGCCGCCGTGACGGCGGCGGGCCGGCCGGCCGAGCCCGCCCCGGCGATTCCGAAGACGCCGGTGAGGATGTGGGTGCGGTCCAGGTCCCCGAGCGCCTCCCGCAGGGCGGTGGTCAGCGCCCCCGCGGTGTCGCCTCCGGAGTTGGGGTTGGCCCCGGGGCCGGTGCCGGAACCGGCCAGGGCACCCCCGAGCGTCAGTACGACGCAGCGGGTCTTCGTGCCACCCGCGTCGATACCGACCACGTAAGGACCGGCCAAATGGGTCAACACATGGCGACCGTAGCCTTTTCTACCGTTGACGTGACATCCTGCACGTAAGAAAATTTCCTCCATGAGGAAACCCATCGGCTCCGAGCGGAGCCCTGAGCAGCGCCCCGAACAGGGGATCACGGGGGAGCCCGGTGTGTCCCGGGGCGAGGCGCCGGCCCGGCCGGGCGAGAGGGACGCCACGCCGCTGAGCACCGTGGTCCGGGTCCGCTCGCTGCTGCCCTCGCTGCCCCCCGCCGAACGACGTGTCGCACAGCGCGTCATCGACGACCCCGAAGGGGTCGCCAACTCCACCATCACCGAACTCGCCCAGACCTGTGGCACCTCGGAGACCACGGTCATCAGGTTCTGCCGGGCGATCGGGTTTCATGGTTATCCAGAGCTGCGGCTGACCCTCGCCACCGAGGCGGGACGGGCCCAGAGCGCCACCGGCGGCCGGGTCATCGGCAGCGACATCAGTCCCGACGACTCGCTCGAACAGATCGTTGAGAAGGTGACCTTCGCCGATGCCCGGGCCGTCGAGGAGACCGCCGCCCAGCTCGACATCAAGATGCTCGAACAGGTCGTGGACGCGGTCGTCGCCGCGGACCGGGTCGACGTCTACGGTGTCGGCGCCAGCGCGTTCGTCGCGGCCGACTTCCAGCAGAAGCTGCACCGCATCGGACGGGTCTGCTCGGCATGGGCGGACGCCCACATCATGCTCACCAGCGCCGCGGTCCTGGGCAACGGTGACGTGGCGATCGGGATCTCGCACACGGGCGCGACGGTGGAGACCATCGACGCCCTGGAGGTGGCCAAGAGCAGGGGGGCCAAGACCGTGGCGCTCACCAATTTCCCCAAGTCCCCGATAGCGGAGGTGGCGGACCTGATCCTCACGACAGCGGCGCGGGAGACGACCTTCCGCTCCGGCGCCACCGCAAGCCGGCTGGCGCAGCTCACGGTGGTCGACTGCGTCTTCGTCGGAGTGGCGCAGCGCACCTACGGGCCGACCCGCAAGGCCCTGGAAGCCACGTTCGAGGCGGTCCGCGGGCGGACCGTGCGACCCGACCGGAGGCGTCGGTGATCGATTGCGAGCTCCCCACGGAGGGACGCAACCCCCGGACCCTCGACGTCGACACGCTGCCGACACTGGAGGTACTGCGCCTGATCAACTCCGAGGACGCGACCGTGCCGATGGTCGTGGCGTCCGTCCTGCCCGAGGTCGCCCGGCTGGTCGACATGTCGGTCGACTCGCTGCGCGGGGGCGGACGCGTCCACTATTTCGGCGCCGGCACGTCGGGCCGGCTCGCGGTGATCGACGCCGCCGAGCTGCCCCCGACGTTCGGCATCTGGGGCCGCGTGGTGGCCCACCACGCCGGTGGGCCCGGCGCGCTGTCCCAGGCGATCTCCGATGTGGAGGACGACGTCGAACTCGGCCGCCGGGACGCGCACGACGTCCAGCCCGGTGACGTCGCCGTCGGCATCGCGGCGAGCGGCCGCACCCCCTACGTGGTGGGGGCGCTGCGCGCCGCCGCCGAGGTGGGCGCCCGCACGGCGCTGATCAGCTGCAACCCGCACACGCCGTACGGGGACGAGGTGGAGGTGCACATAGGCCTCGCCACCGGGCCCGAGGTGATCAGCGGGTCCACGAGGATGAAGGCCGGCACCGCGACCAAGCTGGTGCTCAACTCCTTCTCCACCACGCTGATGATCAGGATGGGGCGGACCTACTCCAACCTGATGGTCAGCGTGAACGCTCTGAACTCCAAGCTGCGCGCCCGGCTGGTGCGCATCCTCACCGAGGCGACGGGCATGGACGCCCGCACCTGCGAGAACGCGTTGACGGAGGCGGGGGGGAACACCCGTGTCGCGCTGGTCTCGCTGCTCGGCGAGGTGCCGGCGGCGCGGGCGACGGTGGTGCTGGAGGAGACCGACGGCGGCGTACGGGAGGCGCTGCAACGGCTGAGGTCGGCCTGATCGGACGGTCCGGTGAGCGGCGGCGGGGCCCCGCCGGCGCACCGGAAGGGACGGACCGGCGAGGGAGACGCCGGCCGATGGGGGGTCCGTGATCATGCGATCGGCGGCACGGTCGTGTGGTCACGGACATGCGGAGTTCGTCCGCCGGTAGAACGGGATTCGGGGATTGTGCCCGGGATCGCCTACGATCGGGCCGTGCCCGATGAAGCCGTGCCCGACGAAGAACATGTGCCCGATGAAGAACATGTGCCCGTCAAAGCCGTGATCACCGACTGGGGCGGCGTCCTGACGTCCCCGCTGGCCGACGCGATCGACGTCTGGCTCGCCGCCGACCGCATCGACGTCGGGCACTACAAGAACGTGATGCGCGCCTGGGTGAAGCAGGCGTACGACGGCACCGGGACCAACCCCATCCACGGGCTGGAGGACGGCTCGCTGGAGGTCGCGGAGTTCGAGCGGCTCCTGGCCGCCGAGCTGCTCACCGTCGACGGCGGCCCGGTGGAGGCCGCCGGGCTGATCGCCCGCATGTTCGGGGCGTTCAGCCCCGTCCAGCAGATGTACGACGCGCTCCGCGCGGCCCGCGCCGCCGGCACCCGCACCGCGCTGCTGTCGAACTCGTGGGGCAACGACTACCCCCACGACCTGTTCGCCGACCTCTTCGACGCCGTCGTCATCTCCTGCGAGGTCGGGATGCGCAAGCCCGACGAGCGGATCTTCCGGCACGCCCTGGACCTGCTCGGCCTGGACGCCGCCGAATGCGTCTTCATCGACGACATCGAGCACAACATCCGCGCCGCCGAGCGGCTCGGCATCCGCGGCATCCACCACACCGCGCCCGACACCACGATCGCCGAACTCCGCGAGCTGAACCTGCTGCCCTGACGGTACGGCCGTGTGACGGTCTGGCAGACTTGCTGACCGTCATGCGCGTCTATCTGCCGTCCACGCTCACGCTCCTCGCCGGCGCCCACGCCGCCCGGGAGATCGGTCCCGCGCCGCTCGCCGCGCACGCGGTCACGCCCGCGCTGCGCGAGTGGTACGCGGGCGGCGACCTGGAGGAGCTGGAGTACGCGGCGATGTCGGCCGCCGCCCGCGCCTCGCTGCGCCTCCTCGCCGCCGCCCCGGCCGCCCCGCGCCGCCGCGTCGTGCTGGCCGCCGAGGTGCCCGACGGCCAGGTCAGATGGGTCGGCACCGATGTGGTCGGCGCCGACCGCGCGCTGGTCGAGGTGTCCGCCGCCGTCCCGTGGACGAAGATCGCGTCCGGCCATGTCGACGACGCGGGCGCCGCCGCCGACATCGCCGCCGCGGCCGACGCCCTGCCCGCCGCCGACGCCGGCGACGACGACGCCCGGTTCACCGTGGACGGCGCCGAAGGCCACGAACTCCTCTGGTACGCCACCCAGGAACTCCCGCATCTCCTCGACTGACGGGCAAATCGTGCGGGGCGGTATTTCGCGGAGTGTGGGCGGGTAAGTCCCACGGCAGTCGACAACGCCGTCGGATTCGCAGGGAGCCGTCAGATGGACGCCGTCACCACCGTGCCGGTACCGAGGAACGAACCGGTCAAGAGCCACGCACCGGGCAGCCCCGAACGGGCCGCACTCGAAGCCAAGATCAAAGAGCTCGGCGGCGAGCAGACCGAGCTGACCATGACGATCGGGGGCGAGCGGCGGATGGGCGCCGGCACGCCGATCGACGTCGTCGAGCCCCACAACCACGCGCACATCCTCGGCCGGATGGGCAACTCCACCGAACCGGACGTGGCCGAGGCGATCTCGGCGGCGCGGGAGGCCGCGCCCGCCTGGCGGGCGATGGCGTTCGAGGACCGCGCCGCGATCTTCCTGCGCGCCGCCGACCTGCTCGCCGGGCCGTGGCGTTCCACGGTGAACGCCGCCACGATCCTCGGGCAGTCCAAGTCCGTGCAGCAGGCCGAGATCGACGCCGCCTGCGAGCTGATCGACTTCCTGCGGTTCAACGTCGCCTACGCGGAGCAGATCCACGGGATCCAGCCGCTGTCGCCCCCCGGCGTGTGGAACCGGCTGGAGTACCGGCCGCTGGAGGGCTTCGTCCTCGCCATCACCCCGTTCAACTTCAGCGCGATCGCCGGGAACCTGCCGACCTCGCCCGCGCTGATGGGCAATGTCGTGGTGTGGAAGCCGTCCCCGACCCAGCAGCTCGCCGCGCACCACACGATGCGGCTGCTGGAGGCCGCCGGGCTCCCGCCCGGAGTGATCAACCTCGTCACCGGGGACGGGCGGGCCGTGTCGAACGTGGCGCTGCGCCACCCCGATCTGGCGGGGCTGCACTTCACCGGATCGGTCGGCACCTTCCAGAACCTGTGGCGGATGATCGGGGAGAACATCTCCGGGTACAGGGGCTACCCGCGGATCGTCGGCGAGACCGGCGGGAAGGACTTCGTCGTCGCGCACCCGTCCGCCGACCCGGCCCTGCTGAAGACGGCCCTCATCCGCGGCGCCTTCGAGTACCAGGGGCAGAAGTGCTCCGCCGCGTCCCGCGCCTACATTCCGCGTTCCGTCTGGGACGCGATCCGCGACGATTTCTGCGCCGAGACCGAGTCCCTCACGATGGGCAACGTCGCCGAGGACCTGTCGCTGTTCATGGGCGCCGTCATCGACGAGCGCGCGTTCGCCAAGCACCGCGCGGCGATCGAGCGGGCCCGCGGCATCGGCGGCATGAAGATCCTCACCGGCGGCGCGCTGGACGACTCGCGGGGCTACTTCGTCCGGCCGACGGTCCTGGAGTCGTCCGACCCCACCGACGAGATCTTCACGAAGGAGTACTTCGGGCCGATCCTCGGCGTGCACGTCTACGACGACGGCGACTACGGCACCGTCCTCCACCAGATGGAGAGCGTGTCCGAGTACGGCCTGACCGGCGCGATCATCGCCGAGGACCGTGCCGCGATCGCCGCCGCCACCGACGCGCTCCGGTTCGCCGCCGGCAACTTCTACATCAACGACAAGCCGACCGGTTCGATCGTCGGGCAGCAGCCGTTCGGCGGCGCCCGCGGGTCCGGCACCAACGACAAGGCCGGCTCGGTGTTCAACCTCACCCGCTGGACGAGCGTCCGCTCGATCAAGGAGTCGTTCGTCCCGCCGACCGACCACCGCTACCCCCACATGGGCACCTGACCCGGACCGTCCCGAGCACCCGCGCGGCCCGGCACCAGCGCGGCCCGGCACCAGCGCGGCCCGGCACCAGCGCGGCCCGGCACCAGCGCGGCGCGGCACCGCCGCGGCCCCGGCACCCGCGCTGCTGCGCGCACGGGGGTCGTCCCGTGCGCGGGGTGGTTGCGGTCGGTGGCCGGGAGGCCGGACGATAAGCTCGCCCCGCCGCCGCTTCGGCGGGGCGGGCCGGTGCCGGGGCGCCGCCCGTCCACGCTCAACCGACCGCGCATGGGAACGGGATGTCGACGCTGAACCGTCTGGTGCTGTGGAACATCGATCACACGCTGGTCGACGTCGGGCGGGTCACCCGGGACGCCTACGCCGAGGCCTTCCAGCGGACCATCGGCAGGCCCCTCGTCCGCCTCGCGCCCACCCCCGGCCGTACCGAGTCGGAGATCATCTTCGAGACCCTCGCGTTCAACGACGTCGTCACCACCGACGACCACCTGTCCGCCTTCTTCGACGCGCTCACCGAGGCGTTCGCGACCCGCCGCGCCGACCTGCGCGCCCACGGCCGCGTCCTGGCGGGCGCCGGCGAGGCCGTCGAGGCGCTCGCCCACGTCCCCGGCGTCGTCCAGTCCGTGCTGACCGGCTCCCTCCAGCCGAACGCCTACCTGAAGGTGACCGAGCTGGGCCTCGGCGGCCGCCTCGACCTCGACGCCGGCGGCTACGAGAACGGCGTCTACAGCAAGGCCGCCCTCCTGGAGCTCGCCCGCACCCGCGCCGGTGAACGCCACGGCGCCCGCTACCCCGAGTCCGCCACCGTCTACATCGCCGACTCTCCCCGCGACGTCCAGGCCGCCCACATCGCCGGCTCCCCGATCATCGCCGTCGCCACCGGCAGCGCCACCGAGGCCGAACTGCGCGCCGCCGGCGCCGATCGGGTCCTGGCCACCCTCTCCGACACCAACGCGGTCGTCAGCGCCGTCGCCGACCTCACCCGCATCTGACCCACCGTCATCCGCCTGACCCCCTTTCGCGTGACCGAGCTTCCGTGAAAAGTGTCGCGGGCCCACCGGGCATCCGGTCGCCGAACGCGCGCCTGTGGATGACCAGCGGACCGCTCGGCTATGTGGGGGTGGCGGATGATCCGGCGCGATGGTGTGTGAGGATTCGGGATTGCCCGGATTCAGGTCTGTGACCTGCGATGGGACGCGGCGCCGAGGGGTATCGGCATGCGGATCGGGGAAGTTGCGCGGTCGGCGCGGCGGGACCGATATTGGGATGGCCGCGCCCGTGGCGCGGCGGGGAGGGAGAGAGATGACCCGTGAGGTTTCTGAGGGTTCGACGCTGTGGGAGCCGTCGGAGGAGGTCGTCGCGAACGCGCGGGTGACCCACTTCGTCCACTGGCTGTGGGACCGGGGCGTCCTCGCGGAGACCTACGACGACCTGTGGCGCTGGTCCGTCACGGAGGTCGACGCGTTCTGGGACGCGATCTGGTCGTACTTCGAGGTCGTCGGCGAGCGCGGTGACGGCCCCGTGCGGACGGGCGGGCCCATGCCGGTGGACGGGCTGACGTGGTTCCCCGGCGCGACCCTCAACTACGCGGCGAACGCGCTGCGCCGCGCGGCGGAGACCCCGGACGAGACCGCGGTGATCTTCCGTTCGGAGGCGGGCGGGCATCGCATGCTGTCCTACCGGGAGCTGGCCATGCACGTCGCGGAGGTCCGCGCGGGCCTGGCCGACCTGGGCGTGGGCAAGGGGGACCGGGTCGCCGCCTACATCCCGAACATTCCCGAGGCGCTGATCTGCTTCCTCGCCACGGCGTCGCTGGGCGCGGTCTGGTCGTCGTGCTCCCCGGACTTCGGCTCCTCCTCGGTGATCGACCGGTTCGCGCAGATCGAACCGAAGGTCCTGATCGCCGTGGACGGCTACGCCTACAACGGCAAGCGGTTCGACCGGCGTGAGATCGTCGCCGAGATCGAGGCCGCGCTGCCGAGCCTGGCCGCCACCGTCCTGATCCCCTACCTCGACCCGGCCGCGACCCCGGACGGCCTGCGGGTGGGCCTGCACTACGGCGAGCTGCCCCGCCCCGACTGCGACACCCCGGAGTTCGAGGACGTCCCGTTCGACCATCCCCTGTGGGTCGTCTACTCGTCCGGAACCACCGGCCTGCCCAAACCGATCGTCCACGGCCACGGCGGCGTCGTCCTCGAACACCTCAAGGCGCTGTCGTTCCACCAGGACCTCGGCCCGGAGGACGTCTTCTTCTGGTTCACCACCACCGGCTGGATGATGTGGAACTACCTCATCGGCGGCCTGCTGGTGGGGTCCACCGTCGTCATGTACGACGGCGCCCCCCTCGACCTGTGGACGCTCGTCGCCGACAACGGCGTCACCTACATGGGCGTCGGCGCGCCCTACATCACGGCCTCCGCCAAGGAAGGCCGCCGCCCCGGTGAGGAACACGACCTGTCGGGCCTGCGCGGCATAGGCTCCACCGGTTCCCCGCTCCCGCCCGAAGGCTTCGCCTGGGTGTACGACGCCGTCGGCAGGGACCTCCTGCTCGGCTCGTTCTCCGGAGGCACCGACCTGTGCACCGGTTTCGTCGGCCCGTCGCCGCTGCTGCCGCTGCGCGCCGGCGTCATCCAGTGCCGCGGCCTCGGCGCCAAGGTCGAGGCGTTCGGCGACGACGGCGAACCCGTGGTGGACGAGGTCGGCGAACTGGTCATCACCGAGCCCATGCCGTCCATGCCGGTCCACTTCTGGAACGACGAGGGCGGCGAGCGCTACCGCGAGTCGTACTTCGACATGTACCCGGGCGTGTGGCGGCACGGCGACTGGGTCAAGATCCTCCCGGACGGCGGCTGCGTCATCTACGGCCGTTCCGACTCCACGCTGAACCGCGGCGGCGTCCGCATGGGCACGTCCGACTTCTACCGCGTCGTCGAGGCGTTCGAGGAGATCACCGACAGCCTCGTCATCGACACCGGCCGCCTCGGCCAGGAGGGCCGCCTGCTCCTGTACGTCCAGCTCGCCGAAGGCGCGACCCTCACCGACGACCTGCTCGGCAGCCTCAAACGCCGGATCCGCTCATCGCTGTCGCCCCGGCACGTCCCGGACGAGATCCACGCCGTCCCCGGCATCCCCCGGACCCTGTCGGGCAAGAAGCTGGAGGTCCCCGTCCGCAAGATCCTCCAGGGCACCCCGGTCGACAAGGCCGCCAACCGGGACTCCATGGCCAACCCGGAGGTCCTCACCCACTTCACCCCCTAGACCTGGCGGCGTAGGCGAGGATGTCGCGGCGGCGGTACAGGCGGCGGACCTTGCCGCCGCCGAGGGGTTCGACCCGTGCCGGTTCGGGCCAGCCGGCGGGTGGGCGCTTGGGGTAGACGGTGACGCTCGTCTGCGCCAGGCCCAGGATGCGGGCGGCGTCGGCCAGGGTGACGAGGTCGTCCGGGTCTTCGCCGGGCGGACGTTCCTCGTACGCGGTGAACCAGGCCGTCCAGGCGGCCTCGTCCCAGTAGAGGGCCTTGCCCGAGCGGTGCGCGGCGTCGGGGTGGCCGTTGGACGCACGGTCGGCCCAGAGCTGTTTGAGGCGGTGGCGGCTCACGTTGTGGCGGGCGGCCAGCTGGTCGCGGGTGACCAGGCCGGGCGGGACGTCTCCGGAGCGGCGGGCGGCGTACCAGCGGTCCCAGGCTTCGGCGTCCCAGGCGAGCTGGGAGCCGACCGTCCCGGCCGGTTCGGGGTGGCCGTTGGACGCGCGCTCGCGGAACCACTTCTCCAGCGTGCTGCGTCCCAGCCCGTGCGCGTCCATGAGTTCGGCGCGGGTGTAGACGCGGCGGCCGTCGAGCATTGTCATGGCGTTCAGTCTCGCTTGTGTGACACGTTGGCCGGCTATACCGCTGGGGTATGTGACGGCATTAGGGTTGGTCCCCCGGCCAAACGTGTCCGAACGGAAGCGGTGGGTCAGATCACGCCGTATTAGCGCATGACCGGGTGAACTTCCCTTGGGTCTCGGGCGTCACACTGTCGGAGGGTGATCTGGACCCATGGCAGGGCCCGTCGATCAAGAGAGGGACGGTTCGACGCATGGAGGTAGGGGCGCTGCGGTCCGGTGACCCGGATCGGCTCGGTCCGTACGCCCTGATCGGCCGGGTCGGCGAGGGCGGCCAGGGAACCGTGTTCCTGGGCACCGACGAGGACGGCCGGCAGGTCGCGATCAAGCTGCTGCACGCGGAGCTGACGTCCGACGACAAGGCCCGCTCCCGGTTCCTGCGGGAGCTGGAGGTCGCCAAGCAGGTCGCGCCGTTCTGCACGGCCCAGGTGATCGACGCGGACGCCACCGGCGAGCGGCCCTACATCGTCAGCGAGTACGTCCGCGGCCCGTCGCTGAACCAGCACGTGCTGGGGGACGGCCCGCTCGGCGGCGCGGCGCTGGACCGGCTCGCCGTCGGCACCGCGACGGCGCTGTCGGCGATCCACCAGGCGAAGATCGTCCACCGTGACTTCAAGCCGCACAACGTGCTGATCGGCCCGGACGGCCCGCGGGTCATCGACTTCGGCGTGGCACGGGCGATCAGCGGCGGCACCACCCTCACAAGCCGGGTGATCGGCACCCCGTCCTACATGTCGCCCGAGCAGATCGGCGGCGACGAGGTCGGGACGCCGTCGGACGTGTTCTGCTGGGCGGCCACGCTGGTGTTCGCGGCGACGGGGGAGCCCCCGTTCGGCCAGGACACCATCCCCGCCGTGATCAACCGGATCCTGCACGAGGAGCCCGACCTCGGCGACCTCCGCGGGCCGCTGCGCGAACTGGTGCTCGACTGCCTGGAGAAGGACCCCGCGGACCGGCCGGGCGCGCGGCAGGTCCTGATGCGGCTGCTCGGTCACGAGGAGGCGTCCCCCGCGTCGGCCGGTGCGCCCGCAGCCGCGCCCGCGTCCGGCGGCACCGACGCGACCGCCATGCTCGCCGCCGGTTCCGTCCGGGCCGCGGAACTCGGCGACGACGAGGTGTTCGAACCGGACCCGGTGTTCGGCGACGACCCCGTCTTCGAGGACGAGCCGGCCTTCGGCGACGACCCGGCCTTCGAGGACGAGCCGGCCTTCGAGGACGAGCCCGAGTTCGGGGACCCCGCGGCGCCGGCCGCCTTCCACGGCGCGGCGGCGGACGGCCGGGGCGGCGACGGACGCGACGTCCCCGGCCCGCACGACACCGACCCGAAGGGGTTCGCGGCCGGACCTCTCCCGACGCCCGCGGAATGGGCCGCCGGCAACACCCAGCCCGGCGACCTCGCCGGCGGCGGAGGCGGAGGCGGCCTGCGGCGGAGCCTCGCCGGTTCGAGCCGCCCGGCCGTGCTCGCCGGGGCCGCCGCGCTGTTCGTGGCGATCGTGGTGGTCTCCTCCGTCCTGGTCCTCAGCTCCGGCGACAGGGGCAAGGCGGGGCAGAAGGTCAGCGACCCGAGCGCCCCGCCCGCGTCGTCGTCGGCGCCGAGCACCTCGCCGCCGATGACGAGCGAGGAACCCGTCGAGAAGCAACCGGTCACCCCCTCCTACACCCCGCCGCCGGGGAGCGAGACGCCGACGGAGAGCCCGTCGCCGTCCGCCACCCCCACACCGAGCGAAACGCCGACCGGGCCGACGACGACGCCGACGGACTCGCCGCCGCCGGACGAACCCACCGATCCGGAGGAACCGCCGACCGATCCGGAGGACCCGCCGCCCGGTGACGGCGGCGGCGGATCCGGCGGGGGCACCAACCCCTGACGCCTCCTGAGACGATCGGAACCGGCGCCGCGACGGCGTTCCGGCCATCGCCGCGCGTGTCGTGGGACGCCGCCGCACCGGGTTCGGCGATCCCCCCGGGCGGTGCCGTACGGGCTGGCAGGGTGGGAAAGGCCACGTTGACCTTGCGGCCGGGCAGGTCGGCTTTGCGACGATTCCTGGCTACGCTGGCGCGTGAGCGGCGCCACAACGAGGTGGCGAAGGGTCTCTAGGGGAGTTGTTGATGGGCGGCATGCTCGATCCAGCGAAGGACGACCTGCTCCGGCGGGCCGCGGAGACGTGCGCGGGGCGCCCGGGGGCGCGCGGCGGAGACGTGGAGGAGTCCTTCGCCTACCTCCGGCTCTACTACCGGCACGTCGCCCGGGAGGACCTGGCCGACCGGGATCCGGCCGACGTCTGCGGTCCCGCGCTGGCGCACCGCACGCTCGGCGAGGAACGGCCGCAGGGGCGCGCGAAGGTCCGCGTCTTCACGCCGTCGCTGGAGGAGTACGGCTGGGATCCGGGGCACACGATCGTGCAGGTCGTCACCGACGACATGCCGTTCCTGGTCGACTCGGTGACCATGGAGCTCACCCGGCACCAGCTGGCCACCCACCTGATCGTCCACCCGCTGCTGGGCGTGGACCGCGACGTCGCGGGCCATCTGAAGGCGTTCCGCGGCAAGCTCGAAAGCGACACCGACGTCGACGAGTCGTGGATCCACATCGAGGTGGACCGCACCAGCGACCGGTCCGTCCTGGAGGACCTCGAGCGCGACCTGCTGCGCGTCCTGCAGGACGTGCGGGTCGCCGTCGAGGACGAGCCGAAGATGCGGGCCCGGGCCGGGGAGATCGCCGCCGCGATCCGGGAGACCGCGCCGCCGCTGGCGGACAAGGAGATCGCCGAGGGCGTCGAGCTGCTCGACTGGCTGGCGGACGGCCACTTCACGTTCCTCGGCTACCGCGACTACACGCTGACCGAGGACGGAACCGCGCTGCGTCCCGAGCCGGGCACCGGCTTCGGCCTCCTGCGCAGCGACAAGCGCGAGTCCGACAGCTTCGCCGCGCTGCCGCCCGAGGTGCGCGAGAAGGCGACCGAGAAGCATCTGCTGGTGCTCACCAAGGCGAACTCGCGTTCCACAGTCCACCGCCCCCTGTACCTGGACTACATCGGGGTGAAGAAGTTCGACGCGTCCGGCGCCGTCATCGGCGAGCGGCGGTTCCTCGGCCTGTTCACCCACGTCGCCTACAGCGCCTCGATCGCGCACATCCCCGTCCTGAAGCGCAAGCTGGAAGAGGTACTGGAACTCGCCGGGTTCACCGCCGACAGCTACGACGGCCAGGACCTCGTCGAGATACTGGAGAGCTACCCGCGCGACGAGCTCTTCCAGATCTCCGTCGACGACCTGCTGCCGATCGCGCTCGGCGTGCTGCGGCTGCGTGAGCGCCGCCAGCTGAAGCTGTTCCTGCGCAAGGACCTGTACGGCCGCTACATGTCCTGCATGGTGTACCTGCCGCGCGACCGGTACACCACCAAGGTCCGGCTGCGCATCCAGCAGCTGCTGAAGGAGGCGTTCGAGGGCGTCAGCGTCGACTACAGCGCGAACGTCACCGAGTCGATGCTGGCGCGGCTGCACGTCGTGGTCCGCGGTGAGCGCGGCCGTCCGCTGCCCGACGTGGACGTCGCGGACCTGGAGTCCCGGCTCGCCGCCGCCACCCGCTCCTGGGGCGACGACCTCGGCGACGCGATCGTCGAGCAGTGCGGCGAGGAACGTTCCGGAACGCTCGGCCGCCGGTTCGGGGACGCGTTCCCCGAGGCGTACAAGGCCGACTTCCCGGCCCGCACGGCGGTGGCCGACCTGCGCCGGCTGGAGGAGCTCAGCGGCGACGCCGACGACACCTCCATCAACCTGTACGAGCCGTACAGCGCCGAGCCGGGCGAACGCCGGATGAAGATCTACCGGCTGGGCGAGCCGATCTCGCTGTCGCGGATCCTGCCGCTGCTGCACAACATGGGCGTCGAGCTGATCGACGAGCGTCCGTACGAGATCAACACCTCCGACGGGCAGCGGTTCTGGATCTACGACCTGGGGCTGCGGTACGTGCCGCCCTCCGACGTCCCCGAGGACTCCATCAAGGGCCTGTTCCAGGAGGCGTTCACCCGCCTGTGGGACGGCGAGATCGAGAACGACGGCTTCAACGCCCTCGTCCTGCACGTCGGCCTCCACTGGTGGCAGGCGATGATCCTGCGCGCGTACGCCCTGTACCTGCGGCAGACCGGCACCACGTTCTCCAAGCGCTACATCGAGCAGGTCCTGCTGCGGAACGCGTCCATCACCCGGCTGATCGTCCGGCTGTGGGAGAGCCGCCTCGCCCCGACGATCGCGGGCGGCGAGGACGAGCGCAGCGCCGGCATCACCGAGGAGATCCAGGGCAAGCTCGACGACGTCGCCAGCCTCGACGAGGACCGCATCCTGCGCGCCTACCTGGCGCTCGTCCAGGCGACCCTGCGCACCAACCACTACCAGGCCAAGCCGTACCTGGCGATGAAGTTCGACCCGCAGGCCATCCCGGACCTGCCGGAGCCCCGGCCGACCTACGAGATCTTCGTGTACTCGCCGAAGGTCGAGGGCGTGCACCTGCGGTTCGGGTCGGTGGCGCGCGGCGGGCTGCGCTGGTCCGACCGGCGCGAGGACTTCCGCACCGAGATCCTCGGCCTGGTCAAGGCGCAGGCGGTGAAGAACACCGTGATCGTCCCGGCGGGCGCGAAGGGCGGCTTCGTCGGCAAGCAGCTCCCCGACCCGTCCGTGGACCGGGAGGCGTGGCAGAAGGCCGGCATCGCCTGCTACAAGGACTTCATCTGCGGCCTGCTCGACCTGACCGACAACCTCGTGGACGGCAAGGTCGTCCCGCCGCCGAACGTCGTCCGCCACGACGGCGACGACACCTACATGGTGGTCGCCGCCGACAAGGGCACCGCGACGTTCTCCGACATCGCCAACGGGGTCGCCGCGGAGTACGGCTTCTGGCTCGGTGACGCGTTCGCGTCCGGCGGCTCCGTCGGCTACGACCACAAGGCGATGGGCATCACCGCCCGCGGCGGCTGGGAGTCGGTGAAGTACCACTTCCGCTCCCTCGGCAAGGACATACAGAACGAGGACTTCACCGCCGTCGGCATCGGCGACATGTCCGGGGACGTGTTCGGCAACGGGATGCTGCTGTCCGAGCACACCCGGCTCGTCGCGGCGTTCGACCACCGGCACATCTTCGTCGACCCCGAACCGGACGCCGCGACGTCGTTCGCCGAACGCCGCCGCCTGTTCGAGCTGCAGCGCAGCAGCTGGGCCGACTACGACACGTCGCTGATCTCCAAGGGCGGCGGCGTGTACCCCCGCACCGTCAAGTCGATCGCGGTGACCCCGCAGATCAGCAAGGCCCTCGGCATCGACGACGGCGTGAAGGCCCTCACCCCGTACGAGCTGATCAAGGCCGTCCTCAAGGCGCCGGTCGACCTGCTGTGGAACGGCGGCATCGGCACCTACGTCAAGTCGTCCGCGGAGAACCACGCCGACGTCGGCGACAAGGCCAACGACCCCGTCCGCGTCAACGGCGCCGACCTGCGCTGCCGGGTGGTCGGCGAGGGCGGCAACCTCGGCGTGACGCAGCTCGGCCGCATCGAGTTCGCCCGCGAAGGGGGGCGGCGGGGCGCGGCCACGGGGGCGAGAACAGGCGGCCTGATCAACACCGACTTCATCGACAACTCCGCCGGCGTCGACACCTCCGACCACGAGGTCAACATCAAGATCCTCCTCGATCAGGTGGTGCGGGACGGGGAGCTGACCGGCAAGCAGCGCGAGGGCCTGCTGTACGAGATGACCGACGAGGTCGGACGGCTCGTCCTGCGCGACAACTACGCGCAGAACGTGGTGCTCGCCGCGTCCCGCGCGCAGGCTCCCGCGATGCTGCACATCCACGCCCGCTACCTGCGCAAGCTCGAACGGGAAGGCCGGCTCCTGCGCCGCCTGGAGTTCCTTCCGGACGACAAGGCGCTCGCCGAGCGGCGGCAGTCCGGGCTCGGGCTCACCAGCCCCGAGTTCGCCGTCATGCTGGCCTACGCCAAGCTCGCCCTCGACCACGAGCTCGTCGCCTCCGACCTGGCCGACGACCCGTACCTGGAGTCCTGGCTGGTCGACTACTTCCCGACGCCGCTGCGCGACCGGTTCACGCACTACATGGACCGGCACCCGCTGCGCCGCGAGATCATCACGACCGCCGTGGTGAACGACCTGGTCAACGCCAGCGGCTCCACGTTCGTGTTCCGGATGAACGAGGAGACCGGCGCGTCGTCGTCGGACATCGCCCGCGCCTACCTGGTCGCCCGCGACGTGTTCGGGATGCCGCGGTTCTGGCAGTCGGTGGAGGGCCTCTCGGAGCAGGTCGCGCAGTCCACGCAGATCGCGATGCTGCTGGAGGCGCGCAAGCTCACCGAACGCGGCGCCCGCTGGCTGCTGCACAACCGGCGGCCCCCGTTCGACATCCGCGAGACCATCGACTTCTTCGGCGGCGGCGCGGCCACGCTGCGCACCCACCTGTCGAAGCTGCTGGTCGGGCTGGACCTCGCCGCGTTCGAGCAGCGCCGCGACGGCTTCGCCGAACTGGGCGTCCCCGCCGATCTGGCCGAGCAGTGCGCGACGTTCGTCCCCGCGTTCTCCACGTTCGACCTGGTGGGCATCGCCCACGACACGGGCCGCCCGGTGGAGGAGGTCGCCGAGGTCTACTTCGACCTCGCCGACCGGCTGCAGCTGTCCCGGATGCGCGAACGCATCATCGCGCTGCCACGCGACGACAAGTGGCGTTCGATGGCGCGCTCCGCACTCCGCGACGACCTCTACACGGCGCACGCGGCGCTCACCCAGGACGTCCTGGTCACCAGCGAGCCCGGCTTGAACCCCGAAGAGCGCTTGGTCCACTGGGCGGACAAGAACAAACCCGCCGTCCAGCGCGCCCAGCAGACGCTCAGCGAGATCTGGGAGAGCGACAGCTTCGACCTGGCCACCTTGTCGGTGGCCCTGGGCGCCATCCGCACGCTGGTGACCGCCAGCTCCCTGCCCACCGGCTAGGGGTGTGTGTCTACTGCAGTGCCCGCCGAAGGAGCGCCCTGGAGGGCGCTCTTCGGCGGGCACTGCGTGCGATCGCTGCATCGCTCCGGCTCGCCTTGGCGGCTCGCTGCGCGATCAGGTTTCTCGCAGGCTCGAAACCCGCCTTCGGACGCGATCGCGACGGTTGGGCTTGCTGCGTGGTCGCGGCGGTGGCTGGTGTCGCGGTGTCCGGACCCGGTGCCTCAACGGGCGGAAACGAGGGAGACGGACTCGCCCAGGACACGGCCCTTGCCGGATACGGGGGCGTAGCCGATGATGAGCCACTGCCAGGTTGTGCGCAGCGTCTCGCCCGGGTCGTCGTCGTTCTTCGTCAGGTAGTCGCGGACCTCACCAGGAAGGGTGGACTCGGTGCCGCCGCCGAGGGTCTTCTCCTGCTTCAGCGCGTACCAGACCAGCGCGCCGCCGTCCTCGGTGCGCAGCGCGTAGGACGGGCCGGGGCCGGGTGTGATCGTCCCGGGCGTTGCGGTCCAGTCTCCCTGCTCCCGGGTGCGGGCGTTCGACGAGTAGTCGTCGGGCACCAGGGCGCCCTGGTCGCCGTTCTCCAGGTAGTTCGCGTGCGCGGCGGGCAGACCGCGGTCGGGCGCCGGTATCGCGTACCCCTGCCGGTCGTAGGCGAGCTGCGGAGGCCGTCCCTGGAACGTCAACCAGTGCGCCGCGCGCCAGCGGGTCTTCGCGTCCGTCTTGACGAAGACGCCGAGGACCTGCTGCTCCGTGCCGCCCGACCGCTCCAGCGCGGCGATGCCGAACCACTTGGGGTGGTCGTCCTGGCGGGGGACGTAGAACACCGGGTTCGCCAGGGAGATCTCCGCCGACTTCGGGAGCTTGCCGTAGGTGCGGACGCGGGCGGTCACGGGGGCCTCCAGCGCTCCCGTCACGGTGTCGCGCCAGAGCCGCTCGTCACCGGAGGTGATGGCCTTGTTGTGCCGGTCCGCCCAGTCCTTGAGGACCCTGCGGGACTCCTCCGCCGTGATCGCGGGTTTGCCGGACGGTTCGTTCGCGTCGGCCCCGGCGTCCGTGCCGTCGCCACCGGAGCAGGTGCTCCCGGAGAGCGCGATGGCGAGCGCGGCCAGGGCCGCGTGGGGGGCACGGCGCACGACCCACCTCGGTGGATGAAATGTCTGTCATGTCGGGCTTGCCCGGGTCAGTGTAGACGCACCCACCTCAGCCACCACCGCAACCACCAGAACCATCCCGATCGCGTCCGAAGGCAGGTTTCGAGCGGCGCGAGAACCTGATCGCGCAGCGAGCCACAAGGCGAGCCGGAGCGATGCAGCGATCGCACCGCAGTCCACGCCAGGGAAGGCAATACAACCCGTCGGATGCCGGGGCGGTCCTGCTGCAGCGGTCAGAAGAGCGGGATCGCCCGGCACCCGACGGAGATCAGAAGCCGTGCGGCTGTGCGGTCAGGTCACCGGACGCCCACGGCCTTGCGGTACATGCCGTTGACGGTGGCGCGGCCCTCCGGCGGAACGGTGGCCAGGTACTGCACGAGGACGGTCGTGTCCATCCGCGTTCTGGCGGACCTCGCCGGGGCGAGCCCGACGAGGTCACCGCTCACAGCCAGCCTGCCCCGCCGGGACGCGGAGTACGCCTCGTTCTGCTTCAGGACATACCAGACCAGAGCCCCGCGATCCTTGGTGCGCAGTGCGTGAACCGTGTACGGGGTGGCGGAGAACCTGGACGACAGCGTCACACCCCGTCCCGCCAGGGTCTTCTCGCCCTGCTTCAGCGCCTTGTACGTCTCGCTGGTCCGCGGGCCGTCCGCCAGGACGGACGCGCCCGCCGCGCCGGGCCCTTCGGTCAGCAGCGCCGCGTGCGTCGCGGGCAGCTTCCCGGGCGCGACGGCGAGACCCTTGACCTCCGGGCCGACCGGGGCGGCGAAGCCGTCCGGGTCGAGCGCCACCCGGCTCAGCGCGGCGTCCGCCGGATGGGGATCGGCGGCCAGCAGCCACGGCGCCCCCGCCTTGGCCCGCGTGAACAGCATCGCGTGCCTCACCGCCTGCTTGCCCTGGCCGGTGACGGCGCCGACGGCGAACCAGTGCGGATAGCCGGTCAGCCGCGGGATGTAGAACGCCGTGTCCGTGAACTGCAGCTTCGGCTGTGGCTGCTTGACGGCACGCCGGAGCTTGAGGGCCGCGGCGTCCATGGTCAGCTGCGGGTCGGTCTCGATCGCGCGCAGCGCCCTCCGGTCGAAGCGCCGGCCCGCCCGGTTCGCCGCGTCGGTGTAGGACGCCAGTACCCCCTGGGCCTGTTCCTTGCTCAGCGGAGGCGTCCCCGCCGGCTTCGCCGGGTCGGCGGACGAGGTGTCACCCGAGCATCCCGCGCTCAGCGCCCCCGTGAGCAGGCTGGACGCGAGGAGCAAGGCGACGGAGACGGTGCGTGCGGGCATGCTGCCCCCCGAATGGTGACGGCGATCCGGACCGTCCGCCATCTTCGCAGAGTGACCATACAGTCACGCTGCGAATGTGAAAGCTCACCGCAAGATCTTCTGGGAGGTGTAGATCGCTACGGACGCACCCACATCAGCCACCGCCGCAACCACGCACCCACCAAAACCGTCGCGATCGCGTCCGAAGGCAGGTTTCGAGCGGCGCGAGAAACCTGATCGCGCACCGAGCCGCAAGGCGAGCCGGAGCGATGCAGCGATCGCACGCATTTCCCGCCGAAGGAGGGCCTCCAGGGCCCGACGCCAAGGGAAATGCAATGAACTACGCGGTCTCCTGCTGGCGCATCCAGCGGATCTCGGCCTCGACGAACTCGTCGATGTCGCCGTCCAGGACCGCGGACGGGTTGCCGACCTCGACGCCGGTGCGCAGGTCCTTCACGATCTGGTACGGGTGCAGCACATAGTTGCGGATCTGCGTGCCCCAGCTGCTGGTGCCCTCGCCGCGCAGGGCGGACATCTTCTCCGCCTCCTCCTGGCGCTTGCGCTCCAGGAGCTTGGCCTGCAGGACGTTCATCGCGGTGGCCCTGTTCTGGATCTGGCTGCGCTCGTTCTGGCAGGACACGACGATCCCGGTCGGGACGTGGGTGATCCGCACCGCCGAGTCGGTGGTGTTGACGCCCTGGCCGCCCGGCCCGGACGACCGGTACACGTCCACGCGCAGATCGCTCTCGTCGATGTCGACGTGGTCGCTCTGCTCCACCACCGGGACGACGTCCAGGCCCGCGAACGACGTCTGCCGCCGGCCCTGGTTGTCGAACGGGGAGATCCGGACCAGCCGGTGGGTGCCGTGCTCGCCGCGCAGCGTGCCGTAGGCGTAGGGGGCCTTCACCGTGAACGTCGTGGACTTGATCCCGGCCTCTTCGGCGTAGGACGTCTCGTAGACCTCCGTCGGGTAGTTGTGCCGTTCCGCCCACCGCAGGTACATCCGCTGGAGCTGCTCGGCCCAGTCGGCCGCGTCCACTCCGCCGGCCTGCGCGTTGATGGTGACCAGCGCCTCCCGGGCGTCGTACTCGCCCGACATGAGGGTGCGGACCTCCAACTGCTGGACGGCCTTCCGGAGCGTCACCAGCTCCTCGTCCGCCTCCGTGCGCGTGTCGGCGTCGTCCATCTCCTTGGCCATTTCGTACAGGGTGGCGGCGTCGTCGAGCCGCTGCCGCAGGGCCTCGACCTTCCCCAGCTCGCTTTCCAGGTACGACAGGCGGCGCGTCACCGACTGGGCGCGCTCCTGGTCGTTCCACAGGTCAGGGTCGGCCGACTGCTCGCGCAGCTCGGCGATGTCGCGCCGCATGCCGCCGAGGTCCAGCACCTGCTCGATGCTGGTGAGTGTCGAGCTGAGCTCTTTGAGCTGCTCTTCGGGTTCGATGGCTGCCACGCTCTTGAGCTTATCGTCGTCCGGGCACTGCTCACCGCCGTCCCGCCGGCCGGCGCCGGAGCCGCCTCCGCCGCGTCCCGCCGCGTCCGGGCGCGCCCATCCGCCTCGAACGGGGGCGCACGGCCAATATCATGTGGGTGGCAGAATCACGGGCCGAGGAAGCCGGCCGGAGAGCGGCCGGCGGGGACATCGGTCCGGGGGATGGTCTGTGCACAGGTTCACGCGGGTGATCGCGGTCGGGGTGCTGCTCATCCTGACGGTCGCCGTCGTGGGCTGCGCCGGGGGCAAGACGGAGGCGCGGCCCACCGTCAGCATGCCCACGACGTCCCCGCCCGAGCCGGTCGCGCTGACCCCGGAGGTCGCGGAGCGGGCGTTCCGCGCCTACGTCACCGACGAGGACGTGGCCAGGGCCGCCGGCGACGAGCGTCTGGCGCTGACCTGGACGTCCGACGGCCAGTCCCAGCTCACGGCGGCCGAGTTCCGCAAGGCCGCCTACGACGGCGACCCGGTGCGCCGCTTCGACTATGACGAGCCCGACCTGTACGTCCCGAAGCTGAAGGACGCCGCCTATCCGCAGTGGTTCGTGGTGGCGGTGGACCGCTCCGTCCTCGGCAAGCGCAAGAGCGAGCGCAAGGTGCTGATGGCGTTCGTCCTGCGCGGTCCGTCCGACCATTGGAAGCTCACGTTCGCGACCGTCATGCAGCGGAAGGCGGAGGTGCCGGAGGTCGCGATCGACGACGACGGTTACGCGGAGGCGCTCGGCACCGACGACACGTCCGTCCTGATCCGTCCCCGCGATGTCATCGGCATCCACGCGACGATCGCCGCGGAGGGCGGCGGCAGCGTCGCCGCCAAGGTGATGAAGTCCGGCCCCGTCACCACCGGCTTCTACAAGGACGCCAAGCGTGACAAGAAGGAGGCGAAGGAGGAGGACCTGACGCTCCAGGTCGTCCACACGGCCACGCCCTTCCCCTACTTCGGGCTCCGGACGGAGAACGGCGGCGGCCTGATCGTCTACTCGCTGTTCCGCAACACCTCCCTCATCGCCGAGGACCCGGAGACGCCCAAGCCGGAGATCCCGAAGGAGGCGGAGCACCTGCTCGACGGCACCGTCGAGGGGAACCAGGTCGACACGGCCGCGACCCTGCACTTCGCGGCGTACGACCCCCCGCGCGTCGAGAAGGGCAAGCAGCCGAAGGCGCACGTCATCGCCGACGAGGGCGCGATCTCCAAAGCCTCCACCCCGCCGCTCAAGAAGGAGCCCTAGCGCTCTCGACGGCCCGCTCCCCCGGCGGCGCGCTCCCCAGCGGCGCGCTCCTCAGCGGGGAGCCGGCTGTGGTTCAGCCGTAGACGCGCTGCAGCACCAGCGCCGCGAACAGCAGGGCGACGAGCGCCGCGAGAACGAGGGCGGGCGAGCCGGACAGGCCGTGGCGGTGCAGCTCCGACCGAGCCTCCCGGCACGTGGGGCAGCGCCCCTCCACGACCGGGTTCGAGCACCGAGCGCAGATCAGATGTTCGCAGCTCATGTGGTGGGCCCCAATCTCCGAGAACGGCACGCGGGTCCGTGCGGGGAAGCGTCGAGCTGTTCGCTGTCCGTCGACCTATTAGGTATCTTTCGCCATCATCCAGCGTAGCCGGACTGTATGGTCGTTCCGGCAAGTCCGGGAGCTTGATGGTACGAAACGGCCGGACGTCGGGAGACGGTTCACATGGCACTGATCGGACGGCACGCGCTGTTCGGGCGATGTGACGGCCCCTGGCCCGCCTACCACGCCGAGTGGGACGAGACAGTCGACCGTCCCCTCTACACTGCTCGAAGGCTCCGTGTCCCGTCCGGTCGCGGAGCCGGGCGGCGCAGACCGGAGGCCACGGACGATTCCGTGGCCCGCGGGCCGGGCCGCTCCCCAACCCCTAGAGACCGAACCGCCGTGATGCAGCCGTGATCCATTTCGACAACGTCACCAAGGTCTATCCGAGCCAGAACCGGCCCGCCTTGCAGCACGTGAACGTCGCCATCGAAAAGGGCGAGTTCCTGTTCCTGGTGGGTCCGTCCGGCTCCGGAAAGTCGACCTTCCTGCGCCTCATCCTGAAGGAGGAGCGTCCTTCCCAGGGTCACGTGCACGTGGCGGGCAAGGACCTGAGCAGGCTGAGCAACTGGAAGGTGCCGCACCTGCGCCGCAGGATCGGCTGCGTCTTCCAGGACTTCCGCCTTCTGCCCAACAAGAACGTCTTCGAGAACGTCGCGTTCGCCCTCGAGGTGATCGGCAAGCCGAGGCGCTTCATCGGCAAGGTCGTCCCCGAGGTCATCGACCTCGTCGGCCTTGAGGGCAAGGCCCACCGGATGCCGGACGAGCTGTCCGGCGGCGAGCAGCAGCGCGTCGCCATCGCGCGGGCGTTCGTCAACCGGCCGATGATCCTGCTGGCGGACGAGCCGACGGGCAACATCGACCCCGCGACATCGATCGGCATCATGAAGGTGCTGGACCGGATCAACCGGACCGGCACCACCGTCGTCATGGCCACCCACGACGCCGCGATCGTCGACGCGTTCCGCAAGCGCGTCGTCGAGCTGGAGGACGGACGCGTCGTCCGCGACCAGTCGCGCGGCGTGTACGGACAGGCCTACTAAACGTGTTCGCCGTAGGGTGCGGGAGATCGTCCGCCCGCGTTGACCCGGGCCGGGGCCCGGTCCCCTCTGGCACTTCCATCTGAACCATCGATTCCTGCCGGGTCGTACGACACCCCGAAGGCCCAGAGGCAGGAAAGCCCCGCATCGGGCCCGCGTTCCAGCGCGGGACGGCCCAGGCGTCCGGCGGGACACAGGCGATCAAGGACAGCGAGGCATGCGCGTACAGTTCGTTCTCCAGGAGATCTGGATCGGTCTCCGCAGGAACATGACGATGACGATCTCCCTCGTCATCACCGTCGCCATCGCCATGGCGCTCTTCGGCACCGGGCTGCTCCTCAGACAGCAGGTGGACTCGTCCAAGAGCTACTGGTACGACAAGATCGAGGTCTCGATCTTCCTGTGCGCCAAGACGAGCTCGAACCCCAGTTGCCAGAAGCAGGACGTCACCGATCAGCAGCGGCAGACGCTCAAGGCGCAGCTGGAGAAGATGCCGCAGGTCTCCGCGGTCGAGTACGAGGACAAGCAGCAGGCGTACGAGCGGTTCAAGGACCGCTTCGCGGGCTCGCCCGGCTTCGTGGAGAGCACCCGTGAGGGCGACATTCCCGACTCGTTCCGGGTCAAGCTGAAGAACCCCGAAGAGTACAAGGCGGTCGCGCAGGCGGTGCTCGGTCAGCCGGGCGTCGACACCGTGATCAACGAACAGGAGATCCTGAAGCGATTCTTCCGGATCCTGAACGGCCTTCAGGTGGCCGCGCTGACGATCGCGCTGATCCAGGTGATCGCCGCGGTGATGCTGGTCGGCAACACCGTCCGGCTGTCGGCGTTCAACCGGCGCCGCGAGACCGGCATCATGCGGCTGGTCGGCGCGTCCAACACCTATATCCAGATGCCGTTCATCCTGGAGGGCGCCATCGCCGGCCTGATCGGCGGGTTGTTCGCGTCCGTCCTGCTGGTGTTCAGCAAGAAGCTGCTGATCGACAGACTCGCGGGGGACGTCCAGCTCGTCAGCCAGCTCGGCTGGAGCACGGTGATCGCCGTCATCGTCCTCTCCATCTGTTTCGGTGTGCTGCTGTGCGCGGTCGCGTCGTTCCTCACGCTGCGCAGATATCTGAAGATCTGACGTGGTGACCGGATCCGGCGGAAGCGCCGGATCCGGTGGCTCACCCCGCCCTACACTTGCCGCATGTTCCGGTCCGTGCCGCTCCCGGGGAGGCGGCCCCGGCGCCCCCGCGAAGACCGGAGGGCCGGGCGCCTCCTGCGCGGCACCGCCATCGCGGCCGCGATCGTCTGCGCCTACGGGGCGGGGGTCGTGAGCGGCGCCGGCCCGCGACGGCACACCGCCGCCGCCGACGGGTCGATCCTCAACGAGGCCTCCGCGAAGATCGGCAGGCATGCGGCGGACCCGGTCGGGCGCGGCGAACTCGACCGCGCCGCCGTCGAGGGCATGCTGCACGCCCTCGACGACAAGTGGGCGCGCTACTACTCGGCCCGCGAGTACGACGACGTCGAGGGACGCCTGAACGGCCACTACAGCGGTGTCGGGCTGTGGCTCGGCGGCGAGGACGGCGGCGGCCGGGTGCTGGTCGCCAGCGTCCAGCCGGGCACCGCGGCCGCGCGGGCGGGCGTGCGGGCCGGCGACGTCGTCACCCGCGTCTGGAACGCGTCCGTGCACGGCTGGGACGTCGAACGTGTGGCGGAGGCGCTGCGAGGACGTGCCGAAGACGCCGTCGAACTAACCGTGGAACGCGACCATCGAACAAAGCGATTCCATCTCGTTCGCACACCCGTCTCCGGAGGAGACGTCACCGTGACCGATCTCCCAGAGCAGGCGCGGCTGGTCCGCGTCGGCGCCTTCACACGCGGCACGGGACGGCAGATCCGCGCGGCCGTGACCGGTGAGTCGCCGCGCGGCCGTCCCGACGGCGGCGTGCTGCTGGACCTGCGCGGCAACCCGGGCGGGCTGGTGGACGAGGCGGTCGAGACGGCCTCGGCGTTCCTGCGGGGCGGCCCCGTCGTGACGTACCGGCCGCGGGGGAAGCCCGTCCAGGAACGCGTGGTCACCAGCCCCGGCGACGCGAGGACGCCGCTCGTCGTGCTCGTCGACGCCGGCACCGCCAGCGCCGCCGAGATCGTCGCCGGATCCCTCCGCGACCGCGACCGCGCCGTGATCGTAGGATCGCGTACATACGGGAAGGGCTCGGTGCAGGAACCCATCACGCTCGCCGACGGGTCGGTCATCGAGCTGACCGTCGGTCGCTACCGGACCCCGAGCGGCCGTAACCTCGACGGGGTGGGGATCGAACCCGACGTTGCGGTCTCCGCCGACCGCCCGCCCACAGTGGCCGAGCAGCGCGCCCGGACGGTGCTGCGCGGCCTGAACGCGACACAGCCGGGCAACGAGTGAACCGCCGGGCAACGAGTGAACCCCCGGGCAACGACTGAGACGCCGGACAAGGACTGATGACGTGGCACGCGACACCGGGCGCAAGAAGGACACCGGGCGCAAGCTCATCGCCCAGAACAAACGGGCCCGCTACGACTACCACATCGACGAGACGTGGGAGGCGGGCATGGTGCTGATGGGCACCGAGGTCAAGGCCCTGCGCGCCGGACGCGCCTCCCTCGCCGACGGCTACGCGCACGTGATGGACGGGGAGGTGTGGCTGGAGCACGTCCACATCCCCGAGTACACGCAGGGAACCTGGACGAACCACGCTCCACGCCGGCGCCGCAAGCTGCTGCTGCACAAGCGCGAGATCCAGAAGATCATCGCGAAGTCGTCGGAGCCGGGCTGGACGCTGATCCCGCTCGCGCTGTACTTCAAGGAGGGCAAGGCCAAGGTCGAGATCGGCCTGGCCCGTGGTAAGAAGGCCTACGACAAGCGCCAGGCCATCGCCAAGCGGGAAGCCGATCGCGAGATGCAGAAGGCGGCGGCGGCCCGGTTCAGGAGACGGTGAAGGGTGTCGATGACGAACCGAGGCCGGAGGCGGCGGCCCGGCGGGATCCGGGCAATGCGGCGCCGGACGATCGCGCTGACGGTCTGCGGTGCCCTCGTCGCGGGGATGACGACCGGGTGCTGGGCCGAGCGCTCCGCGCTGCCCGCCGTCCGCGACTTCCTCATCGCCTGGCAGGTCGGCAACTACGAGGCCGCGGCCGGCAACACCGTCGGCGTCGACAAACGGCAGGTCGAGGACGCGCTCAGCCGGGTCCGCCAGCAGCTCGACGCCGCGTCCCTGCGGCTGTCGCTGGGCACGGGCGTCGCCGACAGCGACGTCGACCAGATCATCAAGAAGGGCGACGAGGCCGACGCGCGCTTCACCGTGAAGATCGACCTCGGTGAGAACGGCCAGCCGTGGGAGTACCCGGGGCTGATGCACCTGCGCCGCGTCGGCGGCCAGTGGAAGGTCGTCTGGAGCCCCTCGATCATCCACACGAGCCTGAAGCCCGGGCAGCGGCTCGCCGTCGTGACCGACGAACCCGAGCGCGCCCCCGTCACCGACACCCACGGCCGTTCCCTGATGCGCGAGGTCGGCGCCTACGACGTCGGGGTGTTCCCCGGGCAGCTCGCCGACCCGAAGAAGACCCTCGACCTCCTCGCCAAACAGGCCAAGATCGACGGTGGCCGCCGGCTGGACGCCGAACGCCTCCTCGGCCGCGTCCGGTCCGCCCCGCCGCAGGACTTCCTGCCGCTGCTGACCCTGCAGGTCCCCCTGCACAACGCGCTCATCAGGCGGCTGAACAACATCCCCGGGCTGAAGTTCAACGGCGTCAGGGCGCCGATCGCCCCGTCCTACGCGCCCGAGCTGATCGGCAGCCTCGGCCCCGCCACCGCCGACCGCCTCCAGCAGGTCGGCGCCCCCTACCAGCCGGGCGACACCATCGGCGTCAGCGGCGTCCAGCTCCTCCAGCAGCGCCGGCTCGCCGGAACGCCCACGGTCCGCGTCGTGGCGCAGGACGAGTCCGGGAAGAGCACCGAGGAACTGCGCTCCTGGGAAGGCCAGCCGCCACAGGAAGTCCAGACCACCCTCGACCCCGCCTTCCAGCGCAACGCCGACAAGGCGCTCGCGGGCCTGCGGTACCCGGCGTCCATGGTGGTGGTGCGTCCGAGCACCGGCGAGGTGCTGGCCGTGTCCAACCACGGGACGAAAGGCCAGAACCTCGCGTTCGAGGGCGAATACCCACCCGGGTTGACGTTCGGGATCGTGTCCGCCGAGGCCCTGTTCTCCAAGGCCGGCATGAACCAGACCGCCGAGACCACCTGCCCCGGCAGCGTCACCGTCGGCGGCGAGACGTTCACCAACAAGGCCCGCCGCGACAGCACCTTCGCCAACCACTTCGCCGCGTCCTGCAAGACGACCCTCGCGCAGCTCAGCACCAAACTGGACGCGCAGACCCTCGCCAACGAAGCCGCCCAGCTCGGCATCGGCAAGAACTGGGGCCTGACCGTCCCCGCCTTCACCGGCTCGGTGCCCACCCCCGCCAACGACGGCGAGAAGGCCGCCGCCATGGTCGGAGAAGGCAACGTCCAGGTGAGCCCCCTCGGCATGGCCCTCGTCGCCGCTGCCGCCCAGAACGGCACCTGGAAGCCCCCGTACGTCCTCAAGGACATCCCGAAGACCGTGCAGGCGCCCCCGCCGCAGAACCTCCGCCCCGAATCGATCGCGAGCCTCAAGAAGGTCCTCGGCCGCACCGCGTCCCACGGCAACGCCCGCGGCGCCCGCGTCTCCGGCGACGTCGTCGGCGTCGCGGCCCTCGCCGCCTACCGGGACGGCGACAACAACAGGACCGTCTCCTGGTTCGTCGGCTCCAGCGGCGACCGCGCCTTCGCCATCGCCGTCGAAGGCCGCGTCAACACCACCGAGATCGCCGCCAGATTCCTCCGCGGTCGCTGACCGAACCACCACCCCACCAGGCACGTTACAACTTTGTGATCTCTTTACGCCGGGGACGCAACCAACCCGCCGCCCCCGAGCGTCTTTACGGGTGACTGAGATCCCGCTTGGGGGGTTGCGGACTCAGTCGCCGTGATGAGACCAGAGCCTCGTCTCGGGGGAGGCTCTGCCGTCCGGACCGGCCCGACCCTGCCGGTCGACCCCGGTGGGTGTGACACAGCTCGCACCCACCGGGGTTCACGGCTGTCAGGGGGAATCACGTTGGCGTCCCGCGCGTTAACCTTGTAACGTCAACGTGTGGACGTCCCCGGACTTCCGCTTTGACAACTCAACATGGGGGTGACCGGCTTCGACTTCGGTCGTTCGAGCCAGGGGAAGCGGGTCGAGGGTTGCTGTCGTGACCTCGTAAATCCTGTGACAGCAAACCAATAACTGCCAACAAGCAGCAGTCCGAGTTCGCACTCGCCGCCTGAGGCGAGTAGCCGACTCTGTCAGCCCGGGAGCGTCTCCGACCCGGGGTCTGGCATCGTAAGGAGACTCCACCTGCAAGCCCGGCCGCGGGACCTGTAGGGACAGCAAACAGCGGCTGAGCCCGTCGGCGACACGCCTGCGTGAGCGCCGGGGCTGAGAAAACGCCAAGCAGGCTGCACCCGGAGAAGCCCTGACTTTTCACCGAAGGACGCGGGTTCGATTCCCGCCACCTCCACACGAAAAACGGTCCGGCTGGAACCCGAGTTTCAGCCGGACCGTTGCTGTACGCGGTTCGCCTCTCCTTTGTCGGGAGCGTCGAACCGCGTCCGGTCCGAGCCTTGAGTGGTTCATGCGGTATCACCCGACGGCGCAGGGACGGCGTCCAGACTCCTCGGCGGCTGGGAGACCGGACCTGCCCGTACGGCCGACGCCGCCGGCGGTAGTCAAACCGATGGCGCCGGTCCGCCGCCCTCTCTATCCGCTCGATTGGAGCGGGGCCAGAAGTACGGCAGGTCGGTGGGCACGTCGGGAAAGATCGGCCGGTAGAACTCGGGGTCCTTCCGGATCAGCGCGGATCGATGGCTGAGGTGCAGTCCCGGATCGCCCAGCCAGGGCGGCAGTTCCCCGGCGCCGGCCAAACTCTCCTGGCTCCGCGGCCGCTGGATGCCCGTGGCATTCAACAGTCCGGACACCAGCGAGGCAGCGCATGTGTCCCGGTGCCCGAGCGAGCACCACCGATGGCAAATCTCCAGGCCGTAGCGAACCAGCGCCTCCTCGTACCCCGTCCACATCCGTACGGCCGGATGGTGCCGCCATCCGTACCCCGGCACCGTCAGCCCGCGCAGCACCTGCAGCGCCTCGACGCGCTGCTTTCCGAGCCTACGCAGGTCGAGAACGCGAGCCGTGGCAGCGAAATCCGCGTAAGGGAGAAAGGTCTGCACTTCTTTAACTCCCTTCGCCCTACCCATTGCGCCCGCCGGCGGGCGCATCCGTGGCTTGATTGCGGTGCGCACTCCGGTTTCTGTCCTACCTACCGCGCCTCTAATACTTCAGCCGCCAGTTGGTGATCTCGGTGGCTGGTAGCGCCTGAGGGTCCACCTGGCCCCGCGCGCCGAGTTCGTCCGGCACGGCAGGTGCAGCCGGATCCACAGCCCCCGCCCGGGGGTCCAGGCAGGGAAACGGCGATGCGCCGTCGGCACGCTCACCCCGAACTCACCCGGCAGATGCCGGCCAAGCGCAACCGCTGCTCAGCACGTACACGCTCGCGGTGAACACCGCCCGGTCGTCCACCGCCGCCGTCCCGCCGCCCTGCCTCCGCGGCTCGAACTTCGGGATCAACGGCTCGACGATCGCCCACAACTCATCCGGCACAACCGGAGCGCAAGATCCGACGCCACGGTCGCGCATTATCCCGCAGCCCTCTTAGCTCAGACCTGGCTCGTCATCGATGGCGAGGTGTGCCGTGAGGTTCGTGTACGCGTTCAGGGTGTCTCTGAGCTGGGCGTTTGTGTTCGAGTAGGAAGCGATTGGGTCCACTCCGGGCGACGTGTGCTCGGTGGCCGCCGCCCCCCAGGCCTCGTTGTGGAGGCTTTGCCCTACGGCTCTCCTGGTTGGGGCGTCGTTCGGGTGGGTTGTTTTGTGTAGGCCATGATGCTCGGCTGGTTTCGGCCGTTGCGTCGTGGCCCTTCGTTCTGTCAGGGGCTGGTGACGGTCGCCATGGCGCGGTCTGGTTCCCAGTGGGCGCGTAGGGATGTGATCAGGCCGGCTTCGTTGACCGTGTAGATGAGGACGCAGTCGATGGTCATGGTGGAGCCGTCGGCCATCGTGGTGGTGATCGTCGCCACGTTGGCGCAGCAGTCGCCGTTGGCGAAGGAATCGGCGATGGCGAAGCGGAAGCCGGCGATGGTGGAGATGAAGGTGTCCCAGAAGGTGCCGATGCCGTCGTGGCCTCGGTGACCGTTACCGGACGGGTCGAGGAAGGACGGGCCCACGGGGTCCTCGACGAGGGCGTCGGGGGCGAAGAGGTTCAGCCACGTGCCCTTGTCGCCGCCTATGACGGCCGTCATGGAGGCGCGGGCGGCGCTGCGGGCCGGGTGGACGGTGTCCGGGGCGTTCCAGGTGATGGCGTCCATGGCTCGGACTGTAACGTGTTCTCGTTCAGTGGTCGACCTTGGCGATGACCGTCTCGGCGAAGCGTTCGAGGTGCTCGATCTTCTTGTGGAGGGGCTCGGTGTCGGGGCCCTTGGCGTAGGGCATCCGGAAGCCGACGATCACGTCGGTGACGCCCTTGTCCTCAAGGCGTTTCACGCCGTCGGGCGTGTAGGCGTCCATGGAGATGACGTGGATCTCGAAGGGGTCGCCGGCCTTGCCCTCGGCCTCGCGGATGCGGTTCAGTCTGGCGAGGATGTCGTCCAGGTCGTCTCCGCCGGCGTGCATCCAGCCGTCGCCGCGGACCACGGCGCGGCGCAGGGCCGCCTCGCTGTGCCCGCCGACCAGGATCGGGAACGGCTGCGCCGGCGTCATCTTGATGGCCGGGATGTCGAAGAACTCGCCGTGGAACTCGAAGTACTCGCCGGTGCTCAGACCCCGCACGATATCGACGGCCTCGTCCATCCGCTTGCCGCGCCGCTCCCACGGGACGCCCATGACCTCGAAGTCCTCGGGCCACGGGCTGAGGCCCACGCCCAGGCCGAGGCGTCCGTCGGTCAGGCACGCGACCGAGGTCGCCTGCTTGGCCACGAGCACGGGCGGACGAACTGGGAGTTTAAGGACGAACGGCGTGAACCGGATGCTGCTCGTCACCGCCCCCATGGCCGCGATCAGCGTGAACGTCTCGATGAACGCCTTGTCCTCAAGGAACTCCCTGTTGCCGTCCGCGGTGTAGGGGTAGACCGAGTCGGACTCCTTCGGATAGACGAGCGAGTCGGCCACCGAGATGCTCGTGTACCCGGCGGCCTCGGCGGCCCGGGCCAGCGGCAGGTAGTAGGACGGGTCGGTCATCGCCTCGGCGTAGGTGAACCTCATCGGCAAATATTAGAACGTGTTCCACCTTTTGTGCCAGGGTGCGTTTGCCCGGGGTCGGCGGGGGTGGTTCTGTGGGGGGATGGAGCGCAGGATCGCGGTCGTGACCGGCGGGACGTCCGGGATCGGGAAGGAGATCGCCGGGGGGCTGGTCCGGGCGGGGTTCCTGGTGGCGATCGTCTGCCGGAACGAGTTGCGGGGCGCGGCGACGGTGCGGGAGCTGACGCGGGACGTTCCGGGGGCACGGGTCGAGACGTTCATCGCGGACCTGTCGGTGCAGCTGGACGTGCGGCGGGTCGCGGCGTCGCTGGCGGAGCGGTTCGAGCGGCTGGACGTGCTGGTCGACAACGCGGGGACGCATCTGCTGCGGGCCAAGGTCAGCGCCGACGGGTACGACCGCATGATCGCGACGAATCATCTGGGGCCGTTCCTGCTGACGAACCTGCTGCTCGGGCTGCTGGAGAAGGGCGCGCCGTCGCGGGTGGTGGTCGTGGCGTCGGAGGCGCACCGGCAGTCGGACGGGCTGGACGTCGAGCGGTTCGCGGAACCTGGGTCGTACGGGGCGGCGGGATCGCTGCGGGTGTACGGACGGTCGAAGCTGCTCAACATCCTGTTCGCGCGTGAGCTGGCCAGGCGGATGGAGGGCAGCGGCGTCACGGTGAACGCGATGTGCCCGGGTCTCGTCGCGACGGGGCTGGCCAGGGAGATCCGGGGGAGTGAGCGGATCGGTGCGGTGCTGTCGCGCACGCCGTTGCTGCGGACGCCGGCGCAGGGGGCGAGGATGGCGCTGCGGCTCGCCCTGGACGGGGAGTTCGAGGGGCGAAGCGGTGGTTTCCACAGTTCGACGCCGGGTGCGGGGATGCTGCCGACGGCGGGGGTGCTGAAGGATCCGGAAATCGGGCGAGCGGTTTGGGAGCGTTCGGCTCGCCTTGTGGGGTTGCCTTCCCTATAGGGTCTGGGTGCGTGAGCCAACCGCACGCCCCTCAAGCCCCCAAGCCGTCCGGGTTCAAGGACCTTTTCAACGGTGCCGGCTATCTGCTGCGCGGCATCGGGTGGGTCGCCCGGCATCCGGCGCAGTGGCTGTTCGGGCTCATCCCCGCGCTGATCGTGCTGGCCGTGTACGCGGCGGCGATGATCTTCCTGGCGTTCCAGATCGACGATCTGGCCGGGTGGGTGACCGGGTTCGCCGACGGATGGGCGGACGCGGCGCGGACGTCGGCGCGGGTGGTCGCCGGGATCGCGATCTACGGGGCGGCCCTGTTCCTCGCCCTGATCACGTTCACCGCGGTGACGCTGCTGGTCGGCGACCCGTTCTATGAGGCCATCGCGGTGCGGGTCGAGGAGTCGCAGGGCGGCGCGCCGCCGGAGCCGGACGTCCCGCTGATGGTGCAGATCGGGCGCGCGGTCAAGGACACGCTGATCCTCGCGGCCGTCGCGCTGACGTTCGCTGTCGTGTTCTTCGCCTGCGGCTTCATTCCCGTGGTGGGGCAGACGGTCGTGCCGGTGGTGGCGGCGCTGGTGTCGGGCTACTTCCTGGCGGGCGAGCTGATGTCGATCGCGCTGGAGCGGCGCGGGATCCTCCGCAAGGAGCGGTTCACGCGGATGAGGGCGGACCGTCCGCTGGTGGTCGGCTTCGGCGCCGCGACCGTTGTGGTGTTCCTCATTCCGCTGGGCGCGGTGCTCGCGATGCCGGGTGCGGTGGCGGGCGGGACGCTGCTGGCCAGGGAACGGCTGGCGGCCGGTCCGCAGGCGAGGGAGACGCTGGTCACACCGGGTGACGGTGGATCGGCGAGCTATCACTGATGCGATAGGAAGATGTGTCCTGAGCGTAATTACACGTCCGAACTCAAGTGCTGATCTTCGCGTAACGTGTGCCGCATGTCCGATCAGGGGGAGCGCGGCGTGCGCTGGACCGATATGAGCGAAGGCGAGCCGCGGGACGAGTCCCGCCAGGGCCCGGAGGGCGGCGACGCGACCGGCCCGCAGGTGGCCTTCCCCGAACCCAAGGTGCCCGAGGGCTTTCTGCCCGCTCCGGGTTCCGGTGAGGACACGGGGTCGCACGACGTCTGGGGCGGTGTCGAGGAGTCCTGGCCCCGGGCCGACGACGCCGGCGCCGACGACGTCCGGGTGGCGCCCGTCCCGGAGGACGAGTCGCCGCAGTGGGAGGGCGACCTGTTCGACGAGGGCCCCGGTGACGAGCGGTACACGCCGGCCGTTCCCACGGGGGCGGGTGAGCCGGCCAGGCCCGGCAAGCCGAGCAGCGGCAACTGGCAGATGCCGGACTGGATGGCGGACGAGGAGTCCGCCGACGCCAAGCTCGGCGGCTCGCCCAGGGCGCCGCGCGATGTCCTGGACGACGGCGGCGGCCGGTCCCGGCTGATGCTGTTCGGCGGGGTCGGGCTGCTGGTGGTCGCGCTGGTCGCGGCCGGTGCCGTCTACTTCGTGAAGGGCGGCGGCGACGAGCCGGCGGAGTCGGGCGGGAACGCGGGCCGGACGTCCGCGGAGCAGCCCGAGCCGCCGCAGGTCGAGCTGCCGCCGGACAAGAGGCTCACGGCGTTCGCCGGCACCCCGAGCAGGGTGCTCGGGCAGGTTCCCGACCCGTATTCGGGGCTGTCGTACCCGCGGCTGGCAGGCCCCTGGAAGGTGCCCACCAAGCAGAACAAGCTGGGCACGCCGGGGTGGTCCGGGCAGCAGATCCTGGTGACGGAGCGGAGCGCGGGGCAGATCTGGTACGGGCAGCTGCTCACCGGCACGCTGCACCCGAGCATGCAGAAGGCGTACCAGGGGCCGGACAGCGTCAAGAACGTCGCCGCGCTGGTCGCGCAGGGGTACGAGGCGCAGTACTACGCGTTCCCGCACAAGGCTGCGCCGCTGGCCTCGCAGGCCCTCACCGTGGACGGGCGTCCCGGCTGGCTGATCGCCTCGTACCTCACCTACCAGCGGGACGGGGTGAGGGCGACCGGTGAGGTCGTCGCCACCGCGGTGGTCGACACCGGCCGCAAGACGCCCGCGGTGGTGTTCGCGTCGTTGCCGAACACGCACAAGAAGATGTGGCCGGACGTGAACACCTTCTTCTCCCGGCTGAAGATCGCTTCTCCCGGCTGAAGATCGCGGCCTGACAGCCGAATGACGTTCTAATAGGCTGTGCCCACTTCGAGGGAGGGGTGCGGCATGGCGATCGGGCTGACCGAGGAACACGAGGCGCTGGCGGCTTCCGTGCGGGGGTTCGCCGAGCGGAACATCACGGCGCAGGCCGTCCGGGACGCGGACGCCGGTTTCTGGCCGGCGCTCGCCGCGCAGGGGCTGCCCGGCCTGCATCTGCCGGAGGAGGCGGGCGGGCAGGGCTTCGGGCTCCTGGAGCAGGCGGTCGCGCTGGAGGAACTCGGCCGCGCCCTCGCCCCGGGGCCTTACACGCCGACCGTTCTGGCGTCCGCGGTCCTGCACGCCTGCGGGGCCGCGAAGCTGCTGCCCGGGTTGGCGGACGGTTCCCGTACCGCGGCGGTGGGACTGTCGGGAAGCCTGGACGTGAACGGCTCCACCGTCTCCGGGACTGTGCAGCCCGTACTGGGTGCACCGCTCGCCGACGTGTTCCTGCTTCCGGCCGGTGAACGCTGGGTCGTCGTTCAGCGGGACGAGGTCGCCGTCGGGTCACTGGAGTCCCTGGACATCACCCGTCCGGTCGGAGCGGTCACAGCCGACGGGTTGACCGTCCCGGACGAACGTTTCCTAGACGGCGTGGACGTGCCGGCACTCGCCGCCGTCCTCCTTGGCGCAGAGGTGTGCGGTGTAGCGGGACGTGCCCTGGACGACGCCGTGGCGTACGCGAAGCTCCGTGAGCAGTTCGGCCGTCCGATCGGCCAGTTCCAGGGCATCAAGCACAAGTGCGCCCGGATGCTCATCGCCGTCGAGCGCGCCAGGGCGGCGGTCTGGGACGCGGCGCGCGCGCTGGGCGAGCCGGAAGAACAGCGCGCCTACGCCGTGGGGGTCGCCGCGGCGCTGGCCGCGGACGCCGCCGTCACCTGCGCGGAGGGCAACATCCAGGTGCACGGTGGCATCGGCTACACCTATGAGCACGATGCCCACCTGCTCTACCGGAGGGCACTGACGCTGCGTGCGCTCCTGGGGCGGGCGAGCAAGCACAGGGCGGACGTCGCCGCGCTGGCCGTCGCGGGAGTCCGGCGTCCCATGAGCATCGAACTCCCCGACGACGCCGCGCCGGTGCGCGAGGAGATCCGCGCCCGCGTCGCCGAACTCGCCGCGATGGATCCCCTGGAACAGCGGGCGGCGATGGCGGAGGGCGGCTGGGTGACCCCGCACCTGCCGAAGCCGTGGGGGCGGGGCGCCGGGCCGCTGGAGCAGATCGTCATCCAGCAGGAGCTGAAGGCGGCGGACGTGCGCCCGGTGCCGCTGATGATCGCGGCGTGGGTCGTCCCGTCGCTGGTCCAGTACGGGACGGCCGGGCAGCGGGACCGGTTCCTGCCGCCGACTCTGCGCGGAGAGATCATCTGGTGCCAGCTGTTCTCCGAGCCGGGCGCGGGCTCCGACCTCGCCGGGCTGCGCACGCGCGCCGAACGCGTCGAGGGCGGCTGGAAGATCAGCGGCCAGAAGATCTGGACGTCGCTGGCCCGCGACTCGCAGTGGGGCATCTGCATCGCCCGCACCGACCCCGATCGACCCAAACACGACGGGATCACGTACTTCCTCGTGGACATGGCGTCGCCGGGCATCGAGATCAGACCGCTGCGCGAATGCACCGGCGACGCCGTCTTCAACGAGGTGTTCCTGGACGGCGTGTTCGTCCCGGACGACCTCGTCGTCGGGCCCGTCAACGCGGGCTGGCGCGTCGCCCGCACCACCCTCGCCAACGAACGCGTCGGCCTGACCAGCAGCTTCCAGCTCGGCGGTGACCTGCCCAAGCTGCTCGACCTCGCCGCCGGGCTCGACCTCGCGGGGGACCCCGTCGTCCGCGACGGCCTCGGCCGCCTCGCCTGCGACGAGCACTCCTTCAACCTCCTCGGGCTCCGCGCCACCCTCAAGCAGCTGTCGGGCACGGACCCGGGCGCGACGGCGAACGTCCGGAAGCTGGTGGCGATGGAGCACGGCCAGCAGGTCACCGAGTTCGGGTTCACGCTCCTCGGCGAGGACGGCGCGCTGACCGGCGGCTGGAAGGACGACCTGCGCGCCCGCTGGACGCGGTACCTGCTCGCGTCCCGCGCCATGAGCATCGGCGGCGGCACCACCGAGGTCAACCTGAACGTGATCGGTGAGCGGATCCTCGGCCTGCCCCGCGACCCCGACCCGGCGCGGTCGCCGGGGGGTGCGGGGGGTCGCCCCTCCACAAGGGAGCAGGTCGGGTAGCGTCCAGGCTCACATGAACGAGCGGGCAGGTTGAACGAGCGAGCACGGCACCTGGTGGCCGCACTGACCGGGCTCGGGCTCGGCCTCGCGGCGCTGGGGCCGGGGCTCGCGCCCGGCTTCGTGCTGTCGTACGACATGGTGTTCGTGCCCGATCCCGCGTTCACCCGCATGACGTTCGGGCTGACCGGGGTCGTCCCGCGGCACGTCCCGAGCGACGCTTTCGTCACCGCGCTGGCCTCCGTCGTCCCGGCGGAGGTGGTGCAGAAGCTCGTCCTGCTGGCGATCTTCGTGATGGCGTGCACGGCGGCGGCGTCGCTGGTGCCGTCCCGCCGGCTGCCGCCGCGGCTGGCCGCCGGGATCTGCTACGCCTGGAACCCCTTCGTCGCCGAACGCCTCCTGCTGGGCCAGTGGGCGCTGCTCCTCGGCTACGCGGCCCTTCCGTGGGTGGTCGCGGCCGCGTCCCGGACGGGCGAGCCCGGCGGGGGAAGACGCCTGGTCCGGGCTCTGATCCCCGCCGCGATCGGCGGCTTCGCCGCCCTCGCCGTGTCCGGCCTCACGGCCCTGGTCGTCGCCCTTGTGACGGGACGCCGCCGGACCGGCGTCCAAGTGATCGCGGCGGTAGGGGTCCTGAGCCTCCCGTGGCTGGTGCCGGGGGTGCTGCGGCCGGCGGGCGTGCCGGGGGACGGGACGGCCGTGGACCTGTTCGCCGCCCGGGCCGATACACCGTTCGGGACGCTCGGGAGCCTGCTCCTGCTCGGCGGCGTGTGGAACGGCGAGACGGTGCCGGACGGGTACGGCGCGCCGGTGACCGCGACGATCTGGCTGGTCGTCGTGGTGATCGCTCTGGTCGCCTACTGGAAGTGGTGCCGGGAGCCGGGCTGGCGGCGCGGCGCTGCCGTGGCGGCGGTCGCCGGGTTCGCGGTCGCGGCGCTGGGTGCGGTGGCGGCGCCGGTCCTGGAAGGGCTCATCGGTCTCTGGCCGGGGTTCGCCGTCCTGCGGGACGGGCAGCAGTACGTGGCGCCGCTCGCGGTCGTGGTCGCGGTGGGACTCGGGGTGGCCGCCGACCGGGCCGCCGAGGCGCGGTGGCCGGCGGTGCCGACCGCCGCGATGGCCGTGCCGGTGATGCTGCTGCCGACGCTGGCGTGGGGCGCGGCGGGCGATCTGCGGGCGGTCCGCTATCCGGACGACTGGGCGCGGGCCCGCCAGATCATCGGCGGCGACCCGGCCGAGGGGGACGTCCTGGTGCTGCCATGGGCGTCGTATCGCGGCTACCCCTGGAACCACGGGCGCCGCGTCCTCGACCCGCTGCCCCGCTACCTGCACCGCCGGGTCATCGTGGACGACGCCGTCACCGTGGGGGGGACGACCGTCGCGCCCGAGGACCCGAGGGCCGTGCGGCTGGCACCGGCCGCACGGACGGGGTCCCCGCCCGCGACGACGCTGCGTGACGAGGGGATACGGTACGTCGTGGTCGACGCGGAGATCGGCGCGCACCGTCCGTCCGGCGCCGCCGTCGAGGTGCTGCGTGGCCCTGACCTGGCCGTCTACCGGATCGACGGGGCCGTCGACGTCGCCGCGGGCGGCGTTCCGGCCGCGCCCGTCGTCGCCGCCTGGGCCATCGTGACTCTGGTTGTTTTCTGGTCATTCCGGGTCCCAGGCACTACTCTGAGCATTCCGTTACTCGGCAGTATCAAACCCCGCAGCTCAAACCATCGACGAAGGACCCCCTGATGCGCATCGCCATCGCCGCAGTGGTCGGCGTCCTGCTCGCCGCAGGAGCGTCGTTCGGCACGGTCCAGCTCGTGAACTCCTCCCAGGAGGACCCCGTCATCAAGCCGCTGTACAACTACGGCTCCCGCTGACGTGTAGGCCCTGATGGGGACCCGGCGTGACGGCCCCGCCCTCCTGGAGATCGTCGTTCCCGCCTACAACGAGGCCGACCGGCTTCCGGAGGGCCTGGGCAAGCTGTGCGACAAGCTCGCCGGACTCCCGGTGCGCTCGGAGATCGTCGTCGTCGACAACGCCAGCACGGACGGCACCGCCGGCATCGTCCGGTCCTGGGACGGGCCGGTGCCCGTGCGGCTGGTGCGCTGCGAACGCCGGGGAAAGGGAGCCGCGGTCCGCGCGGGACTGCTCGCGACGCGCGCCCCTTATGTAGGATTCATGGACGCCGATATGGCAACAGACCTCGCCGCGCTGGACGAAGCCATCGTCCTGCTGCGCGAGGGCCGCCCGGTCGTGGTCGGGTCAAGGCGCCACGGTCGGTCGGTCGTCCAGGGGTACGCGCTGCCCGTCAGGCGGCTCGGCGCCATCACGTTCAACCGGATCGTCCGCGACCTCGTGGGCGGCATCGCCGACACCCAGTGCGGGTTCAAGTTCTTCGACGGGCCGCTGGCCCGCGAGGCGGCGGCCGATCTGCGCACGACGGGTTTCTCGTTCGACGTCGAGCTTCTCGCCCACTGTGTGCGGCGAGGCGCGACCGTGACGGACATCCCGGTGGTGTGGCGCGACCATCCGGGTTCGACGTTCTCGGTTCGGCGGCATTCGCTGCAATGCCTGCTCGACCTGGCCCGGATCCGTGCGCGCGTCGGATTCCGGATGCCCTCCGTGCCCGCGGCTCCGATCATCCCGGTCGTGCCCGTCCGGACGATGCTCGCCGGGCGGGAGCCGGTGGCGGTCGTCCTGGACAAGGGCATGCCGTCGACGTCGAGCGCCAAGTCGGGATGAACGCGGACACCCTGGCCCCCGGCTATCCAGACCCTGTCGCAACCTCCAGGGACTTGCGGCTGGCGGTCGTCAACTGGCGCGACCCCTGGCATCCGGCCGCGGGCGGAGCCGAACGCTACGCCTGGGAGCTCGCGCGCAGGTTCGCCGGTCAAGGGGCCCGCGTCCACTACGTGACGTGCAGAGCGCCCGGGCAGAAACGCAGGGAACGTGTCGAGGACGTGGAGTTCGTGCGCCTCGGCGGCCGTTTCACCGTTTACCCCCTCGTACTGCTGTGGCTGCTGGCTCGCCGCCTGGTACGGCTGCCGCGCCGACGGAACGGCTCGTTCGACGCGGTCATCGACTGCCAGAACGGCATCCCCTTCTTCACGCCGTGGGCGCTCCCTCGGCGCGTCCCGGTGTTCTGCGTCATCCACCATGTGCACGACGCCCAGTTCGACCTGTACTTCCCACGGTGGCTGGCCTGGCTCGGGCAAGCGCTGGAGGGCCCGGTGAGCCGCTGGACGTACCGGCGGCACGCCTTCGTGGTCGTCTCACCGTCCACGCTGCGCGCTGTAAGGGAACGGCTGGGCTGGGCAGGGCCCGCCTACGTCGTCCCTAACGGAACAGCGGTCGCCGACCCCTGCGGCGGGGTCTCGGAGGCCGCCGGAGACCCGGATCTGGTCTGCGTGACCCGCCTCGTCCCGCACAAGCGCCTCGACCTCCTCCTCGACCTCGCGCAGCGGCTCGCGGAGAACCGTCCCGGGCTGCGGCTGCACATCGTCGGGGACGGGCCGGAAGCGCCCGCGCTGGCCGCAGGCATCACCGAGCGGGGCCTGGACGGCGTCGTCATCGCACACGGGTACGTGGCCGAGGAGGTCAAGGCGGCCCTGGTCGCCCGCGCCGACCTGCACCTCAGCACGTCCCAGGGCGAGGGCTGGGGCCTCAGCGTGATCGAGGCCGCCGCGCTGGGCGTCCCGACCGTCGCCCACGACGTGGACGGTCTCCGCGACGCCGTGCGCGACGAGATCACCGGATGGCTCGTCCACACCGGCGACGACCAGGCGGATGTCGTCGAACGGGCCCTCAAGGAACTGGACGATCCCGCGCGCCGCGAGGAGATCGCCGACTTCTGCCGGGCGTGGGCCGCGGAGTTCGACTGGACGCGGACGGCCGGGCGGATGCGCGACCTCCTCACCGCCGCCGTCCGTACCGCTTCCCGTACCGGTTCCTCCCGTACCGGTTCCTCCCGTACCGGTTCCTCCCGTACTAATGGGCGACCGTCCACACGCGGTCCAGAGGTACCGTGACGGGCACCCGGGCCGACACCCCGGGGCGGGCAGAAAGGGGCAGAGCGCGAGCATGGCCGTGGGAGAGGCGAATCCGCCCCGCGCCGGCGTGCCCCGCCAGCCTGTCCCGGGCGGGGGACCGCCGGACGGCATGGACGCCGGTGAGCGGCTGCGGGAACGGCTGCGCGTCCTCGCGTGCTGCCTGACGCTCACCGCGCTGGCGTTCAGTACCCGTCCCGGCGCGATCCTCGCCGACACGAAGATCGACATGGCGGTGAACCCGCTCGGGTTCCTCGGCCGGGCGCTGCACCTGTGGGATCCCGAGCAGTTCGGCCAGCTCCAGAACCAGGCCGTCGGCTACCTGTTCCCGATGGGCCCGTTCTTCGCGCTCGGCGACGTGATCGGGATGCCCGCGTGGATCACCCAGCGGCTCTGGACGTCCCTGCTGCTGTGTCTGGCGTTCATCGGCATGTGGAAGCTGGCGAGACGGCTCGGCGTCGGCGGCTCCGGCACCTCCTCCTGCGCCCCGCGCCTGTTCGCCGCGATGGCGTACGCGCTCGCGCCGAACGCGCTGGCGACGCTCGGGCAGCTGTCCTCGGAGTACATGCCGGTCGCGATGCTGCCGTGGATCGTCCTGCCGCTGGTCACCGCGGCGTCCGGCGAGGGCGGACGGCTGCGGGCCGCCGCCGCGTCGGGGCTGGCGATCGCGTGCTGCGGCGGCATCAACGCGACCGCGACCGTCGCCGTCCTGCTCGTCCCGTTCCTGTACATCGTGACGAGGCCGCGCGGGTCGTTCCGGATGCGGCTGCTCGCGTGGTGGTCGGCGGCCGCGGCCGCGGCGACCGCGTGGTGGCTGGTCCCGCTGCTGCTGACCGGGACGTACGGGTTCTCGTGGCTGACCTACACCGAGAAGGCGGAGACGACGACCGGCCCCACCGGCCTGGTCAACGTGCTGCGCGGCGCGGAACGCTGGGTCAACTACCTGTTCGTGGACGGCCAGGTGTGGTGGCCGGTCGGGTACGAGCTCTCGGTCAGCCCGGTGCCGGTCATCTGCACCGGCGTCGTCGCGGCGCTCGGCCTCGCGGGGCTGCTCGGCCGGCTGCTGCCGGAGCGGACCTTCCTGCTGGTCACCCTCCTGACCGGGGTGACCATCCTGTCCATCGGGCATATCAGCGACATCCCGGGCCCCCTCGCCGGCCAGATGCGCGAGCTGCTGGACGGGCCGCTCGCACCGCTCCGCAACCTGCACAAGTTCGACGCGGCCGTCCGGCTGCCGCTCGCGCTCGGCCTGGCCCACGTGCTCGTCGTCGCGACCGGGAAGGTCCGGGACGGCAAGGCCCGGGACGGCCGGGTCCGCAGCCTCGGCGGCGGGACGGCGTTCGGCGGGACGCTGAAAGCCCTGGTCAGCCTGCCCGTCGCCGCCGCAGTCGCGCTCGGCGGTATCGGCGTCACCGCCGTCTCGAACGGGCTGAGCGGGCCGGGCGACTTCAAGCAGGTCCCCCAGTACTGGCGGGACGCGGCGTCGTGGATCAACGCGCGGGCCGGCCAGCAGGGCGTACTGGCCGTCCCCGGGGCGACGTTCGGGGAGTACCTGTGGGGCCGCCCGATGGACGACATCGTCCAGCCGCTGCTGACGGCGCGGTGGGGCGTCCGGCAGCTCGTCCCGGCCGGTTCGCCCGGCTACACGCGCGCGCTGGACGCGATCGACCTGCAGGTCCGGTCGGGGCGGGGGTCGCCTGGGCTGAGCGAGTTCCTCGGCCGGATGGGCATCCGGTACGTGCTGGTCCGCAACGACCTGCGCCGCGAGATGCTGCGCGGCGCATGGCCCGCCCGCGTCCATCAGGCGCTGGACGACTCGCCCGGCATGCGCAAGGCCGCCTCGTTCGGCGGCCCCGTGGGCGCGGAGGCCCAGGACGCGATGTCGGCCGTGGACCAGCGGTACCCCGCTCTGGAGGTCTACGAGGTCGAGGGCGCCGCGGCCGTCGCGAACCTCGCCGACGCCACCGACCCCGCCCGCGTGTACGGGGGACCGGAGTCGATGCTGGCCATGGCGGACGACGGCGCGCTGCCCGAGGCGCCCGTCCTGCTGGACGACGACGCCCCCGACCTCAAGGGCACCCCGGTCGTGACCGACTCGCCCCGGCTGGTCCGCCGCAACTTCGGCGAACTGCACCAGACGTCGCCGACGCTGTCCGCGGAGCATCGCCGCGAGGCCACCGACGTCCTGGACACGGGCTGGAAACGGTACGCCACCCACGTGACCTACGGCGGCGGTGTCCGCGACGTCACGGCCTCCAGTTCGGCGGCCGGTGACGAGACGATCCCGCAGGCCCGCAAGCCCGGCGCGACCCCGTACGCCGCGTTCGACGGCGACCGGTTCACCGCCTGGGAGACGGGCGGATGGGAGGGCCCGTCCGGGCAGTGGCTGCGCGTCGACTTCGACCGGCCGCGGGACGTGACGAACCTGACGGCCGCGTTCGTCCAGGACACCTCCCTCGGGCCGCCGGTCTCACGCGTCGCGGTCGAGACCGAGACCGGGACGCTGGAGCAGGACGTCCGGCCGGCGGCCACGGCGCAGCCGCTCCGCGCGCCGGACGGCCCGACCCGATGGCTGCGGCTGCGCATCACCGACCTCGCTTCGGAAACGCCCGTCCCGGCCTTCGCGCGGGCGGCGGTGTCGGAGGTGACGATCGGCGGGGTGAAACCGACCCGCACGTACACGATGCCGGCGCCGGCCGGGATCGACGGCCCGGCCACGTACGTGATGAGCCGGAGGCCCGGCGCGATGGCCGAATGCATGAAGGGCAGCCAGCGCTGGGTCTGCTCGCCGTCCCTGGCGTCGAAGGATGAAGAAGGCGCCGGTTTCGACCGGACGTTCACGTCCGCGGTGCCCGGCGAGGTCCCCGTCACCGGAACGGCCGTCCTCACCGACCAGCAGTTGATCGACCGGTACACGGCCGTCGACGGTCAGCCGGCCGTCACGGCGAGTTCCACGCTGTCCGACCATCCGGCCGCCCAGCCGAGGTCCGGCTTCGACGGCGACCCGGCCACGACCTGGATCGCGGCGGAGGAGGATGACGCGCCCACCTACAGCGTCCGGTGGAAGGGCCGCGAACGCGTGTCCACGATCACTCTGCGGCGTCCCCCCGCCGTGTCGGGCCCCATCCGCGTCCGGGTCGAAGGCGGCGGCGGCGAGACCCGTGAGGGACTGGCGGACGCGCGGGGCAGGCTGTCGTTCGCCCCGATGACCACCGACCGCCTGACGCTCACCTTCTTCAGGGAAACGCAGGTCCAGCCGGTTCAGCTGGCCGACCTCACCATCCCCGGCGTGGAACCGATCCCGGACGTGCGCACCTACCCGCTGCGACTGCCCTGCGGGTACGGGCCGAAGCTGCGGATCGGCGCGGCCGGCGTCCCGGCCGCCGCCATCCCCACCAAGGCCACCGGCACGCTCGGCGACCTGCTCGCCGGCCGCCCCCTGCGGTTCAGCGCCTGCGAGAAGGCCACGCTGAGGACCGGCCCGAACCGGCTGACCGGCGCGCCCCTCGACTCCTACCGCATCGACACCGTGACGGCCGGCGCCAAGCCGGGCACGGCCGCCGCGGCACGGCCGCCGCGGCAGGTCGAGATCATCAGCTGGGGGTCGAGTTCCCGCAGGCTGGCGGTGGACGCCGCGACGGCCTCGTTCCTCACCGTGAACGAGAACTTCAACAGCGGGTGGAGCGCCACCGTCGGCGGCACCGAGCTGCGGGCCGTCCGGCTGGACGGGTGGAAGCAGGGCTGGCTCGTCCCCGCGGGCACCCGCGGCACCGTCGAACTCTCCTACGGACCCGACCGGGCACAGCGGATCGCGGTCGTGGCCGGCCTCAACCTGCTCCTCGTCCTGCTGATCATCGCCGTCTGGCCCGGCGGGTCCGGGAACCGGCGCGAACCCCGGCAGGGGCCGCGCCGCGCGCTGGTGGCCGGGACGGGCTGGCCCGCGTGGGCGGCCGTCGGGCTCGCCGCCGCGCTCGGCGGCTGGATCGCCGGGGCGCCCGGGCTCGCCGTCACCGTCCTCGTCGCGGCCGGCTGCGGCTGGGCGCGCACCCGCCGCTCCGCCGCCCTGCGCGCCGTCGCCTCACCGTGGACGATCGCGATCACCATGCTCGCCGGGACCGGATGCCTCGCCGTGGGCGCCTGGTTCGACCTCATCGACAACTACGCCGCCCCGTCCGGCCCGCTGGGCGACATCGCACCCCAGCTGCTCGGGCTCGTGATCGTCGGGCGGGTCGCGGCGGAGCTGTGGCGGCCCCGGCCGGCCGGCGGCGGATCCGGCGGCCGGATCGCGCTCAGCTGGACGGCGCCGGGGCAGGGGCCCGGCGGGAACGGTCACGACGGCGGGTCAGCCGCTGAACCGGCCGTTCCACCAGGTAGTAGCTCAGGGTCCCCGCTGCGATGGACGCCGCCGCCATCAGCGGGAGGTCCGTCGCCACGTCCCCCCGGAACACCCGGTCCGTCCCCTCGTACCAGCCGACGATGATCAGCAGCTGCCACAGGAACAGGCCGTAGGAGATCCGGCCGAGGAACCGCATCACCGGGTTGGCGAGCACCGCGCCGAGCGCCGGATGCCCGGCGGGCGCCAGCGCCACCGGGGCGATCAGCGCCGCCGCGCACAGCCCGTCCACGATCAGGTGCAGGGTGGACGTCCAGAACCCGTCCGGCGTCTGGAGGGTGACGGGTCCCGTGGCGGGCGTGGCCGCCACCACGTACAGCATCGCGGCCGCCACCCAGCACGCCGCCCACGAGTCCGAGACGGCCCTGCACAGCGTCGCCACGGGACGGCGTTCGTCCAGCCGCGCCCACACCGTCACCACGGCGAGGGCCATCCCGATCGCGAACCAGACGAAGAAGCGCGGCAGCCACAGGCCCATCTGCGTGTGCCGCTCAGGGAAGAACATCACGGCCGTGAAGGGGAACGACAGTGACGCGTACACGGCGATGCCGATCAGGAGCCGCTTGGCCCGCACCCCCACGTCGTGGGTGCGTTTCCGCCGCGCGTACCAGCCGAGGATCGCCGCCGTGAAAGGCAGCGTGGCGTACCAGGCGACCTCGACCACCAGGCTCCACAGCTGCCCCAGATGCGCCGGCCCCAGCGCGCTCTCCCACCACACGTCGGGCAGGTACGTCTGCGTGAGCGTGAGCAGAGAGGCCCACGTGACGGGGTCGCCGATGTGGTCCCGCCCTGCCGTGAGCATGAAGCAGACGATCACGGCCCAGTAGGCGGGCATGATGCGGAACACCCGCTTGCGCAGGTACGTGCCGACGCGGGGAGCGGCCCGTCCGTCCAGCACCGCCGCCGCCCACGGACGGTAGAGGAGCAGCCCCGACAGGATGAAGAAGATGGGCACACCGACCTGGCCGCCGTTGAACAGCCACCGCGCGCCGGCCGGGTTGGTGATGGAACCCGCCGTGGCGGCCACGTGGTAGATGAGGACGCCCAGTGCCGCTACGGCACGCACCCCGTCGAGCGTGTACTGATGCCCGGAGATGGGCGGCGGCGCTGGTCTGGCCGCCTGCGAGGCGGGTCTCACGGCCCCTTCTTCCGGAGAATCAGGACGAGGTTCCAGGTGGCGATCTCGCGCAGGCCCGGAATCCGGACGATTCTCCCGGCCCAGCGCGGATGGTAGCGGGGAACGGCGTCCAGGACGTTCACGTCGTCGCGTCCCCGCGCCCATCGCAGGGCCGCCGACACCGACACCGGGTGCAGGCTGTGTCCGTACCGGTTCTTCGGCGGGCGGCCGTTCCGGCGCTCGTACCTCCGGGCGGCCCGGTCACCGCCGAAGTAGTGCCACGGCGAGGTCTCGTGCCCGCCCCACGGGGACAGCCAGTTCGTGAACGACAGGAAGACCGTCCCACCCGGCCGGGTCACGCGGACCATCTCGTCGGCCATCCGCCATGGAGAGGGGACGTGTTCCAGCACGTTCGACGAAAAGCACACGTCAACGGAGCCGGTACGGAAAGGCAGGGCGAGCGCGCTGGCGATGAATGTGTTCGGCCCGGAAACGTTGTTCGCGGTCAATTCGGTGAGGTCATGATCGATGCCCGTACAGCGAGCACCAGTGGCCGTCAGCGCGCGCGCAAAGAAACCGGAGCCCGTCCCGACGTCGATGACGGTCGCCCCAACAAGATCGGTGTACGAACCGAGTTGCGCGACGGTGTCGCGGGCCATCAGGTCGTAGAAGTACTCCGGGTTGCTCTGCTCATGCCGGAACGCACTCAGAAGCCGCACCGACCGGGCCAGCGTGGCGCGGTGTTCGGGGAGGACACCTCGCCCAGGCACGGGCGACTGCCAGTCCTGCCTGGGGGGTGCCGTGGTCATCGCCACCTCGCTGTCGGTTCGGGACGGTTCCAGGGGGCCGGGCTGAGCGGATCCTACCGGTGAGTACGGTATGGACGGGAGCGTTCGATGCCGAGGCGTAGGACACGGGGACACGGTCTTCGGCCTGCGGCAGTCGGCGCTTACTGTTATTGGACTGGCGGTTTCAGGGGTCCTGTAGGGTAACCCGGGCATGCCGGACACCGCCCCCCTTGGTCTGAGAACGACGGCATTCCCCGGAGGTATTCATGCGGCGACCGGTCGGACTGGCCTTGATCGGCCTGGGCGCTTTCTTTCTCACGTTCGCGCCCCTGGTCCGCTTCTACGTGGCCGACCAGGTCATCGTCGCGCCGCTGAACCGCTACCAGGTGACCCTCCTGGAATCGAAGAACTCCACCTACTTCGACCAGGCCGCGCTCAAGACCAAGACGGGCGTCACCCTCTTGGCCAAGAACACCGTCCGCGGCGACGTCCGCGCCAACGAGGGCGACGACGACATCGCCGTCTGGGACTCCACGACCAACATCTACGACGAGGCCGACCCGGAGAACCCCGTCCAGATCCAGGGCTTCCGGATCGCCTTCGACCGCCGGACGAGCGTCCTGACCAACTGCTGCGGCACGCACGTCGACGGCGACAACTCCGTCCGGATGTCGGGCTACGGGCTGCTGTTCCCCCTCGCGAACGTCCAGAAGCGCGACTACCCCTTCTACGACATGACGACCAAGCAGACGGCGCCGATGGAGTTCAACGCCGTCGAAGAGGTCCAGGGGCTCACGACCTACCGCTTCACCCAGACCATCCCGCTGACCAAGACCGCCGCGATGGACGTCAAGCTGCCCGCCAAGATGCTCGGCCTCCCCGAGGACGCCGCCGACCAGAAGGTCGACCGCTACACCGAGGCCTACAACACCGTCTGGGTCGACCCGCGCACCGGGATCCCGGTCAAGCACCGCAAGAACATCCGCAGCACCGTGCAGACCGCGGACGGCAAGGGCAAGATGATCGTGGCGCAGGCCGACCTCGTCACCGTCGAGAAGGACCAGAAGGCCGGGGTCGACCTGGCCAACAGCAAGGCCCTGCAGATGGACGCGGTGCGCAGCTACATCCCGGGCGCCGCCATCTTCCTCGGCCTGGTCCTGCTGGGCGTCGGCGGCTTCCTGGGGCTGGTCCGCGGCGCGGCCCCGCCGGCGCCCGTGGCCCCGCGCCGCTCCGACGGCAAGTTCGGCGACATGTCCCCGTCCGGGCCGCCGCACCCGCCGGCGCCTCCCGCCGCGCCTCCCGCCGCGCCTCCCGCCCCGCGTCCCGGCCCGCCGGAGGGCCGCCGCCCGGCACCCGGCAGCCAGCGCCAGCAGCGCAAGGCGTCCGGCCCCGCCCGCCGCCGCTGACGCCCTCTCCCATCCGCCCTGCCCCGGTCGCCGCGGGACGCGCCACCATGCCCACCGACCTTGTTGATACGTGTTCTACGCGGAGCCGCACGGCGGATCAGCGGCGATCTTCCTAACTAGAACCTGTTGCAGTTTCGGGTCGGCGCGCCTAGGGTCGAGGTTGTGCGGACACGAGTCACCGAACTATTCGGCATTGAATACCCGATCTTCGCGTTCAGTCACTGCCGCGACGTGGTCGCCGCGGTGAGCCGCGCAGGCGGCATGGGCGTCCTCGGCGCCCTCCATTTCACCCCCGAGGAGCTCGAACTCGAGCTCAAATGGATCGACGAGCACGTCGGCGGCAAGCCCTACGGCGTGGACGTGGTGATGCCCGCCAAGTACGAGGGCGGCAGCCTCGGCGACGCGGAGGAACTCCTGGGCAAGCTGCAGGGCATGATCCCCGCCGAGAACCGCAGGTTCCTCGAGGATCTGCTCGCCGAGCACGGCGTCGAACCGTCCACCGAGAGCGCCACCAAGGCCCTGCTCGGCTGGACGGACCAGACCGCCCGGCCACAGGTCGAGGTGGCGCTCCGGCACCCGATCGCGCTGCTCGCCAACGCGCTCGGCCCGCCCCCGGCCGACGTCGTGGTGGAGGCCCACGAGCACGGCGTCAAGGTCGCCGGGCTCGCCTCCAACGCCCGGCACGCCCGCAAGCAGGTCGACGTGGGCGTCGACATCATCGTCGCCCAGGGCACCGAGGCGGGCGGCCACACCGGCGACGTCGCCACGATGGTGCTGATCCCCGAGGTCGTGGACGCGGTCGGCGACGAGACGATCGTCCTCGCCGCGGGCGGCATCGGACGGGGCCGGCAGATGGCCGCGGGCATGGCCCTCGGCGCCGACGGCGTCTGGACCGGCTCGATCTGGCTGACCGTCGACGAGGCGGACACCCCCGAACGGGCCCTGCCGAAGCTGCTGGAAGCGACGTCCAGGGACACCGTCCGGTCCCGTGCCTGGACGGGCAAGCCGGCCCGCTTCCTCAAGTCCGCGTGGACCGAGGCGTGGGAGAGCGAGAAGTCCCCCGGCTACCTCCCGATGCCCATGCAGTTCATGCTGATCGCGGACGCCCTGCCCCGCATCTCCCGCTCCGGCGACGGGGAGCTGGTCACGTTCCCCGTCGGCCAGATCGTCGGCTCGATGAACCAGGTCAAGCCCGCCGCCCAGGTCGTCTACGACCTGATCGAGGAGTACGTCGAGGCCATCGAACGCCTCAACGCCATCACCGAAGCGGACTGACCCACCGAAACGCCGCCGCCGCGCCCAATCCCCCTGGGCGCGGCGGCGCGCGTCTGCGCGCAGCCCGAGCTCGGTGCGCCCGCCGCATCGTTCAGAAGCGCGTCATCCATGACAGGGCGCGGGCCAGGACGTAGTAGACCACGCCGGCGAGGGCCCAGTTGATGTAGAGCTGCTGCTCCGGGTCGGTCCGGGTGAAGACGTCGTGGAACGGTGTGGCCAGCCAGCGGCCCGCGTCCAGCGTGGCGTCCACCAGGACGTTCCCCGGGTTGGCGTTTCCCCAGGTCAGAATGATGCCCAGGGCCAGGATCGCGGCGGCGGCCCAGCCGGCGGCCATGATCGTCGCGCTGACCGGGTTCTGCCTGCTGCGCAGCCACCGCCGCGGCTTCCGCTTGACCACGACGGTCTTCGCCGTGCCGTCCGCCGGCGGCGTCTGTGTTCTGCCGGGCCAGAACCGCCGCCGGGGTGCCTCCTTCGTGGTCTCGTGCCGCCTGCGTCCAAGGTGCGAGGCCATGGCCTGCTCAGTCCCTCCGTGACTCGGTTGCGTCCAGCCGTGCCACGGAGGGAGACCGGGAAACCCGGACCGGGGTTTCGGACGGACCGTTACTTGCCCTTGTAGACGGCGGGGCGCTTCTCCTTGAAGGCGAGGGAGCCTTCCTTGGCGTCCTCGGAGCCGATGACGGGCCAGCCGATCTCGTCGGAGATCTTGAGGGCGTCCTCCTCGGACAGGTGCTCGGTCTCGCGGTACGTGCGCAGGATGCCCTGGACGGCGAGCGGGCCGCATTCGGCGATCTGGCCGGCCAGTTCGCGGGCGGCGGCGAGGGCCGTGCCGTCCGGGACGACCTTGTTGACCAGACCCATGTCGAGGGCTTCCCGCGGGGTCACCGAGCGGGCGGTGAGCAGGATGTCCATCGCGTTGGCGTAGCCGATCTGGCGGGGGAGCCGGATCGCGGAGCCGCCCATGGGGAACAGGCCGCGCTTCGCCTCGTACAGGCCGAGGGTGGCGCCTTCGGCGACGACGCGCAGGTCGGTGCCGACGAGGAGTTCGGTTCCGCCGGCGACGGCGTAGCCCTCGATGGCGCAGATGAGCGGCTTGGTGGGCCTGCCCTCGCGCAGCAGGCCCTTCCAGTGGAAGTTGGGGATCTGGGCCATGCGCTCCTGGACGCGGGGGTCGGACGGCTGCTGCCCCATGGCCTTCAGGTCGGCGCCGGCGCAGAACGTGCCCTCGGCCCCGGTGAGGATGCCGACGCGGATCTCCGGGGTGTCGGACATGTAGGCCCAGGCGTCCGCGAGGCCCACCAGCATGGACGAGCTGAGCGCGTTGCGCGCCTCGGGACGGTTCATCGTGACGATGACGACGTGGCCGTCGCGCTCGACGATGCAGTGCTCGGTGCTGATCGGCAGCCGTTCCGCCATGGTTCCTCCAGCTTAGATGTAAAACGAGAACAGATTCTAGTTAAGCCGTCGCCCTACCGGTAGGGCTTGATCTGCAAAACGAGAACGTGATCTACTTTGGACGCCGGGGCGTCGCCATGTGACGGCGCTCACCGTGCTGACGGCGCTCATCGTGCTACGTAGGGAGATCCGATGGGGTCATTGGGCTTTTGGCGGCTGGCGCAGGCCGATCCCGAGTGGGTCGCGGCCGTCGATCCGGACGGGACGAAGTACTCTGCGGGCGATCTGCTGGCCCGCTCCAACAGACTCGTCCACGGATTGCGCGCACTCGGCCTCAAGAACGGCGACGGCATCTGCGGGCTCGTCCCGAACGGCGTCGACGGGCTGGTGCTGTACCTGGCGGCGTTGCAGGCCGGCTGGTACTACACGCCGATCAACTGGCATCTGGCGGGGCCGGAGATCGCATACATCGTCTCCGACAGCGAGGCCAAGGCGTTCTTCGTCCACGAGCGCTACGCCGCCGAGGGGTTGCCGGCCGGCGAGGAGATCGAGGCTCACCGGCGGTTCGCGTTCGGGAACGTCGAGGGGTTCCGCCCGTACGGCGAGCTCGTCGAGGGACACCCCGACACGCTTCCGGACGACCGGAGCAACGGCGCGACGATGCACTACACGTCCGGGACGACCGGGCGGCCGAAGGGCGTCAAGCGGGCGCTGATGGGCATCGATCCCGACGACAGCGCCGAACTGATGACGTTCCTGCTGAGCCTGTTCGGCATCACGCCGGGACGTCCGGCCGGCGGCGAGCAGCAGGCCCATCTGATCACCTCGCCGAACTATCACACGGCCGTCACCCAGTTCGGCGGCACCGCCCTGCACATGGGGCACACCCTCGTCTACACGGACCGGTGGGACGCCGAAGACACCCTGAGAATGATCCAGGAACACGGCGTCAGCAACACCCACATGGTGCCGACGCACTTCAAGCGGCTCCTCGGTCTCCCGGAGGACGTCCGTTCCCGGTACGACGTGTCGAGCATGAAGTGGGCGATCCACGCGGCCGCGCCGTGCCCGGTGCCGATCAAACAGCAGATGCTCGACTGGTGGGGCGACTGCATCTGGGAGTACTACGCGGCGACCGAGGGCGGCGGCACGATCGCCAGCCCCGCCGACTGGCGCGCCCATCCCGGAACGGTCGGGAACGCCTGGCCGATCAGCGAGCTCCTGATCGTGGACGATGACGGCGAACCGGTTCCGGCCGGGACGCACGGCACGATCTACATGAAGATGGCCGGCGTCGAGTTCGAGTACAAGGGCGACAAGGAGAAGACGGAGAAGAACCGCCTCAAGGACTTCTTCACCGTCGGGGACATCGGCTACCTCACCGATGACGGGTTCCTGTTCCTGTCCGACCGCAAGTCCGACATGATCATCTCGGGTGGGGCGAACATCTACCCCGCCGAGATCGAGAACGAGATCACCATGCATCCCAAGGTCGCGGACGTGGCCGTGTTCGGCATCCCGGACGAGGAATGGGGCGAGCAGATCAAGGCCGTCGTGGAGCCCGCCGAGGGCGTCGAGCCCGGTGACGAGCTGACGGCGGAGATCCTCGCGTCGCTGGAGGGCCGGCTCGCCAAGATGAAGTGGCCGAAGTCCATCGACTACATCGAGACGATGCCGCGCGAACCGAACGGCAAGCTCCTCAAGCGCAAGCTCAGGGACCCGTACTGGAAGGACCGCGGCAGTGCCATCTAACACCGGGCCATCTAACACCGGGCCGTCGGACACGGGTCCATCGGACACGGGCCCGTCTGACACGGGCCCGTCTGACACGGGCCCGTCTGACACGGGCCCGTCCGAGCCGAACCACGTGCTGGAGTTCCCCGGCGGGTACACGCGCTCGGTGGGGCCCGTCATCGGGAGGTTCCTCAGCGACCTGCGCGACGGCCGGCTCGTCGGCGTCCGCACGGCGGAGGGCAGGGTGCTCGTCCCGCCGTCGGAGTACGACCCCGACACCGGCGAGGACGTGACCGACGAGTTCGTCGAGGTCGGCCCGGTCGGGACGGTCACGACATGGTCGTGGGTGCCGCGCCCGGCGAAGGAGCATCCACTGGACCGCCCGTTCGCGTGGGCGCTGATCCGGCCGGACGGCGCCGACACCGCGATCCTGCACGCGCTCGACCTCGGCATCTTCGAGGAGGGCGCGGAGCCGCCGAAGTTCCTCAAGACCGGGATGCGCGTCCGGCCCAAGTGGCGCACGGAGCGCACCGGCGGGATCGGCGACATCGAGTGCTTCCTCCCCGAGGTCACGGCGATCAACGCGCCGACGCGGCTGGAGTACTCGCTGAAGGGCGGTCAGGCGCTCGGCCGGTTCCTGGAGGGCATCTCGCAGGGCAGGATCCTCGGGCACCGGTGCCCGGTGTGCGAGCAGGTCATCGTCCCGATGAAGGGCCTGTGCCCGCGCGACGGCGTCCCCACCACCGAGGAGGTGGAGCTGCCCGACACCGGCACCGTCACCACCTTCGCCGTCAACAACATCCCCGACCCGCGCGCCCCCGAGGTGCCGTTCGTGTCGGGCTACGTGCTGCTGGACGGCGCCGGGCTGACGATGCTCACGCTCGTCGCGGGCGTCCCGGCGGACCAGGTCCGGATGGGCATGCGGGTCAAGGCGGCGTGGCGTCCCCGCGAGGAGTGGGAACGGTCGATGGGCAACATCAAGTGGTTCGAGCCCCTCGACGAGCCCGACGTCCCCTACGAAGAGATCAAGGACTTCATGTGATGCGCGAGATCGCGGTGGTCGCCTTCACGCAGAGCCATCACTCCGGTGAGGACCAGGGGCTGGCCGAGATCGAGATGCTCGCGCCCGTCATCACCGGCATCAAGGAGAAGACGGGGCTGAAGCAGTTCGGATTCACCTGCTCCGGGTCGTGCGACTACCTCGCGGGCGCGCCGTTCTCGTTCGTGTCGGCGCTGGACGCGGTGGGCGCGTGGCCGCCGATCTCCGAGAGCCACGTCGAGATGGACGCCGCATGGGCGCTGTACGAGGCGTGGGTGAAGCTGCTGCACGGCGAGATCGACACGGCGCTCGTGTACGGGTTCGGCAAGTCGTCGCAGGGGGTCCTGCGCACGATCCTCACCCAGCAGCTCGACCCGTACCATCTGGCGCCGCTCGGCATCGACCAGGTGTCGCTGGCCGCGCTTCAGGCCCGCGCCTACATGGAGCGGTCGGGCGCCAAGGAGGACGATCTGCGCGCCGTCGCGGCACGGTCCCGGGCGTCCGGACGGGACAACCCGTTCGCGCTGCACCTGCCGGAGCCGGAGGACCCCGCCGCCGGAAACGGCTACGACGTGGCTCCGCTGCACCCGTACGACGTCGCGCCCATCACCGACGGCGCGGCGGCGATCGTCCTCGCGTCCGGGGCCAAGGCGCGGGAGCTGTGCGAGCGTCCCGCGTGGATCACGGGGATCGACCACCGCACCGAGGCGCACGCGCCGGGCGTCCGCGACCTGACCCGCTCGGAAGCGACGCGTATCGCCGGGGAGAAGGCGGGCGCGGCCGGCGTCGAGGTCGCGGAGCTGCACGCGCAGTTCAGCCATGAGGAGCTCATCCTGCGCGAGGCCCTCGGCCTGGGCGACGACGTGACGGTCAACCCGTCCGGCGGCGCGCTGTCGGCCAACCCCGTGATGGCGGCGGGCCTGATCCGGATCGGCGAGGCGGCCGCCCGCATCCACGACGGGACGGCGTCCAGGGCCCTCGCCCACGCCTCGTCCGGGCCCTGCCTCCAGCAGAACCTCGTCTGCGTGCTGTCGGGAGAGAGCGAATGAGTAACCCGTGTGCGGTCATCGGCGTCGGGCAGACGGCGTACAGGACCAAGAGGCTGGACGTGTCGATGGCGGGGCTGCTGCGTGAGGCGGCCCGGCGGGCGCTCGACGACGCCGACCTGACCTGGAAGGACATCGACGCCGTCGTCGTCGGCAAGGCCCCCGACCTGTTCGAGGGCGTGATCATGCCGGAGACGTTCCTGGCGGACGCGCTCGGCGCCAAGGGCAAGCCCATCATGCGCGTGCACACGGCCGGCTCGGTCGGCGGGTCGACGGCGAATGTCGCGGCTAGCCTGATCCAGGCCGGCGTGCACGAGCGCGTCCTAACGGTGGCGTGGGAGAAGCAGTCGGAGTCGAACGCGACGTGGGCGCTGACCGTGAACTCCCCGTTCACGACGTCGCTGGTCGTGGGCGCGGGCGGGTACTTCGCCCCGCACATCCGCGCCTACATGCGGCGGTCGGGCGCCCCCGACCACATCGGGATGCTCGTCGCGGTCAAGGACCGGGAGAACGCGCTGCGCAACCAGTACGCGCACCTGAAGATCCCGGGCATCTCGCGGGAGATGGTCGAGTCGACGCCGATGCTGTGGGAGCCGATCCGCTACCTGGAGACGTGCCCGTCGTCGGACGGGGCGTGCGCGATGGTGCTGGCGTCAGAGGAAGCAGCGCGGCGGGCACCGAACCCGCCCGCGTGGGTGCACGGCACGTCGATGCGGTCGGAGCCGATGATGTTCGCCGGGCGCGACACCGTGAGCCCGCAGGGCGGCAAGGACGCGGCGGCGGACGTGTACCGGCAGGCCGGGATCAGCGATCCGCGCCGCGAATTGGACTGCGCCGAGGTGTACGTCCCGTTCTCCTGGTACGAGCCGATGTGGCTGGAGAACCTCGGGTTCTGCGGCGAGGGCGAGGGCTGGAAGCTCACCGAGGCCGGGGCGACGGCGATGGACGGTGACATTCCCTGGAACCCGTCCGGCGGCGTGCTGTCGTCCAACCCGATCGGCGCGTCCGGGATGATCCGGTTCGCCGAGGCGGCGCTGCAGGTGCGCGGGCAGGCCGGCGACCACCAGGTGGACGGTGCGCGGCGCGCGCTGGGCCACGCCTACGGAGGCGGTGCCCAGTTCTTCGCCATGTGGATAGTCGGCAGCGACAAACCCTGATTCTCTTAGTGCACTGGGGTGAGCCCAAGACCCCATACAGAAACCCTGGGGACGTCCCAGACCCCAGACCCCGGCCGTAGTCGTTGGCGCGAACACCCCTTCTGTTCCACTGGGGGGCGACCCCCAGACCCCGAAAGGGACGTCTGATGGAGTACAACCACGCTGATCTGTTCGAGGGAGTCGCGGACGCGATCGGGGAGCGGGTCGCCCTGGTGTGCGGCGACCAGCGTCTCACCTACGCCGAGATGGACGAGCACGCGAACCGCCTCGCGCACCATCTGGCGGACGCGGGCGTCCAACCCGGCCAGCATGTCGCCGTCCAGCTCTACAACGGCATCGAGTACGCGGCCGCGCTGCTGGCCGTGCTGAAGATCCGGGCCGTGCCCATCAACGTCAACTACCGATATGTGGAGAACGAGCTCCGCTACATCTACCGGGATTCCGACAGCGTCGCGCTTCTGTACGACGTCGAGTTCGAGGACCGCGTCGCCGCGACCGCCCCGGAGGCGCCCGACCTGAAGCACCTCATCGCGGTGGGCGGCACGCCGTCCATCCCGGGTGCGGTCGCCTACGACGAGGCGTTGCGGGACGCGGACGGAACGCGAGGCTTCCCGGCACGTTCCCCCGACGACCTCTACATCATCTACACGGGCGGGACGACGGGGATGCCGAAGGGCGTCATGTGGACGACCGAGCACATGCTGCTCGCGTTCTGGAACCCGTCGCTCCCCCCTCCGACGAAGCCGGAGGACGTCGTCGAGAACGCGCGGAACGGCGGCCCTCTGGTGATGATGCCGGTCGCGCCGCTGATGCACGGCGCCGCGCAGATGGCCACGTGGATCGCCTGGTTCATGGGCGCGACGCTCGTGTACACGCGCAAGTTCGACGCGGCCGAGGTGTGGCGGACGATCGAGCGGGAGAAGGTCAACTCGCTGACGGTCACCGGCGACGCCATGGCGATCCCGATGGCGGAGGAATTGGCGCGCGGCGGCTATGACACGTCGTCGCTGTTCGCGTTCGTGTCCACGGGCGCGATCTTCACCGGGACCGTTCGCGACCGCATCCAGGAACTCCTGCCGAACACGATGACCCTGGACCGGTTCGGTTCGACGGAGTCGGGCTCGACGGCCGAGGCGGTGGCCGGGTCGACGCCGGAGAAGGGGCTGCGGTTCGCGCCGGACGTGGAGAACGTCACCGTCCTGGACGACGCGCTCCAGCCGGTCAAGCCGGGGTCGGGCGTCATCGGGCAGGTCGCCAGGACGGGCTACATCGCGCGGGGCTACTACAACGACCCGGAGAAGACGGCGAAGACGTTCCCCGTCGTGGACGGGCGGCGCTGGCTGCTCACCGGCGACATCGCCACCGTGGAGGAGGACGGGGCGATCGCCGTGTACGGGCGGGGGTCGCAGGCCATCAACACCGGTGGCGAGAAGGTGTTCCCGGAGGAGGTCGAGGCCGTCCTGAAGGGCCATCCGGCCGTGTACGACGCGGTGGTGACGGGCATCCCGGACGAGCGGTGGGGCAACCGCGTCGCGGCGGTGATCCAGCCGGCCGGCGGTGGCGAGCCGCCCGCGACCGAGGGCTTGGACGCGCACTGCCGCAAGCAGTTGTCGGGCTACAAGGTGCCGCGCGTCTACGCGTTCGTGGACGAGATGAAGCGTTCCCCGGCGGGTAAGGCCGACTACCGGTGGGCGAAGCAGATCGCCGAGGACGCCGAGGAGGCCCGCGGGTAGCGGCGTCCGAGGATGTGGAGTGCCCCGGGGTGATGTGGATGCCCCGGGGTGAGGTCGGCCCCGAACCTTCGTGGGATTCGGGGCCGGGAGCGGACCTCTGTTAGTGGCCCTAATAAAATGATCCTAGAGGCCGCCCCGGGATACTTTGATCATCCAGGATGTCGCCTTCGCCACACCCGACCGCCCTCCCGCCGCGCCCTCGCGCACCGGACCCACTAGAATCTCCTGTAAAGAGTCACTCTTGAACTGAGCCTCTCTGTCAGGGAGAAAAAGGGAAGGTGGGGCGTGACGACTCCGGAGCGGGAGCGGATGGCGGGTGAACTGCAGATGGCGATGCAGCGCAGCACGATGTTCACGGTGCTGCTGCACCACGCCACCGCGAGCAAGGCGGGTATGAACGTCACCGACGCGCAGTGCGTGAACGCCCTGTCGCTCGACGGGCCGCAGACCCCCGGACGGCTCGCCCAGTTGATGGGCATCACGACCGGCGGCGCCATCACCGCCGTGATCGACAGGCTGGAGAAGGCGGGATACGTCCGGCGCACCCGGGACCCCGACGACCGCCGGCGCGTGATCGTCGAACTCGTCGAGGAGAACGTCGCGGAGTTCGCCCGGTACTTCGAGCCGATCAGGCGTCTCTTCCGTGATCGTCTCGACGGCTACACCGACGAGCAGGTCGCCTTGCTGCTGGACTGGATCCGCCGCAACAACGAGGCGATGCCCCAGATCATCGAGGAGGTCAGAAGACTCCCCGATCCTCTCTGACCCCGTCCATCCGCCCCGTCCATCCGCCCCGTCCATCCGCCCCGTCCATCCGCCCCGTCCATCCGCCCCGACCGGTCCGTTTGGTGCGGCGGCCCCGAACCGGCTCCGGGGCTGCCCCCGCCAGTCCCGGAGCCGGTGTCGGGGCCGGGTCCAGGAACGGCCGCGGCGGTCCCCCCGGCCGCGGCGACCGTCCCTGGAGCTCGTCCGAACGTCATGGCGACGTTCGCGTGACAACTGACACGTGACCGCTACGCCGCAGGTCACACACCCTTCGGACGGTGACTTCGGTCACATCTCGCCATTTCGGGCACGCCTCTTCCCCTCGCCACTATTGGACCCATCGTCTGATCTGTAAGACTCTCCGGGAATGACCGACTCGTCGCGCGCGTCCCGCCGTCTCGCCACGCTCATGGCGGGCATGGGAGCCCTGCACATGATCGTCCCCAGGCCGTTCGACGCGATCGTCCCCGAGCGGCTCCCGGGCCGGCCGCGGACCTGGACGCACCTCAGCGGCGCCGCCGAACTGGCCTGCGCCGCCGCCGTCGCTTACCCGCGCACCCGCAAGGTGGGCGCGCTCGCGACGGCGGGCCTGATGGCGGCGGTCTTCCCCGCCAACATCAAGATGGCGCGCGACTGGCGCAACAAGCCGCTGCCGATGCGCGCCGCCGCCTATGGCCGGCTCCCGTTCCAGGCACCCCTCATCGCCTGGGCCCTCCACGTCGCCCGCGAGTCCGACTGAGAGCCGCCCATCGCCTCACACCGGGGCGCCCGCGATGAGATCATGCGCGGCATGAACGTACGACCGGACGGCCGCTGACATGGAGCCGCTGCGTCCCGAGGACCCCGCCGAGATCGGCGGGTACCCGCTGGTCGCCCGCATCGGCGCGGGCGGCATGGGCCAGGTGTATCTGGGGCTCACCGGCGGTGGCCGGCATATCGCCCTCAAGGTGATCCGCGAGGACTTCGAGGGCCCGCAGGCGCTGGCCCGCTTCCGCCGCGAGGTCGCCACCGTCGAACGGGTGCGCAGCCGGTTCGCCGCCGCGATGGTCGGCGCCGGGCTGGACGCGCCGCCGTACTGGCTGGCGACCGAGTACGTTCCCGGGCCGACGCTCCGCCAGGCCGTCGCCGAGCACGGGCCGCTGCCGGCGGACACCTGCCTGCGGCTGCTCACCGCCCTGGCCCAGGGGCTGCTGGAGATTCACGGGCAGGGCGTCCAGCACCGCGACCTCAAGCCCGGCAACGTGATCCTCGCCCCGGACGGGCCCCGCCTGATCGACTTCGGCATCGCCCGCGGCGAGGGCCAGACGCAGATCACCCGGACCGGCGCGTGGAACGGCACCCCCGGGTACGTCGCGCCCGAGGTCGTCCGCGAGCAGGAGCCCGTCCCCGCGTCGGACGTGTTCTCGCTCGCCGGCACCATCGCCTACGCCGCCACGGGACGCCCGCCGTTCGGCGGCGGCCGCATCGAGGCCATCATCCACCGCACCCTCGACGGTGAGATCGACCTCGACGGGGCCGACCCGCGCGTCACTGAACTCGTCCGGCTCTGTGCCGAGAAGGAGCCCGGTTCCCGGATTGCGCTGGAGCGGCTGCTGGAGATGGCCGGGTCCCCGGCCGCCATCGCCGCCGACCCCGGCTACCAGCGGCTTGCCGGCGCCCCGCGTCCGGTACCCGTAAGCCTCGCGGACGCCGCCGCGTCCGGCCTCCTCCCGTCCGAGCGCACCGGGACGAACCCGCTGCGCGGGACGAGCCTGCGGTCGCGCGCCGCCGTCATCGCGGCGGGCGCCGGGGTCGTCGCCGTCGTCCTCGGCGGGGCCTTCGTCGCGCGGACCGTCCTGAACGGTGACGACGGCCAGAGCGGCGCGAACGCCGCCCGGAACGGGCAGGGGGCGAGCGGCGGGACGGGCGCCCCCACGACATCGGCGGGTTCGCCCGCCGGGCGGACTCCCCGGGCAGACGGCCGCCCGCCGGACCAGATCCTGGTGAAGCAGCCCACCGCGGACTTCCGCGCCATGGAGTTCTCCCGGAAGGACCTCACCTGCCTGCCCGCGATCAGTCCCGAGGACGAGGCTCTCTCCGGCCAGTTGCAGGTCTCGGCGCCGCGCCGGCCGCACACGGAGGAGACCGTCGAGTTCGGCATGCGCTTCAAGTACAAGAGTCCGTCCAACTACTACGTGGCCGCCCAGGTCCGCCCGCCGGGGCCGCATGGCAGCGCGGGACCTGGATGGGTCCACAGCAAGCCGTATCTGTATCCGGCAGGCAGCGCCGGGCTGGACCTCACCTTCCCGGACGACTTCGTGTGGGAGGGATCGGGCGGCGGGACGGGCCCGATGCAGAGGAAGGGCGTCTGGACGATCGTCTGGCTGCACGTCCACGCCAACGGCGACGCCTATTACATCGGCTGCGACGGCTTCACGGTCGCGTAGTCACCGGACGCCGTCGCACGGCTCCCCGACGGCGTTGTGGCTACCGGACGGCGTTGTGGCTACCGGACGGCGTTGTGGCTACCGGACGGCGTTGTGGCTACCGGACGGCGATGACGGCCGAGCCGTGGCCGAAGAGGCCCTGGTTCACCGCGATGCCCGCTCGCGCGTCCTCGACCTGGCGGCCCTCGGCCCGGCCGCGCAGCTGCCAGGTCAGCTCGCACACCTGCGCGATCGCCTGCGCCGGGATCGCCTCGCCGAAGCTCGCGAGCCCGCCGCTCGGGTTGACGGGGACGCGGCCGCCGAGCGTGGTGGCGCCGGACCGCAGCAGCTCCTCGGCGCCGCCCGGCTCGCACAGGCCGATGTCCTCGTACCAGTCCAGTTCAAGGGCCGTGGACAGGTCGTACACCTCGGCGAGCGACAGGTCGTCCGGCCCGATCCCGGCCTCCTCGTAGGCCGCGTGCGTCATGGCGGCGCGGAACGGGCGCTCTGGTTCCGGTGCCGTCATCGCCGAGTCCGTCGCGAAGTCGGGCAGGTCCAGGACGGTCTTGGGGAACGTCGGCGTCACCGTGGACAGCCCGGGGATGCGCACGGGATCGGTGATGCCGTGCCGCCGCGCGAAGTCCATCGACGTCAGCACCAGGGCCGCGCCGCCGTCGCTGGTGGCGCAGATGTCCAGGAGCCGCAGCGGGTCGGCGACCACGGCGGATTCGCGGACGTCCTCCAGGGTCACCTCCTTGCGGTACCGGGCGTTCGGGTTCGTCAGCCCGTGCCGCGCGTTCTTCACCTTCACGGCGGCGAAGTCGTCCAGCGTCGCGCCGTGCATCGCCATGCGGCGGCGGGCGTACAGCGCGAAGTAGATCGGGTTGGTGGCGCCGAGCAGCCGGAACCGCAGCCAGTCGGGGTCGTCCGGCCGGTCACCGCCGACGGGCTTGAAGAACCCCTTCGGTGCGGCGTCGGCGCCCACGACCAGCGCCACGTCGCACAGGCCCGCGAGGATCTGCGCGCGCGCCGAGCTGATGGCCTGTGCCCCGGAAGCACACGCCGCGTACGAGCTGGACACCCGCGCGCCCGACCAGCCGAGCGCCTGCGCGAACGTCGCACCGGCGATGAACCCCGGATACCCGTTCCGGATAGTGTCCGCGCCCGCCACGTACTGGACGTCCGGCCACGTGATTCCCGCGTCGGCCAGCGCGGCGCGTGCCGCCGCCAGTCCGTACTCGACGAAGTTGCGTCCCCACTTACCCCACGGATGCATCCCCGCGCCCAGCACGGCAATATCGCGCGTCATTTGACGGGCCTCCACATCCAGACGGTGTATTCGGCTTCGTCGTCCTCGTAGAGGGTGCCTTCGGTCAGCTCGACCTCCATGCCGACGGCGAGGTCGTCGACGGTGTGGCCGGGGGTGACCTGCCCCAGGACGACCATGCGTTCGGCTTCGAGTTCGACGGCGGCGACGGCGTAGGGGACGAAGGGGTCGGGGGAGACGTACGGGGGCGGCGGTTTGTAGCGGGAGTCCGCGTAGGACCAGATGCGGCCGCGTCCGGAGAGGGCGTAGGGCTCCAGCTCGGAGCCGTCCTTCGGTCCCGTGCAGCCGGGGTTGCGGCAGGCCAGCTCGTTGCGCGGGAAGTACGGCGTTCCGCAGGACGCGCAGCGGGTGCCCAGCAGCCGGACGTCGCCGCCCTCGGTGGTGTACCAGCCCTCGATCGCCGGACGACGTTCCTTGGTCGTGGTCACGCGGCTCCTTCCCTCATGCAGCACCCCCTCACGCAGCACCGCCCTCATGCAGCACCCGACGCAGCGTAACAACCAAGCGATCGCTCGATCCCGGCATGTCCGGTGAGCGGGACGAATCGTCCCCCAGGGTAGGTAACTGACTCGTCAGTCACTTCCGGTACAGTGAACCGAGTCGGATTCTGCCGAGGCTGCCCACAGGGTGCGGACACGTAGGGAGAGCGCGGATGCGGACAGGACTTCAGGGGAAGACGGCCCTGGTCACCGGGGCTTCCCGGGGAATCGGAAAGGCGATCGCCACCGCGTTCGCCGCCGAGGGCGCCAACGTCGTGCTCTCCTCGCGCAAGCAGGAGGCGCTGGACGAGGTCGCCAAGGAGATCGGCAAGGCGTACCCGGACGCCGGCGTCCTCGCCAAGGCCGCGCACGTGGGCCACGCCGACGAGGCCGCCGCCTGCGTGGACGCCGCCGTCGCCGAGTTCGGCGGCCTGGACATCCTGGTCAACAACGCCGGGACCAACCCCTACTACGGGCCGATGGCCGACATCGAGCCCGCCGCCGCCGCGAAGACCGTCGAGGTCAACCAGTTCGCCATCGTCCAGTGGACCCAGCTCGCGCTGCGGGCGTCCCTGGCCGAGCGCGGCGGCGCCGTCATCAACATCGCGTCCGTCGGCGGGATGATGACCGAGCACGGCATCGGGTACTACAACGCCACCAAGGCCGCCGTCATCCACCTCAGCCGGCAGTTCGCGATGGAGCTGGCGCCGAAGGTCCGCGTCAACTGCATCGCGCCGGGCCTGGTCAAGACCCACCTCGCCCGCGCCCTGTGGGAGCCCAACGAGGCGGAGATCAGCAAGCACATGCCGCTCGGCCGCCTCGGCGAACCCGAGGACATCGCGAACGCGGCGGTGTTCCTCGCCGGCGACGCGTCGTCCTGGATGACCGGGCAGACCATGGTCATCGACGGCGGCGCCACCGTCCGCGCCTCGATCGCCTGAGGAGGCCGGCATGTCAACCACGAGCAAGCCGAGCACGGGCCAGTCGAGCACAGGCCAGTCGAGCACGGGCAAGCCGAGCACGGGCAAGCCGAGCACGGGCCAGTCACGCTGGGGACTGACCATTCCGCTGACCGGGCTTCCTCTGGCCGAGCACCGCGAGATCGTCGAGGGGCTGTCCGCGCTCGGGTACACCGACGCCTGGTCCGCCGAGACGAACGGCACCGACGCGTTCACCCCGCTGGCGCTCGCCTCGCAGTGGGACCCCGGGCTGCGCCTGGGCCCCGCGATCGTGCCGGTCTACACGCGCGGCCCCGCGCTGCTCGCACAGCAGGCCGCGACGCTCGCGGGCCTCGCGCCCGGACGGTTCGTACTGGGCATCGGCACCTCGTCCGACACGATCGTGGAGCGCTGGAACGGCATCCCGTTCGAGGAGCCGTACAAGCGCACCCGCGACACGCTGCGCTTCCTCCGCAAGGCCCTCGCGGGGGAGAAGGTGAAGGAGGAGTACGACACCTTCGCCGTCAAGGGCTTCAAGCTGGACAACGCGCCCGCGACCCCGCCGCCCGTGGTCCTCGCCGCGCTGCGCCCCGGCATGCTGCGGCTCGCCGCCCGCGAGGCCGACGGCGCGATCACCAACTGGCTCGCCCCCGAGGACGTCGGGACGGTGCGCGGCGAGATCGGCGACGACCTCGAGCTCATCGCGCGGCTGTTCGTCTGCCCGACCGACGACGCCGAGGAGGCCCGCGCGATCGGCCGCTGGATGATCGCCGCGTACATGACGGTCCCCGTCTACCGGGCGTTCCACGAGTGGCTCGGACGCGGTGAGGCGCTGCGCCCGATGAACGAGGCGTGGGCGGCCGGCGACCGGAAGAAGGCCCTGGAGGTCATCCCGGACGAGGTCGTCGACGACCTGATCGTGCACGGGTCCCCGGAACGGTGCCGCGCCCGCGTCCGCGAGTACGTGGACAGCGGCCTCACCACGCCCGTGCTGGCCATCGTCCCGGGAGGCGGCCTCTCCCAGCCCGAGGCCGTCCGCGCCCTCGCGCCGACCGCCGGCTGACACCGCGCGGTCACGTTTCGAGGTTTACCGCCGTGAGGATCGGGGAGGGTGGGGCAGATCCGATCCGAAAAGATAGAGACGTGAGGAGCTGATCGTGCTCACGCTGACCAGCGGTGCCGTCCAGGTCATACGTACTGTGACCGCGAACCCGGAGCTTCCGCCCGAGACCGGCATCCGCATCGAGTCCGGGCTCGACGGCTCGGACGCCCTGCGGCTCTCGGTCGCCCCGGCCCCCGAGGCCGGCGACCAGGTCGTCGAGGAGGAGGGCGCCAAGGTGTACCTGGAGCCCAGCGTCGCCGAGATGCTGGACGACAAGACTTTGGACGCCCAGGTCGACCCGCAGGGCGATGTGGCGTTCACCATCGCGGAGGGGTCCGAGGGAACCCCGGCCTAGACCCTGCCGGCCAACCCACCCCGAGCCGAGCTTGCGAAGCCGGGGCACCGATCCGGTCGGCGCCCCGGCTTCAGCTCATCGCCATGACCACGGCCACCACCGCGAACGCGAACGCCGCGGTGGTGAGGATCATGAAGGCGGCGATCACGGCGCAGGCCAGGCCGCGCGGCTGATCGCGCCAGTTTCCGTAGCGGTCGCGCACCTGCCGGTCCAGTTCTTCCCGGGACGGCCGTTCCTCGCTCGGGGGGTCGGGCGGGGGCGGGGTCGTCACGGTCGCCAGTCTGGCAGATCGATCACTCGGGAAAGGACGGGTGAGGGCCGAGCGCCCAGTACTCGTAGAGGCCGTATCCGGTCGTGACGGCCGTGGGCTGTGCGCCGTTCAGGTACTCGTACCGGCCGACCGCGTCGACGATGCCCCACATGCGGGCGGCGTCGTCGGGTTTGCGGATGTCGTAGGTGACGCCCTGAACCTTGAGGTCGGGGCCCTGGTACATGCCGTGCTTCCAGTCGGGTTCCAGGCCGTAGCCGGTGCCGACCATCAGGTGGACGGGCAGGATCGGCGTGGCGCGGATCTCGAACGGCTCGCCTCCCGGCGGCGCGAACCGGAGCGTGGCGGTGACCACGTCGCGGGTCCCCTCGGCGTAGACCGGGAGGTACTCGGGGCGGCCGAGGAACTCGGGTTCGCGGTCGGGCCAGACCCGGGTGGCCTCTTCCAGGATGCGGCGTCCGTTCTCGTCTTCCTGGACGATGCAGAGGATCGAGTGGTCCTCGAACTGCATCGGCGTGTACAGCCAGTAGAACGTGCCCGCGTTCTTGACCTGGATGCCGGGCGGTTCCGGCTCGCCCACAGGACGGATGCCCCAGGAGCGGTCCCGGGAGCCCCACCAGTGGTCGGGCGTGACCTCGATGGTTTCGCCGTCGATCGTGATGGTGCCCGTCCAGCGGCCGGTCTGCGCGAGGCGCCGCGAGTCGAACACGACCCTTTCCTGCCAGCGCAGGTAGTGCGGAGGCTCCAGCGTGGCGGGGATCGCCCCCTCCCAGACGAGGTCGAACGAGAGGCCGTGCTCGCTGAGGTTGTGCTCGCTGGTGTCGGGGCCGTTTCCGTTGGGTCCGTTCTCGTTGGGTCCGTTCTCGTCGAGGACGACCCTGAGCCGCTTCAGCCCTTCCAGCACCTCCACGCGGAACGGGCCGACCGTGGTGTCCATGCGGTCGGCGCCCAGTTCCCGGGACGCCCGGACGACCTTGTGCACCGGCCCGCGCCGCACGACCGCGAACGCGTCCATCACCCCGAGGTTCGGGTACTGCCCGATCCCGATGATCATCATCATCTCGTCCGAGCAGGGGTGGACGTTGAAGTAGTAGCGGTCGTAGAAGTTGCGGTCGGACGTCGTGACGTGCCGCATCACCTCGGGCGCCTGGTGGATCGGGTAGTCGTCGAGCGGAGAGAGCGTCACCGGTCTCCTTCCATGATGCGGGCGAGCAGCTGCGTGCAGTTGTTGTCGTGCGGGAAGTCCGCGGTCTCGTCGATCCAGCCGAAGTCGATCATCGCCTGCCCGATCCGGGCCATGATCACCGAGAATTTGAAGCCGGACAGGATCTCGTAGTACGCCATGTTCCGCATCGGGCGCCCGAGCAGCTCCTCGTAGCGGGCGACCGTCTCGGCGTAGGAGGGGAAGCCGTCCAGCCGCGCCGCGCCCACGCCCTCGCAGTGGTGGCGGTCGAGGAACATGAACCAGGCGAGGTCCTCCTCGGGTGCGCCGAGCACCGCCGTCTCCCAGTCGAGGACGGCCGCCGGCACGCCCGCCTGGAAGATCACGTTGCCGATGCGCGCGTCGCCCCACAGCGCGACGGGGTCGCCGGGCTCGTCGGGCCGGTTGGCCTTCAGCCACTCCAGGGCCTTCAGCGCCGTCTCCTGCGGGCCCTTGTAGGCCCAGTGCAGGTAGTGCTCGTAGTAGTTGAGCCGCTGGTCGAGGCCGGGGGCGCCCCAGGCCGGCTGGTCCAGGAACCCGAGGCCGAGCTCGCCGACGTCCAGCCGGTGCAGGTCCGCGAGGATCTCCAGCGTGGACCACCACATCGCGGCCCGCTCGGCCGGCGGGGCCTCGGTCACCCAGCCGTCCATGTGGTACGGCGGCATATCGGTCGGGACGCGGCCGTCGACGCGTCCCATCACGAAGAACGCGGCGCCCAGCACGTCCCCGGACGGCTCGTACCAGCGGATCGGCGGCACCGGGATGCCGGTGCGCTCGTCCAGGATCCGCATCAGCCGGTACTGCTCCTCGAACCGCGGCTCGGGGAAGATCTGGTAGTTCACCGGGGCGACCCGCGCGACGAACGGCTCCCGGCGCGGGGTGCCGTCGCCGCCGGTCCACTCGGCGTCGAACATCAGTGTCTCGTTGGAGAAGCCGCTGGTCTGCGGGGTCTCCAGATGGGGGATCCGGACGCCGGGCAGATGCCCGCCGAGCCAGTCCGTCAGGCTCCGCCTGGTGACCTCGGAGTCGCGTTGGTCGGGAACGGGCATTGCGCCGCCTCCTTGCACCGGTTCGCGCTCCGAATCAGAGCCCCGAATTAGAACGTGTTCTATCAACGGCCACGGGCCCGGTCAATGGGGTCGGCCCTCCGGCGCCGGAAACCGGCGTGGGAAAATCGCCTGATGCGTCTCACCAAGCTCGGACACGCCTGCGTCCAGATCACCAAGGACGACCGGACCGTCGTCATCGACCCCGGCACGTTCAGCGGGGCCTCCGGTGCCCTCGCCGCCGCCGACGCCGTGCTGATCACCCACGAGCACTTCGACCACTTCGACGCCGACGCCCTGCGCGCCGCGATGGCAGAGCGGCCCTCCCTGGAGGTGTGGACGTCCCGCGTCGTCGCCGAGAACCTCGCCGACCTCGGCGGACGCGTCCACCAGGTCGGCCACGGCGACGCCGTCACGGTCGCGGGCTTCGACGTCCACGTCTACGGCGAGGACCACGAGATCATGCACCCCGACCTGCCGCCGATCCCGAACGTCGGGTTCATGCTGGACGGCGAGGTCTTCCACCCGGGCGACGCGCTGACCGTCCCGTCCGAGCCCGTCCCGACGCTGTGCCTTCCCGGCAACGCCCCCTGGATGAAGGCCGTCGACCTGTACGAATACACGCGGGCCGTCAACCCGGGACGCGCCTACGCCATCCACGACGGCCTGCTCAACGACATCGGCCTCGACGTCATGAACCGTGTCCTCACCGGCGCCGCGAAGGAACTCGGCAAGGAGTTCACCCGCCTCGCCCCCGGCGCCTCAGCGGACCTGGCCCGCCCGTGACCGAGAGGCTCCAGACCCCCCGCCCCGTCCAGGCCGTCTTCTTCGACATCGGCGAGACGCTGATCAACGAGGGGGAGATCTACGGGCGCTGGGCCGACTGGCTGGGCGTGCCGAGGCACACGTTCCTCACCAAGCTCGGCGCGGTGCTCGCGACGGGCGGCACCCACATGGACGTCTTCGAGTACTTCCGCCCGGGGTTCGACCTGGCGGAGGAACAGCGGGGCCGCCTGGAGGCGGGCGTCCCCAACGGCTTCGGGCCGGACGACCTGTACCCGGACGCGCGCGCCTGCCTGTCCGGCCTCCGCGGCCAGGGCCTCTACGTCGGGATCGCGGGCAACCAGCCGGTGGAGGCGGCCGAGCAGATGGCGGCGCTCGGGCTGGACGCGGACGTCGTCGGGATCTCCGACGTGTGGGGCGTCCAGAAACCGTCGCACGAGTTCTTCGAACGCTGCGCCCAGATCGCGGAGGTGCTGCCCGACCGGGTCCTGTACGTGGGGGACCGCATCGACAACGACGTCCGGCCCGCGCTGGCGTTCGGTATGCAGGCGGCGTTCCTGCGGCGCGGCCCCTGGGGGCACATCCAGCAGGACCCCGAGGCCCTGCGCGGCTGCCTGTTCGTCCTGGACGACCTCGCCGCCCTCCCCAAGCTCGTCGCCGACCACAACGCCACCTGACGGCTCGGCGGCGAAGGCCCCGCCCAAGGCCCCTAGGGGGCATCCCCTAATCCCGCGGTAGGGGACGTGAACAGGTCTGACGGCTGATGTGGGGACACCCGCCCGGTTCGTAGCGTGGGGGATGTGGCCGCGAAAACCCGCGACCACGTTCACCGCTCGACGAATCGGGGAGAGAAGAACACATGAACGGTCTCTATCGTCCGCGCAACGGTCGGATGATCGCGGGTGTCTGCGCCGGGCTCGCGCACCGGTTCGGGATGTCGCCCGGGACCGTCCGGCTGCTGTTCGTGCTGTCGTGCCTGCTGCCCGGCCCGCAGTTCGTCGTCTACCTCGTCCTCTGGGTGATGATGCCGAACGAGGACCGCTACATGGCGAGCACCCGCTGATGCAAGATCATCGATTGCGCTTGGCCGGGCCCGCCCAGAGGTGTTAGATCGTGGCACCACCATCGGACTTTTTCATCCGGCCGAGCGTCAGGCTCCGCCCGTGCGCGCGGCCGAGGATGTGAGAGGTTCGTTCCCCCTGTGGGAAGGGAAGGAGCCGCGGTGGCTGAGGAGGGCCCGGGCCCCGGCGGGTTTCCGGGTGGGGGGACGACCCCCCGCACCCCCCGGGAACCGCCCCGGGGCGCGGACGAGTCCGCGCGCGAGTCCGAACACGCGGCGCGGCTGCTGCGGTTCCTGCGCGATCTCGCGCGGGCCCGCCGGCGCCCGTCCCGTGACCTGTCCGCGCACGACCACGTCCACTGGCTGTCCGAACTGCCCGGCGACGTCTACGTGGAGACCGACGCGGGGCCCGGCGACGTCCTGTTCAGCGTCCCCGTCATCCCGCTGACGCCCCCGGTCGTGCTGGACGAGTTCGACGGCTGGCTCGGACTCCGCAACTGGTACCGGATTCTCCGCGACCTCGCCGGGCAGGAGGTGGTGCTCGCGACCGGCCTGCTCGCCTGGCGCCCGGCCGTCCACGACCATCTGCTGAACACGCCCGTGCGCATCGTCGTCGACGACCGCACCGACCGCATCGACGTCGTCCTCGCCGGCCACACGAGCCTGCGCGACAGGGAACTGCTGTCCGGCCATCCCGGCTACCGGCCCGCGGACTGGGTGTCGGACGCCGTGCACGCCGGGCAGGGCTTCGGGCTCAACACCTCGGTCGGCGACGTGCTGCGCAAATGGTGTTCCGTCGCGCTGAACGTCCCCGCCGACTACCGCGAGGACTGGGCACCGGACGCCGACACCGCCTCGCCCGTCCCGCGGCTGCGGCTCGCGCCCGCCCTGGTCGTCCGCCCGCCGGGCCGCCGCGCCGTCGCCGACTACCACGCCCGGCTGCTCGACCTCCTGTCCGGCGGCGTCCCCGAAGGGCTCGCGCGGCTCGTGTCGCCGTCCACGAAGACGCAGGTCATGCACATCCCGGAGCGTGCACCCGAAACCGTCCCGGACCTGCTCGCCGGCCTGCTCACCCGCGGCCACCGCGTACTGGTCGCCACGTCCGGCGCCACCGCGTCGGCCGCGCTCCGCGCGGCGCTCCCGCCCGGCCTCGCCGGCCTCACGGTCGCCGACCCGGCCGTCGCGGGCGCCGCGGCGAACGACATCCTCGCCCGCACCGGCGCCCCCGACGTGGACGCGCTGGCCGACCAGGAGAAGACCGCCGCCCGGGACGTCACCGAGATCGGCGAACGCCTCCGTGCCGGCGCCGACCGGGAATCGGACGCGCCGCGCGAGTGGCTGCGCGCCGAAGCGCCCGACCTGGCATGGATGCCGGTCCGCCCCGAGATGCCGCCGGGCCCGCCGATCTCCCGGTCCGAGGCCGCCGAACTCGTCGTCCTCCTCGCGGAGGAGACCACCGAACGCAAGGCCCGCACCGCGCAGCGCGACGTCGACCCCGGCGCGCTGCCCAGCGCCGCCTACGTCCGCACCCTGATCGAGGCGGAGACGGCGGCGGCCGAACGCGCCGAGCGGTCCAAGACCGACCTGTCCCGCCGCCTGCGCGACACCGACGTCACCTTCCTCGCCCGCCTCGACGGCAACGCCTCCGTCGTCGCAGCCGCACTCCGCGACCTCGGCCTGGACGGCGACCCGGGCGGCTGGAACCCCGCCGACCTCGCCGCCCAGGCGTTCGGCGACGCCCTCGCCGACCGGCGTCCGCTCATCTGGTCACGGGTCGCCGAGATGACCGCACGGGCCCAGTGGGCGGAAGGCGCCCTGGCGGAGATCGGCGGCCACGCCATCGAACTCCCCGCCGACGCTGACCTGCGCGGCCTCGCCGCGTCCGCCCAGGACCTGCGCGCCCACCTCGCCGGCGGCGGCACCCTCAAACGCGGACCGCTGCGCTCCTCCGCCCAGCGCCAGGCCGAGCCACTCCTCACCAACGTGAAGGTCGACGGCGTCGCCCCCACCACACCGGAGCTGCTCGACCTCGTCCACACCGACCTCATGGTCCGGATCACCTGCCGCGAGCTGCAGTACGTGTGGGAGGCCGCCGGCATCTCCTTCCCGGCCGACCTGCCACCCGCCGAACGCGTCGCCCGGTTCGTCCGCGCCCACGCCCGCCTCGCCCGCATCCGCGACGCCATGGCCGCCGTGAACGAGACCAGGCAGCTTCTCGACCGCTCCGGCCTCGCCATCCCCCTCGCCCACCCCCAGCAGTGGCACGGCTACGTGACCGCCCTCCGCAACGCCCTGGAGGGCCTCGGGGTCAGCAGGGCCGCCGCCGACCTCGACGCCCTCCGCGACTCGATCGGCCCCGTCGACGGCGACGATCCGCCCGAACTCCGGTCGGCCCTGGACGCCATCGACGCCCGCGACGCCGCCGCCTACGGCCGCGCCCTCGGCGCCCTCGCCGAGGCCCGGCACGAACGGTCCCGCCAGATCCGCTGCGAGGAACTCCTCGCCCGCGTCCGCGCCGTCCACCCCGACCTCGCCAACCTCATGATCGCCACCGATGGCGACGAGGTCTGGCAGACCCGCACCCCGCGCTGGGACGAGGCCTGGGCCGTGGCCCGCAACGCGGCCCGGCAGACCGTCCCCGCCGAGGACCGCCTCCGCACGGCCCTGGCCGAGGCCGAGGAACGCCTCCGGGCCGTCCGCGCCGACCTCACCGCCGCCCGCGCCCGGGCCGCCGCCCTCGCCGCCGTCCCCGCGTCTCCCGCCGACCCGTCCGAGGTCGTCCCCGCCTGGATCCTCCCGCTCTGGCGCATCCCCGAGACGCTCCCGCCCACCCCCGGCTCCTTCGACGTCGTCATCGTGGACGGCGAACACGAGGCCGGCGCCGAAGCGCTCTTCCTCCTCTGGTTCGCTCCCAGGATCATCCTCGTGGGCCCACCGGGCCCGGACCTGCCACCACTGGAGGGTCCGCCCCCGTCCACCCTCCTGCCACGCCACCTCCACGGCGCGATAACACCCACGGCCGCCCTCTTCACCGCCCTCACAACCGAATCCCCGGCAGCCGAAGAACCCATGGCAGCCGAGGAACCCTCAGCGACCGAGGCACCCCGGCCGGCCGAGGCGCCCCGACCGGCCGAAGGACCTCCAGCGTCGGAGGTCCCGCCCACGGCCGCGAAATCCACACGTCCCGCCGACACCACCCCGGATCCGGGGATCCCCACGTCCGGCTCGAACGTCCCGCCCCAGCGGCTGGACGCACGAGGCCGGGGCCCGCGCGTCGGCGGCGGAGGCGCCGCACCGCCGGAGCCGACTGCGGCTCCGCCCGCACCGAGGCCCTCCAAGCCTGCTCCAAGCGTGCCGCCCGGCCGCCCGGGACCGGGCCCCGGCGCCGCGCCTCCCGGTCCCCCCACGCCATCTCGGCGGGACACCAGGCCAGTGGCGGGCTCGGGCGCCCCACCGCAGCGGCCGGACGCCCGCGACCACGATCCGCGTCCTCCCGAGCAAGACCCAGGCACCGCGCCCCCGGAGTCGGCGCCCCCGCCTCCGTCCTCGCCTCCGTCCTCGCCTCCGTCCTCGCCCCCGTCCTCGCCCCCGCCTCCGTCCCCGTCCTCGCCCCCGGCCCCGTACTCGGCCGGCCCCGCGCTGCCGCCTCGCCGGCTGGACGCTCCGCGCTGGAACGCGCGAGTTCCGAGCCAAGGCCCGACCGGCACGTCCCCGGAGCCGGAGCCGCCCGCCCGGCGTGGGGGCGGTCCCGCGACCGGCTCGGACGTTCCACCACGGCGGCCGGAGCACGACACCGGCCCGGGTGCCGCACCTCGTGAGCCGACCCCGCCCGCGTCGAATCCCCGGGTGCCGCCGCGGCGGCTGGACGCCCCAGGCCGCACCCCCCGCGGCGCCGGCCAGAGCGAACCGCAGCCACCCGCGCCCCCGGCCCCGCCTTCGGACATCCCGGCTCTCTGGGGTAAGCCGGGCGGCCGGCCGGGCACGGCGCCCCCAACGCCCCCAACGCCCCCGACGCACTCAAGGCCGCCAACGCCCTCACCGCCGCCAACGCCCTCACCGCCGCCGACGCCCCCAACATCGCCGACGCCGCCGACGCGCCCGACGCCGCCGGAGGCGCCGGAAGCGCGGCGGGCCGGCCCGGTGGCCGAGCCCACACAGGTCAGGCGCGGACAGTCGATCGTCAGTTACAAGCGTCCCGAACTGGTCGAGATAGTCGGACGCATAGCCGCACGCGAGCCGGATCTCTCGGACGAGCAGATCATCGAGCTGGTGACCCGCCTCCTCGGATGCCCGGCGGACGAGGCGCTCCTCGTCGGCGCCCGGCTCCGCTACGCCGTGGAGGCGTACCGGGAGCAGTCCGGCGACGCCTAGCCGAACATGGGAATGGATCATTCCGTTCTGGTACACTGGAACGGAACAGTTCGTTCTCTGGTTGGGATCGTGATGCGGATACTTGATCGCCGGACGCTGAACCGGGCGGCCCTGGAACGGCAGCTCCTCCTGAAACGCTCCCACATGCCCGCCCGCGACGCGGTCGCACGGCTCGTCGCGATCCAGGCCCAGGAAACCAACATGCCCTACTTGGGCCTGTGGACAAGGCTGGCCGGCTTCCGCCGCCAGGAGCTCACCGACCTCATGACCGACCGTTCCGTCGTGCGAGCGTCGATCCTCCGGGGCACGCAGCACATGGCGCTCGCCGAGGACTACCTGTGGCTCCGTCCCCTCGTCCGGGACAGCATCCTGCGCGGACGGCAGGCCGCGTTCGGGCGCGTCACCAAGGACTGGGACCTGGACGAGCTGGCCACCGAAGCCCGCAAGCTCCTGGACGGCCGGACCCTCACCCGCCCCCAGCTCGCCCGGAGCCTCGCCGAACTCTGGCCGGGCCGCGATCTGCAGGCCCTCGGCTGGTCCGTGCAGGCGCTGCTCCCCATCGTCCACCCGCCGCCCAGCGGCACCTGGAACACCGGCGGCGCCACCCCGTTCGCCCTGGCGGAGGACTGGATCGGCAAGCCCCTCCACGACACCGCGCCCGACCGCCTGATCCGCCGGTACCTGGCCGCGTTCGGGCCCGCCTCGGTCAAGGACTTCCAGATGTGGTCCGGCCTGCGCCGCATGGACGCCGCCTTCGCGGAACTCCGCTCGACCCTGGAGGTCTACAAGGACGAGAACGGCGTGGAACTCTTCGACCTCCCCGGCGCTCCCCTCCCGGAGGGCGACGTCCCCGCCCCGATCCGGTTCCTGCCCTTCTTCGACAACCTGATCCTCGCCTACGCCGACCGCACGCGCCTGATGACGGACGAGCACCGCAAGGTCGTGTGCGTGGGCGCGGTGACCAAGCCCACGCTTCTCATCGACGGGCGCGTCCACGGCATCTGGTCGTTCGAGCACGACAAGAAGGCTCAGCGCGCCGGCGTGACCATCGACCTGTTCGCCCCCCTGCCCGACGAGGGCGCCGTCGAAGAGGAAGCCGGGCGGCTCCTGCGATTCGCCGCCCCCGACGCGTCCCACACCGTCCGATCGGCCCTCCTGCCGTGATCTTGGCACCGGTAGGCCCCTTCCGCGCGCACGTCCCCAATGGTCCGGAACTGTCGGTCGTCCACGTCACGGGCCGGGGGCCAGATCGCGGGCGATCGGCTTCGCCGAAGTCGGTGTGCCGTGTCGGTGGATGTCTGTACAAATGTCTGCGTGACCGAATGGGGCGAGGACGCGCTGGCGAGTCTGCGCGCCGCCGTGCACCGTGGCGACGGGGCCGCTGGGTTCCGCATGCTCCGGGAGCGTCCGCTCGAACCGGTGCTTCAGTACGCCGGGGACGTCCTCGTCGCCGCGCTCGGCGAGCGGGTGCCCGGAGCGGAGGCGCTCGCCCGTGAGTGCGCGGAGCAGCTGGAACGCCGGGACCTCCCGGGAGACGCCGAGCTGGCCGACGAGATCGCCGGTGCGCTGGGGGCCCGCCCTGAGTCCGGGCTCATGGGGCTGTCCGTTGACCTGGGGGCCGTGGCGGCGGCCATGGACGACGGGCTCCACATCCTCGACGTCGAGCGAGGCGATGTCCTCCCCGTGGACGAGGGGGTGGACGGCGTCCCGATTCCGCCGTGCGCCCTGCCGGAGGGGGAGGACGCACGGCGGGGGGAGGCCCGGCGCTGGCTGGCCGGGCGGGGATTCCGGCCGGTTCCGCGAAGGATGCTCTAGGAGCCGGGGCGGACCAGCGGGAACGGGATCGTCTCGCGGATGCTGCGGCCGGTGAGAGCGATCATGAGGCGGTCGATGCCCATGCCCATGCCGCCCGCCGGGGGCATCGCGTACTCCAGGGCGCGCAGGAAGTCCTCGTCCAGCTCCATCGCCTCGGGGTCGCCGCCGGCGGCCTGGAGCGACTGCTCGGTGAGCCGCTTCCGCTGGAGGATCGGGTCGATCAGCTCGGAGTAGGCGGTGCCGAGTTCGAGGCCGAAGACGATGAGGTCCCATTTCTCGGCGAGGCGCGGGTCCGCGCGGTGCGGGCGGGTGAGCGGGGACGTCTCGGCCGGGTAGTCGCGGACGATGGTCGGCGCCGTCAGGCCCTCCTCGACCAGCGCCTCGAAGAGCTCCTGGACGATCTTGCCCTGGCCCCACTGCGGGTCGACGTTCAGGCCGTGGCGTTCGGCGTGCGTCCGGGCGGTGGAGACGGGCGTGTCGGGGGTGATCTCCTCGCCGAGCGCCTTGGAGACGGACTCGTAGACGGTGATCTCCTGCCATGGTTCTGCCAGGTCGTACTCCACGCCGTCGCGGACGATCACGGTGGTGCCGAGGGCGGCGCGGGCGGCGTCCACGACCAGGGAGCGGGTCAGGGCGGCCATCGTGTCGTAGTCGCCGTACGGCTCGTAAGCCTCCAGCATCGTGAACTCGGGGTTGTGCTTGGGGGAGACGCCCTCGTTGCGGAAGTTGCGGTTCAGTTCGAAGACGCGGCCGACGCCGCCGACCAGGAGGCGTTTCAAGTACAGCTCGGGTGCGATGCGCAGGTAGAGCTGCATGTTGTAGGCGTTCATGCGGGTGGTGAAAGGGCGGGCGGCGGCGCCGCCGTGGACGGGCTGCAGCATCGGCGTCTCGACTTCGAGGTAGCCGCGTTCGCGGAGGCCGTCGCGGACGGCGGCGACGGCGTCGCCGCGCATCCGGAGCATCCGGCGGGCCTCGTCGCTGACGATGAAGTCGACGTACCGCTGCCGGACGCGGGCCTCCGGATCGGACAGCCCGGAGCGCTTGTTCGGCAGCGGCCGCAGGCATTTGGCGGTGAGCCGCCACGAGGAGGCGAGCACCGACAGCTCACCGCGCCGGGACGTGACGACCTCGCCGTGCACGCCGACCTGGTCACCGAGGTCGATCAGCTTCTTCCAGTGGCGCAGGGACTCCTCGCCGAGCGCGTCGGCGGTCAGCATGACCTGCAGGTCGGCGGTCTCGTCCCGCAGGGTGACGAAGACGAGGCTGCCGTGTTCGCGGGCGAGGACGACGCGTCCCGCGATCGCCACGCGGCAGTCCGTGCGGGTGTCAGGGGCGAGACCGGGGAAGCGCGAGCGGATTCCGGCGGCGAAGTCGGTGCGTTCGCAGCCGAGCGCGTAGGGCTCCATCCCGGCGGCGCGGATCTGGTCGAGCTTGGCGTGCCTGACCCGCTCCTGCTCCGACAGCCGGCGCTGCGGCGCGCGGGCCACGTCGGCGGCCTCCTCGATCCGCTTGATGCTGTCGACGAGGTCGGCGGGCGGGACGATGGCGGCGGCACGGTCCAGCTTGGGACGGTTCAGGTTCGGCAGGAACCCCTCGGCGCGGGCGTAGGCGAGGCCCAGCCGGACGAGGTGACGGCTCTGCATGTAGCAGATGTAGCGGGGACGCCAGTGGGGCAGGTACTTGGCGTTGGACAGGTACAGCGATTCGAGCTGCCAGAACTTCGAAGCGAACGACAGGAACCTGTAGTACAGGCGCGCGACGGGCCCGGCGCCGATCTGGGAGCCGCGCGCGAACGCGGCGCGCAGCATCGCGAAGTTCAGCGAAAGCTGCTGCGCGCCGACCGCGGCGGCCTTCTCGGCGAGCTTGGCGACCATGTACTCGTTCAGCCCGTTCTCGGCGAGCCGGTCGCGGCGCATCAGGTCCAGCGACAGCCCGGCGCGTCCCCACGGGACGAAGCTGAGCAGCCCGCGCAGCTCACCGCCGGCGTCGAACGCCTCGACCATGACGCAGCGGCCGTCGGTCGGGTCGCCGAGGCGGCCGAGGGCCATGGAGAAGCCGCGTTCGGTGTCCTCGCCGCGCCACGCGTCGGCGCTGCGGATGAGCTTGGCCATCTCCCAGGCGGGGATCTGCGAGTGCCGCCGGATCCGCACCGAGTACCCGGCCCGCTCGACGCGCCGGACCGCCTGCCGGACCTGCCGCATCTCGCGTCCGTCCAGGTTGAAGTCGGTGAGGTCGATGACGGCCTCGTCGCCGAGTTCCAGCGCGTCGAACCCGTGCCGGCGGTAGATGTGCGCGCCGCGCTCGCCGACGCTGACGGCGCCGGGGATCCAGGCGTGTGCGCGGCACTCCTCCAGCCACCTCTCGATCGCCTGATCCCACGATTCGGGGTCGCCGAGCGGGTCGCCGCTGGCCAGGGAGACCGACCCTTCCACCCGGTAGGCGATCGCCGCCTTACCGTTCGGTGCGACCATGACGTCCTTGTCGCGGCGCAGCGCGAAGTAGCCGAGGGAGTCCTGGTCGCCGTACTCGGCGAGCAGTGCGCGCGCCGCCAGCTCCTCCTGGGGGCTCAGGACGGGGTCCTGGCGGCCCGGCCGGAACATCGCCCAGAACGTGACGATCAGCAGCCCGGTCCCGAGGACCCACAGGATCGCGTCGACCCAGAACGGCACGTGGACGTCGATCGGCTTGCCCGTCACGCGTGGCCCGAGGACGGTCTGGGAGATCGCGTAGAGCGGCTGCGTCCAGAAGGCGCCGCTGTGGTCCCGGTCGGTGACGGTGACGAGGAGCGTGCCGATTCCGCAGGTCACGATCAGGAGGCCGGTGAAGACCAGGCTGGCGAGCCGGCGGTTGGCGCGGTCGGGCAGCGTGGTGAACTGGCTGCGCGCGCTGATCAGCAGGACGAGGACGGCGAGGTAGACCGCGGCGGTGACGATCAGCCCGACCGGGGTGCCCTTGTTCGGGTTGAGGATGGTCGTCAGGACGGCGGTGACGCCGAGCGCGGTCGGCAGACAGAAGATCATGAGGAGGATCCGCCAGGCGGCCTTCTTGCGCCGCCGGATCCCCATCGACAGCAGGATCCAGACGAGGCCGATGGGCACGCTCGGGAACCAGCCGAGATACCCGATCCAGCGCAGTGCCCAGATATCGGCTATCTCGAGGATGAGACCATAGGAGACCCAGGCGAGTAGCGACAGGATCCCGGAGAGACGGGTGTACCAGAAGAAGATCGTCGGCGCGGACTGGATCAGCCGCCCCCATTCGCCCCGCAGGCCGCCCCCGCCCTGTGGGTCCCTCCCCGCCGCCGTCCCCCGGTCGCCGCGCGGTGCGGTCCCGTCGTTGGTTGCGGGATGCTTCGTGGCGGAGTCAGTCGTAGCGGGGTCAGTCGTAGCGGGGTCGTGTGTAGCGGAGTCATTAGTAGCGGATGTCACGTCCACCATGCTTCCGTCCGTGCTTCCGTCCGTGCGGGTGCGTCCTGCGAACCTCGGCGTGACGCCGGACGTCGTACGGGTAGGGGGATGTGGCTTGCAAGCTCGGTCCAAGGTTGTCAGCAAAAGTCGATATGGTCGCGGATATGCCAAGTGAACCCACCGGTGAGCGATTGCTCGCCCGCCGTTACCGACTGGTGACCCAGGTCGGCCGGGGCGGAATGGGGACGGTCTGGCAGGCACACGATGAGGTCCTCGGTCGTGATGTCGCGGTGAAGGAGGTCATCCTCCCGCATGGTCTCACCGATGAGGAACGCGCTGTCCACCATAAGCGCACGTTCCGTGAGGCCCGCACCGCCGCGCGGCTCGGCCATCCCGGCGTCGTCACCGTCTACGACGTCGTCGAGGAGGACGACCGGCCCTGGATCATCATGGAGCTCATCAAGGCGCGCTCCCTGGATCAGGTGATCAAGCAGGACGGGCCGCTGGAGACCCGCCGCGCCGCCGAGATCGGCCGGCAGATGCTCGCCGCGCTGCACGCCGCCCACGACGCCGGCGTCCTGCACCGCGACGTCAAGCCCAGCAACGTGCTGATCACCGGCACCGGGCGGATGGGCGAGCGCGCCGTCCTCACCGACTTCGGCATCGCCACCGCCTCCGGCGACGCCACCCTCACCCAGACCGGGCTGGTCATGGGCTCGCCCGCCTACATCGCGCCCGAACGCGCCCGCGGCCGGGTCGCCGGCCCGGCCTCCGACCTGTGGTCGCTCGGCGTCACCCTCTACGCGATGATGAACGGCAAGTCGCCGTTCGAACGGTCCGAGCCGATGGCGGCGCTGGTCGCGGTGATCTCCGACGAGCCCGACCCGCCGGAGAAGGGCGGCCGGCTCATCCCGGTCATCGACGGACTGCTGCGCAAGAACCCCGACCAGCGGATGGACGCGATCGAGGCCGGTGCCCTGCTGGACGAGATCGTCCGCCAGGAGACCATCGACACGCAGCGCACCATGGCGGTCGAGTTCTCCATGGACGAGCTTCCCGGTGCCCGGCCCGCGGCCCCCGCCCCGGAAGCGGACGAGCCCGGATCGTACGGGGCGCAGCCGTACGCCGAGGGGTACGCCGAGCCGTACCCGGAGACGTACGCGCCCGACCAGCCGCTCCCCGGGGAGACGACGGACGACCCCGGCGGCGCCACGAGCGTCGACCCGATCCGCGCGGCACCCGGCCCCGAGGCCTCCGACGCCCGCCCGGACCAGCTGACCAGCTTCGACATCCCGGCCGGCAAGGCCGCCAGAACCGGTAAGTCCGGCGGTGCCGGCAAGGGAGCAACTGGCAAGGGAGAGACCGGTCAGGGAAGGACTGGCAAGGGAGAGACCGGTCAGGGAAGGACGGGCAAGGGAGGGACCGGCCAGGGAAGCGAGCCGAAGGCCGGCCCCGGCGAGACGACGCCCGACCCGGACCGCGTCTCGTCCTGGCGTTCCGGCCCGCGGACGGAGCCCACAGGCGGCGCCGTGCCCGCCGCCCACGGGTCGCTGAGCCACGGCGTCCTGAAGCACGGTTCCTCCGGCCGTGCGGGCTCAGAACGTGCGGGCTCAGAACGTGCGGGTTCAGAACGTGCGGGTTCAGAACGGGGGGCCTCGGGACGCGGGGGCTCCGACCACGGGACCGCGACGCACTTCCCGCCGACGACGCACGCGACCGGGCGCCCGGCGCTGGCCTCCAACCGGAACGTGCTGATCATCGCCGTGGTGGTGCTGATCGTCATCGTGGTCGTCGCGAGCATCGCGCTCGCGAACGGCGGCGGCGACGGCGGCGAGGGCGGGAAAGAGGCCGGCAAGGAGGGCGCCACGACTCCGGTGACCGGCGGGAACCCGGCCGCCCCCCCGACGTCCGCGGCGTCCGGCGCCACGCCGAGCGCGGGACTCCCCGCCGGCTTCACGATGCACAAGGACCGCAGCGGCTACTCCGTGCCCGTCCCGAAGGGCTGGAGCGGGCCGGAACGCAAGAACGGCGGCGACTTCTTCTACTCGCCCGACCGCAAGGTCTACATCCAGATCGACCAGACCGACGACCCGGGCGACAGCGCGATCGACGACTGGCGGCGGCAGGAGCGCGGCGGCTCAGGCTGGCCCGGCTACGAGCTGATCGGGATCGAGCCGACCGGCGACGAACCGCCCGTCCCCGACACCGGCGACGGCGACGACTCCGCGGACTGGGAGTTCACCTTCGACGGCGACGGCGGTCGCCAGCACATCCTCAACCGGGGCTTCGTGACGGACGGGCACGGCTACGCCATCCTGCTGCGCGCCCCCGACAAGAACTGGGACAAGGTGTTCTCCGACCTCCAGCCGGTCTACCGGTACTTCGAACCCGCGGACGACTGATGGAAGGTCGCGTCCTGGCGGGCCGGTACCGGCTCGAGTCCGTGGTCGGACGTGGCGGCATGGGCACGGTCTGGCGCGCTCGAGACGAGACCCTCGACCGGGACGTCGCGGTCAAGGAGGTCGTCCTGCCCGCCGGGCTGAGCGACGACGAGCGCGACAACCGGCACCGCCGGACGCTGCGCGAGGCCCGCGCCTCGGCGCGACTGAACCATCCGGGCGTCGTGACCGTACACGACGTCGTGGACGAGGACGACCGGCCATGGATCGTCATGGAGTTGGTGCGGGCCCGTTCTCTCCAGGACATCGTGGACGAGGACGGGCCACTGCCGCCCGGCCGCGTCGCGACGATCGGGCGGCAGATCGCGGGCGCACTGCGCGCCGCGCACGCGATCGGCATCCTGCACCGGGATGTCAAGCCCGCCAACGTGCTCGTCGCGGACGACGGCCGGGCGGTCCTCACCGACTTCGGCATCGCGCAGATGGCGGGGGACGCGACGCTCACCGGCACCGGACTGATCATCGGGTCGCCCGCGTACATGTCGCCGGAGCGCGTGAACGGCGACCCGGCGATCCCCGCCTCCGACCTGTGGGCCCTCGGCGCCACCCTGTACGCCGCGACCGAGGGGAAGGCGCCGCACCACCGCAGCGACGCGATGGCCGTCCTGGCCGCGGTCATGACGCAGGACGTCCCGCCGCCGAAGAACGCGGGCCCGCTCTCGCCCGTCCTCACCGGCCTGCTGGAACGCGACCCGGTCCGGCGACTGAGCGGCGACCGCGCCGAGGAGGCACTGAAGGCGATCGCCTCCGGGCACGCCGCCGGCCTCGCCGCCGCGCAGATCGCGTCGAGCGAGGCGACGTCGGTGGACCCGGCCGCGGCCGCAGCCGCAACCCAGGCCGCCGCCGCGCCGCCGCCCGTGCCACCGCCGCCGCCGGGACAGCCCGTCCCAGGCCCGGCCCCCGGGATGACCGCACAGTACCCGCCGGGTGCGGGCGGCCACCGGACGCCCGGGTACACGCAGCCCGCCCAGCCCGCGCCGCCCGCCGTGTCCGGAACGCGGCGGAAACGGTCGGTCGTGCCGCCGATCATCGCCGGGGCCGTCGTGGCGACGGCGATCCTGGCCGCGGCCGGGTTCCTGCTGTGGCCGGACGGCACGTCCGGCGGCGGACCGGGCGCCTCCCGGCAACCGACGAACGTCGCGAAGCAGTCCACGCCGGACACGCCCACCAAGCCGCCGGCCACATCCCCGGCCACCTCCCCGGCCACATCGGGCCGTCCGGACCGCAGGCCCCTCCCTGACGGGCTCGTCCCGGCGCGCGGCCCCGGCTTCACGATCGGCGTCCCGCGCACGTGGAAGCGTTCCGTGCGGGGCAACAGCGTCATCTGGACCGACCCCGCGAGCAGCGCCTACGTTCAGGTCGACCGGACGCCGTGGTCGGGTGACCCGTACGAGCACTGGCTGATCTGGGAGCGGCAGGCCATCGCCGACGGGAAGCTGAAGGACTTCCGCCGGGTCTCGATCACCCGAACGACCGTCGCCGGCGTGCCCGCCGCCGACATCGAGTTCATCTGGTCCCGCAACGTCGGCGTCACCCGGGCGCGCGACCGCGGGGTGATCCACCAGGGCAGGCCGTACGCCGTGGTGGTCGCGGTTCCCGCGTCCCAGTGGAACGAGAACGAGGCACTCGTGAAGAATGTGCTCGACACGTTCCGTCCCTCCGGGGTGGGATGACCGACGGGGGGACCCTCTAGCCATGGCACAGGCACGTCTGCTCGGTAACCGCTACCGGCTCGACTCGGTGGTCGGCCGCGGCGGCATGGGCACCGTGTGGCGCGCCTTCGACGTGATGCTCGACCGCGAGGTCGCGGTCAAGGAGGTCCTGCTGCCGCCGGGCCTCAACGACTCCGAGCGGGCCGTCCTGTACGAGCGGACGTTCCGGGAGGCGCGGGCGTCGGCGCGGTTGAACCACTCCGGGGTGGTGACGGTCCACGACGTGGTGGAGGAGTCGGACCGGCCGTGGATCGTGATGGAGCTGGTCCTCGCCCCGTCCCTCCAGGACCTGCTGGACCGTGGCGCGATGGAGCACCGCCGGGTCGCCGACATCGGGCTGCAGATGCTCGGCGCGCTCCGGCACGCCCACGAGAAGGGGATCCTGCACCGCGACATCAAACCCAGCAACGTGCTGATCACCGACGCGGGGCGGGTCGTGCTCACCGACTTCGGCATCGCGCAGGTGGAGGGCGACGCCACCCTCACGCAGACGGGCCTGGTCATGGGTTCGCCCGCCTACATTCCGCCGGAGCGGGCGCAGGGGGAGCGCGCGGTGCCGGCGTCCGACCTGTGGGCGCTGGGCGCGACCATGTACGCGGCGGTGGAGGGCCGCTCACCCTACGAGCGGTCGGACGCGATGTCGTCGCTGCAGGCAGCGCTGACCGAGCCGGTCCCGCCCGCGCGCAACGCCGGGCCCCTCGCACGGGTGCTGAACGGGCTGCTGGCGCGGGAGCCGATGAACCGGATGACGGCTGCGCAGGCGCATCCGCTGCTCACCCAGGTGGCGAACCTCCCGCCGCCTCCGCCGCCCCGCCCGCCGGCTCCGCGGGCCGGTGAGACGGTGACCGACGATCCCCCCGGCCTATTTCGACCCGGCGGGCGGGACCGATCCGGCGGGCCGGCCGATGACGCGTCGGAGACCGTGCTCGACCCGGACGAGCTGGACGCGATCACCCGCCGCGACCCGGGCGAGCCGGAACCGATCACCCGCCGCGACCCCGGCCAGTTCGGCGCCCCCGGCCAGGGGCAGAGTTCCGGCCAGGGGCAGGGCTCCGGCCAGGGGCAGGGCTCCGGCCAGGGGCAGGGCTCCGGCCAGGGGCAGGGTTCCGGTCAAGGGCAGGGTTCCGGCCAGGGACGGAACGAGAACGCGTCGGCGTACGCGCCGCCGCCGCGTCCCGGAAACGACCCGGAAGTACGGACGTTCCTTGAGACCGAGTGGGCGCCGCCGCCCTCCGGGTCACAGCCGTCCCACCAGGGCCTCCCCACGCAGACCCCGCTGCCGTGGGAGCAGCCGCAGCAGTACACGAACTGGCAGCAGCCCCCGCCGCCGTCCGTCCACGACCCGATGGGCGACCGGGTGGAGCACCGCAAGACGGTCCTGGTCGTCACGATCGCGGTGATCCTCGTCGTGGCGGCCGTGCTGGCGGGCGCGTTCATCCTGCGCGGCAAGCTGAGGACGGACACGGCGGCCCAGGTGGCCGTGCTACAACCCCGGTGATCCCCGCGCGCCGCCGTCAGCCGCCCGCCGTCAGCCGCCCGCCGACAGGGCGTCGAGGACGAGACGCAGGTCGGCGACATGCTCGTCGAGGTCGTCGGCCGGCTCACCGGAGCGTATCCGGGCCGCGTCGTCCTCGACGTGCTGGAGGCGCTCGTCGAGGACGGACAGGAACCTTTCGCAGCCCGCCAGGACATCGCCGCCCTCGTCATCCGCGAGGGTCTGCCGCAGCAGCTTCGCCTGCCGCTGCAGTTCCAGGTTGCGGCGGTGCAGGTCGACGAAGACCGAGACCTTGGCGCGCAGCAGCCACGGGTCGAACGGCTTGGTGAGATAGTCCGCCGCGCCGGCCTCGTACCCGCGGAACGCCTGCTCGCCTGACGCGCCGCCCGCGGTGAGGAAGATGATCGGGATGTCGCGGGTCCGGGGCCGGGACTTGATGTGCCGCGCCGTCTCGAACCCGTCCATCTCCGGCATGACGACGTCGAGCAGGATCAGCGCGAAGTCGTCGTTCAGCAGTTCCTTGAGAGCCGCCTGACCGGAGGTGACCGGCACGACGTCCACGGGGAGGGCGTCGAGGACGGCCGCGAGGGCGGTCAGGTTCTCCTGCCGGTCGTCGACGGCCAGGATCCTCGTGTCGTTCGGCACCGGACTCCTTCGCGTCCATGACGGCGCTATGCCGTCCACCCTGCCATGCCCCAGCGGACGACAACAGTGAATCGCCCCAGAGTAAGAATTTCTAGGGCAGCCAGCCCGGTTTGACCAGCCCGGACTCGTAGGCGAACACCACGAGCTGGGCGCGGTCGCGGGCATGGAGCTTGACCATCGTCCGGCTGACATGGGTCTTCGCCGTCGCCGGACTCACCACCAGCCGGGCCGCGATCTCCTCGTTCGACAGTCCCTCCCCGACCAGCGTCATGACCTCCCGTTCCCGCTCGGTCAGCGCGTTCAGCCGCGGCGACGGCGCGGGCTCCTTCGCCCGCGCGGCGAACTCGGCGATCAGCCGCCTGGTCACGCTGGGCGACAGCAGCGCGTCCCCGTCCGCGACGGCCCGCACCGCGTGGATCAGCTCCACCGGCTCGGTGTCCTTGACCAGGAACCCGCTCGCGCCGCCGCGCAGCGCCTCGAAGACGTACTCGTCCAGCTCGAACGTGGTGAGGATCACGATCTTGACGCCGTCCAGCCGGTCGTCGGCGGCGATCCGCCGGGTGGCCTCCAGGCCGTCCAGGCCCGGCATCCGGATGTCCATCAGGATGACGTCGGGACGCAGCCGGCGCGCCTGCGTCACCGCCTCCTCGCCGTCGCTCGCCTCCCCGACGACCTCGATGTCGGGCTGCGCGTTCAGCAGCGCCTGGAATCCGGCCCGGACCAGCACCTGGTCGTCGGCCAGCATGACCTTGATGAGCGAGCCGTTCTCATCCGGCGCTCCACCAGAGACCCGCATGTTCAGCCCCTCCGAGGGTGAGAATGGCTCATTGCGTACCCTTTCCGGGCGTGGCCCGGTCTTCAGCGGTATCCCGGTCTCCCGCGATATCCCGGTCTCCCGCGATATCCCGGTCTCCCGCGATATCCCGGTCTCCCGCGATATCCCGGTCTCCCGCGATGTCCCGGTCTCCCGCCGTGTCCCGGTCTTCCGGCGCGGCGGACGGGTCGTCCGGCTCCTCGGTCAGGGGGAGGCGCGCGTGCACCCGGAACCCGCCGCCGGGCCGCGGCCCGGCGTCGAACGCGCCGCCGAGCGCGGCGGCCCGCTCCCGCATTCCCCTGATCCCGCTGCCGCCCGGATGGTCGTCCAGAAGGGACACTCCCTGGCCGTCGTCCTCGACCCGCACCACGATCTCGTGTTCACCGTAGGCGATGTGGACCCGCGCCGTCACCGGGCCCGGCCCGGCATGGCGCGTCACGTTCGTCAGCGATTCCTGGACGATGCGGAACGCGGCGAGGTCGGTGCCCGCGTGCAGCGGACGGCGGTCCCCGGTGATCTCGACCTCGACCCGCAGGCCGGCGGAGCGGGCGCGGGCCGCCAGATCCTCCAGCCGGTCGAGCCCGGCGGGGGGAGTCCGGGGCGCGGTCTCGCCCTGCGCCCGCAGCGCGCCGATCACCCCGCGCATCTCGGTGAGCGCGTCCTTGCTGGCGTCCTTGATGGCGGCGAGCGCCGTCCGGGCCTGCTCGGGGTTCTCGTCCATCAGATGCAGCGCCACCCCCGCCTGCACGTTGATCATCGAGATGTTGTGGGCGAGGACGTCGTGCAGCTCGCGCGCCATCCGCAGCCGCTCCTCGCTCGCCTGGCGGCGTTCCTTCTCGGCGCGGATGCGGGCCGTCTCGGCGGCGCGCTGCCCGCGCATCCGGATCAGCTCGGCGGTGACGAGCACCACCAGCGCCCAGCCGGTGACGAACGTCGCACCGACGAGCGTCGGCTCCTCCACCGGGAACGCCCCACCGGACCCGCGTTCCTCCGCCGGGACGCCGATCAGGGACGTCAGGCCGAAGTAGGCGGCGAGCGCGATGCCCGTCCCCGCCCAGGTGATCAGCCGGTGCCCGGCGACGATCGCCGCGAGCATCGCGACGGCCAGGGACAGCGGCGCCGGACCGTAGGTGTAGGCGCGCAGCAGGTAAAGCCCCGTCACCGCCGCGATCGCGGCGAGCGTGAACACCGGGCGCCGGCGGCGCAGCAGGAGCAGCGCCGGGCCGGCCAGGAGGAGCCCGAAGCCGAGCGCGTCCAGATCGGTGTGGCCGATGTCGGGTCCGCCGCCACGCTCCGCCCACGGCGGGCCGGACGGTTCGCCCTCGGACGCGCCGCCCTGCGGCTCGCCGCCGTGCTGCGCGCCGAGCGACCCGAAGAGCTGGAAGAACGCGAGAAGAACCGGGACGACCCACACCGGCCACACGGCCGGGCTCGGCCAGTGCGGCCTGACCGGGCCGTGCGGCGGTGAAGTGCTCATGCCTGCACGTTAAGTCATCGGGGTCCGGGATAACGTCGGCCGTGGGGAGTGTGCGTCGCTACTCCCCGGGACGTAGCCCGGAGGGCCGGTTCACGGCGTCCAGCGGACGGGCAGGTACTCGAAGCCGTGGCGGGCACTCGACCGCAGCATCACCGGCTCACCCGCCAGGTGCGGCGATCCGGGACGTTCCAGGAGCTCGGCGAGCAGGGCGCGCAGATGCACGCGGGCCAGCCGCGCGCCCAGGCAGGCGCGATACCCGAACCCGAAGCAGAGATGGGACGGGCCGCCCTTGAGGAACCTTTCCGGGACGAACCGCTCCGGCTCCCGGAACACCTCGCCGTCGTGGTTCGCGGAGACGAGCCAGAGCGTGACCCGCTCACCGGCGAGCAGCGGCACGCCGCCGATGACGGTGCCGCGCCGCACGGTGCGCCAGACCTGGAGGACCGGCGTCCACCAGCGCAGCATCTCCTCCACCGCGCCGTCGAGGAGCCTCTCGTCGGACCGTCCCTCGCGGAGCCGGGCGTACTGCGCGGGGTGGCGGAGCAGCGCGTAGAGACCGCCCGCGAGGGTGTTCCGCAGCCGGCCGAACCCTAAAGGTCCGGATTCGGCCGTCTCCCAGGGCGCCGCCCCGCGAATCCGCGGAACGAGCCCCGCTCCTCCTGCTCACGGTTCGCCCTGCTCACCGGCCATCTTGCTCACCGGTCGTCCTGCTCACCGGTCGTACTGATCACGGCACTCAGCCCGCGAGCCACTCTCCGGTTTCCACGCTGACCAGGCCGTGCCTGGCCGCCTCGATCACCGCCTCTCGCTGCGAATGCACACCGAGCTTGCTCAGCACGCTCTGCACATGGCTGCGCGCGGTGCTGCGCGTCACGCCCATCGCCTTCGCCAGCGCCTGCGTCGACTCGCCGCGCACCAGGCGGGTCAGCACCTCGCGTTCACGCGGGGTCAGGAACTGCGCGACCTGCTGCGCCTGGTTGCGCGGCCGCGCCGGACCGCGCCGGGTCATCTGATCGACGACGACCTCGCCGTTCCCGACCCGGCGCAGCACGGTGAGGATGTCGCGGGCCTGCTGGCCCTTGTGGGCGAACCCGCGCACGCCCACCGCGATCCCGGCGTCCAGCACCGGCTGCTCAAGGAACCCGGTGAGGACGACGAAGTCCGTGCGCGGGGAGGCGGCCCGCAGCCTCGGTATCCAGTCGAGCGCCGTACCGGACGGGAACTGCAGATCGATGAGGCAGACGTCGGGCTGCCTGGCCCGCATCGCGGGCAGCGCGTCCGCGGGGGAGTAGGTCACCTCGACGACGCAGTGCCCGGCGTCCGTCAGCACCAGCGACAGCGACTCGGCGAAGACCGCGTGGTCATCGCAGATGATCATTCTCATGGATGGGGCCGCCAGTCATCGCCGTGCGGGTCGCCGGCCGGTCCGGCCGCCGTGTCCGGTGGCGGCGCCGCCGGCAGCAGCATCCGCACCCGCGCCCCGCCCATCTCGCAGGTGCGGATCTCCAGGCTGCCGCCGTGGCCGGAGATGAGGTCGTGGACGATGCCGAGCCCGAGCGACGCGAGCCCGCCGCGCCGCCGCGGGTGCGCCTCCCCAGCCGGGTGCGGTTCCCCGCCCCGGTGGAGTTCACCGCCCGGGTGCGGCTCCCGGACCGCACCGAACCCGGGCCCGTCGTCGTCGACCTGGATGACGACCCAGCCCTGGTCCGCCTCGACGCGCACGTTCACCCGCCCGTCCGCGACGCGGCACGCGTTGTCGAGGACGTTGCGGACCGCGCGCCACAACGCGACCGGATCCATGTGCGCCCACGCTTCACCGCCGGTGAAGCACACTTCGTGCCGCGTGGCGAGACGCATCCCGGTGACGACCTCGGCGGTGAGGTCGTCCACCCGGACGCGTTCCGGGCAGGGCAGCGGCCGTTCGCCGCCGTTGTCCGGCCCGTCGTCCTCCTCGAGCCGCCGCAGGAGATGGTCGAGCCACCGGGTCTCGCCGAGGAGCTGCTCCACGCGCGCTCGGCTGGCTTCGCCGACGTCCTCCGCGGTGACGACGACCGAGGCCAGCATGATGATCGTGCCGAGTTCGTGCCGGATGTCGTGCCGGAGCCGCCGCCTCCACAGGACGTCCTCCTCCTGGCCGGCCGGCCAGGGTTCGGCCGGCCGGTGGCCCGCCGGCGCGTGGTCGGCCGGCATGTGGTCGGCCGGCATGTGGTCGGCCGGCATGTGGTCGGCCGGCTCCCCGGGTTCGCCGTAGGGCCCGGCACTCCGCGGACCCGTCCCGGCGAGCGTCCCCACGCCCGCCGGAGACGGCCGAGACCGCCCGTTGTTCATGAGAACCCCCGTCGTTTATTCCAGCACCCGCCTCAGACGGTCACCCCTGCGACCTGTGGATGTCCAGTGAATTGACCACAATAGACCAGCGCATGTCCACTTCTGGACATGCAGTTGGGGGGGCGCAAACTTTCCTCATTGTCGGAGCGTCTCAGCGGGGATAGTCAGTTACTCCTTGCCCTTTATTTTCATGCCTACGGCGTAGCCGCATTGCGCATTCCTGCGGGTGCGCCGGCGCGCCCGCGGAGAGACAGTCTTCACATGCCGACGGTCACATTTCTCGGACATGCGGGGGTGGCGGTGGACGCGGCCGCGTTCCACCTGCTCGCAGACCCGTGGCTCGCTCCAACGGGGGCCTTTCTCGGAGCCTGGCACCAGTATCCGAGAAACGATCATCTCGACACCGCCCCGTTGCTCGACGCCGACTGGGTCGCTGTCTCGCACGAGCATCTAGATCACTTCGACCCATGGGTCCTCGACCGGCTTCCGGCACGGACCCGAATCCTCATTCCGTGCTATCCGGGACCGGCCTTCCGGGAACGCATGCTGGCCGCCGCGGGCGGCCGCCAGGTAATCGAGTTGACGGCGTGGGAGAAATTCCCGCTCGACAATCGGGGCTCCTGGATCACCGCGATTCCGGAACTCTCGCCGATGTGCCATGACGCCGCCTTTCTCATCGTCGCCGACGGCCGCGGAATCCTGCACTGCAACGACGCCCGCCTCACCGCCGCGCAGGCGCGCCGCGCCAAGCACCTGGCGGGCGGCCGGCTCGACCTGATGGCCCTGCAGACGTCCGGCGCGTCCTGGCACCCGATCTGCTACGAGTACCCGGCCGCCGAAATGGCCAAGATCTCCATGGACAAGCGGGTGTCCAAGCTCCGCGCCGCGCAGCGTCTCGTCCGGCAGACCGCACCGGAGCTCGCCGTCCCGTTCGCCGGTCCGCCCTGCTTCCTGGACGCCGAGGTCGGCCACCTCAACTGGGTCCTCGACCAGCGCGAAGGCGCGTTCTGCGACCCGGACATCTCCGCCACGTGGCTGCGCGAGCACCTCCCGGGGCAGCGCTGGGACTCCTTCAAACCCGGCGACATCGTCGACCTCGACACCGGCGAATGCACCCGCGACCCCGTCTCCGCCGAGTTCACCTTCACCGACTCCGCCGACTACCTCAAGCGTTACGCCGCCGACCGGGCCCCCGCCATCGCCGAAGTGATGGCGGACCATCCCGAACCCGGCCCCGACCTGTACGACCGCTTCGTCGCCCACTTCGAATACCTCGGAAGCCTCAGCGACTACTTCCTCCGCCAGATCGCCATGATCGTCCGGTTCGAGGTCACCGGCCCGAACGGCGGCGTCTGGGACGTGGACTTCACCCCGGACGGACTCACCGTCTCCCCGGCCTCCCCCCACGTCCGCCCCCACTACCGGATCACGACCGCGGGCCGCTGGGTGAACAGCATCCTCGCCGGCCGCATGGCATGGGAGGACCTCCTCATCTCGTTCCGCGTCAGCCTCTACCGCGACCCCGACGTCTACAACGACTACCTCGTCGGCCTCCTCAAACACGCCAACGCGCCCGCCCTGATGGCCGTCGAGGCCTACGAGACCGGACGCGACGAGAGCGAACGCATCACCGTCGAAGCCGACGGCAGCCGCTACGACATCCCCCGCTACTGCCCCCACGCCGGCGAAGACCTCTCCGTCGGCGCCGTCGTCCGCGACGGCCAGATCCACTGCCTCGCCCACAACTTCGCCTTCGACCTCGCCAGCGGCAAATGCGTCAACGCCCGAGCCGCCAACCTGACAAGCCGTTTGTGCTGATCGGGGAACACCCTTGGAACGCCCGGCCGCGCTGCGGGGACGCAGCGCGCCGGGCCCACTCCCCGCGCCCGCCGGGCTGAGGGCCGAGCCGGCGGGGTCGGCCCGTCTCCAACGGAACGGTCCGTTGGAGACGGGCCGGTTTGTTGGTCACGGGCCGGTTTGTTGGAGACGGGGACGGGGCGTGTTTCGGTCTCCGTGGGGGTTGTTTCGGGCTCTTGGGTTGGGCGGGTTGAGTTGTAACGATGTGGGCACTTCGCGTGTTCGGCACGGGGTTCCGCATTGTGGTGTGTTACGTTTTTTGCCTGCTTAACTGGGGGATTGGCGCAAGCTGGGGGTTGGAAAGGGTGCGCGGGGTGGACCGCAAGAGGCTCGGCTTTATGGCCGTCGTGTTTGTTTTGGTCGTCGGTGTGATGGAAGTTCTGGCCGTGAAGCTCGGGTCCATGGAGGTCCCGTTCCCGTCCAGTTCCCCGCAGCCGGCCGTCGCCGACAGGCAGGGGCAGGACTAGCCGCCGGGCGAGCGTCAGCCGGTGTTGCGGGCCTTGATGATGCTCTGCAGATCGGGGTGGTCACCGCCGGCGGCGTCGGCGAGGGTGGGGCAGGCCCACTCGTCCTGGTGGCCCCAGGAGTAGGAGATCTCCAGCGAGGGACGCGGTATCAGGGCGTCCCAGCGGGCGAGGATCTTGCGGAACTGGGTCTGGGTGGGCAGCCAGTACTGCTTGTCGCCCTTGGAGCAGCTCTGCCCGAACGTCTGCAGCACGGGCGCGACCCTGGAGCGCGGGATGCCGGCGGCGTCGGCCATGCGGACCATCCGGTCGATCGCTCCGATGTCGCAGTGTTCGCGGGTCTGCGCCGAGCCCTTGCAGGGGTAGGGGTCAAGGCCGACCAGGTCGACGCCGACGTTTTCAGGCGTGAGCGGTCTCATCGGCCAGTCGGTGAGCGAGATGAACGAGATCTGGCCGGGTGCGTTCCGCCGGAGGTGGTCGGCGCGGCGGCGGATTTCTTCCGGGATCCCGGGGCATTCGCCGGGGTTGGGCTCGTCCGAGAGGTACCAGCCGTACACCCTCGGGTCGCGTCCGAACCGCCGGACGGCCCGCTTGAACGATGCGAAGTCGAGCTCGAAGTCGCCGCAGGTGAAATTGCCGACCCACAGCATCGCCCGCATGCCGGACGGGATCCCGGCGACGAGCGCGTCGTCCGGCTTCACGTCCACGAGGTCGTAGCCGAGCGCCCGCAGCCGCGGATGGTCGGCGGGCTCGCTGTTCAGCGCGATGCGGCGCGTCCCGCCCGGCTTCGTCGCGGGCGTGCCGGGTGAGGCGAGCGGCCCGCGGTACGGCTCGTGCCCGGACGACGGGTCCGCGCGCAGGTAGAGCAGGAGCCCCGCGGTCAGCGCGACCGCCGCGGCGACGGCCGTGATCCTGAACCGGACGCTCCAGACGTACATGCGGTGCCTTTCCGGCGCGGCCGCTAGGCGGCGGACTCGGGCTCCTCGGCGGGACGCGCGGCGTCGGACGGCGCCGTTACCTCCGTCACCTTCCCGTCCGCCGACACCCGCAACGGCGGGACGGTGAACCCCAGGACGTACCACACGGTCTGGGCCAGCGTCCGGAGCGTCGCGCGCATCGACGGGTCGCTCAGATACACCGCGTCGACCGCCGCCTGCGCCGGGGCGAGCCGCTCGACGTAGAAGGCGAGATCGACCTCCTCGCCCGGCGGCAGCACGTCGGAGTCCCGGAACCTGACCTGTGACACGCCCGTCATCCCCGGCCGGTGATCGAAGACCCACCGCCACCGCGCGTCGTAGTACACCGCGAGGTCGTAGGTCTCCGGGCGCGGCCCGACGAGCGTCATGTCGCCGCGCAGGACGTTCACGAGCTGCGGCAGCTCGTCCAGATACCAGCGGCGCAGCAGCCGGCCGAGCCGGGTGACCCGCGGGTCGCTGGTCGCGGTGACCTTGATGCCGCCGACGTTCTGCCGCATCGTCCGGAACTTGTAGATGGTGAACGGCCGGCCGCCCTGCCCGACCCGGGTCTGCCGGAAGATCCCCGGCCCCCGGCTCGTCAGCCGCACCAGCAGGTAGACGAGCACCAGCGGGACGGAGAACAGCAGCAGCCCGGCCAGCGCGCCGGCGATGTCCAGCGCCCGCCGCCCGCGCGAGGGCGGAACGCCGTCGGACGGGTCGACGGGACGGGCGATGAGGTCCTCGGACATGGTCACCCCTTGTTCCTGGCGTACTGGAACCAGACCAGCAGAGCCGCGGTGGTGGCGATGAAGGAGACGGACGTCGCGATCGCGGCGCCCTCCGCGCCGTGCGCCGGGATCAGTACGAGGCCGAGCACGACGACGACCAGCAGGCCGATGCCCTGCCCGGTGGACGCGGCTCCCGGCCGCCCGACCCCGTACAGGTAGGCCATGACGAGACCCGTCACACCGAACGTGACGACGCCGGCGAGACGGATGTAGGTGGGCACGACCGCGTCGTCGAACACGTCGCCGAACACCCACGGCAGCGCCGTCCCGGCGATGAGCGCGAGCGGCAGCGCGGCGAGCACGGAGATGCCGAGCGCGGGCAGGATGAGGGCCGCGGTGCGGCGTGCGGCACTCCTGTTGTCCTCCCTCGCGAAGTCGGGGTACAGGACGTAGTTCACGGCGAGGCCGGGCAGCTGCACCAGCTCCGCGAACTTGCTCGCGACCGTGTAGACGCCCAGCACCTTCGGCCCGGCGAGCGCGCCCAGCAGCGCCATGTCGAAGCGGAGCTGGAGGAGATCGATGAGCTGGCCGACGTAGCCCCGGAACCCGTATCCGGCGATCGATCTGCCGAGCCGCTCGTCCGGGCGGCCCCAGCCGCGGAAGAACCCGCGCCGCCTCAGCCGCAGCGCGATCCACGCCGCGGCGGCGATGTCGGCGAGCACCAGACCGGCGACGAGGGCGCCCGGCCCGTGCCAGCCCAGCAGGATCACGATGTAGATCGGCAGGAACACGAACTCTTCGACGGCGATGGCGAGGCTCGCGCCGTGCGGGTCGTCCGTCCCCTGGAGCAGCCCCTTCCCGACGGACACGAATCCCTGCGTGAACGACGGGACGGCTGCGGCGAGCGTCACCCAGACGCCGAACGACTTGAAGAACACGAGGAAGAGCAGCGGGCTCAGCGCGAGCCAGATCATCGCCGCCAGGAAGGCCCCGATCACCGTCAGCCACGCGAGCGTCGGCCGCACCCGGCTCTGGTCGTGGTCGTCCCGCGCCAGGAAATAGGGTGCGGCGGCCGGCAGTCCCGCGTTCGACAGGTGACAGAGCAGCCCCGGCAGGATCCGGACGAGCGTGAACGCCCCGACCAGCTCCGGCCCCCCGACACGCGCGACGAGGACCGTCGCGACCCCCAGCGACGCCAGCGCCCCCACCCGCCCCGCCATGTTCCCGGCGACCAGCGACACGAGTCGTCCGCGGACCGCTTTCATCGCGTCGCCCTTGGGGCTTGGCGGCGCGGTGATCGTTCGCGTCGGCGGGCTCGCCTGGAAGCTCATTCCGCGGACCGGTTTCCGCATGCCGGGACCGGCCTTCATGTGTGGTCCGGGCGTGTGTGGTCCGGGCGTGTGTGGTCCGGGCGCGTGTGGTCCGGGGGGATGCGGTCCGGGGGGATGCGGTCCGGGCGCCCGCGGCGGCCCGCCGGATCGCCGGGTGCGGCGGCCGAAGAGGTCGAGGGCCGCGATCAGGCCGAAGATCGCGAAGCCGTGCCGGTAGTGCAGGACCTCGTAGAACAACGCGCAGATGAAGAACACGGCGAGGAGGGCCCCGAAGAGCTCGGGATGCGGGACGAGCCGCGCGTACTCGGGCGCCAGCGCCCCCCGCCGGGCGATCCGCACGGACCTCAGCACCAGCACCGACAGCATCAGGATCAGCGCGATCCCGCCGAGGAACCCGCGCTCGAGCACCGAGGCGATGTAGTCGTTGTGCGCCTCCTGGACGTACGGCTCCTGCCGGACGCGCATCTGCGTCTCGGTCTGCGCGGCGCCGATGCCCCACGGGTGGGCCTGGGCCTCGATCATGTGCCAGGTCGTGGTGAAGACGGTGCTGCGCGACTCGGTGCTCTCCCCGGTCGTCCGGCCGATGGAGTCGCGGAGTAGCGGGGACGCCTCGGCGGCGCGGTCCAGCAACGGCTGGACGTCGAACTGGGTGACCGCCGTGACCGCGCCGCCGCCGAGGAACACGGCGGCGGCGCCGACCGCGACGGCGTGGTGGGCCTTTCCCTCGCGGAACAGCCGGAACAGGTAGCCGAGCAGCAGGGCGCAGCACAGCGCGAGCAGGCCGCCGTTCGAGCCGGTCAGCAACTCGGCGGCGATGAGGATCCCGCACACCGTCCGGCGCTTCCACGTCCTCTCCGGGAAGCGGGTGGCGCGCGCGATGAAGAAGACGCAGATGAACCAGTTGGCCGCGTAGTTGGCGTCGCCGAAGGTGAACATCAGGCGCTCGCCGTCGACCTGCTTGCCGGACATCGCGTCGTTCCCGATCGCGAAGCCGGTCATCATGACGAGCGCGTAGATCGTGCCGACCCAGACGAAGGCGCGCAGCGCGACGCGGAGCAGGGACGGGTCGCGGCCGAGGTTGGCGATGCAGACCGCCCACAGCAGCACGTACAGGTCCTTGAGGAGGGTGAGCGCCCCGACGCCGTCGTTGGCGAGCGCCGCGATGCCGCCCGCGATGACCGTGAGCAGGGTGGGCAGCAGGAACGGCCAGCGGACGGGCAGCTTGCGCGTCCCCGCCCAGAGGAACGTCGTGACGGCGAGCACGATCAGCACCACATCGGGCAGCCCCGTGTTGCCTGGTCCGGGCGCGAGCCCGGCGGGCATCAGCAGCGGCAGCGACGCGATGCCCGCGACGAGGGCGGCCGCCTCCGGCCGCCACCGCCGCCGAAGCTCCGGAGGCTCCCGTGGCTCCCGCGGCGGTGCCGCCCCGGCCGGTGCCCCGGCCGGGGCGGCGCCCGCAGGGGCGGCGCTGGTCGCGGTCGTCGTCATGGCCGCTGGTAGGGCCGCCTGGAGGTGCCCCTGTACGTCTCGTCCAGGACCATGCCGAGGTGGGCGGGGGAGAACCAGTCGCCGATCCGGCCCCGGGCGCGTTCGGCCATCCGATCGGCGGCGGCCGGGTCGTCCAGCAGTGCGGCGATGGCGCCGGCGAGCCGCTCCGGGTCCTCCGGCGGGACGAGCAGGCCGGTCTCACCGGCGAGGACGAGGTCCTGGTTGGACGGGACGGCCGTCGCGACGAGCGGGATCCCGGCGCTGATCGCCTCGACCAGCACGCAGGGCAGGCCCTCCCAGCGGCTCGCCATCGCCATAAGGTCGAACGCGGGCAGGACGGCGGCGACGTCGTCGCTGTGCCCGAGCCAGCGCATCCGGTCCTCGACGCCGAGCTTCGCGGTGAGCTTCGCCAGCCGGTCCGCCATGGGGCCGCCGCCGACCCACAGCCCGAACACGTCGTCCGGCAACCGGGCGATGGCCCTCGCGAAGATCTCCGGGCCCTTCTGGAAAGTGAGCCGGCCGATCGATCCGACGACCTTCACCCCGAGGGGCAGGTCGAGGCGGCGGCGCGCCTGCGCCCTGGCCCCGGGGACGGTCGCGTACGCGTCGACGTCCACGGCCGGCCACGACAGCCGCACCCGCTCCGGCGTCGTGAGGCCCAGCCGCAGCGCGGTCGTCACCGTCTCCGACCCGATCCCGAGGAACGCGTCGGTGTGCTTCGCGGCGATGCGTTCGAGGCGGATGTAGGCGGTGCGCCGCGCCCACGACTGGAACTCGTTGAACGGGAACCCGTGCCAGGTGTGCACGATGCGGGGCACGCCGGCGCGTGCCGCCGCGAGCCGCCCGATGACGCCGGCCTTGGAGGAATGGGTGTGGACGACGTCGTACCGGCCTTCCGCCAGCACCTTGGTGAGGGTGGACAGCGCGGCGAGGTCGTCGCGCGGCGAGATCTGCGGCACCAGCGGCCCCACCTGGACGATCTCCATCCCGGCGCGGTGCGCATCGGGCGTGAGGTCTCCGGCGGCGGCGTTCGCGACGGCCTCGTCGCCGTAGAACACGGTGCCGCGGCCGGCGGAGGGCTCGCTGTCCATGCCGACGCCGCCGGTGACGATCGCCCGCTCGTATGTGCCGTCCGGCAGCGCCAGCGCCCCGTTCAGCGCGACGCGGCCGCCGCCGCCGTTGAAGCGGGTGATCACCTGCGCGACGCGCAGTTTCCCACCTGTACTCACATGCCTATCTGCATCTACGTGCCTACCTGTACTCATGGGTCACCTCACAGTCCGGGAGGGGACGCCGGGCCGGGCGGTACTCCGGCAGCAGGCGGCGCAGCAGCAGCCGCACCCCGGCCGCGTCGCCCGCCTCGGCCGCGGCGGCGAGCGTGTCGAGCAGCTGCGGCAGCCCGGCGGGCGGCGGCACGGGCCGCGTTCCCCAGATCTTCGGGTGGGCGGTGCGGATGCGCCGCTCGGAGTCGGCGAACGCCTTCTCGGTGAGCTTCTCGCCGGGCCCGAGTCCGCTGAACCTGATCGTCACCGTGGGCGAGCGGAGCTGCGCGGCGTACCGCTGCACGAGGTCGAGGACCGGGAGGGGGCAGCCGATGTCGAGGGCGAACGTCTCCGCCTCCTCCGCGAGCGCCGCCGCCTCGATCAGCAGGCCCGCCGCCTCCCTCACCGTCATGACGTGCCGCGCCGCCTCCGGATGCGTGATCGTGATGACCTCACCGGCCGCGATCCGGTGCGCGAGCGGGCCGAGCGGATCGAGCGGGCCGGGTAGATCGGGTGGGTCGGGTGGATTGAGCGGGCCGAGTGGATCGGACGGATCAGGTGGATCGGGGGGATCGGGTGGGTCGAGTGGACCCAGTGGACCCAATGAGCCGAATGAGCCGAATTGGCCGAACGGCGCGCTCGGCGCGCCGATGACGTCGCCGATGCGGACGGCCGCGAAGCACGTCGGGCCGCCCGTCGCCGTCTGCAGCAGAAGTTCCCCGAGCCGCATCGTCGCGCCCAGCACCGACGTCGGCTCCGCCGCCCGATCGGACGAGACGAACACGAGCCGCCGCACCCCGTGCCGCACCGCGCTGTCGACGACGTGCCGGGTGGTGAGCACATTGTCGGTGACGCCGCGGCACGGATCGTCCTCGACCGCGGACAGCCGGTTCTGGCCCGCCGCGTGGAAGAGCAGCTCGGGCCGGGCGTCCCCGATGACGCCGTCGACGCGGTCCGCGTCCCGCACGTCCGCCTCGGCGAGGGTGACGCGGCCGCCGCCCGGCATCCCGGCCAGCTCGCAGGCGAGCCGCTCCAGTCCGCGTTCGTCCCTGTCGACGAGGCACAGCGCGGCCGGGCCGAGCCGCCAGATCCGCCGGCACAGCGCGCCGCCGACCGTCCCGCAGGCGCCGGTGACGAGCACCCGCCGGCCGCGCAGGAGGCGACGCCCGCGCGGGTCGGCGAGGACGATCTCGTCACGGTCCAGCAGAAGGGCGAACGGACTGGCCGGCGGCGTGACCCCGGCGGCCGGGGCGGGAGCGGCGACCCGGCGGAGCCGGTGCGGCGGGAACCAGCGCACGGTCAGTTCCGCGTCCGCAGCGCCTCGGCGAGGGCGGCGACGACCCGGTTCTGGCCGTCCGCCGTCAGTCCCGGGTAGAGCGGCAGCGACAGCAGCTCCTCGGCGACCCGGTCGGTCACCGGCAGCCGCCCGCACTCCTCCTCGCCGAGGACCTGCCGGTAGGCGGTCAGCTGGTTGGCCGGGATGAAGTGGACGGACGTTCCGACGCCCGCCGCCTGCATCTCGTCGCCGACCGCGTCGCGGTCCGGGACGCGCACCTGGTAGAGATGCCAGGCGTGCTGGACGCCGTCGAGGCTGCTGCGCTGCGGGAGGACGACCCCGGGCACCTCGGCCAGCGCCTCGTCGTAGCGGGCGACGAGTTCCGCGCGGGCCTGCTGCCAGCCCGGCAGCGAACGGATCTGGGCGCGTCCGATCGTCGCCTGGACGTCGGTCATGTTCGCCTTCAGCCCGAGGTTCTTCACGTCGTACCGCCAGCTTCCGCCGGGCAGGTACCGCTTCCACGAGTCCTTGCTCATCCCGTGCAGCCGCATCGACCGGACCCGGTCGGCGAACTCCTCGTCGCTCGTCGCGACGGCGCCGCCCTCGCCGATCGGCATGTTCTTCGTCGCGTAGAAGGAGAAGCACGCCGCGTACGAGGACGACCCGACCGGTGCGCCGCCGCGCGCCGCGCCCGGTCCGTGCGCGGTGTCCTCCACCACCCTCGTCCGGTCGAGGCTGGCCGCCGCGGCGAGAGCCTGCACGTCCACCGGGTAGCCGCCCTGGTTCTGGGTGACCATCGCGGCGGGCTTCACCCGGGCCGCGGCCGCGGCGACCGTCTCCGGGCTCGGCACCAGCGTCTCCTCGTCGATGTCGACGAGGACGGGACGGTGACCGGCGTGCAGGATCGCGTTGATCGCACCGCAGAACGTCAGGCTGGGCGTCAGCACCGGCGACTCCGGCGGCAGGTCCATCGCGCGCAGGCTCAGCTCCAGCGCGCTCGTGCACGAGGCGACCGCGACGACGTGCGCGGCGCCGAGGTGGTCGGCGAACTCCTGCTCGAACGCGGCGGTCTCCGGGCCCGTGGTGAGCCATCGGGAGTCGAGCACCTTGGCGACCGCGTCGGGCACCCCGTCGGTGAGCGGCGGGACGCAGAACGGAACGGCTGGACTCATCGGGCTACTCCTTGATCTTCCGCGCCTTGGCAGGCCGGCGTCAGGTGGTCGTGCGGGTGGTCGCTTTGCGGGATTGCGCCTTCTGGGGTTGCGCCTTCTGGGATCGCGCCTTCTGGGATCGCGCCTTGCGGGATTTCGCCTTGCGTGAGGTGGCCACGACGCCGAGCAGCGGCCAGCCGGAAGCGGCGACCAGGTCGCGGACCGTCTCCAGCCCGGACACCGTCGTCACCGGCCCGACCGCCACGATCACGCCGACCGCGTCGTCCGAGCCCGGGTCGATGTCCTCGAACGCGTGCACGTGGCACAGCCGGCGGACCGGGACCGGCTGGGTGATCTCCGACGGGGACACCTCGCCGGACTTCTTCGCCATGACGGCGGTGCCCCCGCCGGTGCGGACCACCGACGTGCCGCTCTGGCCGCCGTGCCCGCTGCTGTTCAGGGACGGACCGCCGCCGTCCGCGGCCTTCCCGTCGCCGCCCGCGGCGGGCGAACCGCCTCTGCCGGGCTGGCCGTGTTGGCCGTGTTGGCCGTGTTGGCCGGGCTGGCCGGGCTGGCCGGGCTGGCCGTGTTCGCCGCCCACGCCGCCCACGCCGCCCACGCCGGGCTCACCGGGCGCACCGCGTTCCGGCCGGGCCGAGACGACCTTCGTCTCGTCCCCGTACACCGCCGAAGCCACCGACGACACCAGCTCGGCGGACAGCGGCCCGGGTGCGCCGACCAGCGTGACCCGTCCGACGCCCTCCTTCTTCGCCGCCAGCCGCACCCGCCGGCCGAGGTCGGCGAGCTGCGGGGCCCCCTTGTCGGCCCAGCCGAGGAGCGGCACCCCGAGCCGCCGCGCGACCCGTCGCTGCCCCGGGATCGTGGGCCGCACCATCTCCGTCACGACCGCGATCAGGATCCCGCCGACCAGCCCGACCAGCCCCGCGATCGCCGAGAGCATCAGCATCGGGTCCGACTTCGGGGCGAGCACCGCGGGCTGCACCACCGACGCCGTCCCGGCCGCCGTGAGCTGCGTCAGCAGATCCGAGCGGTTCGACCGCAGGTCCGTCAGTTCCGCCTGCACCCGCTCCCGCTCGTTCGCGGCGTCGACGTCCGGGACCGGCTGCGCCGCCCGCCGCGACAGCGGTCCGAGCCGGCTCTCCAGCTCCCGGAGACGCTCGTCGATCTCGCCCATCCGCTGCCTGATCGCGCCCTGGTTGGAGGCGTTGATCTCCCTGACGACCTGGGCTCCGATGGCGTCCGCCAGCTTCCGCGCCACGTCCGGGTCGGTGTCCTTCACCGACAGCTCCACGACCGTGGACGTCCCGAGCCCGGACACCTCGATGGCCTTCGCGAGCTTCTGGACCGACCGGTCGACCCCCTGCCGCCGCAGCACCTCACGCAGCAGGGTGTCGCCGGTCGCGAACGCCTTCACCTGGCTGACCACGATGCTCACGCCCGCGTCCCCGGTCGCCGCGTCGGTCGCCGAGCCGCCGGCCTGAAGCCGCGACTTCGCGACCGACGGCGGCTCCTGCGTGCTCATCAGCAGCGCCACCAGCGTCAGCGGGAGAACCGTCATGACCAGCAGGACCGCCCAGTAGCTGCGAACCACCCGCGCCGCGACTTCGTCGATCTCCACGATCATCCCTCCGGCTTCGTCACGGCGAGCGTAAGAAGGCCCTTCACCGGAGCAATCGCCCAAAAGACGACCTCGGCCTACGCTGTTTGCATCAGGGAGCAGGGATCGCGCCAGGGGCGCGTCAGGGGTTCGACGGGCGCATGCCGGCGCGCATGGCGAGGGTGATCGCCTCCAGCGCGGAGTGCACGTCGAGCTTGGCCAGCAGGTTCTGCGTGTGGGTGCGGACCGTGTTCGCCGACAGGCCCAGCCGTTCGGCGATCTCCGCGCGGCCCAGGCCGTCCACCATGCACTGCAGGACCTCCCGCTCACGCGGCGTCAGCCCCGCGAGCAGCCGTGCCCCGACGTCCGGCTCCCCGTCGTCCCGCATGAGGCGGCGCAGCACCTCGCCCAGCACGTCCGGCGGGATCCAGCCGCCCCGCCGGGCCGCCGACCGGATCACCTGGGCGACCAGGTCGGCGCTCTCGGTCTTCTCCAGCCAGCCCACGGCGCCGCGCCGGACGGCCTGCACGAGCGCGTCCAGGTCGCTCATCGCGGTCAGCACGACCACCCGGACGTCCGGATGCGACTCGCGGACCCGGTCCAGGACGTCCAGGCCGCTCTCCGCGCCCAGCGTCAGGTCGAGGACGAGCACCTGCGGGCGCTCGGTGTCGGTCAGCGCGAGTGCGCGCCGCACGTCGGCGGCGATCGGCAGGATCACCAGATCGGGCTCGCGTCCCAGCCGCGCCGCGAGGGCCTCGGCGAAGAGCGCGTGATCGTCCACGATGAGGACGCGGGTCGGTTGCATCCACCGACGATGACCGGCGCCGACGCCGAGCGGATCCTGCAAACGCTGTACTCGTCCCGGAAGTCGCTCGTCCCGGAAGTCGCTCGTCCGGACGCCGCTGGTTTCGGACATGCGTATACCGAGCCGCCACGCTCCGAGATCTTCGCTGGTGGCGGCCCGGTAAGAACCCGTGTGCGGACGCTCCGGCGCCCCGGCAAGTTCACCGGCGTCCAGAGCCGGTCACCTGGACGGCGGGACGTTGACGCCCCGCGATCGCCTGCTGATCCTGTGCGTGACCAATTCAGGGGACGCACTGGCTATCTGGGGGATGCCACATGAAAGTCCTGATCACCGGGGGAGCCGGGTTCATCGGCAGCACCATCGCCTCCGCCTTCGCCGAACGCGGGGTGACGCCCGTGGTGCTCGACAGCCTTGTCACGGGCCGGCCGGAGTTCACCGACGGAAAGATCTTCTACCAGGGCGACATCGGCGACGGTGACCTGGTCGACGAGATCTTCCGCAGCCACCCCGACATCATCGCGACCGTCCACTGCGCCGCGCTGATCGTGGTGCCCGACTCGATGACCGACCCGCTGCGCTACTACCGGGTCAACCTCAGCAGGACCCTCGACCTCGCCGGTCACCTCATCCGCAACGGCTGCGACCGGATGATCTTCGCGTCCACCGCCGGGATGTACCGTCCCGAACCGGATCTGTCGGTCTCCGAGACGTCGGCCCTGGAACCGCAGAACCCCTACACCCGCTCGAAGATGATGGCCGAGCTCCTCCTGGAGGACCTCGCCAACGCCTACGGCCTCCGCGTCATCTCGCTGCGCTACCTCAACCCGATCGGCGCGGACCCGCAGCTGCGCACCGGCCTGCAGAGCAGCAAACCCACGCACGCCCTCGGCAAGATGATCGAATGCCATGAACTCGGCGTCCCGTTCCAGATCACCGGCGTGAACTGGGAGACCCGCGACGGCACCGCGATCCGCGACTACATCCACGTCTGGGACATCGCCCGCGCCTTCTACGAGGCCGCGCTCCGCTTCGACTCCATCATCCCGCCGCTGGGGAACCGGTCCGGCTACCAGGTCATCAACCTCGGCACCGGCGACGGCACCACCGTCCGCGAACTCGTCGACGCCTTCCGCGAGGTCGTCGGCGACTCGTTCCAGGCCGAGGAGGCCCCCGCCCGCCCCGGCGACGTCGTCGGCGCCTTCGTCGACCCCGCGAAAGCCCGAGAAATGCTCGGCTGGAAACCCGAATACACCATCGAAGACGCCATCCGCCATTCCCTCCAATGGTCCGAACGCCGCCGAGAACTGGCCGCCCCCTAACCCCAATCGGACTAGCCCACGAGTCGGCCCTACCTTCGGGGAATCGGCCTGACCTGTGGAACGGCCTGATCCTCCGCCGGGTACGGAATGACCCTCCGCCGGGTACGGACTCACCCTCTGCCGCAGGACGCCGTTCGTTCGTAGGGCGGCCAGTCACCGTGCTGCGGGCGCCAGGTCACCGTGCTGCGGGGGCTCCGGCTGACGGCCGGGCTTCAGGCCGCTGAGTACCCCGCCCGCACGGGCTCGTCCGGTCCTCCCGACACCTTCGACGCGCCGGGAGGACCGAACGGGCCGGCCTTTGCGTCCAATGCCGCCGCGGTCGGGCAAGGCGCCGGTCCGGGACGATCGGTCAGCCGGGGCCCGAGGAGCGGCACGCCCGGATCGGGCAAGGCCGGATCGGGCAAGGCCGGATCGGGCAAGGCCGGATCGGGCAAGGGGCCCGCGCGGTGCGCGCCTCTCGTCTCGACGGGCCTCGTTGCCCGGTGGCGCCTCCCCGGGTGCGACCGTCGTGGGTGAGCGTCGTGCAAGATGAAGGGGCGATACCTGAGCAGATTGCTCAAGTCAGATCTGATTGCCTGACGGAGCTGAACGTTCGTGACCCGTACCACCCTCCTCGACCTGCAGATCCTTCGCCGCCTCGTCGAGCAGCCCCGCATCGGCATCACCGAACTGGCGGCCAAACTCGGCATCGCCCGCAACACCGCCCACGCCCGCGTCGACAGACTCGAACGCGACGGCGTCATCGGCCACCGCGGCCGTGAGGTCGACCTCGGTGCCATCGGCTTCGAGCTGACCGCGTTCGTCACCCTCGAAGTCGCCCAGGGCCGCCTCCGCGAGGCCGCCGTCGCGCTCGCCGCGATCCCGCGCGTCCTGGAGGTCCTCGGCATCACCGGCCAGGGCGACCTCCTCGTCCGCGCGGTCGCGCCGAACGGCAAGCAACTCCATGAGGTGATCGATTCGATCCTCGCCTGCCCCGGCGTCCGCCGCAGCACCACCTCGATCGTCCTCACTCACCAGGTCCCGTTCCGGGTAGGCCCGCTCCTGGAGGACGAGGAACGCCGAACCCGCGAAGACCAGAAGCAAGGACGCTGACCCCGCGCCCTGTGGCAACTCGGATCTTCGCTGGCGTAGGCGACGACGTCGGCGGTGAACTCGTCCAGTCGCGCCTAGGTCATGATGCCGCGCTCGTCCGGCTTGTCGATGGTCAGGTGGGCGACCCGTTGGTCACCTCGTAGTGGACCTCGCACACGGTTCCGCGCCTGCTTTGCCCTCTTCCTTCCGGGCCGAGGTCGGTGGCATGCTGGCTGAACAAAGGTTAAGGAGATTTTATGGATTTCCACCTTCCGGCGGAGCTGACCCGGCGGCTCACGGAGCTGGACGCGTTCATCGAACGGGAGATTGCGCCGCTCCAGTCCCAGGACGACAACGAGCGCTTCTTCGACCACCGCCGGGAGTACTCCCGCACCGACTTCGAGAACGGCGGCGTGCCCCGTCCCGAGTGGGAGGAACTGCTCGGCGAGATGTTCCGGCGAGCCGACGCGGCGGGGTGGCTGCGTTACGGGCTGCCCAAGGAGGTCGGCGGCTCCGACGGGACGAACCTCGACATGGCCGTGATCCGCGAGCACCTGGCGCACAAAGGCCTCGGCCTGCACAACGACCTGCAGAACGAGGCGTCCGTCGTCGGGAACTTCCCGTTCGCGCACATGCTGATGGAGTTCGGAACGCCCGAGCAGAAACAGGAGTACCTGCAGCCGATGCTCGCCCGCGAGAAGCGGATCGGCTTCGGCCTCACCGAGCCCGAGCACGGCAGCGACGCCACCTGGATGGAGACCACCGCGGTCCGCGACGGCGGCGACTGGATCATCAACGGCGCCAAACGGTTCAACTCGGGAATGCACTCGGCCACCCACGACGTGGTCTTCGCTCGGACGAGCGGCGAGCCGGGCAACGCCAGGGGGATCACCGCGTTCTTCGTCCCCACCGACGCGCCGGGCTTCTCGGTCGACTTCCACTGGTGGACGTTCAACATGCCCACCGACCACGCCGAGGTGACCATCCAGAACGTGCGGGTGCCGCACTCGGCGATCTTCGGGGCGGAGGGTGAGGGCCTGGCGGTGGCGCAGACGTTCGTCCACGAGAACCGGATCCGGCAGGCGGCCTCCGGTGTCGGCGCCGGGCAGTATTGCGTGGACCGCAGCGTCGAGTACGCCCGCCGGCGCGTGACGTTCGGCCGGGCGCTGGCGACGCGGCAGGCGGTCCAGTGGCCGCTGGTCGAGTTGCAGACCGAGGCCGAGATGCTGCGCGAGCTGATCCGCAAGACGGCGTGGGAACTGGACCGGGTGCCGCACATGGAGATCAGCGACCGGGTCTCGATGTGCAACTACCGGGCCAACCGGTTCGTCTGCGAGGCCGCCGACCGCGCGATGCAGGTGCACGGCGGTCTCGGCTACACCCGGCACACCCCGTTCGAGCACATCTACCGCCACCACCGCCGGTACCGGATCACCGAGGGGTCGGAGGAGATCCAGATGCGCAAGGTCGCCGGTTACCTGTTCGGCTTCGCCGGCCCGAACAAGGCGAAGGACTGAGCCGCTCAAAGTACGAGGCCGGTCGGGGAGCGAGGCCGGTCAGAACTGGGCCGGACGAGAATCACGGACGCAGGATGACGAACCGAACAGGAGGTGGACGGGTGGCGAGTTCCGTGGTGCCCGACCCGGACGCGTTTCCGCCCACGACGCCCACGACGCCCACGACGCCCACGGCGCCCACGGCGCCCACGGCGCCCACGGCGCCCACGGCGCCCGCGGGATCCGTCCCGGCGGGGGAAGCGGCGCCGTCCCGGCGGCCGGTCAGGGCGCGGCATGCGTCCAAGGCCGGCCACGGGCCCAAGGCGCAGCAGGGGCCGGGCGAGGCGGGGATCCTGCGGGCCGCGATCGCCGTGATGACCGAGCACGGCTACCACGGCACCTCGGTCCGGGACATCGCGATGCGCGCGGGGATCAGCCCGCCCGCGCTCTACTACCACTTCGAGTCCAAGCAGGAGGTCCTGGCGACGATCATGGAGCGGGGGATCGAGGCCCTGCTCCGCGACAGCCGTGCGGCGCTCGCCGCGGCCGGTGACGAGCCGTCCGGCAGGCTCGGCGCGCTCGTCGAGACCCACGTGCTGTTCCATCTGCGGGACCAGCGCGGCACCATGCTGGGCACCAGCGAACTACGCGCGCTGGACGAGCCGGTCCGCACCCGGCACATCGCCAAGCGCCACCAGCAGCAGCGGCTGTTCGACGGCGTGATCACGCAAGGCACCGAACTCGGCGTCTTCGCCACGCCGATCCCGCTGGAGGCGTCCAGGGCGATCGTCGTGATGTGCACCGGTGTGGCCGCCTGGTTCTCGCCGGACGGTCCGCTCAGCCGAACAGAGATCGCGCGGAACTATCGGCGGCTCGCGCTCGACATGGTGGGCGAACGCCGACCCTGAATCTCCTTCCGGAGGATGCGGTCTGACCGAACGTTCATACAGGAAATCTTGCGGGAAAGCGTGGTCACCGACTGAGACCGGCTCCCACCGCGAGCACCACCCCAACGTCCGCGAGCCGACCAGGGAGGAACGGTATGGAGCGGGACGTCAGGTACGAGACCGACGGGCATGTCGGCATCGTGACGCTCGACCGGCCGCAGGTGCACAACGCGCTGCGTCGGCAGACGTACGACGAACTGACCGAGCTGGTGCGCACGACCGACGCACGGACGCTGGTGGTGACCGGCGCAGGCCCCTCCTTCTGCTCCGGCGACGACGTCCGCGAACTGATGAGCAGCGGCGGGGACGGTGCGGCCGATGCCAGCGCTGCTGACGCTGCTGACGATGTCGCCGGTGCTGACGGGGCAGGCGGTGCGAGCGGTAGGGCGCCGAGACCCGAACCCCGGCTCACGCCGGCCGCCGGTGCGCTGCTGGACACCGAAGTCCCGGTGATCGCCGCCGTCAACGGGCCCGCCGTCGGCTGGGGCATGGAGCTGGCGCTGATGGCCGACCTGAGGGTCGCGGCGCGCCGCGCGAGGTTCGGTGAGCTGTTCGTCAAGCGCGGACTGTGCAGCGACGTCGCCGGCATCGGCCGGCTGGCCCAACTGGTCGGCCGCGAACGCGCCGCAGAGTTGCTGTTCACCGGCGAGGTCATCGACGCCGAACGCGCCGAACGCATCGGCCTGGTCGGACGCGTCGTTGACGACGACCGGCTGCTCCCCGAAGTGCTGGGACTCGCCCACCGGATCGCCGCCAACCCGCCGCTGGCGGTCGCCGCACTGAAACGCGGGCTGCGGCGTGCCCTCGATCCCGACTGGGACGAGCTCGGCGTGTGGGTGAGCACCACGCTCGGCGAACTGTTCACCACCGAAGACCACCGCGAAGGCGTCCGGTCCTTCCTGGAGAAGAGGGAGCCGAACTATGTCGGCCGCTGAGCCCCGTCCCGCCGGCAGTGCTCAACCCGGTAGTGCTCAACCTGACAGTTCTCAACCGACCGGCGCTCAACCGACCGGCGCTCAACCGACCGGCACTCAGCCGGGCGGCGCTCAACCGGGCAATGCGCAACCGGGCAATGCGCAACCGGGTGCCGCTCAACCTGGCGGCGTTCAGCCGGATGGTGCTCAACCGGTGTTGGGCATCGACCGGGAACGGGTCGGGCGCTGGCTCGCCGCGAACGTCGAGGGGCTGGTCGAGCCGGTCGAGTTCGCGCTGGTCTCGGGTGGCCGGTCCAACCTCACCTACCGGGTCACCGACGCCGCCGGTGCCGCGTACGCGCTGCGGCGCCCGCCGATGGGCGGCGTCCTGCAAACCGCTCATGACATGGGACGCGAGTGGCGGTTCATGACGGCGATGGCGGGCACCGGCGTCCCGGTGGCGCCGCCGCTGGCGTTCTGCGACGACACCGATGTCGCCGGCGCCCCGTTCTATGTCATGGGCTTCGTGGACGGGCTCGTGCTCGCCGACGCCGACACGGCGGCGCGCCTGGAGCCGGCGGCGCGGGCACGGGCGGGGGAGAGCCTCGTCGAGGTGCTCGTCGCGCTGCACGTCCTCGACCCGTACGAACGGGGCCTCGACGCGATGGTGCGCTCAACCGGATACGCCGAGCGGCAACTGCGGCGCTGGCATCGCCAGATCCGCCAGTCGGACGTCGCGCATCTCGCCCTGCTCGACGAGGTGCACGACCTGCTCGCCTCGCACGTCCCGGCTCAGCGGACCGGGATCGTCCACGGCGACTACCGTCCGGGCAACCTGGCCTTCGGTCCCGACGGCACGGTCCGCGCCGTCTTCGACTGGGAGCTGGCGACCTCGGGTGAACCGCTGGCGGACGTCGGTTACCTCGTGGCGACGTGGCAGGAACGGGACGATCCCGAGCCGGTCGGCAGCCCCGGCCCCACCGTCGTGCCCGGATTCCCGTCCAGAACCGACCTAGTCGAGCGGTATGCGCGGCTGTCGTCCCGCGACGTGTCGGACGTCCCGTACTGGGTCGCGTTCGCACAGTGGCGTTCCGCCTGCATCAGCGTGGGCGTGCGGGCCCGATACGCGGCCGGACACATGGCCGACGACGGTTACCGGGAGGAGGCGCAGGCCCGCGCCGACCAGGAGATCCGCCTGACCGAGGCCGCCCGCGAAGCCCTCCGCGACCTGTCGCCGTGACGAGCGCTGTGACGAGTGCTGTGAGGCGGCGATGTGGACGAGCGGCGCAGCGGTGAGCGGCGCAGCGGTGAGCGGTGCAGTGACCAGCGGCGCTGTGACGAGTGACGCTGTGACGAGTGACGCTGTGACGAGTGGCACTGTGACGAGTGACGCTGTGACGAGCGGGCGCAGTGATGAGCGATGTGGACGAGCGACCGGAAGGAACATCCGATGACCTCACACGACTACCGGGACGGTGTCCGTGCCTGGCTGCGCGCCCATGCGCCCGCGCCTGACCCGGACGTCACGCCGGACGAGCATCTGCGCCGCGCCAAGGAGTTCCAGGCCGCGCTGTACGACGCCGGGTATGCCGGGATCACCTGGCCCAAGGAGGTCGGCGGTCAGGGGCTCGGCGCCGCCGAGCAGCAGGTCTTCGCGGATGAGGCCGCCGAGTTCGACCTCCCCACCTACCCGTTCATCGTCGGCCTCGGCATGTGCGGGCCGACGCTCGTCGACCTCGGTACGCCCGAGCAGAAGCGGCGCCACCTGCCCGGCCTGCTGCGCGGCGAGGAGATCTGGTGCCAGTTGTTCTCCGAACCGGGCGCCGGGTCGGACGTGGCGAGCCTGCAGGCGCGGGCCGTCCGCGACGGGGACGGCTGGGTGGTGAACGGCCAGAAGGTGTGGACGACCAACGCCCAATGGGCCGACTTCGGTGCCCTGCTGGTCCGTACCGACCCCGACGTCCCCAAGCATGCGGGCATCACCATGTTCATCGTCGACATGCGTGCGCCCGGCGTGACCGTCCGTCCCCTCAAGGACATGACCGGCAGGGCGCCGTTCAACGAGGTGTACTTCGACGACGTTCGCATCCCCGCCGACGCGGTGATCGGCGAGGTCGGCGGCGGCTGGCGGGCGGCGGTGACCATGCTCGGGCACGAACGGGTGTCGATCGGGGGATCGCGTCCTTCGCGCAACAGCGCGCTCACCTTCGCCGCGCTGCTCGAACTGGCACGCCGCGAAGGGGTCACGGACGTCCCGGCTCAGCGCGAACGCCTCGCCGACCTGTACGCGCACGAGCGGGCCCTCGACCTGCTCAACGTGCGGATGCGGCAGGAGGCCGCCGCGGGCCGCCCGCCGGGGGCGCGCGGCTCCGTCGCCAAACTGGCGGGCGCGCTCCAGCTGCGCCGCGCGATCGCTCTGGCCGGTGAGCTGGCGGGCGCGAACGCGGTGGCCTGGAAGCCCGGCGACGTCCGCGGCGACGGCCTCGCGCTCGGCATCAACGCGGCGCCCGCGTCCGGCATCGCCGGCGGCACCGACGAGGTGCAGCGCACCATCATCGGCGAACGCATCCTCGGCCTGCCGAAGGAACCGCAGGTCGACCGGGACGTCCCGTTCCGAGAACTCAAGGTCGGCACCCAGCGTGAGGAGGGCGGCCGGTGAAACTCGTACTGGACCCCGAACAGGAACAACTGCGCGTCACCGTCCGCAAAGTCCTGGCGGACCGTTCACCGACCGCGAAGCTCCGCGAGGTCATGGACTCGGATGCGGGGTACGACCACGACCTGTGGCGGACGCTCGGCGACCTCGGCGTACTCGGCCTGGTCGTCCCGGAGGACCTGGGCGGGTCCGGCGCGGGTCACACGGAACGCGCCGTCGTGATGGAGGAGTTGGGCCGCGCGCTGGCGCCTTCACAGTTCCTGGCCTCGGCGGTGCTCGCGACCGACGCCCTCCTCACCCTCGACGAGGACGAACCCGCCCGCGCCGCGCTGCTCCCGAGGCTGGCCGCGGGCGAACTGATCGGCACGGTCGCCGCGGCGGAGGGCGGCGGCGCCTGGGACCTCGCCGGCGGGACGACCACCGCGACCGGACACGACGGGACGTGGCGGCTGGACGGAGTCAAGACACCCGTCCTCGCCGGAGACTCGGCCGACCTGGTCCTCGTGTACGCCCGCACGCCGGCCGGTCCCGGCTGGTTCGCCGTCGAGGGCAACGCGGTCGGCCTCACCCGTACCGTCCTGACCGGCCTCGACCCGACCCGCCGCTTCGCCGAACTCACCTTCGCCGGCACACCGGCCCGTCCGCTGTCGGCATCGGACGCGGGGGCGGCGCTGGAGACGGTCGCGGACCTCGCGGCGGTCGCGCTGTCCGCCGAACAGGTCGGCGGAATGGGACGGGCGATGGAACTGACCGTCGAGTACGCGAAGGCGCGAATGCAGTTCGGCCGCGCGATCGGCTCGTACCAGGCCGTCAAGCACGGCTGCGCCGACATGTACAGCGCCTGGGAGCAGGCGGTGTCGGTGCTGCGCTTCGCCGCATGGACCGCCGACCACGACCGTCCCGGCCTGCCGATGGCGGCCTCGCTCGCGCAGACCTACATCGGCCCGGCGTTCTTCGAGACGGCGGCCGGCATGGTCCACTACCACGGTGGCATCGGCTACACCTGGGAGCACGACGCCCACCTGTACTACAAGCGCGCCAAGAGCAGCGAGCTGCTCCTCGGCCCTCCCGGCGACCACCGCGCCCGCCTCGCCGACCATGTGCTGGCCGACCATGTGCCGGGCGACCATGTGCCGGGCGACCATGTGCTGGCCGACCCTGCGCTCGCCAACCATGTGCCGGCCGCCCAACCGGAGGATCTGTGATGGCTGCCGACGTCCTGCTGGCCTCCCGCGACACCGATGTCCTGACCCTCACACTGAACCGTCCGCACCGCAGGAACGCGATCGACGCCGACCTGTGGGCGGCGCTGCACGAGCAGCTCACCGCGGCGCGCGACGATCCCGCCGTCCGCGCGGTCGTGATCGCCGGGGCGGGCGGGGCGTTCTGCGCGGGCGCCGACCTGTCCAGCGGCGTCGCGCCGGGTCACCCGCTGAACCGGATGCGCGCGGTGAACGACGTGGCGCTGCTGCTGCACGAGCTGCCGGTCCCGTCGATCGCGAAGGTCGAGGGCGTCGCGGTCGGAGCCGGCTGGAACCTGGCGCTCGGCTGCGACCTGGTGGTGTCCACCCCCGAGGCGCGCTTCTCCCAGATCTTCGCCCGGCGCGGCCTGTCCCTGGACTTCGGCGGCTCCTGGCTGCTGCCCAAACTCGTCGGCCTGCAACAGGCCAAACGCCTGGCGCTGCTCGCCGAGATGATCGACGCGGCCGAGGCGCACCGGCTGGGCCTGGTGACCTGGGTGGTCGACCCGACCGAGATCGACGCCTTCGTCACCGACCTGGCCGCACGCCTCGCCGCCGGTCCGCCGGTGGCGCTGGCGCAGAGCAAGGCCCTGCTGACCGAGGGCGCAGGCAGCTCATTCCGCGACGCCCTCGCCGGTGAGGCACGCGCCCAGACGGTCAACCTCGCCACCGCCGACGCCCCGGCCGCGTTCGACGCCTTCAACGAGAAACGCGAGCCGTCCTTCACCGGCGAATGGGCCATCGACTGATTCCGCCCGCCACCACGCCTGGACTGACACGCGCACCGGTGTTTGCGCGGGATCGGCTGCAGGCTGCTGCGTAGCAGGTGCACCGCGCACGATTGGGCGATGGTGTGCGGGAACGCCGAGGTGATGGCGTCCTCGAACCCGGCCAGGCCGTCGCAGGTGGGCGCCTTCTCGTCGGGAGGGGCTCGGTGCAGGCCAGGCGGGAGTGGTCGTCCAGGGCGGTGTGCAGGTGGAGGTAGCCGTGGCTGGTGCGCGCCTGGTTTCTTGCGCCCGGCTGCCCGGCTGCCCGGCTGCCCGGCTGCCCGGCTGCCCGGCTGCCCGGCTGCCCGGCTGGGGGCCTTGTGGACGCCGCCGTCAGGGATGCGGCCGAGTTTTCTTGGCGTCGATGTGGACCGGTTCTGCGGGTCGGGTCCATTCATAGCGGGCGGGCGGGTTTGTCGGCGGCCCGGTCGCAGGAGGCCAGGGCGGGCGGCCCGTGACGGGTCGGGATCCGGTGAGCGGTGGACGCGACAAGGTCGCAGCGCACGGCCGGGCGCACGACTCCGATGCGGTGCTCGCGCCGCAGCCGCACGACGCGTGTCTCGACCTCGCCTCGCCCTCGCCTCGCCCTCGCCTCGCCCTCGACCTCGGTCTCGGTCTCGGGTGGGGTGCGGCGCGGCTGGTGGTGCGGCCGGTTGGAGCGGTCGCGTATGCCCGCGGCGCGCAGCTGCCGGTACCGGTTCGCCCAGCGGGCGGTGGTGGTGGTGTGGACGGCCTGGAAGCGTTCGGCCGCGTGGCGCAGCGGCCAGCTGTCGTCCACCACACACCGGGCCGGACGCAGTTTGCCGGTCGGGGGCAGCGGAGCATTGCGGTGGGACATGAGGACCTCCTGGCAACCGGTGCAGATCTCGCAATCCACACCGAAACCAGCAGGCCATCACCCGTTCACGCAGCCAGAACGCGTGTCACCAACCTCTCGGGACAACCCACCGAGGGCCACGGCGACTTCCCGACCTGACCGATACCAGCCGACGCGGACGATGCTGATCAGCTCGCCGTCACCGCACTGCCAGCGTGTTCACCCGGCGGCGCCGGCCCATCCTGCGAACCGGCGATCACCAGGGTCGGCGCGGAGATCCCGCCCAGCCGCGCAGTGGCGTCGAACCGCGCCAGGGCGTCAGAGCACGCCGCGCACCCCTCGGGGGCGGTCGCGCGGAGCCCCGGTCCTGCACCAGCCGGCCTCCACACAGGCGACGATGTGCCGTTGACTCCAGGCGGTCGAGGCGACCGCTGGATCGATGGTGCGCGCAGCGGGCGCCCCTTCGCCAGATGAGGTGCCCCGAAGGGCCCCGGCATGCTGACGCGTCCCGAAGAAGACGTGACCCATGGGGATGGCGTGCCAGGACGGCATCTGTGGCCGGGCTTGTGGTCGCCAATGTGAACGGCAGGGTGCCGCCATTTTCGGGGCAGGGGCAGGGGCAGGGGCAGGCTGCTCGGCTGAAGCGTCAGTCGGGCGGGTCGCCGAAGTGTGAGGGCGGTACGAGTGTCCCGGCCGCCGTACTTACGCAGCTTGGAGCCAGGGGGGTGGGCGGCCTGTCGCGGTGGGCACCCTGGTCTTGCTTCCGACTTCGGGTCCGGAGAGTTGGAGGCGGTAGCTGTAGCGACCGTCCGTGGTTCGGCGGATGTTGATCTGGGTGGGATTGGCCGCCTTATACCGGTTGTGGAATCCGCAGGTGAGGGCGAGCTGGTCGATGTCGGTGGGGCTGTTGCCGAGGGCCCAGCCGTTGACGTGGTCGACTTCGCTCAACGTCCCAGGGACTTCGCAGCCCACTACGGCGCAGGTCGGGTAGAGGGTTTCCAGGACGCGGCGTTGGCCCGGCGTGGCGAACCGTTCCCGGTATCCGAGGTAGAGCGGTATGTGACCGCGTCCGAGGATCAGTGGCGAGACCCCGGCCGCCAGGGCGATCCGGCGGGCCTGCTCCGCCGGGATCGGGGTGCCGTCGGCGAGGCGTGCCGGGGCGGAACCACCGGTGAGGGTGTCCAGGTCGCAGATGACGGTGACCTTGGTGGCCCTGTGTCCACCCGACAGCACGGAGGACAGCGCCGCCGCAGTCCGCTCGGACAGGTCGCGGCGGTCGTCGGTACCGGCGGGCTTGGCCAGCGGCCCCAGCGTCCCGTCCCAGATCGCGGCGTCCTCGGCGTTCAGCCAACCCTTGATGTAGCGCCCGCCGTCCAGCGAACGAGTCGAATCGATCCAGGACCGCTCATAACCTCGCCGGGAGTCGCCGTCGGGCATCTCGGTGCCGTCGCGTTCGGCGATGACGTCACGGATCCGGCGACCGAATGAGGCGACCTTCCCTGCGGAGAACTCCTGGTCGACCATCCCAAGCAGGATGTCTTCGGCGGCCCGGCAGTCCTCGTCGTTCAGGCGGGCCACGGCACCGGCGATGGTGGCGGCGTAGCCGAACGAAAGCTCACCTGTGGCCCAGCGTTCGAGAACGGTGGGGAGACGGTGACGCTGCCGGGCGAGGGTGAGACGTTCTTTGGCGCGGGTGTCGCGCATGCCCAGCTGGGACCGCAGCCACGCCTGGGTGGACGGCAGCCCCCGGCGCTGCACTTCACCAGAGGTGTCCACCCTGGAGATGAGTCCGGCGAGGGCGGATTCCAACCGATCGGTGGCGGCCGCCAGGCTCTCGCTGAGTTCCATGCATGCGGCCGGGGATTCAGGCGGCTCCCGATGGGCGAGTTCGGCGGCGACCGCCGACACGACATCCACCAATTCCATGGCGGACGCCTCGCCGAGGCCGTTCATCATCGAACACATGTACGAATGCTATCGCACCAAGCATGCATGGCGCGGCCGTGATGGACGAATTCAGGACTTCAATATTGTCACCATGGGGATAGTCGGGCCCTATAAAATGGGCGAAACTTGGACATTTCGATTTGTCTAGTTTTGGCTGGGAGCCCGGTTCTGAATGGGCTGGTACTTGGCTGGGCGGTGGGGGTGGCGCGTCGGGCAGAGGGCAGGCGGAGCCTGCCCGACGAAAGCTGCACTCAGGGGCCGCAGAGGCTCCGAAGTCAAGGGTGGGACGGAGTCCCATCGCGAAGCGACGCGAAGCGCCCTTGACTTTGGAGGGGCGCGGCCCCGTACGCAGCGCCACCCCCACCGCACGGCGAAGAGCCGCGAGCGACGAACCTCGCGCTACGAACCTCGCGCTACGAACCTCGCGCTACGAACCTCGCGCTACGAACCTCGCGCTACGAAACACAGGCAACAACTGGGAGCTATGGGTGCAGAGCCACCAGCGCGGGGGGCATGAAGAGGAGCGCCTCGGCTTCGGTCAGGCGTTCTTCAGCGTCCGGGTCAGGTGCCTGAAGGCGTGGGGAGTGAGCAGGAGCTTGGGGCCGTGCGGGTCTTTGCTGTCGCGAAGGGCGACGGTGTCGTTGACGCGGGCGAGTTCGACGCAGTTGCCGCCGTTGCCGGAGCTGCGGCTCGCCTTGCGCCATGTGGCGGTGCTCAAGTCCATTTTCCTTCGCCACCTTTGCTATCAGTTCGAGGGACTGGTCCACGGGGTACGCGGCGGACTGGACTGACGTGAATAGCTCGGTGAGACGCTTGATTTCCATGCGATCGGTGGTCGTGTCGCCGTTGATTGCGGTGTCCTTGTACCCTGCCTCGCTTCCGTCCGGAAGTGTCCCGATGGCGAAGGCGCCCCCGGGTGCCCTCGTGCAGGCGGAGTGGGGCGATCTGGATGCGGACGCGGCGAGAAGCGACCGTCATGAGGTATTGGATCTGGCGGCATGCGGGGGAGCAGTACACCGACGCGCGCCCCTGCTGTCCGTCCGAAGGTGGCAGAGCACTTCCGCGCACACGGCAGACGGGTACCGGCATGCCGGGCATGCTCTTACCTGGGCGCCAAAGCCCGGCGCGTACCGGCCGCTATTTCGAGGTCTTCGCGGGCGGCGACGACCAGGGTGCGGACGGAGGCGTCGTCCGAGGTGATGTCGGCGTCGCCGTCCACTCCCGTGTTGCGGTGGGGGTCGACGGAGACGCCGAGGAAGGCGAGGTCCTCGGCCAGGCGCATGCGGACGGACGGGTCGTGCTCGCCGATGCCGCCCGTGAACACCAGCGCGTCGAGTCCGCCGAGGGACGCTGTCATGGCGGCGGCGCAGGCGCGGAGGCGGTGGTGGTAGACGTCGAGGGCGGCGAGGGCGTTCACGTCACGTTCGCCGGCGAGTTCGTGGATGCGGCGCATGTCGCCGGTTCCGGCGAGGCCGCGCAGCCCCGAGTCGCGGTCGAGGGCGGAGTTGACGTCCTGCGCGGAGAGCCCGTGTTTGATCAGCCACAGCGGGATGCCGGGGTCGATGCTGCCCGCCCGGGACGCCATGACCAGCCCTTCCAGTGGGGTGAAGCCCATGGTGGTGTCGATGGACCGGCCTTCGGCGATGGCGCAGAGGGACGCGCCGGATCCGAGGTGGCAGACGACCATCCGAGGCGGGATGGTGCCGAGGAGTTCGCCCGTGCGGCGGACGGCGTAGGAGAACGACAGCCCGTGGAAGCCGTAGCGGCGCAATGTGAATCGTTGCCGCCATTGTTCGGGGAGCGCGTAGGTGGCGGCGGCGTCCGGCAGGGTGGTGTGGAAGGCGGTGTCGAAGCAGGCGACGGCGGGGATGCCGGGCAGCGCCCCGGTGATCTCCGACAGTGCGTGCAGCGACGCCGGCTGGTGCAGCGGGGCGAGGTCGGCGAGGTCGCGCAGTTGTTCGGTGACCTTGGCGTCGATGGGCACGGGTTCGGTGAAGTCGGTGCCGCCGTGGACGAACCGTACGCCGATCGCGTCGGGCTTCGGCATGTCGGTGACCATCGGGGCCATCTCGTGGCCGGTGCCCGACTCCACGGCGAGGACGGTGTCGTCGAGGTCGAGCAGGCTCACCTTCAGGCTGCTGGACCCCGGGTTGACCGTGAGGACCCTCATCGGTTCGCTCGCCATTGGTTCGCTCGCCATTGGTTCGCTCGCCATCAGTACGGCCAGGTCCAGTCGCGGACTTCCGGTGCGTCCTCGCCGTGTTCGCGTGTGTAGGCGCGCGCCGCGAGACGCTGGTCGGCCATCCGCTGCCTGATGTGGGCGACGCGTCCTCCGAGTGAGGGGACGCGGTCGATGACGTCCATGACGAGGTGGTAGCGGTCCAGGTCGTTCAGCATGACCATGTCGAACGGCGTGGTGGTCGTCCCTTCCTCCTTGTAGCCGCGGACGTGCAGGTTGGGGTGCCCGGCGCGGCGGTAGGTGAGCCGGTGGATGAGGTACGGGTAGCCGTGGAACGCGAAGATGACGGGCTTGTCGGTGGTGAACAGCGCGTCGTAGTCGCGGTCCGGCATCCCGTGCGGATGTTCGCTGGGCGGTTGGAGCCGCATGAGGTCCACGACGTTCACGACCCGGACGCCGAGATCGGGGAACAGCTGCCTCAGCAGGTCGGCGGCGGCGAGCGTCTCCAGTGTCGGGATCTCGCCCGCGCAGGCGAGCACGACGTCCGGGCCGGCGTCCCCTTCGCCGTGGTGGTCGGCGGGGCCAGTGGGGCCTGAGGGGTTGACAGGTTGGGAGGGGGCGGAGGGGTTGGCGGGGGCGGCAGGGTCGGCGGGCCGGGGGGGAGCGGGCCGGGGGGAATGCGACGCCCATTCCCAGATGCCGATGCCGCGGGCGCAGTGCGCGATCGCCGCGTCCATCGGCAGCCAGTTCAGGGCGGGCTGCTTGCCCGCGACGACCACGTTGACGTAGTCGCGGGACCGCAGGCAGTGGTCGCCGACCGACAGCAGCGTGTTCGCGTCCGGCGGCAGGTACACCCGGACGATCTCCGGCTTCTTGTTCAGGACGACGTCGAGGAAGCCGGGGTCCTGGTGGGTGAAGCCGTTGTGGTCCTGCCGCCACACGTGCGACGACAGCAGGTAGTTCAGTGACGCGATCGGCCGCCGCCACGGCAGGTGCCGGGTGACCTTCAGCCACTTGGCGTGCTGGTTGAACATCGCGTCCACGATGTGGATGAACGCCTCATAGCTGTTGAACAGCCCGTGCCGTCCGGTGAGGAGGTAGCCCTCCAGCCAGCCCTGGCACAGGTGCTCGCTCAGCACCTCCATCACCTGGCCGGACGGACCCTGGTGCTCGTCGGTCGGAAACCGTTCGCCCTGGAAGACGCGGTCGGTCGCCTCGAACACGTCCCCGAGCCGATTGGACGCGGTCTCGTCGGCGCCCATGATCCGGAAGTTGGACGGGTTGGCCTTCACGACGTCGCGGAGGAACGTCCCGAACGTCCGGGTGGGCTCCGTGGACGTCGTGCCCGGCTTGTCGACGGGCACCGCGTAGTCACGGAAGTCCGGCAGGACCAGCGGCTTCAGCAGCAGCCCGCCGTTGGCGTGCGGGCTGGCGCTCATCCGGCGGTCGCCTGCGGGCGCGAGGGCGCGCAGTTCCGCGACGGGACGTCCCGCGTCGTCGAACAGTTCGTCCGGACGGTACGAGCGCAGCCACTCCTCCAACTGCGCGAGGTGCTCGGGGTTGTCGCACACGCCGGCGAGCGGGACCTGGTGGGAACGCCACGTGTTCTCGACCGGCTTCCCGTCCACCTCCTTCGGGCCCGTCCAGCCCTTCGGAGACCGCAGGACGATCATGGGCCAGCGTCGCCGCCCGGAGGTCCGTCCCTCCCGGGCGCCGCGCTGGATGTCGCCGATCTCGGTGAGGGCCTGGTCGAGCGCGGCGGCCATCTTGCGGTGCATGGACGCGGGCTGGTCGCCGCTCACCAGGAACGGCTGGTATCCGTAGCCGTCGAGCAGCTGGACGAGCTCTTCCTCGGGGACCCGCGCGAGCACCGACGGGTTCGCGATCTTGTAGCCGTTGAGGTGCAGGATCGGCAGGACGGCGCCGTCGTTCACCGGGTCCAGGAACTTGTTGGAGTGCCAGCTCGCCGCCAGCGGCCCGGTCTCCGCTTCCCCGTCCCCGATGATGCACGCGACGACCAGATCGGGGTTGTCGAACACCGCCCCGTAGGCGTGGGCCAGCGAATACCCCAGCTCGCCGCCCTCATGGATCGAGCCGGGCGTCTCCGGCGCCACATGGCTAGGGATGCCGCCGGGGAATGAGAACTGCCGGAACAGGCGCCGCATGCCCCGCTCGTCCAGCGACACGTCCGGGTACACCTCGCTGTAGGTGCCCTCCAGCCAGGCGTTCGCGACGGCCGCCGGGCCGCCGTGCCCCGGGCCCATGATGTAGATCATGTCGAGGTCGCGCGCCTTGATCGCCCGGTTGAGGTGCGCGTAGCAGAAGTTGAGGCCGGGTGAGGTGCCCCAGTGGCCGAGCAGCCGCGGCTTGATGTGGCGGCGTTCGAGCGGCTCGCGGAGCAGCGGGTTGTCCAGCAGGTAGATCTGCCCCACGGACAGGTAGTTGGCCGCCCTCCAGTACGCGTCGATCCGGCGTACTTCGTCGTCGGTCATGGCGACGGACTCGGTCATGGCGCGTCCCTTGTCCCTTCGGTGCCGGGGGCCGGTTCCGGAGCCGGGTGTTTCGGTACCGCCCTGGCAGCATCACGTCCCCCCGATCGGCCTCCTCAACCATCACCGAAAGCCCCTGACCAAAGGGGTCGCACGCTCAGAGCCGGACGTTTCACGGAGGGCCGGGCCGAACGTTCCACGGAGGGCGGGGCCGAACGTCCCACCCGAGACAGGGCCGCCGAAGATTAAGCAAGGCCACGGCGGCGGGTGCGTGCCGCCGTGGCCTTGTCCCCCCACCTGGATGTGGACGTCACCGGTTACAGGGGCGGCGGCCGCGTCCGGAAGCAGGGTGCGGTCTCCGCCCCGCCCCCCAGCGAACCGGTGGGAGCGTCTCCATTGGGTGTCCTGAAGCCTGCCGCGTACTCGCGCGTAGGTTTACGTGTTCGGGAGTGTAGTCGGTCGGCGGTCGCGTATCCGCGACGAAAGGCTGACTCTCTGCGACGAATGTGCAACGCTCAGAGACGGGCGGCGACGAACAGACAACGGACGAACAACGGACGGGCGAGGGACGGGCGAGGGACGGGCGAGGGACGGGCGACGGACGGGCGACGGAGCGCGAGAGGCGGGGTCCGTTCGCGACGGCGGTGAGAGGCCGGTGGCTCTGCCATGCTACGCAGACCGGTAAGGCTGGACGGACGGGAGGCTACATGAGCGGGTTCTTCACCGGGCGGACCCTCGCCGACATCGGGCGTGGCCTGCGTGCGGGCGGCGAGTCGGCGACCGGCCTGCTGGCGCGGGCCCTGGAGTCGGTCGACCCGGACCTGAACGCCTTCGTGACCCTCGACCCCGAGGGCGCCGAGGCCGCCGCCAGGTGGGCGGACGAGGAACTCGCGTCCGGCGTCGACCGGGGGCCGCTGCACGGTGTCCCCGTCGCGGTGAAGGACATCATCGACGTCGCCGGCCTCCCGACAGGGATGGGCTCGGCGCACTTCAACGGGAATGTGGCCGAGACCGACGCGGCCTGCGTGACGATGCTGCGGGACGCGGGAGCCGTGATCGTCGGCAAGACCGGTACGCACGAGTTCGCGTACGGCGGCAGCGGCGACGTGTCCGTCAACGGGCCGGTCCGCAACCCGCACGACCGGGAGCGGATGTCGGGCGGCTCCAGTAGTGGCAGCGCCGCCGCCATCGCCGCCGGGACGGTCCCGCTCGCGCTCGGCACGGACACGGGCGGGTCGGTGCGGATCCCCGCCGCGTTCTGCGGCATCGCCGGGTTCAAGCCGCCGTACGGCGCCATACCCACGCAGGGCGTGTTCCCGTTGTCGACGTCGTTCGACCATGTCGGAGTCCTCGCCGGGTCCGCGGCGGACTGCCGCATCGCTTACCACGCGTTGACCGGCCCGGCGGAGGCCGTCCCGTCGCCGGTCGACGAGAGCGCACCGCACGTGCGCGTCGCGTGGATCGAACCGCCGGCGATCGACCCGGACGTGGAGCGGACCGTCCGGGCGCTGTTCCCGGACGCGCCGTCCGAGCGGATCGACCTGCTCGAAATCCGGCGGATCTTCCGGGCCATCCAGGACAGCGAAGCGTACGACGTGCACGCCGAACGCGTCGCGGAGGCGCCCGGCCTGTACCAGGCGCCGACGCTTGAGCGCCTGAAGCACGCGGGCCGGACGCCCGGCTGGCGATACCTGCGCGCCGTCCGCGAGCGGGACCGCTTCGCGCGGGACGTCGCCGGGCTGCTGGACCGCTACGACTTCCTGGCGATGCCCACCCTCCCGATCACCGCCCCGAAGATCGGCGAGACCGAGGGGCCGCTCGGCCCGCACGTACCGACGCTGGTGAGCCTCACGTGCCCGTGGAACGTGCTGGGCCTGCCCGCCCTGAGCATCCCCGCCGGGACGGTCCACGGCCTGCCGGTCGGTGCGCAGCTCATCACCCGCCCCGGCGCCGAAACCCTCCTCTTCGACGCCGCCGACCGCCTCACGGGCTGACCGGTCCCCCGCCGCGGCGGTGGTTCCTGCCGGGGTAATGGGTCTCGCTGGGGTGGTGAGGGTCGCGGGTGGCGAGGGCCTCGGAGTGATAGGGCCACGGGGGTGCGGGCATTCGCGGGGTGTGGCGTGGTTGGGCGGAGGGGCTATGGGCTTACCGTGTCGATCAGGATTTCGGTGACCAGGGCGGTGGGGACGTTCATGCGGGCCGCGACGCGGACGACCTGATGGGCCGCATCCGGCGGGCGGGTTGCGATGATCTTGGAGGCGGCGCGGATCGCGGCGAGTTGTTCCTCCGGGCCGCCGAATGGCCCGCCGGCTCGTTCGAGGGCGGTGTCCACGACCGCGTCCATCAGCGGGGTCCTGGCGCGGAGCGCACGTAGGACGGCGGCGCGGCCGTCGGCTTTCAGCAGTCCGGCGGGGTCGCGTCCGGCGGGCAGGGCGGCGGTGTCGATCGGGCCGCCGATCCCGGCGAGTCTGTCCCATGCGCGGACGGCTCCCGATCGTCCCGCCGGGTCGCCGTCCAGGGCGACGAGGACACCGGCGCCGTCCAGGTCGGCGACGTTCCCCAGTGCGTCGACCTGCGGCGATGTGAGGGCGAGCCCGCAGGTCGCGACGGCCGCGTACTCGGCCGGTCCCGCGATGGTGACCGCGATGGCGTCCAGCGGCCCTTCGACGATCACGGGACGCGCGCTGGCCGCCAGCCGGTCGCGGGCCTCGTGCAGGCCGTACAGCAGCTCACCCTTGTGGAAGAGAAACGTGTCGGGGCCGTTCAGGTATTTGGGGCCGCGTGCACCGTCCCGGCGGCGGCCGATGAAGCCGGCGACCGCGCCGTCCGCCGTCCGGATCGCGAACATCGCCCGGTCGCGGAACGTGTCGTGGAGCCGCCCCGCGTGCCCGCGACGCGCCAGGCCGGACGCGACGATCTCGTCGTCGCCGTGCCCGAGCGTCCGGAGGTGCCCGGTGAGCGCGCGGGCGCCGTCCGGCGCGTACCCGATCCGCCACCGCCGCTGCACACCCGCAGGGAATCCGCGTCCGGCGAGGTAGCGGGGCACCCAGCTCTCCGCGAGCCGCGCACGGAAGAACCGGTGCGCGTCGGGCATGATCCCGTGCTCGGACGCGCCTGACGCCTCCTCGTACCTGCGCCGGGCCGTCCGGAGGATCCGGTCACCCATACCGGGGCCCGCCCAGAACGCTCTCGCCGGGAAGTCGGGCATGGACGGTGCCAACCCGAGCCAGGCCGCCACCAGGAATGTGACGGAGTCGGCCTCCACCCGCCGCACGCCCCCGCCGCCGGCGTTCCCGGTGAGCGCCGCGAACCGGTGCGCGGCCTCGGGCCGCGACGGGGTGGTGAACGGGGCCGGGAGCGGGGTCGGGAGCGAGGCTGGGAGGGGGGTCGGGAGCGAGGCTGGGAGGGGGGTCGGGAGCGAGGCTGGGAGGGGGAGACCGTCCGTCTGCGACACGTCGAAGACGGCACGCGGCGCACCGGCCCGGCCTAGGACGCGGATGCCCGTCTCACCCTTCCGGACCTGGCGGCCCGCGGAACGCCACTCCTCGTAGGAACGGACGTCGGTGGCGCCGCGCCACTGGGCGCTGATCAGGAGGATGCCGAGGTAGCCGTACCGGCGTCCATGCAGAACGGCGCGTTCCAGCCACCATGACCAGGGCAGTGTGCCGTCCCGCAGCCGGGCCGTCTCCTGGTCGGCGATGCCGCGCAGAACACGCTCGTCCCCCGGAAGACCATGCGGCATGGCAGCCTCCTCGCCGTCGGCGGGCGGGGAAGCCACCTCAGGTCATACCCGCTCAGAGGTACAGACCGAAGAATTCCTCCGGATGATCCAGCAGCGGGGGCAGATCGTCGGCCGTGAGCGTGATCAGTTCGCTCTTGGTGGGGGCCTTCACGGAGGACTTGGCGGAGGATTTGGTGGTGGACTTGGCGGAGGATTTGGCGGACTTGTGGCCCTTGGTGCCCCGCCCGCCCTCTCCGTCGTTTGCGCTGCCGTCCTTGACAGCGGCGACGGCGGCGGACGCGACACGGTCGGCCTGGTTCGCGACGGCCACGTCCAGCATGTTGCGCATCAGGCGGCCGTTGCCGAACGACGGGCCGCGCGGCGCGCGGCGCAGCATCGTCCGCAGGACCTCCTCGGTGCCGGGGGCGAGCCGGAAGCCGTCCGCGGCGGCGAGCTGACCGAACACGATGATCAGCTCGTCGTCGGTGTAGTCGGGGAAGTGGATCTGCTTGGGGAAGCGGGAGTCCAGGCCCGGGTTGGCGACCAGGAACTCCGCCATCTCCTGCTCGTACCCGGCCACGATCACCACGAGGTCGTCGCGGTGGTCCTCCATCAGCTTCACCAGTTCGGCGATCGCCTCATGCCCGTAGTCGCCCTTCAGCGGCGACTGGGTGAGCGTGTACGCCTCGTCGATGAACAGGACGCCGCCGATCGCGCGTTCCACCAGCCTGCGGGTGCGGGGCGCGGTCTGCCCGATGTACTCGCCGACGAGGTGGGCGCGGGACGCCTCGACGAGATGCCCGGACGACAGCACCCCGAGCCGCTTGTAGATGCGGCCGAGCAGACGGGCCACCATCGTCTTTCCGGTGCCGGGGTTGCCGGTGAACACCATGTGCCGCGTCGGCGGGGTGATCGTCAGCCCGGATTCGCTGCGCAGCCGCGCCGCGTGCGTCCCGGCGACGAGCAGCGCGATCTCGTGCTTGACGGTGTCGAGGCCGGTGAGGTCGCGCAGTTCGGCGAGCGGGTTGCCGGTGGCCTGCGAGGTGTCCAGCGTCTCCGGGATGTCCTGCTTGCGGATGACCAGCCTGGCCTTTTGTGCCGCGGCCTTCGGTGACGCAGCCTTTGATGCCGCGACGCCCAATGACGCGGCTTCTGCTTCTACTGCTGCGGCTTGTAGTGACGCGGTTTGTGGTGACGCGGTTTGTGGTGACGCGGTTTGTGGTGACGCGGTTTGTGGTGACACGGTTTGTGGTGACACGGTTTGTGGTGCCGCGGCCTTCGATGTCGCGGCTTTTGCTGACGCGGCGCCCGATGACGCGGCTTCTTGCGACGTGGCGCCCGGTCCGGCGGCCGTCGACTCCGCGTCCGGTGTCATGCGCGCCCGGGCCGCGGCGACGGCCTGGTCGGCGAGGTGGGGGGCGAGGCGGGCGTTGCGGAGCGTCTGCATCGGCGGCGTCGCGGCCAGTAGCGCGCCCGCCGCCTCGACCGCCTGCCGGGTGCCGCGGGCGCCGCGGGCGTCCAGGGCGCGGCGGAACAGCTCGGCGTGGCCCTGCGCGGTGAACGGCCGGGTCCGCGCGATCCGGAACCGCTGCGGCAGGACGGGGTTGATGTCGCGGATCCGCTCCTCGCCGTCGGTGTCGCACAGCGCCACGAGGTGCAGGTCGGGGTGGACGGCCAGCAGCCGGTGCAGTTCGGCGGCGATGGCCTCCCCGTTGCCGGGGTCGGTGACGATGCCGTCGAGGCCCTCGATGATGAGAAGCCGGTCGCCGGCGCAGTCGCGGGCGTCGGCGTGGAGTTTGGCGACGGCGTCCGACAGCCGCTGGCCCGTGAACAGGTTGTCGGTGAGCCAGTGCGGGTCGCGGCCGAGCGCCAGGGCCTTGCCGAGTTCCTGCGCGGCGTCGCGCTTGCCGGTGCCGTCCGGCCCGGTGATCAGCAGCCGGACGGGTCCGCTGCCGCTGGTCAGCTCGTCCAGCGCCTCGACCACCTCGGGCTGCTCGACCAGCGACGTCGAGATCTCCGCCCGCGCGGAGGCCCGCCCGCCCTGCCGCGCCTCGGCGTCCCCGACCGGTTCCGGGACGCTCTTCAGCGTTTCGGTGAGCGGGTTGACGACGCGGCGGCGCGGCGCGTACAGGCGCCGCAGGTCGGTCTGGAACTGGCCGACGGGGATGCATTCGGCCTTCGGGAACCACGGGTCGCCGGGCAGGCCCTGGACGATCGCGCAGAACCGCATCGCCATGTCGAGCCAGCCCCGGCAGGCGTCGGCGGCGCCCGCGACCAGCGCCCGGACGAGCCACGCCCGCGTCCGCTCCTGCCAGGCGCCCGCCTTGAACCCGCGGCGTTCGGCGGCGAAGCGCTGCTGCAGCTCGCGGTAGCGGTCCTCGCCCAGCGCCACGGACAACTCCGCCGGGACGTGCTCCATGCTGCCCTGCAGGAGCAGCTGGATCAGGTGGACCTCGACGCTCTCATCGCGGGGCGCAGCCTCCGTCAGGTTCTCGTAGGACGCGAGCAGTCCCGCGCACACCCACTCCAGGTAGCCGACGGGGCCGAGCAGTTCGGGCAACGCCGTGACGATGTCGTCGCCGGCGTGCGCGTGCCAGTGCTCCCGCAGCTCCATCTTCGGCAGGTTCATGTCGCACACTGGCGCGTCGTCGTACAGCCGCAGCAGCGCCTTGCGGCGTTCCTCCAGCGGCTCGATGCCCTCCAGGACGGACAGGCAGTCGCGGGCCAGGTCGATCGCGAGTTCCCGGTCGGGGGCCTCGATCAGCCAGTCGACCGGCGGACGCCACCGGCCGCCGGGCGCGTCCCAGCGGGTCATCCGGGTGCTGAGCGGCCCCGGGTTGACCAGATGCCGGTACAGCAGCCGCTCGGGCAGCTGCGACCACGAACCCGCCTTGATCGCGCCGCCGCCGGGCAGGAACGCCAGGATGCCGAAGATCTCCGCGGTGACGAGCGCCGCCGGCAGCGTCAGCAGCTTGTGCTCGTCGGTCGTCAGTTCCGCGGCCCGCGGGTCGGCCGCCAGCCCGTCGATCCGCGCCGAGATCTCCTCGAACAGCCCGTCCGGGACGCGCCACGGACCGTGCGAGTAGACGTCGAGCACCGGCTCGTCGGTGAGCAGTAGCTCCAGATGATCCGGCAGCCGCAACGAAGTCTCCCCAAGAGTGATCAAAGCCGGGGTACAGCTTATGTTTCCCGAGGGAGTGCTGGCTTAGCGGTCACGCGGATCGGTGATATCGGACGTCGGTATCGGTCGTTGGTATCGGTCGTCGGGACCGGACGGCTGGTATCTGCCGGTCGGTATCTGCCGGTCGGTATCGGACAGCTGATATTCGAGGGGACGGGACGCTCAGGGGCGGCGGAGCGACTCCACGGCCATGCGGGCGGCGGAGCCGATGACGGCGTCCGCCTGCGGCAGGACGGCGATGGGCAGCAGCGACCTGGTGAACACCGCGACGGCGTACCGGCCCCCGTCCGGGTACTCGACGGCGCCGACCTCGTTGCGGAGGGTCGGCAGCGTCCCGGTCTTGCCGCTCACGACGACGTCGTCGTAGGGGAATCCGGACGACAGGCGGTGCGGCCAGACCTGGAGCCCGAAAAGCCGCCGCATCGCCGCGCACCCGCCGGGCGGCGCGGCCTCGTCCCGCCAGATCATCGACAGCAGCCGGGTCATGTCGCGGGGCGTGCTGCGGCTCGTGCGCAGCGGGTCGAGGGCGCGCAGCCGCGCCTCCACGCCGGGCTCGTCCAGCCGGGTCCACACGTCCGCGAAGGTGGCGGCCCCGGCGTCCTCAAGGAGGGTTTCGTGCAGTTCGCGCCCGCTGACCTCGACGACGGTGTCGCGGAGCCCGAGCGCGGCGGCCGTCGCGTTGACCGCGTCCCGGCCGACCCGGTCGAGGACGACGTCGGCCGCCGCGTTGTCGCTGACGGTGATCATCAGGAGGGTCAGGTCGCGCAGCGACATGCGGACCTCGTCCTGCATCGCCGATATCCCGGTCGGGCCGGCGGTGCGGTCCGGCGGGCGCAGCGTGACCGGCTCGGCCGGGTCGAGGACGCCGTCGGCGGCCTGCCTGTGGAACGTGACGAGCAGCGGCACCTTGAACACCGAGGCGAGCACGACGGGATCGTCGGCGCGGACCGCGACCTCCCGCCCGGTGTCCATGTCCATGACGTGCAGGAATCCGGTCACACCGGCGGAACGGAACTCCGCCTCGATGCGCTCGGTCACATCCACCCGGACGCCCCCCGACCCCCACGCCCCCGGCCCGCTCATGCCCGCCTGCTGTGAGGGGACGCCCCCCCACGATCCCCGGTTCGCTTCCCTCATGCCTGCCTCCTGTGGGGGGCGGCCCCCCGCGCTCCCCGGTTCGCTCCGCTCATGCCAGGAACCCCGAGGACGGGCGCGGGACGACGCGGCGGACCGGCGCACCGTCCAGCGGCGTCATGCCGGCCTCCCTGCGCAGGACGGCGGTCGCGACGGCGGTGAAGTCGGCGATCGCGCGGGCGTGCTCGGGATCGGCGGCCCGCCGCCACACGCACGACGTCCGCCACGCCAGCGGCTCGCCCACCAGCGGACGCCACGTCACGCCCGCGGTGTCGTCGACGCGGGGGACGAGGGCCACGGCCGTCCCCGCGAGGACGAGGCCCAGCGCGAACTGCGGGTGCCGCGCCTCGTGGACGGCGGCGGGCGCATAGCCGTGCCTGCGGCAGGCCGCCAGCAGTTCGTCGTGGGCGCCGGGCGACTCTTCACGCGGGGACACCACGAGGTCACGTCCGCCGAGGTCGGCGAGATGCACCTCGGGGGACGCGACGAGGGGCGAGCCGACAGAGTCAGCGTCGGCAGAGTCAGCGTCGGCAGAGTCAGCGCCGGTGGGGTCAGCGCCGGTGGGGGGAGCGGCGGCGGAGGCGGCGGCAGTGGCACGGCCGGTTGGGTCCGCACCGGCGAGTTCCGTGCCGATTGGGGTTGCGCCGGTCGGGGGCGCGCCGGCTGGGTTTGCGCCGGTCGGGTTTGCGCCGGTCGGGTTTGTGGCGGTCGGGTTTGTGGCGGCGGGCAGTAGCACGCCGAGCGGCTGGCCGAGCATCGGGCCGAGCTCCAGATCGCGGGAGTCGCACGGGTGCCGCACGATCCCGGCGTCCAGCGAGCCGTCCGCGAGCGCGCGGACCTGCTCGGCCGTTCCCGTCTCCCGCAGGTCGAGCCGCAGGTCGGGGCGGCGGTCCCGGAACGCGGCGATCAGCGCGGCGACGATCGGCCCGCCGAGGTCGCTCGGCAGGCCCGCCCGTACCGTGCCGACCTCGCCGAGCCTGGCGCGCTCGGCGACGGAGTAGATGCGTTCCACGCGGGCGAGGATGTCACGGGCCTCGTCCAGCAGCAGCCTTCCCGGGGCGGTCAGCCGCACCCTCCGGCTGGACCGGTCGAACAGCCGCACGCCGAGTTCGCGCTCCAGCCGCTGGATCCGCTGGCTCAGCGGAGGCTGCGCCATGCCGATACGCTCCGCCGCGCGGCCGAAGTGCAGTTCTTCGGCCACGACGACGAAGCACTGCAGATGCCCCACGACGTTCACGACCAGCGACGATATCAATTAACGTATCTCTCTGACACTGATATCAATCTTGGACATTCCGGGGTGCGGCTGGTGTTCTTGTGTCTTCATCCGAGGGGGCCCTGTTCAAGGGGGAAGGGAGTTCGATATGCGCCGATCCCGTGTGATCACCGCCGCGGCGGTCGCGGTGGTGGTCGTGATCGTGGGGGCGGGGGCGGTGTGGTTCTTGCGCCGGGGCGACGAGCACAGGGACGCCGCGGAGCGTTACCTCGCGGCTTGGAGCGGCGGCGACATCGCCGCGATGAGGGCCCTGACCGACGGTCCGCCCGCCGACTTCGACACGCGCGTCTCCGGCATGCGGGACGACCTGGGCGTCGTGCGCCAGCGCTACACCGTCGCGTCGGTGGGTGATCCCGACGGCGGCAAGGCGGGCGGGTCCTACACGGCCGAACTGACGCTGGCCGGGGACAGGACGTTCAAGTACGACGGGGCCCTGCCGCTCGTCGAGCGGGACGGCGAGTGGCTCGTCCGGTGGTCGCCGCAGGTCCTGCATCCGGCGCTCAAGGAGGGGCAGCGGCTGCGCGCGGCCCGCGCCTTCCCGGACCGTGCGGCGATTCTCGCGGCGGACGGCAGTGCGTTGAGCGGCTCGCCGTCCGGGTCCGCCCGGCAGCTCGCGGGGCCGCTCGCACCCGCGTCCGCCGAGGCGGCGAAGGAACTCGGCGCCCCCTACCGCGAGGGTGACGCGGTCGGCGCGGTCGGCCTGCAGAAGCAGTACGAGCGCCGCCTCGCCGGAACGCCCGCCCTCGCCGTGCAGATCGTCGACGCCGAAGGTGACGCGGTGAAGACCTTGCAGCGCTTCGGCGGCGTCGACGGCAAGCCCCTGAAGACGACCATCGACCCGGAGGTGCAGGCCGCCGCCGGCGAGGCGCTCGGCGACGCGAGCAAGCCCGCCTCCATGGTGGCGGTGCGTCCGTCCACCGGCGAGATCCTCGCCGTGGCGAACAAGCCCGGCGGGTACAACCGCGCCCTGATGGGCCAGTATCCGCCCGGCTCCACGTTCAAGGTCGTCACCGCCGCCGCCCTCGTCGCGGACGGCGTGGGCGTGAGCACGAAGGTGGCCTGCCCGGCCACCACCACGGTCGGCGGCCGCTCGTTCCACAACTACAAGCACGAGGACTTCGGGACGATCCCGTTCCGTGAGGCGTTCGCGCACTCGTGCAACACCACGTTCGCGCGCCTCGCCGTGGACAAGCTCGGCGAGAAGCGCCTCGTCGAGGTCGCGGGCCAGTTCGGCTTCAACGTCCCGATCATCGCCGGGCTCCCCGCCGTCCGTGCCGCGTTCCCCGACAACAAGGACGACACCGCGTTCGCGTCCGCGTCGTTCGGCCAAGGCAAGGTGCTGACGAGCCCGCTCAACATGGCGAGCGTCGCCGCGGCGGCGGCCGACGGCACCTGGCGTTCGCCCCGCATCGTCGACGCGGCCGTCGCCTCGCAGGCCGCCGACGCCGGAGGCCGCAAGCCCGTCCCGCCGAAGAAGCTGGAGCCGGCGGTCGAGAAGGCCCTGCACGCCCTGATGCCCGCCGTCGTCAGCGAGGGGACCGCGTCCGGTGTCGGCTTCCCGTCCGGGACGGCGGGCAAGACCGGGACGGCCGAGTACGGGTCGGGCGAGGAGCCGCCGACCCACGCCTGGTTCATCGGCTACCGCAAGGACGTCGCCTTCGCCGTCATCGTCGAGGGCGGCGGCACCGGCGCCGAGGCCGCCGCGCCCATCGCCGCGAAGTTCCTGAAGGCCCTCTGACCAGGCCCGGCAACGCCAGGCGTTTGGCGTGTGCACGGCGTCTGGCAAGGTCACGGCGTCTGGCAAGGTCACGGCGTCTGGCAAGGTCACGGCGTCTGGCAAGGTCACGGCGTCTGGCAAGGTCACAGCGTCTGGCAAGGTCACAGCGTTGGGCGGGGTCACAGCGTCTGGCAAGGTCACAGCGTTGGGCGGGGTCACAGCGTCTGGCAAGGTCACGGCGTTGGGTGCGGTCACGGCGTCGTCTGCGGGCGGGCACAGGCGGACAGCAGCGCGAGGGCGGTCAGCCCGGCCAGCGCGGTCGCCGCGCCGGCGGACCCGGCGTCGAAGAGCGCGCCGACGGCCAGGCCGCCGGCGAAGGCCACCATCCCGGCCAGGAACGACGACGTCCCGAGATACGCGCCGACCCGTCCGGGCGGCGCGTACTGGGCGACGACCTGGAAGATCGACGGCTGCAGGAGGCCCGCCCCCAGCCCGCTGAGGACGGCCGCGGCCAGCAGCCCCGCGACCTGCGCGCCGTGCCCGCCGCCGCCCAGTTCGGTTGCGTCCAGCGGGACGAGTGTCAAGTAGCCGGCGCCCGACAGGAACAGCCCGGCGCGGAGGACGCGGGGCCGGCCGGCCCGGCCGCCCGTGGCGCACCAGGGCTGGACGGCGGCGATCACGGCGGCGGCCACGCAGAAGAACACGGTCGCCCAGCCGGAGCCGAAGCCCTTCAGCGGGACGACGGTCGTGGTCGCGCTCGCGAGCAGCGTGGAGGGGGCGACGACCACGGCGAACCGGAGGAAACGGCGGTCCCGCCCCACCGCGCCGAGGCTCCGCGTCAGCGTCCGGGATGTCGAGGCGCCGGGCACGCGCGGGGCCGCGGGCAGCAGCAGGAAGAGCGCGGCGGCGATGCCCCACGCGGCCGCCGCGGCCGCCGCGAGGACGGGGAAGCCGCCGCCGGCCAGCAGCACCAGCCCGGCGGGCGGGCCGATCACCGCGGAGACGTGCCCGCTGATCAGGTAGGTCGCGTAGCCGCCCGGACGGCGCGCGGGCGACAGCCCCGCGACCAGTGACTGTGCGGCGGGATGGTAGAGGGCGCCGCCGACGCCGAGCAGGACGGCGGCGGCGACCAGCCCGGCGATGCCGTCCGCCGTGCCCAATAGCCCGAATCCGCCGGCGCGGACGACGCATGCGAGTGTCCCGGCACGGGGTGCGCCCAGCGCGTCCGTCAGCGCCCCGACCGGCAGCAGCAGCGTGTACTGGATGAGGAGCCGGGTTCCGAGAACCAGGCCGATCGTCCCGGCGGCCAGGCCGACGCCGTCGCGCATATGGGCGACGACGTGGCCGAACACGGCGTAGAAACCGAGGCCGATCGCGATCTGGACGGTGGCGATCACCAGGATGGTCCGGCGCTCGGCAGACCTCTTGCCGGGCGTATCCCCGCCGGGCGTTTTCCGGCCGGAGCTCTCGCCACCGGTGGTTTCCGCGCCGGTGGTTTCCGCGCCGGGGGACGGGCCCCGGGCCTGGAGGGGACGCGCGGAGGCGGTGGTGCGGCCCGGGACCATCGTGCCTCTAGCCGGCCGGCCGCAGGGCGCGGACCAGGACGGCGGTGGCCTTGGCGATCGCCGCGCCGTCGGCGGTGCCGTCCGCCGCCCGCCGGTTGGTCGTCACCACGATGATCAGCGGTGCGCCGCCGGACGGGGGCCAGGCGATCGCGGTGTCGTTCGCGGTGCCGTAGGTGCCGCCCGTGCCGGTCTTGTTGCCGGCCGTCCAGCCTTCCGGCAGCCCGGCGCGGATGCGGTCGGCGCCCGTCTCGGAGGCCTTCATCCAGCCGATCAGGCGGGCCCGGTCGGCGGGTGCCAGCGCGTCCCCGGCGGTGAGCGCCCGGAGGCTGCGGCCCCAGCTGCGCGGGACGAGGGTGTCGCGCCGCTCGCCCGGCCGCCAGTCGTTGAGCGCGGTCTCCCAGCGGTCATGCCGGCTGAGCCGGTCGCCGAGCGAGCGGAAGAACGCGGTGTGCGCCGCGGGGCCGCCGATCTGCTTCAGCACCAGGTTCCCAGCGGTGTTGTCGCTGACGGTGATCGCCGCGTGGCACAGTTCGGCGACGGTCATGCCGGTCTTCACATGCTTCTCGGTGACGGGGGAGTAGTCGACGAGGTCGGTCTCCTTGTAGCGGATGACACGGTCCATGAGGCCGGGGTCCGACCGGCGGGCCTTCTGAAGGACCGCGCCGCACACCACGGCCTTGAACGTGGACAGGAACGGGAAACGCTCGTTGGCACGATAGCCGACGGCTCGATCGCTGCCGGTATCGATCGCGTACGCCCCGATGCGTACCTGCCGGGCCTTCTCGATGGCGCGGAGCCGCGTGCTGACCGTGCCCTGGGAGGGGGCGGGACGGTCCGAAGCCGCATGCAGCGGAGCAGTCGCGCTCTGGGGAGTCGCGGTACTGCCCCCGGTTTCCGGGCCACCGCCGCATCCGGCGGTGGAGAGCAGGAGGGAGAGCGTCAGGCCGGTGGCTCCGAGGACGGTTCCGAGGCGGGTTGATCTCGTTCGCATGCGGTGAGCAGACCAGAGCCGTGGCGGCGATGTCCAATATTGATATTGGGCGATTATCGATATGCGCACTCATATGAATGCGGGTTGAACTGCGGACACGGCCGGTCTCACAGCCAGTCGCGGCGCTTGAAGAGCACGTAGAGGCCGATGCTGCAGACGACGATGATGATCGCGCTGGCGACGAAACCGGAATGCTCCGCCGAGCCGGGGAACGGAACGTTCTGCCCGTAGAAACCGGTGACGGCGGTCGGCACCGCGATGATCGCCGCCCAGCTCGTGACCTTCTTCATCACCTCGTTCATCCGGTTGCCCTGCAGGGCCAGCCGCGTCTCGAGGAGGTCCGCGACGAGGTCGCGCAGCCCGTCCGTCCACTCCGCGACGCGCAGCGTGTGGTCGTAGACGTCCTGGAAGTAGGGCACGAGCGGCGGCGTGACGAGCCGCAGGTCACGCCGGAGCAGCGTGTTCACGACCTCCCGCATGGGCAGTGCGACCCGCCGCAGCGCGGCCAGGTTCTTGCGCAGCCGGAAGCTGCGGTGCTGGATCTCCCTGACCGGGAACGCGTCGTCGAAGACCAGTTCCTCCACCGTGCCGACCTCGTCGTCGAGCGCCTCGACGGCCTCCAGTTGCAGGTCCACGACCAGGTCGAGCATGCCGTACAGCAGGAACGCGGCGCCGGTCTCGCCGAGTTCGCCGCCGGGGCTCTCGTCCCAACGGCGGATGAGCGCGTCGACGTCGAAGCCGCTGTCCTGCCGCACCGTGACCAGCGCGCGCTCGGCGAGGAACGCCGACAGTTCGTGCATCGTGAGTTCGGCGCCGTCCATCAGCGGGACGTACATGTTCAGGAACGAGTACCCCTCATAGCGGTCCAGCTTGGCCCGCTCATGCCGGGACACCGCGTCCTCCACCGCGACGGGGTCGAGGCCCAGTTCATCGGCGACGACGTGCAGGTCCTCCTGGCGCGGCCCGCACAGGTCGAGCCACACGACGACGTCCGGGCGCCGCAGATAATCACGGATGCGGTGGACGGGGAAGCCCTCCGCCTCGATCTCGCCGCCGCGCCAGGCCCGGGTCCGGGGTGCCGCCGTGCCGATGCGGTTCTCCGGATGCGCCTCGATATCGGTTTCGGACGGACGGGATCCCATCTGCTCCTTATACCCGTCTTCCTCCGCCCCGCGAGGAAGGCGGGCGCCCGGTCGACGGGGCCGCCGTCGAATCGCGGACGACGAGTTCGCCGGGGAGGACGCGGGGAGCCGGGCGGCCGCCGGCGAGGAGGTCGAGCAACGCCGTCATGCCCTGTGCGCCCAGCTCCTCCGCGGGGAGCCGGACGGTGGTCAGTTCGGGCTCCAGCGCGATCGCGAGCAGCACGTCGTCGAACCCGGTGACCGACAGGTCGGACGGGACGTCCAGGCCGCGCGCCCGCGCCGCCTTGTAGGCGCCCGCGGCGATCAGGTCGTCGTCGCAGACGAGCGCGGTCGGCCGGTCGGGGCCGTCCAGCAGCCGCCCGGCGGCGTCCTTGGCCGAGGCGACGTCGATCGCACAGGCGGCCCGGGTCAGGTTCCCGCCGGGCAGGGCCGCGACGGCGGAGGCGAGGGCGTCGGCACGGGCGTGGAACGTCCACTGGTCGACGGCGGCGGCCACATGCCCGATCCGGCGGTGGCCGAGGTCCGCGAGGTGCGCGGCGATCGCGCGCATGCCGTCGGCGACGCCGAAGTCGACCGTGGGGACGGAGCCGCCGGGCCGGCCGTCCGGGCCGCTGTCGAGCATGACCGCGGGCGTCTCCCGGAACTCGCCGAGCGCCTCTACCGCCATCGAGGACGCGAGGATCCCGTCGATCGCCTCGTCCGGTGCGGCGAACGGGCTGTCGGCGGGCCCGACCGCGTCGTCCGGCCAGGTCGAGACGACGACGCCGAAGCCGTGCCGTGCCGCGACCCGCGCCGCGCCCGTGTAGACCGGGCCGAAGAACGGCGCGGTCAGGGTCGGAACCATCAGCAGGACGGTCTGGGTCGTGCCGAGCCGCAGGTTGCGGGCCGCCAGGTTGGGCCGGTAGCCGAGGCGTTCGGCGGCGCCGCGCACGCTGCGCGCGGTGGCGGGCGAGACCCGGCCCCTCCACTTGCCGCCCAGCACGAGCGAGACCGTGGACTGCGAGACCCCGGCCTCCTGAGCCACGTCCTTGCTGGTGGGGCGGCCGACCAAGGACACCTGCGCCTCCCTGCGAAGCCGATCGGGACCAACCCGGAGCTGATCTAGACCAACCCGGGACTGGCCTAGACCAACACAGACTTTGATTCGGGACCAATTCAGACTAGAGCCGGACGCCCCCGAAGTGGTACGTATGACTCTGCGGGTAATACGTATGACTAGAACCATCCGGGGGTATTGATGCGCGGCTATGTCGTCTTCCTGCGGAGGCCGTACGCGGGAAGGCTGCTCGGCGGCACCCTCCTCGGCCGGCTGCCCAACGGCATGGGGATGCTCGCCGTCGTGCTGCACATCCGCGCGGACGGCGGCGGATACCCCCTCGCCGGGACCCTCGCCGCGGTCTTCGGCCTCGCGACGGCCGCGGGCCAGCCCGTCCTCGGCCGCGCCATGGACCGGCTCGGCCAGCCGCGGGTCCTGCTGCCGGCCGCGTGCACCGCCGCCGGCGGCTTCGGCCTCCTCGCCGCCACCGGCGCCGAACCGCTGCCGGTCGCCGTCATCGCGGCGGTCATCGCCGGGTTCGCCACCCCGCCGCTGGAGGCCGGGCTGCGCGCCCTGTGGCCGGACGTCTTGGACGGCCAGGAGCAGGTCGACGCCGCGTACGCGCTGGACGCCGCCGCCCAGGAGATCCTCTTCACCGTCGGCCCGCTGCTCGTCGTCGCCGCGGCCGTCGTGAACACCGAGGCGGCGCTGCTGCTCACCGGCGCGCTCGGCATCGCCGGGACGCTGGTCGTCGCGCTGTCCGGGCCGTCCCGCCGATGGCGCGGCGAACCGCGCGCCGCCGACTGGGCCGGGCCACTGCGGTCCCCAGGCCTACGGATCCTGCTGCTGTCGCTCGCCTGCGCCGGCATCGCGCTCGGCGTCTACGCCGTGGCCGTCGTCGCCTACGCCGAACGGTACGGCAGCGACCTGGCGTCCGGGCTGCTGCTGGCCTGCATGGCGGGCGGCGCGCTCACCGGCGGTCTCGTCTACGGCGCCCGGCCATGGACGGGCGAACCGCACCGGCGGCTGGCGTGGCTGCTCGCCGCACTCGCCGCCGGCTACGTCCCGCTCGTCCTCGCGCCCGGCCTGCCGGTCATGTCGGTGCTCGCGTTCGTCAGCGGCGTCTTCCTCGCGCCCGTGCTGGCGTGCAGCTTCGCGCTGGTCGACCGGCTCGCACCGAGCGGGACCGTCACCGAGGCGTTCGCGTGGGTCGTCGCGGCGGTCGGCGCGGGCGGCTCCGTCGGCTCCTTCGTCTCCGGCGTCGGACAGGACGTCGCGGGAGTCCCGGGCGCGTTCGCCGGGGCCGGTGCCGGCGGTGTCCTCGCCCTGGGGCTCTGCCTTCTCGGCACCCGGACGCTCCGTCCCCGCGCCGTGCCGGCCCTCACCGCCGAAGTCCCAGCCTGAAAGCGAAGCCCGGCGTGGACGCAAAGCCCGGCGTGGACGCAAAGCCCGGCGTGAGCGCGAAGTCGGCGTGAGCGCGAAGCCCGGCGTCAACGCGAAGTCTGGCTTGGACGCGTCGCCTCGACCCGCCTGGGCCGTCAGACCCAGGAGCGGAACCAGACCCGTTGGTGCCATTCCTCATAGGGGATCGTCTGGGCCGACAGGATCGGGTGGAAGTACGCGAAGTTCGCCAGTACCACCAGCAGGAACGCCCCGGCGGCCGCAGCGCCGATCAGCCGCCGCATCCCCGCCCCCTGGACGGCCTCCGGCCGGTGCGCACCAGGCCCGAACGAATCATCGGGATCAGGCGCATCGAGACCGGGTGAACCGGGGCCGTGTGAACCGGGGCCGGGCGAACCGGGGCTATGCGAATCGTCGTATCCGCGTTCGCCCGGATGGGCCGCGTGCGCGCCCCCCACCCCGGCAGGTGCGGGCCCGATCAGATACCCCAGCACCAGGACGATCGCCAGCACCATGAACGGGATCAGCGGCGTCGCGTAGAACAGGAACATCGTGCGCTCGCCGAACGCCGACGGGAACCAGCTCAGCCAGCCGGCGAGGAACCCGAGCAGGATCGCCCCGGCCCGCCAGTCCCGCAGCATGATCCAGATGAACGCGACGGCGATCAGCGAGACCAGCGCACCCCACCACAGCGCGGGCGTTCCGATCCCGAGGATCTCGCGGGAGCAGCGCCCCGCCTCGCCGCAGGCGTTCTTCGGCTCGGTGTAGAAGAACGCGACCGGGCGCCGCAGTATCGGCCAGTCCCACGGATACGACTGGTACGGGTGCTTGTCGTCCAGCCCGCTGTGGAAGCCGAGGATCTGCCCGTGGTAGCGCCACAGGTCCGGCAGGGCCTCGAACGGCCGCCACAGCGGGTTCGCGGACGCGTCGCCGCGGGCCCAGCCGCCCGGCCTGAAGATCCAGCCCCACCAGGTCGCCACGTAGGTCACCAGCCCCACCACGACGAGCTGGACGAACGCCGGAACCGCCTCCAGCAGCATCGTCCCGGCGAACGGCGCCCGGACCCCGGCCGCGCGGCGGGCGCCGTAGTCCCACAGCACCACCATCAACCCGAAAGCGGCGACGTAGAAGATGCCCGTCCACTTGGTGGCGCAGGCGAGCCCGAGGCAGATCCCCGCGCCGTACCGCCAGCCGTGCGCGAGGAACGGCCCGTGGAGCGAGGCGCCCCCCGGCTTGAGCGTGTTCAGGTGTTCCATCTTCTCGGCGAGCACGCGGCGGGATCGTTCCCGGTCGTTCACGAGGCAGGCGAACCCGGCGAGGACCCAGAACATCACGAAGATGTCCAGCAGCGCGGCGCGGCTCGTCACGAAGTGCAGGCCGTCCAGGGCCAGCAGCAGCCCGGCGGCGCAGCCGAGCAGCGTCGAGCCGGTCATCCGGCGGGCGACCCGGCACAGGATCAGCACCGACAGCGTCCCGACGACGGCGGGCATGAACCGCCACCCGAACGGCGTCGCGCCGAACATCAACTCGCCGATCGCGATCATCCACTTGCCGAACGGCGGGTGCGCGACGAACGCGGCGCCCTCGCCCCAGATGTCGGCGTGCCGGTCGGCGATCAGCATCTTGTCGGCGTTCTCGACGGTGTTGCGCTCCCAGCCGAACTTCAGGAGGGACAGCGCGTCCTTGGCGTAGTACGTCTCGTCGAAGACGACCGTCTTCGGCGTCCCCAGCCGGTCGAATCGCAGGTAACCCGCGAACAGCGTCACCAGCAGCGGGCCCAGCCAGGACAGCAGCGGGCTGCCCGGGATCGCGGGCGCCAGCCACTCCCGGAGCGGGGGCGGCCTGCGCCGGGACCCAACGGCCGGGGCGGGGACCAGATCCGTCGTCGCCATCCCGCGAGTTTATTGCGTCGCCCATGCCGTAAGGCGACTCGTGGGCTTCCGGGGGTCCTTCCGCTGGGAGAATGGGTGCGTGATGGGGACCCTGCTGCTCGCGGCGGCGCCGATCGGGCGGGCCGAGGACGCCTCCGCCCGGCTGCGGACGGCGCTGGCGGACACGCCGGTGATCGCGGCGGAGGACACCCGGCGGCTTCGCAGGCTGGCGGGCGACCTCGGCGTGCGGCTCGGCGCGCGCGTCGTGTCGTACTACGACCAGAACGAGAAGGCCAGGGCGGCCGAACTGCTGGAGGAGCTGCTGTCCGGGCGGGACGTCCTCGTGATCACCGATGCGGGGATGCCGGGGGTGTCCGACCCCGGGTACCGGCTCGTCCGCGCGGCGGTCGCCGAGGGGGTACCGGTCTCGGTGCTGCCCGGGCCGTCCGCCGTCACGACCGCGCTGGTGGTGTCGGGCCTGCCCACCGACCGGTTCTGCTTCGAGGGCTTCCCGCCGCGCAAGCCGGGCGAGCGGTCCCGGCGGCTGGCCGCGCTGGCCGCCGAACCGCGCACGATGGTGTTCTTCGAGTCGCCGCGGCGGCTGCCCGGCACGCTCACGGCGATGGCGGACGCGTTCGGCGCCGGCCGTCCGGCCGCCGTCTGCCGGGAGCTGACCAAGACCTACGAGGAGGTCCGCCGGGGGACGCTCGGCGAGCTGGCCGCCTGGGCGGACGACGGCGTCCGCGGGGAGATCACGCTGGTGGTCGGCGGCGCGCCCGAGCCCGAGGGCCTCTCGGATCCTGCCGACCTCGCGGCCGCCGTCGCCGCCCGGGTGGACGCCGGGACGCCCCGCAAGCAGGCCATCGTGGACGTCGCCAAGGAGAACGGCACCCCGAAACGCGTGGTCTACGACGCCGTCGTCCAAGCGAAGAAGTAGACCCGCCGGACGCGGGGCCCGACTTGAAGAACCGCGCGAGGCAATGCGGGGTGATGCGCGTAATCCGGGGGTAATGCGGGAAATCCGGGGAATACTAACTGGTCCGGGCGATGCGATCGGCTCGTCCGGGGAATGACTCGGGACAGCGACGCACGGCGGGCGCGGCACGCGCCTGGCGCGGCCACCCGTGGACGGAACACGGATCCATGGACGGCGACATGTGGGAGAGGGCGTCACCGAGGGGGTGATAGCCGTGCGGGAGGCATGGTCGAGCCATGAGACGTGGGCCTTCGAGTGCCTGAACTGCTCGACGACCTGGGACGAGGAGCTGGAGGTCCGTCACTGCGGTGACGGGCACGGGCACGAGGCCGTCATCTACGAGCGTGGTGGGCACCCCTGCATGACGCCCTGGATGGACCGCTGCTGCCCCACCTGCCAGAGCCAGAACGTGAAGGCGTTGTCCGTGATGCCGCGCAAGCGGGACGAGGTACCGAAGGCGCGCAGCGGCGACGACGTGGCGATGGTGTTCCACCTCCGCCGCCTGCACGCCTGGTAGACCACGCCTGGTAGACCACGCCTGGTGGACCACGCCTGGTAGACGCTGCACCCGGCTTCGCTGCACCCGGCTTCGCTGTCCCTGCGCGTCTACTTCGCCGCGACCTCTGGGACCTTGGGCTCGGCGGGCTCGGCCGGGGCCTCGGGCGTGTCCGGTGTCGCGGCCGTGTCCGAACCGGACCCGCGCCGCAGCCGGCGTCCCCAGCCGGCGACCGTCCCGCGGGCCTCTGGCGTGAACGCCATCCCGGCGGCGAGCGCCGCCAGCGGGACGGCGGGCAGCACGTACCGGTAGTCGAACTCGGCGGTGGCCGCCGGCGCCAGCAGCAGCCCGGTCGCGAGCGTCCACGGCAGCATCGCCTGGCCGCCGAAGCGGCGCCACAGCGGGACGAGCCCGGCGAGGCCGATGAGCAGGATGCCGCCGACCATCGTCCCGCGCAGGTAGAAGACGTCCTGGTAGCCGCGGGCGACGCCGCCGAACGGCTCGACGACGCGGGTCTCGGCGTCGCCGTTCTCGTACGCCTTCGCCTCGGCGGACGCGATCGAGTTGCCGTCCATCTTCCAGTCGGGCAGCGTCCTGCTGGTGGTCTTGCGGAACTCGTACTGCTTGTAGGTGTCCGGGTCGGGGAAGACCGTCCGCTCCCACCGGAAGACCCGGAGGAAGTCGTACGCGACCACCTTCAGGTAGTCGACGGGCTGCGCGACGATCGCCCGCTTGGCGAAGTCGTTGCCGAGCGCGTTGTTCTCGGGGCCGAACCGCGTGCCGGTGTAGCGGTTCAGCGGCGACTGGGCGTTCCAGATGCCGTCCTGCGAGTTGGGCAGCCGGTTCGCCGGCTCGGTGCACAGCGGGTACTCGCGCACCGGCAGGTCGTGCATCCGGTGGCAGTCGGCGAACTTGTAGACCCGCGCGTAGAGGAAGATCCCGTTGCTCTCGGTGATCGCGAACTTGTCGCTGTCGAGCTTGTACCAGCCCATGTAGGACAGCACGGGCAGCATGCAGGCCGCCAGCGTGACGCCCATGATCTTCCAGCCGCTGCGCCGGATCAGCATGTACACCAGCACGCCGAGCAGCACCGGCATCCCGACCGAGCGGGTCAGCCAGGACAGCCCGATGATCAGGCCGACCGCCGCCGCGATCCGCCAGGACGGGCGGTCGTGCCAGAGCAGCAGCGTGACCGCGCTCATCACCAGGAACATGAACATCGTGTCGGACAGCACCAGGTGCTCCAGCTGCAGCTGGTAGGCGTCCAGCAGGACCGGTGCGGCGGCGAGCGCGGCGCCCCAGCCGGGCAGCCGGAACTTGCGCCGCAGCAGCGCGTAGATCATCACGCCCATGGCCAGGCCCATGAGGTGCTGGAGGACGGCGACGAGCGCGAAGCTGTGGAACGGCTTGAGCAGGATGAGCAGGAAGGCGTAGCCGTCGGGACGCAGCGGGTGCGGGTACGGGTCGGTCGCGACGTGCAGGTAGTCGAAGCTGTCGTTGAAGTACATCACCGGCTGGTAGCCGAGCATCGCGATGACCCGGAGCAGCGCCGCTGTGGCAATGATCACACTGAAGGCCGGGTGCCGGCGTGCCAGCGTCCACAGCCCGCGGGCCCGCCGCCGGCGTCCGGAATCATCCGCGCCCTCGTCAGGCGTGTCGTCGCTTGTGCCAGGTCCGCTGCCTGTGCCGGGCCCGCCGCCGGTGTCCGCGGTGCGCACCGAACCCGATTTCGGGCCAGGCCCTGTAGGGGATTTCGGTCCGTCCTTAATGTCGCCGGCCGATTTTCCGGCGTTCTTCGTCCCGCCGGGCGTGTCGTGGCGTTCCGCGGTGTCCGCCACGCCCGGCCGTCCGGTGGAGGTGACCTCGGCGGATCCGTCCCCCGTGCCCGCGTCGTCGCCGCCCCCCGCGGCCCTGCGCGGCGCCGTCCCGCTCGACGCGGCCGTACCCGACGCGGCGTCGTCGCGTGCGGCGCCCGACGCCGTGCCGAGCGCCGTGCCCTGCGGCGATTCCCCCGCCACTGCCGCACCTCCCCTTCGGTGTCCGGCCCCCGGTCCGGTGGCACTGAGTTCTCCGGCGCGCGTCACAGCCGACCCAACCTTTCCGGGCCGCTGTGCCCGTATGCTTGACGTCCTAGCCTGCCGCCCGCGACCGTGGCGGAGAGGGTCTTTCGGTTGCAAGTGCGCAACACGATACGGGTGCTCTTGACGAGAGCGGCCATCATTACCCGTCCCCGGCAGGCATCATGAACTGACGACGGGCCGCCCCGCGGAACCCAAAAGATTAGTGGAAAACACCGCAGACGGTCACCAGGGGTAACGAAGGAGATCGCGTGGAACTCTCCGTAGTGATGCCATGCCTGAACGAGGCCGAGACGGTCGAGACCTGCGTCCGCAAGACGATCGGCTTCTTCGAGGACAAGGGCATCGACGGCGAGGTGGTCATCGCCGACAACGGCAGCACCGACGGCAGCCAGCAACTCGCCCGCGACGCCGGGGCGCGCGTCGTGCCGGTGATCGACAAGGGATACGGCAACGCCCTGATGGGCGGGATCGCCGCCGCGCGCGGCCGGTACGTCGCCATGGGCGACGCCGACGACTCCTACGACTTCGCCACCCTCGGGCCGTTCCTCGACGAACTGCGCGACGGCGCCGACCTCGTCATGGGCAACCGCTTCAAGGGCGGCATCGCCGACGGGGCCATGCCGCCGCTGCACCGCTACCTCGGCAACCCGGTGCTCAGCTTCGTCGGCCGGCTGTTCTTCGGCAGCAAGAGCGGCGACTTCCACTGCGGCCTGCGCGCCTTCGACAAGGACGCGATCCTGCGCCTCGGGCTGCAGACCGGCGGCATGGAGTTCGCCAGCGAGATGGTCGTCAAGGCGACCCTGCAGGGATACGACATCCGCGAGGTCCCGACGACGCTGTCGCCGGACGGGCGGACCCGTGCCCCGCATCTGAACACCTGGCGTGACGGATGGCGTCATCTCCGCTTCCTCATGCTCTACAGCCCGCGCTGGCTGTTCCTTATCCCCGGTCTCGTCTTCATGACTCTCGGACTCGTCGCCGGGATCGCGCTGTCGACCGGCCCGGTCACCGTCGGGGAGATCGCGTTCGACGTCGACACCCTCGTCGGCGCCGGCGCCGCGCTGGTGATCGGCTTCCAGGCGGTGCTGTTCGCGCTGCTCACGAAGGTGTACGCGATGCAGGAGGGGTTCCTGCCGCACGACAGCCGCGTCCAGAAGATCATCGATTGGTGGAGCCTGGAACGCGGGCTGCTGCTCGGCGGGCTCCTCGCGGCCGCCGGTCTGGCCGGTCTCGTCGCGTCGCTGCTGCACTGGCGGGTCAACAGCTTCGGCGAACTGGACCCGCGCGAGTCGCTGCGCATCGTCGTGCCCGCCGCGACCGCGCTCGTGATGAGTTTCCAGGCCATCTTCGCCTCGCTGTTCGTCAGCATCCTCGGCATCCGCCGCCGCCAGCACCCGCCGCTCACCGACGCGGCCGAGGAGGCCGCCGGTGTCGTGGACGCCGCCGCGCAGAAGGTCGCCAAGGGCGAGACCGAGGAGCCGGAGACGGGCGCCGAGCGGGCCGAGAAGACCGAGGCCGGGAAGGCCGTGGCAGGGAAGAGCGCAGCCGGGAAGAGCGCAGCCGGGAAGAGCACGGCCGGGAAGAGCACGGCCGGGAAGAGCACGGCCGAGAAGGTCTCCGCAGGGAAGGTTCCCGCCGGGAGCGCCGCCGTGAAGACTGGCGCGCAGACGTCCGAGGGCGACGGCGACGAGGACGGCACGTCCGGGACCTGACGGCCGTCCGCCGTCAGGTGCTTCGGCGGTGACCGTCACGATCTGAAATGTGTCGGGACGTTGTGTCAGACGCTGTACCGAGATGCTGTGCCGAGATGCTGTGCCGAGATGCTGCGTCGGGGCACTGCGCCGGGACACTGTGCCGCTACACATCGTGGTCAATGCCGATAAGTCGCTGAGTGTTCCTCGGCCCGGGACCGGTGCCCCGCCCGGGCTGTGCCACGCTTGACTCGCGAGGGATCTTCGTTTTTCTGCCAGTCCGTGCCCGGGGGGCCCGTACGTCGATGAGCACGCGAATACCGGCGGACGCCGAGACCACGTCCCCGGCCGTCGCACGCCCACCCGTCGCCCCCGCCGATCCGGGCGCCGTCCGCGCCGGGGTGAACCGCCGCCGCTGGGCCTGGCTGTTCGGCCTCGGCTGGCTCGCACAGGTCGTGGTGCGGCTCTGGCTGAGCTCGGGGCAGACGGTCCCGGTGGCGACACCGGACGAGTCCGGCTATCTGTTCGCCGCCCGCGTCCTGACCGGCGGCCCCGACGCCGACATGTCGTTCGGGACGATCTACCGGGGCGGATATCCGCTGCTGCTGACGCCCGCGTTCTGGTTCGGCGACGACCCGGTCAGCGTCTACCGCGGCGCCCTGGTCATCAACGCGCTGATCAGCGCGGCGATGCTGCCGCTGGCCTTCCTGCTGCTGCGCCGCCTGCGGGTCCGCCGGCGATGGTCGTACGTCTTCGCGCACGTGACGGCGATGCTGCCGTGCGTCCTGTTCTACTCCGGGTTCGTGCTGACCGACGCGGTCCTGCCACTGATCCTGACCGGGTGGCTGCTGCTCGTCCACACCTGGCTGAACGCCCCGCCCCCGGCGGGCCGGCGCTCGGCCGCCCGCCTGCATCTGGCCGGGGCGGGCGCGTCGCTCCTCGCCGCCTACGCCTACGCCTGCCACTCGCGCGGCGCGATCCTGCTGGTCGTGCACGCGGCGCTGCTGGCGGCCTCGCTGGTGTGCCGATGGCGGTCGTGGCGAGGCGTGTCCCTCGCCGCGCTCGCGGCCGCCGCCGGGACGGCCGCGGGGACGCTGCTGAACCGTTCGCTGCTGCCGCACATGTACCCGCACGGCGACAACGATCTCGACGGCAACGTCGTCCGGCGGCTCACCAGCGAGGACGGGTGGGCCTGGATGCTGTCGCTCGGCAGCGGCCAAGTCTGGTACCAGGCCGTCGCCACCGGCGGCATGGCGGCGGTCGGCCTCGTCGCCGTCGCGTTCGTCGCGATCCGCCCCTCCGCCGCCGCGTCCGCCATGTCCGGCCCGTCCGCCCTATCCGGCCCGTCCGCCCTGTCCGACGGGTCTGGCGCGGCCGGCACGTCCGACGGGTCTGGCGCGGCCGGCACGTCCGACGCGGCTGGCGCGGCCGGCACGTCCGACGCGGCTGGCGCGTCCGAGGCGTTTGGCGCGTCTGGCACGCCGGGCACGCCGGGCACGCCGGGCACGTCCGGCACGTCCGGTACACCCGGTGCGTCCGGTACATCGGGGCGGACGCGGGCGCTCGCGCTCGCCGTCGTCGCGATCGTGGCGGGCATCGCGTTCGCCACCTCGGCCGCCCTGCCGGTCGAGTACCGCATCGGCAACTACGTGTACGGCCGCTACCTCGCCTGCATCACGCCGGTCCTGTTCATCGTCGGCATCGCGGTCCTGCTGCGCGCGTCGCGTCGGACGCTGCTGTGGGCATCGGCCGCGGCGGCCACCATGACCCTCGTCGCCGCGTGCGTCGTCCAGTGGTACGCGGGCGACCTGCTCACCCAGTACACCTACACGGCCTACGACTTCCCCGAGACGGCGTTCCTCACCTGGGACTGGACGGCGTTCCACCTGTGGCACGCCACCCTCGCGGCTCTCGTGCTGCTCTTCGCGTCCGTGATGTTCGTCCGGCTGCGGCGCCACGGCCCGCTGCTGCTCGCGGGTGTGCTGGCCGTGGTCGCCGTGGGGATGTGCCTCACCGCCACCGACCGCATCGCCCGCCCGCTCGTGCGCGACGCGACCGCGCACACCGACGTCCGGCAGAGCATCGACCTGCGTGACCAGCGGTCCATCGCCGTCGACTGGAACGTCCCGTGGACGATCCGGCTCTCGCACTACTACTGGGCGTGGTGGAGCGAAGGCATCGTCTTCAACGCCCGGTGGACCCCGCCCCCGCGGAACGTGGACGTCGTCGTCCTGGCGTGGCCGAAGGACGTCCCCGCCACGGCGTCCTGGCCGCACGGCGCCCCGCCCGGCTGGCGCGTCGTCGACAGCCGCCGCACCATCGAAGGCGACTGGGTCGCCTGGTCCCGCTAGTTCTCCGGAGGCGGAGGCGGCGGGTTCCAGATCTGGAGGACGTTGTCGGAGGAGCGCCACATGAGAGTCCAGCCCTGTTCGGTGGACGGCCGCCAGCCGCCGCCGATCTGTGACTCCATGCCGCGCCAGCGCGTGTAGAGCATCGGGCCCTCGGTCGCGTTCCTCGGGACCTTCGGCAGGTAGTGCGGGAAGTCGCGGATCTCGCCGCGCCACACCGGGTCGCCCCACACGTCCCGCGTGTAGAACGTGAGGGTCTGCGCGAGCCGCCGGTCGGCGCAGATCAGCGTGATCTCGCGGTGCTCGCCGAGGTAGCCGCGCAGTTCGTCCCACGCCTTGTCGCGCGGCAGGTCGGGGACGGCGCGGACGGCGCCCACCGCGTACGCGGCGCCCAGCGCGACCGCCACGCCCGCCACCACCGGCACCGCGGCCCTGCCGGCGGCACGCGGGCCCAGCCGGGACGGGAGCCCGGACGGCAGCATCCGGAACATCAAGATCAGCGACCCGAATCCGCCGGCGAGGAGCGCGGGCAGCACCGCGAACCAGTACCGCTGCAGCCAAGCCCGCAGCTTGATGTCGTTGGGGTCGAGGACGCCTGAGAACAGCGTCAGAGGGACGGCGAGGGTGAAGAACCACACCAGGACCAGCGCCAGCCGCCGGTCGCGGGTGACGGCCCAGCCGACGATCGTGAGCGCCAGCGCGATCGTGAAGACGACGCCGAGCGGGTTCCAGTCGTGCATAGCGCGCAGGAACGACCGGAGCGCGAGTTCGCGCGTCACGTAGTCGCGGGACTGGCCGCCGTGCGTGGCGGCCGACACCAGCCCGGCGAGGGGCGTCCCCCAGACCAGCTGGTTGTGGACGAGGTTGAACGCCAGGATCGTGAGCATCGGCACGCCGACCGTGACGTTGCGGCGCCACGGGATCCGCAGCAGCGCCAGGTACACCGGGATGGCGAGGAACAGGAACGCCAGGAACTCCCGGACCAGGAACGACGCGCCGAGGAACACCCCGGCGGCCAGCAGCATGCGGGTCTGGGCCCGCCCGGTTCTGCGGCTCGCGACGACCAGGCCCGCCATCCCGATCGTGAACAGCCCGGCGCCCGGCATGTCCGGCAGCATCACCCCGGTCGACCAGGTGATCTCGTGGCCGAACGGGTTCGTCAGCGTGAAGAACGGGTGGGCGAGCAGGATCGCCGCGGACGCCAGCCCGGCCACGTCCCCGAACAGCGACCGGACGACCAGGTACGTCCCGGCGAAGAACGCGCAGCCGCCGAGCGCCGCGACGGCGAAGTAGGCGGCCTCGCCGGGTCCGAGGACCTCCTGGACGAGCCGCGCGGGCAGCACGAGGCCGATCCGGGTGACCTGGTGGGGGACCTCGTCGAACGGCCACGTCGCGAGCGGGATGTCGGGCCAGGAGCGGGCGGCGAGCCACACGTAGTACGGGTCGAAGTACAGCGGCGGCGTCTTGATCACCCACTGCACGAGCACCGCGGACGCCGCCACCAGCAGGGTCAGCCACACCACCCGCCGCGTCCGCCGCAGCCGGGAGATCACCCGTGCTGGGAGGGGCCGCCCGCGTCCGCCGGATCCCCCGTGGCCCCCGGGTCCGCCGTGTCCGTCGCGTTCGCCGTGTCCGTCACGTTCGCCGTGTCCGTCGCGTTGGCCGTGTCCGTCGTGCTCGCCGGAGCCGCCGGGTTTCGGGTCTTCCCCCGCTCCTGCCGCCGCCGGCTCGTCGGCCTGCTCGACGCCCTGCTCGTCGGCCTGCGTGTGGGCCATGCCTCGCTTCTGCCTTCTAGAGTCGTGCGACTCAGAGCTGCTCTTACGGGGGCGGGCGTCCCGCCGGGACGCCGGACCAGGTTACTCGCGTGCCGGGGCCACCGTGACGCGACTACCCTTGATTTCATGTCCTCGTCAAGCCGTCACATCTTGACCGCGCCCGCATGGCCGTACGCCAACGGGCCCCGTCACATCGGGCACGTCTCCGGATTCGCGCTGCCCGCCGACATGTTCGCCCGCTACCAGCGGATGGCGGGCAGCAAGGTCCTGATGGTCAGCGGCACCGACGAGCACGGCACCCCGATCCAGGTGCAGGCCGACAAGGAGGGCGTGACCGCCCGCGAGCTCGCCGACCGCTACAACGGCGTGATCGCCGAGGACCTGCACGGCCTCGGCATGTCCTACGACCTGTTCACCCGCACCACCACGCTGAACCACTACGCGGTCGTCCAGGAGATCTTCAAGGGCCTGTACGACAACGGCTACATCTTCCCGCAGAAGACGATGGGCGCGATCTCGCCGTCCACCGGCCGGACGCTCCCGGACCGCTACATCGAGGGCACCTGCCCGATCTGCGGGTACGACGGGGCGCGCGGCGACCAGTGCGACAACTGCGGCAACCAGCTCGACCCGGTCGACCTGATCAACCCGGTGTCCCGGATCAACGGGGAGAAGCCGAAGTTCGTCGAGACCGAGCACTTCATGCTCGACCTGCCCGCGTTCACCGAGGTCCTCGGCCGGTACCTGCGCGGCAAGCAGGGCGGGTCGCTGGCGTGGCGTCCGAACGTGCTGAAGTTCGCGCTGAACCTGCTGGACGACCTGCAGCCGCGGGCGATCAGCCGCGACCTCGACTGGGGCGTGCCGATCCCGCTGGACGGCTGGCGCGACAACCCGGCCAAGAAGCTGTACGTGTGGTTCGACGCGGTCGTCGGGTACTTCTCCGCGTCCGTCGAGTGGGCGCGGCGGGCCGGCGACCCGGAGGCGTGGCGCGCCTGGTGGCAGGACCCGGACGCCCTGTCGTACTACTTCATGGGCAAGGACAACATCGTCTTCCATGCCGAGATCTGGCCGGCGATGCTGCTCGGCTACGGCGGCCAGGGCGACAAGGGCGGCACGCCCGGGTCGCTCGGCGCGCTGAACGTGCCGACGGAGGTCGTGTCGTCGGAGTTCCTGACGATGGAGGGCAAGAAGTTCTCCTCGTCCCGCCAGGTCGTCATCTACGTGCAGGACTTCCTTGAGCGTTACGACGTGGACGCGCTGCGCTACTACGTCGCGGTCGCCGGGCCGGAGAACCAGGACACCGACTTCACGTGGGCGGAGTTCGTCCGCCGCAACAACGACGAGCTGGTCGCCGCGTGGGGCAACCTCGTCAACCGTTCGGTGAACATGGCGGCGAAGAACTTCGGCGCGGTCCCGGAGGCGGGCGACCTCACCGACGCCGACCGGGCGCTGATGGAGCGCAGCCGTAACGCGTTCCGGGCGGTGGGCGCCGAACTCGAACGGTCCCGGTTCAAGAACGCGACCACCGAGGCGCTGGACGTCGTCCGCGACGCCAACCGGTACCTGTCGGACCAGGCGCCGTGGAAGCTGAAGGACGACCCGGCGCGCGTCCAGTCGATCCTGCACACCGCGCTGCAGGTCGTCGACGACGCCAAGACGCTGCTGACGCCGTTCCTGCCGGACTCGTCGCAGAAGGTGTACGAGATGCTCGGCGGGCAGGGCGTGTGGAGCGGCATGCCGGAGCTGAAGACGGTCTCCGAGGAGGGCGGCCCGGACTACCGCATCTTGACCGGCGACTACGCGACCGAGGCGCGCTGGGAGTCCATGCCGATCAAACCGGGCGTCCCGCTGACCAAGCCGGTCCCGCTGTTCAAGAAGCTGGACTCGTCCGTGGTCGACGAGGAACTCGCCCGGCTGGAGAACCGGTGAGCCGCAATGGGGACGGGCAGAGCTCGCGCTCGTTCCCGCCGCTTCCCGAACGCCTGCCGGTGGACGTGTTCGACAGCCACTGCCATCTCGACATCGTCGCCACGCCCGTGCAGGAGCAGCTCAGGTCGGCGAAGGCGGCGGGCATCGCCCGGATCGTCACGATCGGCTGCGACCTGCCGTCGTCGCGTTTCGCGGTGGAGGCCGCCGTCGAGTTCGACGAGGTGTACGCGGCGGTGGCGATCCACCCGAACGAGACCACCGGGGTCTCCGGCGCCGTCCTGGACGACGTCGAGCGGCTGGCCGCGCACCCGAAGGTCCGCGCCATCGGCGAGACGGGCCTGGACTACTACCGCGACTGGGCGCCGAAGGACGACCAGCACCGCGCCTTCCGCACGCACATCGAGATCGCCAAGCGGACCGGCAAGGCGCTGGTCATCCACGACCGCGACGCCCACGACGACGTGCTCGGCATCCTGAGCGAGGAGGGCGCGCCCGACAAGGTCGTCTTCCACTGCTATTCGGGCGACGCCGCGATGGCGGAGATCTGCGCCGGCCACGGCTACATGATGAGCTTCGCCGGCAACATCACGTTCAAGAACGCCGAGCCGCTCCGTGAGGCCCTGAGGGCGGCCCCGCTCGACCTCCTGCTGGTGGAGACCGACGCGCCGTTCCTGACCCCGATCCCGCACCGGGGCAAGCCGAACGCCTCGTACCTGATCCCGCACACGGTGCGGGCGATGGCGGAGGTCAAGGGCGTGGACGTGGCGGAGTTGTGCACCGCGATCGCCGCGAACGGAGAGCGCGTCTTCGGCCCCTGGTGAGCGGCGCGGCCGGTGTGGCGTGGCCGGTCAGTCCGTTGTGCGGAAGGTGGCGAAGGCGATGACGATGGCGATGTCGCGGAACGGCGGCGGCGCCGTGTTCTCCACGCGGATGACGCACCGGCGCCCGGTGTGCGCGATGGTCGCAGCCTTCGTGCCCCGCGCGTCGTTGACGCGCAGGCTGCTGGAGAACTTGCCGCCGATGTTCGTCGCGGAGCCGATGGGCGCCCCGCCGGGGTCGAGCATCTCGTAGCCGCGCGGGCTGGGGGAGACCCTGCGGATCAGGGCGAGCGCGGTCCCGGACGGATCGAGCAGCACGTCCTCGGGTTCGAGGCCCTCGGACGAGCGGTGCTCGACGACCGCGAGCGTCTGCCCGCGGGGGGCGGTCAGGGCGCGGAACTCGGTCGCGTCGCGGTTGATCCCGGCCGCCTTGTCGAAGCCGGAGCGCGGGAAGTCCCGGGAACGCCGTCCCGGCGCCTCGACCGGCCGGTGTCCGGGAGGCGGGGGCCCGGGCGGGCCCAGCGTGGCGTGGGGGAGGCCGTCCGCGTGGAACGCCTTGTCTCCGGAGACGATGAGGACGGTGCCGCCGGTGGGGTCGGCGAGCAGGGACTTGGCGAGTTTGCGCCCGTGCCCCAAGGTGACCCGCAGCGCCCAGAAGACGATGAACGGCACGCCCAGCAGGGGCAGCGAGAACAGGAAGGGCGCCCAGTTCCGGGTGAAGCCGCCCGCGTAGGGGCCCATGGGACCGATCCGTGCGGGGACGTCGGTTCCCGCGTCCTCCTCGTCGAGGCCGTAGATCTCACCCGCTCCGGAGCCGCCGCTCTCGGTCCGCCATGTTCCGACGCAGGTCAGCCGCCTTCCCGTGCGGGTGGTAGGTCCTCGCTCGCATCGCTCGACGGACGCGGTCGCCTTCTCTCCGAAAACGAACGTGTAGGTGAGGACCACCGGCCAGAACAGCATGGCGGCGACGCTCACAGAGACCAGTGTGATCGCGACAAGACGCCCTCGGAGCATGATCAGCCGATGCTCGGGGGCCTGATGAGGACGAGTGCGAGCGCCGCGTCCCGCAGGAGCGGCGGCGCGCCCTCCACGGCCCGCGGCACCCGCCGGCCGGGGAGCAGGGCGGGGAGCAGGGCGGGGAGCAGGGCGGGGAGCAGGGCGGCGGTGGCCGCCGGTGTCTCGTCACCGTCACGGGCGGGTCGTGAGCGAGAGGGGGACCGATGGGGGTGACGGGGGTACGGCTGGTGCGGGACGTGGTCGCGGACTTCCGATGTCGTCATGCTGGCCTCCTCGGCGGGCCCGGACGAGCCGAAGCCGGCTCCGGGTGGTGTCGAACAGCCGGTAGCAGCCCGGTAGGAGTCGGTAGAAGTCCGGTAGAAGGTTCCGGTAGAAGGTTCCGGTAGAAGGTTCCGGTAGAAGGTATCGCCCTCACGAGGTCGATGATCGGGATGCGGCGGCGCATGGCCCTGTGACGGCGCATGGCCCTGTGACGTGGCGTCCCGGTGGGAGGTTCCCGCGGGCGGGCGGCGGGGGGCGGCGGGCCGTTGCGAGCCGCCGGGCCGTGGGCGGGTAGCGGTGGCGGCCCACCGCCGACTTGCTCGCGTTTGTCGCGTCTTGCGGGTATCGATGGGCCTCATGTGAAGGATGAGGTGGCGGAGGACGGGCGGGTGGCTCTACTCTCTGGCCGTTGAGCGGGCGCCCCCGAGCCCGGCCCCCCTGGAGGAACCCCTTGTCTTGGAAACCCGTGCGTCGCGGTCCCCTGGCCCCCGCCGTCCCCGTCCTGCTGGCGGCCGCGCTGCTGGCGGCGGGCTGCGGAGGCGGGACGGACCCGAAGAGCACGGCCGCCGCCGCGGACGCGCCCCGCACCAGCGCGCCCGTCCCGCGCCAGGTCGTCATCGTTGTCGACGGTGAGAAGACCGCGACGACGACGACCGGCACGACCGTCCGGCAGGTCCTCGACCAGGCCAAGATCACGCTGGGCCCGCACGACCTGGTGAAACCGGCGGTCGACCAGCCCGCCGGGGACATCGTGAAGATCCTGCGGCTGCTGTCGGCCCCGAAGCTGAAGGTCGTCAAGACGCCCGCCAAGACGATCAGGAAGAAGAGTTCCTCGGTGCCGCCGTGGGGCGAGAAGGTGCTGCGCGAGGGCAAGTCCGGCATCAAGATCGTGAAGTGGGCGTACGTCCCGCGCAAGGGCAAGAACGGCAAGGTCAGGAAGGTCAAGAAGGTCCTGGCGCAGAAGGTGAAGCGCAAGCCGGTCACGCGGATCCTCGCGGTCGGCCCGAAGTCGGCGGGCGGCGGCGCGGCCGCCGGGCTGAACTGGCGCGGGCTGGCCAAATGCGAGTCCGGCAACAACCCGAAGGCCGTGAACCCGGCCGGGTACTACGGGCTCTACCAGTTCTCCATGGCCACGTGGCAGTCGGTCGGCGGCAAGGGCAGGCCGTCCGACGCCAGCGCGGGCGAGCAGACCTACCGGGCGCAGCTCCTCTACAAGAAGGTGAACGGCCGCTGGCAGGGGCAGTGGCCCAACTGCGGCAAATTCCTGTTCTCCTAGCTGGAACACTTGTCTTGTGGGGGAGACATCGGGCCTGCTCGGGCCGGCGGACGTGCGGGAGCTGGCCGAGCGGCTGGGCATCAGGCCGACGAAGACGCTCGGGCAGAACTTCGTCATCGACGCCAACACCGTCCGGCGGATCGTCCGGGCCGCCCGGCTGAGCCCGGACGACGTCGTCATCGAGGTGGGGCCCGGGCTGGGGTCGCTCACGCTGGCGCTGCTGGCGGAGGTACGGCGCGTCGTCGCCGTGGAGATCGACGCGACGCTGGCCGCCGAGCTGCCCGCCACGGCCGAGGCGCGGGCCCCCGGCCACGCGGCACGGCTGGAGGTCGTGCACGCCGACGCGATGAAGATCACACACCTGCCGGGGCCGGACCCCACGGCGCTCGTCGCGAACCTGCCCTACAACGTCGCGGTGCCGGTCGTCCTGCACCTGCTGGCGACCCTGCCGTCGCTGCGGTCCGCGCTGGTCATGGTGCAGGCGGAGGTCGCCGACCGGATGGTGGCGCCGCCCGGCGGCAGGATCTACGGCGTGCCGTCGGTGAAGCTCGCCTGGTTCGGCGACGCGCGCCGGGCCGGGGCGGTCGGGCGGGCGGTGTTCTGGCCCGCCCCGAACGTGGACTCGGGGCTCGTCGCGTTCGCCCGCCGTGAGCCGCCGCCGACCACGGCGACCCGCGAGCAGGTGTTCGCGGTGATCGACGCCGCGTTCGGGCAGCGCCGCAAGACGCTGCGCGCGGCCCTCGCCGGCTGGGCGGGGTCCCCGGCCGCCGCGGAGGAGGCGCTGCGCGCCGCGGGCGTCGACCCGCGCGCGCGGGGCGAGGCTCTGGACGTGGCCGCCTTCGCCCGCATTGCCGAGTATGGTCCTTCCGTCCGGGCATTTTGATCCCGAGGCTCCCTGGGCGTGTTCGAAGCGAGCGTGTTTCGGAAGCCGGTGTGTTCCGAAGCCGGTGTGTTCCGAAGCCGGTGTGTTCCGAAGCCGGCGTGCTACGGAGCGGACTGGGCGGACTCATCGCCCCGGGGACACCAGATCGGTACAAGCGGAGGTCGATGGTGAAGGCGCGTTCGCGGACGGCGCGAGCGAGGTTGCCGATCGCGGGGACGGCCCTGCTCGCCACCGCGGCGATGATCGCGACGGTCGCGGCGGGCTGCGGTGACGGCGCGGGCGCGGCACCGACGATCACGACGACGGCGCGGGCGGGTGTGGCGCCGGTCCCGCCGAAGGAGGGCGCCTACTTCGGGGCCTGGGTGCCGCCGGAGGAGTCCGGGAAGCCGTCCGCGTCCCCTTCCGGTTCCCCGCCGGGTTCACCGTCCGGCGATGAGGCGGGCAAGCCGGGCATGGCGCCGATCGTCGGCTTCGAGGGGGAACTCGGGCGGCGCCTCGACGTCGTGCACAGCTACCGCGGCTGGAAGTCCGACTTCCCCGGAGGGCTGGAGAAGACCGTCGTCGACGGCAACCGCTACCTGCTGCTGACCTGGGGCGGCGCCGACACCAGGAAGATCGTCCAGGGCGAGTACGACGAGCTGATCCAGCGGCGCGCCCGCGCCGTCAAGGACCTCGGCAAGCCGATCTTCCTGCGCTGGTCGCGGAACATGGACGCGTCGGCGGCCGGGAAACAGGTCCACTCGCCCGAGGACTTCATCGCCGCGTGGAAGCATCTGCGGAAGATCTTCGAACAGGAACAGGTCCACAACGTCGCCTGGGTGTGGTGCCCCACCGCCCGCGGCTTCGGCGGTGCGGGCCCCGCCGGAGCCTTCTACCCGGGCGACGACCACGTCGACTGGATCTGCGCCGACGCCCAGTCCGGCGGCGGCTCCGACTACCGCGACCTGTCGGAGGCCGTGAAGGCGTTCATGCAGTGGGCGCGGGACCGTCCCAAACCCATCATGATCGCCGAGTTCGGTGTCCCGCAGTCCTACGGGGAGCGGCGCGCCGAATGGCTCCGTGAGGCGGCCAAGACGCTCCAGGACCCGCAGGTCAAGGCCGTCGTCTACTTCAACTCCGACGAGCAGGCCGAAAACGCCCGCGACAAGCGCCACGCCTACTCGGTGACCGGCGACAAGCACGCCACCTCCGCGCTCCGCGAACTCGCCACCACCCCCTACTTCAACCCCCGCAACCTTCCGGTGACCAGCGGCGGCTGACCCCGGCGACGGAGTGAGTCCCGGGGGACGTCCCCGCGGAATATCAACAGGCCGTAGGGTTTCGGGCGTGAGCGCAGTGACCGTACGCGTCCCCGCCAAGGTCAACCTTCAGCTCGGCGTGGGGCCGATCCGCGATGACGGGTACCACGACCTCGTCAACGTGTTCCACGCCGTGTCGCTGTTCGACGAGGTCACCGCCGCGCACGCCGGGCGGCTGGAGGTGCGCGTCCAGGCCGCCCCGCACTCGCGGATCGCGGTCGAAGGCGTCCCCGCCGATGACGACAACCTCGCCGTCAGGGCCGCCAGGCTCGTCGCCGCGCGGCTGGACGTCGAGCCGCACGTCGCGCTCCGGATCCGCAAGGCCATCCCCGTCGCGGGCGGCATGGCGGGCGGCAGCGCCGACGCCGCCGCCGCGCTGGTCGCCTGCGCCCGGCTGTGGGACGACCGGGAGCAGCCCGTCCTCGGCAGGGACGACCTGATGGAGCTCGGCGCGGAACTCGGCAGCGACGTGCCGTTCGCCGTCCTCGGCGGCACCGCGGTCGGTGTCGGGCGCGGCGAGCGGCTCACCTCCGCCCTCACCCGCGGAACCTTCCACTGGGTGTTCGCGACCGCCGACGGCGGCCTGTCCACCCCCGCCGTCTACGCCGAATGCGACCGGATCCGCGAGGCCGAGGAGGAGGCCGCGCCCTGGCCGGGCGTGTCGGAGGAGCTGATGACGGCGCTCGCCACCGGTGACGCCAAGGGCCTCGGCGCCGCCCTGACCAACGACCTGCAGCCCGCCGCGCTGTCGCTGCGGCCGTCGCTGGGCCGCGTCCTGGACGCCGGCCGTGACCTCGGCGCGGTCGGCGCGGTCGTCTCCGGGTCCGGCCCCACCTGCGCGTTCCTCGTCGAGACGGAGGAGGACGCGGCCGGTCTCGCGGGCGCGCTGGACGGCACGGGCGTCGCCGCGCAGGTGCTGCGGGCATCCGGTCCCGTGCCGGGCGCGACGGTCGTGTGACGCTCGGTGCCGGCGGCCCGCGGGCCGGCGCGGTAGCTGCGCTCGTCACACAAGCGAACTTCGCGCCCACGGTGAACGTCTTGTACCCGTGACACCGATTCCCTCCGACGAGGTGGACCGATGACGTATCTGTCCGGGCTGCTGGTCCTCGTGGCGATCGCGATGATGGCGACGCTCGTCCTGCTGGCCGTGCGCCGCGACCGCGCCCTCCGCCGCAACGCGCCCGGTTCGGTGGTGGCGCGGCCGCCGCAGGCCACTAGCCTTGGGGCGCGGAGCGAGGGCGGGCCGGCATCGCCCCCGGCCGTGCGCTGAGTTCCCCCGTGCGCTGAGTTCCCCCCGGACCTGTGAGGCCTGTGTGATGTCGTTCGGCGCCCTGCTGGGCGGAATCGTCCTGCTGATCCTCGTGCTCGCCGTCGTGGTCGGAGTGATCGTCATCGCCACGTCCTCGGCCCGGAAGAAGAACCAGAGCCTCCCGCCCGGATACGGCCCGCCGCCGGGACAGGGCGGCCCGCCGGGGCCGCCGCCCGGGCCGCCGCCCGGGCCTTGACCGTCTGCACGATCGGCTCGCCCGGGCTAATAGTCTGGGTGGCGTCGTGAATCTGATCAACCTTGAGAACGTCGCCAAGGCCTACGGGCCCGAGCCGCTGCTCGACGCCGTGTCCCTCGGCTTGGACGAGGGGGACCGCATCGGCGTCGTCGGCCGCAACGGCGGCGGCAAGAGCACCCTGGTGTCCGTCGTCGCGCGTGAGACCGAGCCCGACGCCGGGCGCGTCACCCATGCGCGCGGCCTGCGCCTCGGCACGCTGGCCCAGCGGGACGAGTTCCCGGAGGGCGCGACGGTCCGGTCCGTCGTGCTGGGCGACCGCGCCGAGCACGAGTGGGCGGGCGACGTCCGCGCCCGCGACGTCCTCGCCGGCCTGATCGCCGACCTGGACCTGGACGCGCCGCTCGCGGACATGTCCGGGGGCGAGCGCCGCCGCGTCGCGCTGGCGCGGCTCCTGGTCCCCGAGTCCGATCTGCTGCTGCTGGACGAGCCGACCAACCACCTCGACATCGAGGCGATCGACTGGCTGGCCCGGCACCTGAAGGGCCGCAGGGTCGCGCTGCTCGTCGTCACGCACGACCGCTGGTTCCTGGACGAGGTGACCGAGCGGACGTGGGAGGTCGTCGACGGCCGCGTCGAACGCTACGAGGGCGGCTACTCCGCGTACGTCCTGGCGAAGGCCGAACGTGCCCGGATCGCCGCCGCCACCGAGACCAAGCGGCAGAACCTGCTGCGCAAGGAGCTGGCGTGGCTGCGGCGCGGCCCGCAGGCCCGCACGTCCAAGCCGAAGTTCCGGGTGGACGCCGCGCAGGCCCTGATCGCCGACGAGCCGCCGCTGCGCGACTCGGTGGAGCTGACCCGGTTCGCGACCGCGCGGCTCGGCAAGACGGTTTACGACGTGGAGGACGTGACGGTCGAGGTCGGGGAGGGCGACGCCCGGCGCGCCATCTTCGAGCGCATGACGTGGCGGCTCGGCCCGGGTGACCGGGTCGGCCTGGTCGGCGTCAACGGCAGCGGCAAGAGCACCCTTCTGCGCCTGCTCGACGGCTCCGTCTCGCCGGTCTCGGGGAAAGTGGTGCAGGGCAAGACCGTCCAGCTCGCGCACCTGTCGCAGAACCTTGAGGAACTGGATCCGTCCCGCCGCGTCCTGGAGGCGGTGGAGGAGATCCGCCGCCGCATCACCGTCGGCAAACGCGAATGGACGGCGAGCCAGCTCCTCGAACGCCTCGGCTTCCCGGGCGACCGCCAGTGGACGCCGGTCGGCGACCTGTCCGGCGGTGAGCGGCGCCGCCTGCAGCTGCTCCGCCTTCTCATGGGCGAACCGAACGTCATGCTGTTGGACGAGCCGACGAACGACCTCGACATCGAGACCCTCACCGAGGTCGAAGACCTCCTGGACGGCTGGCCCGGGACGCTCATCGTCGTCAGCCACGACCGGTACTTCCTGGAGCGCATCACCGACCATGTCGTGGCGCTCCTCGGCGACGGCCGCGTGTCGATGCTGCCCGGCGGTGTGGACGAGTACCTCGAACGCCGCGCCGCCGGCAGGGCCCCCAAGCCGACGCGCTCCGACAGGCCTGCCACCCCCGCGGAGAGGGCAGCGCCCGCGCCCGCCAAGCCGAAGGGCGGCGGGCAGGACTGGAAGGCCCGCAAGGAACTCGACCGGCTCGAACGCCGCCTGGAGAAACTCGCCGGCCAGGAGGCCGCCCTCCACGAGCAGCTCGCCGCGCACGCCACCGACTACGCCAGGCTTCAGGAGCTGGACGGCCGGCTGAAGGAGATCCAGGCGGAGGCCGCCGGGGTCGAGGAGGAGTGGCTGATGCTCGCCGAGGACATCGGCTGACCCCGGCTGGAGTTCCCAGGTCGAACCGGGGATGATCCCTGGATGACGACGTGGATCACCAGGACGGACGAGCCCGGGGACGGGCCCCGGCTCGCGGTCAAGGACGCCATCGATGTCGCCGGGCTGCCGACCACGGCGGGCTGCCGGGCCGTCGCGGAACGCGCCGAACCCGCCGCCGCGGACGCGCCCGTCGTCGCCTCGGCCCGCGCCCAGGGCGCCCGCGTCGTGGGGAAGACCAACCTCAACGAGCTGTGCATGGCCGCCGACGGCGTCAACCCGTGGGCGGGCACCCCCGTGAACCCGCTCGACCCGTCCCGCGTCCCCGGCGGATCGTCCAGCGGCTCCGCCGTCGCCGTCGCGACCGGGGAGGCCGACGTCGCGTTCGGCACCGACACGTCGGGCTCCGTTCGCATTCCCGCCGCGTGCTGCGGCATCGCGGCCCTCAAGACCACCGGCGGGCGCGTCCCGCTCGACGGCGTGTATCCGCTTTCCCCCACGCTCGACGTCGTCGGGCCGATGGGACGCGACGTCGCCGCCGTCGTCCTCGGGATGAGCCTCATCGAGCCCGGCTTCGCACCCGTCCCGTACGAGGCGTCCATGACCGTCGCGCGCCTGCGCCTCGGCGGCCCGGCCTTCGAGATCGATCCCGCGATCGACGCGGCCGTCGACGACGCGCTGCGCCGCCTCGGCCCCATCACCGACGTGACGTCCGAGCACTATGGCGAGGCCGCCACAGCCAACGGCATCATCGTCAGCGACGAGGGATGGCGGCAGAACGGTCACCTGCTCGCCGACCCGTCCGAACTCAGCGGACGCATCCGGCGGCGCCTTCAGCAGATGCACGATGTGGCCGCCGCCGGGCTCCTCGATCAGGCCGCCGGGATGCGCAAGGCGATCGGGGCAGAACTGGAAGGGATCCTCACCCGGCATGCCGCGATCGCCCTGCCCGTCCTGGCCTGCGTCGCCCCCGAACCCGGAGAGGACGACGAATTCGACATGACCCTCACCTCGCTGACCTGTCAGATCAACGTCGCGGGCCTGCCCGCCTTCGCGCTGCCGGTCCCGCTGCCGGGGTCGCATCTGCCCGCGTCCGTCCAGCTCATCGGCCCGGCGGGCGGGGAAGAACGCCTCTGCGGCATCGCCGCCGCCCTGGAGACCGCCCTGGCGTCATGACGCCAGTGAGTGATGCCGCCGGTGGGTGGTGGCGCCGGTGGGTGGTGGCGCCGTTGAGCGGTGGCGCCTAGTGGCGTTCGGTGTCCTTGTCGAACGGGATGACGAGAGTGCGGAGCAGGCCGGCGAGGACGTCGCGCTGGTCGGGGCTGAGGCTCTCCAGGATCGCCTGCTCCCGGCCCAGCAGGTCGGCGAACGCGGCGTCCACCCGAGTCCGGCCCGCGTCGGTGAGGCGGACCAGGACGCCGCGCTTGTCGAGCGGGTCGGGGTGCCGCTCGACGAGACCCGCCGCCGCGAGCCGGTCGATGCGGTTCGTCATGGTGCCGGACGTCACCAGCGTCGCCCGCAGCAGCCGCCCCGGGCTCAGCTGGTACGGGGCCCCGGCGCGGCGCAGCGCGGTGAGCACGTCGAACTCCCACGACTCCAGGTCATGGTCCAGGAACACCGCCCGCCGGGCGCGGTCGAGGTGCCGGGCCAGCCGGGAGACGCGGCTGAGGACCTGCAGTGGCCGGACGTCCAGGTCCGGACGTTCGGTGTTCCACGCCTCGACCAGCCGGTCCACCTCATCCTGCATGCCGACACCCTACCTGTCTTGATATCGAGAAACACCGCACGTCCGAACACGGGACGTTCGAACACGGCCCGTCCCGGGGTGATGTCCACCGTTCGGTGGACACCAGGTTCAACCGGACGAGCCTGCCGGTCGACAGGGCTCCGCGACCAGCATTTACGCCATGACGAACCTTCCTGTGCGCATGGCCCGGTGGAGCGCCGGGCATCCCTGGCGAGCGATCGCCGGGTGGTTCCTGTTCGTGGCGCTGTGCCTCGGCGCCGGAATCTCGATCGGCGGCCAGGCCGCCACGACCGAGGACTTCCGGATCGGCGAGGCCGGCCGGGCGGAGGCGATGGCCGCCGAGGGCGGTCTGCAGCGCGAACCCGTCGAGCATGTGCTGATCACCGCGAAGTCCGGCGGCGCGTTCGACCGGGCCGCGGCCGATGCGGCCGCCAGGGACGCCGCCGCGCGGATGAAGGGACTCCCCGAGGTCGAATCGGTGTCCGCTCCGGTGCCGTCGAGGAACGGCACGGCGGTGCGGGTGGACGTGACGATGAAGGGCGCCGAACGCGAAGCCATAGACCATGTGGAGCCGCTGCTGGCGCAGACGGCGGCGGTGCGGGCGGCGCACCCCGGTGTGCGGGTCGAGGAGACGGGCGGCCCGTCCATCAGCAAGGGCATCGGTGAGCTTCGCAACGACGACCTCGCCCGGACCGAGATGATCGCCCTGCCGATCACGCTGGTCACGCTGCTGGTGGTGTTCGGCTCCTTCGCGGTGGCCGTGGTGCCGGTGATCCTCGCGCTCTCCTCGATCATCGCGGCGATCGGCCTGTCGATGCTCGCCTCGCACGTGTTCCCGGACGCCGGGGTCGGCGCCAGCGTGATCCTGCTGATCGGCCTGGCGGTCGGCGTCGACTACACCCTGTTCTACCTGAAGCGCGAGCGGGAGGAGCGGGCGCGGTCGGGCGGCCGGCTCAGCGCGCGGGCGACCGTGGAGATCGCCGCGGCCACGTCCGGGCGCTCGGTGGTGGTGTCCGGGCTGGCGGTCGCCCTGTCCAGCGCGACGCTGTACGTGGCGGACGACGTCATCTTCTCCTCGATCGCGACCGCCGCGATCGTCGTCACGCTGGTCGCGGTCGTCAGTTCGCTGACCGTCCTGCCCGCGGTGCTGGCGAAGCTGGGCGGCTGGGCGGAGCGGCGGGCCGTCCGCCGCGGCCGGGCCAGGAAGGCGCCCAGGGCCGGAACCGGGCGGATCACGAAGGCGATCCTTCGCTCCACCGGCAAGCGCCCCGCCGTGACGCTGGCGGTGTCGGTGCTGGCCATGCTGGCGCTGACCGCCCCGCTGCTGAACCTCAACCTGACCGACATGGGCCGCGACAGCCACCCCCGCGAGATCGCCGCCATGCGGGTCTACGACCGGCTGAACGCGGCGTTCCCGGAACTGAAGTCCCTGCACCAGATCGTCGTCAGGGCGGACGCCGGACGCGCCGGTGAGGTGACCGCCGCGCTCCGCGACCTCGCGGAGCGGGCCGAGGCCGATCCGCTGCTCGCCGGGACGTCCGAGCCGCGCACCTCGCCGGACGGGCGGATCAGCCTGCTCGAACTCGCGGTGCCGCACCACGCCGGCACCGACGCGGCGCAGCGGTCCCTGGACCGGGTCCGCGGCGAGTACGTGCCCGCCACCGTCGGGGAACTCGGCGCCGAGACCGCGGTGACCGGCGACGTGGCCCGCTACGCCGACTACCCCGAGCACCAGAAGCGCAGGCTGCCGTTCATCATCGGGGCATTGCTGCTGGTGACGTTCGCGATGACGGTGTGGGCGTTCCGCTCGGTTGTCCTCGGCCTGGTCGGCGTGCTGCTGAACCTGCTGTCGGCCGGTGCGGCGCTCGGTCTGCTGACCATCGTGTTCCAGGAGACCTGGGCCGAGGGGCTGCTCGACTTCACCTCCACCGGTTCGATCGAGTCCCGGGTCCCGCTGTTGCTGTTCGTGATCCTGTTCGGCCTGTCGATGGACTACCAGGTCTTCGTGATCAGCCGGATCCGGGAGGCGGCGCTGCGGGGCGTCCCGACGCGGCAGGCGATCCTCGACGGGGTCGGCGGCTCCGCGAGCGTGGTGACCAGCGCCGCGTTCGTGATGGTGACGGTGTTCGCCAGCTTCGCCGCGCTGCACATCATCGCGATGAAACAGATGGGCTTCGCACTCGCCGTGGGCGTGCTGCTCGACGCCGCCGTCATCCGCGTCATGATCCTGCCGGCGCTGATGCTGCTGCTGGACGACCGGTGCTGGTGGCCGTCGCGCCGCATGCGCGGGGCTCTGGGCGGCTCCGACGAGCGTGTCCCGCAGATCGTAGGCTGACCCGCATGGCGCAGCAGCCCAGCGAACGGCCGCAGGCACGGGCGCTCCGCCGGTGGTACGCCGCCGTCTGGGTGCTCCTGGGACTTATCCCACCCGCCATCAGCGTGTGGGACCAGCCGAACTCGACACGATCGTCGACGCTGGCGCTGCTGACCGTGCTCGGTCTCTGCTACCCGATCACGGGATCGTTCCCCGGCGATCCGGTGGTCCGGCGGTACGCCTTCCTGTCCGTGCTCATCGCCGGGACCGGCGCCGTCTCCTACCTGACGGACGGCGCCGCGTCCCTGCTCATCGTGTCGCTCCCGCACTTCTGGATCTTCGCGGGGAGCCCGCGGCGCGCGGTCGCCCTCAGCGGCGCCGCCGCGGCGGCCACCGTCGCCGGTGACGCCGTCCGGCAGGGACCGGACGGGGAACTGCTCACCGGCAACTCCGTCGCCGCCCTCATCGGCTACGCGGCCGGTGTCCTCTTCGGGCTCTGGATGTACCACGTCGTCGGGCAGCGCGACGAACGCACCCGGGTCCTCACCGCCGACCTGGAGGACACCCAGCGGCGGCTCGCCGAGGCTCAGCGGCGGCAGGGCGCCGCCGACGAACGCGAACGGCTCGCCCGCGAGATCCACGACACCCTCGCGCAGGGCTTCGCGTCCATCGTCGTCCTTGCGGAGGCGGCCCGGAACGGCCTCGCCACCGCGCCCGGCAAGAGCGCCCAGCAGCTCACCTCGATCGAACGGACCGCGCGCGAGAACCTCGCCGAGGCGCGCGTCCTCGTCGGCTCGGCCGCCCAGGACAGCGTCACCGCCGCCTCCGTCGCCCGCACCCTCCGCCGCACCCTCGACAGGTTCACCCAGGACACCGGCGTCACCGTCACCGCCGACCTCCCCGACATCGACTGCGACCAGACCACCCGCATCGCACTCCTGCGCTGCACCCAGGAAACCCTCGCCAACGTCCGCAAACACGCCGCCGCCGGCACCGTCGGCGTCGTCCTCGAACGGCACCCGCACGGCATCGAACTGGAGATCACCGACGACGGACGCGGATTCGCCGTCGAGGACTCCCGCGGCTTCGGCCTCGACGGCATGCGCCGCCGCCTCGCCGAACTCGGCGGCGAACTCACCGTCACCAGCTCACCCGGCGACGGCACCCGCGTCCTCGCCATGATCCCCGCGGAGGACACGGCATGACCGACGACGGCAGGCTCCGGATCATCGTCGTGGACGACCACACCGTCATGCGCACGGGCGTCGTCGCGCTGCTGGCCGCCGAACCCACCATCGACGTCGTCGGCGAGGCGGGCGACGGCCGCGAGGCGGTCGCGCTCGTCGAACGCCTCCGCCCCGACGTGGCACTCCTCGACCTGCGCATGCCCGTCCTCGACGGCGTCGCCGCCACCAGCGAGATCACCGCCGGGCCCACCGGCACCCGGATCCTGGTCCTCACCACCTACGACACCGACAACGACATCGAGCACGCCATCGAGGCCGGCGCCATCGGCTACCTCCTCAAGGACACCACCCGGGACCAGCTCGTCGACGCCATCCACGCCGCGGCCCGCGGCGAGACCGTCCTGGCCCCCCGCGTCGCCGAGAGACTCGTCGCCCGGATGCGGCGGCCCGCCCGGCCGGCGCTGACCGCGCGGGAGATCGACGTCCTGAACGCCGTCGCCGACGGGCTCTCCAACGCCGAGATCGGCCGCCGCCTCGTCATCGCCGAGGCCACCGTCAAGACCCACCTCCTGCGCGTCTTCGCGAAACTCGACGTCAGCGACCGCACCCACGCCGTCATCGTCGCCCTCGACCGCGGGCTCATCAGCCGCCCGGAACCCCGGCCGCGGACCTGATGCGCTCCGCCGCCTCCGCGGCCTGCCGGAACCCCTCCCGGTAGACCGGCGCCCATCGCGCCAGGTCCCCGACGTTCTCCCCGAACGCCTCCAGCGCCCCCTCATCGGGAACGATCCGGACATCGGCTCCCGCGCCGCCGGACATGTGCGCCAGCGGCTCGACCAGCACCACCGCACCGGCGCCCTTCGCCAGACCCACATTGGAGCCGCCGCCGAACGCGCCGTCCATGTACCGGCGGCCGCCGATGGTCACCGGCTCCGCGAACCCCGGCGCGGCACTGCTCGCCGCCACGGCCGCCGTCAGCGGGACACCGCTCGTCCCGTCCCACACGACCGGCTTGCCCGACTCGACGTCCACCGCGGTGATGAGCAGCCGCCCCTCAGGCCACTCGTCCGTCTCGTTCTGGGAGGACGACTCCCCAGACTCCCCGGCAACGGCTGACCGGCCCACCAGGAACTCCATGCTCGCCCGGTGACGTTCTTCCGGCAGCGCCTCCGCCTCCAGCGCCAGCCGCCCGATCCGCCGCCTGACCTCGTCGGGGTCCAGGTCGGAGGCACTGGCGATCTCGAACACCCTGGCCATCACCGATGCGTCCGCGGCCTCCCGCGGCCCGTCCGAGGGCGGAAGCTCCGCCACCGCGGCCAGATCCCGCCCGGTGGCGATCATCGCCCCGGCGATCGCGCCCGCCGACGTCCCGACGATCACGTCCGCGGCGGCCGGATCCACGCCCTCCAGCCGCAGCCCCGCGGCGAGTCCCGTCAGCCACGCCGTCCCCACCGGCCCGCCGGGCCCGAGGACCAGCGCCCACCCGCCTCCACTGTGTTCCATGCGACCGACCCTATGGACGTCCCGCCGGCGCGGCATCCGTCAACCGGCCTAGGACCACAGGATTCTTGACATCAAGATATGGCTCCGGCATGCTCTCTCTTGATGTCGAGACAAGCAGCGGCCGTGTGGGACCCCGCCCAGTACGGGGCCTTCGGCGACGAGCGAGCCAGGCCGTTCGCGGAACTCACCGCACGCCTCGGCGACATCGAACCCGCCCGCGTCACCGACCTCGGATGCGGAACCGGCGAACTCACCGCCACCCTCGCCGCCCGATGGCCCCGCGCCGCCATCGAAGCCCTCGACAGCTCACCCGAGATGATCGCCCGCGCCCGCGAACGCGAAATCCCCGGACGGCTCCGGTTCCGCGTCGCGGACGTCACCGCATGGCGGCCCGAGCGATCCGTCGACCTCATCGTCAGCAACGCCGTCCTGCAATGGATCCCCGGGCACGCCGACCTCCTGCCCCGGTGGGCCGGCGCCCTCGCGCCCGGCGGACGCCTCGCCTTCCAGGTCCCCGGCAACTTCGACGCACCCAGCCACGTCCTGCTGCGCGAACTGGGCCGCTCGGACAGATGGCGCCGCAAACTCGGCGCCCTCCAGCGCGACGCCCCCGTCCTCGATCCGGCCGGCTACCTCGACCTCCTGACCCGCCACGGATACGCCGTCGACGCCTGGGAGACCACCTACACGCAGGTCCTCCACGGCGACGACCCCGTCCTCGAATGGGTCAAGGGCACCGCGCTGCGGCCCGTCCTCACCGCCCTCGACCCGGGTGAGACCGACGAATTCCTCGCCGCCTACGGGGAGGCGCTCCGGCAGGCCTACCCCGCCGCCCCCTACGGCACCGTGTTCCCGTTCCGGAGGATCTTCGTGATCGCCAGACCGACAACCCCATAGACGGGACGCCGCCCGCCCGCCGAGGGAAGCTGATCGTTCCCCTGCGGTGTGCCGACTCGGACGGGCGGGCGGCTTCCGGCGAATCCCGGCCTCGCAACCCGAAGCCGGCGACCCCTGGCCGGTGGCCGTCCGGACGAACTCCGGGCGGCCACCGGTTGCCACATCCGGCACCCGCCCGTCACGTCACGTTCTCGGACAGCCGTCACGCCCGTCACGCCAAGCACGCCGTCACCCGGTCATCCGGTCACCCGGTCACCCGGTCACCCGGTCACCCGGTCACCCGGTCACCCGGTCACACTGACGGGTCGGCGAGCTCGTCAACCTCGCGCCGGCCTTTGCGCTGCGCCCTCTCCGCCTTCGCCGCGGCCTTCTCCTCGGCCTTCTCCGCCTTCGCGGCCGCCTTCTCGGCGCGCCGTTCCCTGCGCTCCAGCTCCTTGCGGCGACGCCGCGGATCCAGCGACGGCCTCGGCTCCAGCGCCGCCAGACCGTTCCACGCCAGATTCACCACATGCGCCGCCACATCCTCACGGCGCGGCTTCCGGACGTCCAGCCACCACTGGCCCGTCATCGCCACCATGCCGACGAGCATCTGCGCGTACATCGGCGCGAACCTGTCGTCGTAGTCGCGCCGGTCGAACTCCTGAGCGAGCACATGCTCGACCTCGCCGGCGATCTCGCTCAGCAGGCTCGCGTAACTGCCGGTGCCCGTGCCGCCGTGGGAGTCCCGCACCAGGATCCGGAACCCGTCCGGATGCTCCTCGATGTACTGCAGGAGGGCCAGCGCGGCCTTCTCCAGCTTCCCGCGGTAGTGGATCGCCGAGTTCAGCGACTCCGTGACGAGCCTCAGCAGGCTCTCGAACTCGCGGTCGACGACGACCGCGTACAGCCCTTCCTTGCCGCCGAAGTGCTCGTACACCACGGGCTTCGACACACCGGCCGCGGAGGCGATCTCCTCCACCGACGTGCCGTCCAGGCCGCGTTCGGCGAACAGCGACCGGCCGATGTCGAGGAGCTGCTCGCGTCGTTCCTTACCAGTCATCCGCTTTCTGCGGGGCCTGGGGGCGGGTTCTGTCACGGGATCAATTGTGGCGGTCAAACCGCCTGCTTGGTGCGTTTCGCCGCCAGCCGGTCGTCGTTCGGCCACCGCACGTCGTACGCCATGCCCGTCTTCTCGAACGCCCAGATGATGCGCGCGCTGATGTCGACCTGCCCCTTCAGCACACCGTGACGCGCACACGTCGGGTCCGAGTGGTGCAGGTTGTGCCACGACTCGCCCAGTGACGGAATCGCCAGCCACCACACGTTCCGGGACTTGTCGCGGACGTCGAAGTCCTCCTTGCCGAACGTGTGACAGATCGAGTTGATCGACCACGTGACGTGGTGGACGAGCGTGATCCGCACGAACCCGGCCCAGAACAGCGCCGTCAGGAACCCGGCCCACGACATCGTCACCAGGCCCCCGATGACCGCCGGCAGCAGGAACGACACCGCCACCAGCGCGGGGAACGCCAGGTGGATGCGCTTGAGGTCCCGGTCGTTCAGCAGGTCCTTGGCGAACCGCTCCTTGGACGTCCGGTTGGCGTCGAACAGCCAGCCGTAGTGCGCCCACGCCAGCCCCTTCGTCAACGCCTTCCAGTCGTTGCCGAACCGCCACGGCGAGTGCGGGTCCATCTCCTTGTCGGAGTACTTGTGATGGCGCCGGTGATCGGCGACCCACGTGATGACGGGCCCCTCCATGGCCAGGCTTCCCGCCAGCGCCAGGAAGATCTTCAGGCCTCGTCTGGCCTTGAACGAGCCGTGGGTGAAGTGCCGGTGGTACCCGACCGTGATCCCTCCGGCGGACAGTACGTAGAACACCGCTACGAGCACGACGTCCGTCCAGCCGAGGAAGCTTCCCCAGGCCAGCGGGACGGCCGCGAACAATGCCAGGAACGGCACACCGGTGAACACGGCGACGAGCACGCGTTCGGCGTTGCCCTGGGGCTCGGGGTCGATCTCTGGACGCCGCTGCGGGCGAGGGGGATCCATCGCTGGAGCTGTTGTCATGCGTCACCACTTCCTGCGGACTAGAGACAGTCTTACCTACGCCAACGTAACCTACGGAACCGTAGGTAGCACCTGCCGAACGGTAAATTCAGTGGGAAACTGCCTCATCGGCCACAAAACTCTCTTGCGGAACAGAGGACTGTCAGACCGCCGCGGAAGGGGTGAGGAGATGGCTCTCACCCGGGATGAACGCTCGGCGCGCGCCGAAGGTTCGCTGGTCGGCCTGGCCGACCAGCGGCGCCATCCGCGACCGGTCCCTTCTGTCAACCGGCGCGTCCTCATGGAGGGCCGGTGTGCCGCCCGCGCCCCGGCCGTGGCCGGGCGTCACGAAGGACGGGTTGCCCGTACCAGACGTTCTAAACCGATCTGGGACATATCTGCCCACTTGTGCAATGCAGTAGGTGACCGGCCGGGCACGAAAGGTTCCGAGAATCCCAGCAGATCCGCCGCCGCACCGATGGGCGGGCCTGTGGGAGCCATGCTGGGGAGGGAGGCTGCGGAGGGTTGCCTGATCAGCCGTTCCGACGACTTCCTCGGCAAGATCCTCGCCGGCCGGGGCGCGCCCCGGTAATGGTTGTGGGACGTGTCGCTCCGGCCGGTATCGTGGCTCCGGCAGGCGCCCCGTGCGGGAGAAGTCCTGCCGGTCCGCCGTAGCGTAATTGGCAACGCAGTGGGTTTTGGTCCCAAAGATTCAGGTTCAAGTCCTGGCGGCGGAGCTGTCGGAAATGTCGGAGTTCGGGCCCCGGGGTGGGCGGCGGGGTGGGCGGCGGGGTGACAGGTGGGGGCTGGGCGGTATCCTGCCCGTGTCGGGTGCGCCGGGCCTGTCACGCCGTGATGGTGCAGGTGGGCGCGCTCGTCACCGATCCCGTCCGCGATGCCGAGGAGCCTCCTTGTGAGTGCTGCGAGCCGCCCGGCCGCCGTCATCGTCCTCGCCGCGGGCGAGGGCACCCGGATGAAGTCCCGTACCTCGAAGGTGCTGCACGAGCTATGCGGGCGCACCATGCTCGGCCATGTGCTGGCCGCCGCGCGCGAGCTGGAGCCCGAGCGGCTCGTGGTGGTCGTCGGGCACCGGCGCGAGCAGGTCGTCGAGCATCTCTCCCAGGCGGCGCCGGACGCCGAGGCGGCCGTGCAGGAACGCCAGGGCGGAACGGGCCACGCCGTGCGGATGGCGCTGGAGCAGACCGGCGCGCTGGACGGGACGGTCGTCGTCACGAACGGCGATCACCCGCTGCTGCGGGGGGAGACGCTCACAGCGCTCGTCCAGGCGCATGAGGCCGAGGGGAACGCGGCGACCGTCCTGACGACCGAGATGCCGGACGCCACCGGTTACGGGCGGATGGTCCGGGCCGCGGACGGAAGCGTCGCGGCGATCGTCGAGCACAAGGACGCGACCGAAGAGCAGCGGGCCATCAACGAGATCAACGTCGGCATGTACGCCTTCGACGGTGCGCTGCTGGCGGACGCGCTCAAGCGCGTGACCACCGACAACGCCAAGGGTGAGGAGTACCTCACCGATGTGGTGGCGATTCTGCGCGGGGACGGTCACCGCGCCGGCGCGCATCTCGCGGCCGACTGGGTGGAGACCCAGGGCGTGAACGACAAGGTCCAGCTCGCGCAGGCGCGCAGGCAGCTGAACGACCGGATCCTCGAGGCGCACATGCGGGCCGGAGTCACGATCGTGGATCCGGCGACCACCTGGATCGACGTGCAGGTGACCGCGGACCAGGACGCGGAGATCCTCCCCGGGACGCAGTTGCACGGCCGGACGCACCTCGATGAGGGCGCGCGGGTCGGGCCGGGTTGCACGCTGACGGACACGCGTGTCGGTGAGGGCGCGTCCGTGATCAACGCGGTGTGCGTGGGGGCGGAGATCGGGCCGGAGGCGTCGGTCGGTCCGTACGCGTATCTGCGGCCGGGGACGCGGCTGGCGCGCAAGGCGAAGGTCGGGACGTACGTCGAGACGAAGAACGCCGACATCGGCGAGGGCACGAAGGTGCCGCATCTGACGTACGTGGGCGACGCGGAGATCGGCGAGGGCTCCAACATCGGGGCGAGTTCGGTGTTCGTGAACTACGACGGGGTCGAGAAGCATCGCAGCGTGATCGGCTCGCATGTGAAGGTCGGCAGCGACAACATGATCGTCGCGCCGGTGACCGTGGGCGACGGTGCCTACACGGCGGCGGGTTCGGTGATCGTCCAGGACGTCCCGCCGGGGGCGATGGCGGTCGCGCGGGCCCGGCAGCGCAACGTCGAGGGCTGGGTCGAGCGGAGGCGGCGAGGGACGCCGGCGGCGGAGGCGGCCCGCCGTGCCCGGGAGGAGGACGCGCCGTAGCGGCGCGCCCGATGAGGACTGCCCCGCCGCGGGGCGGGGAGGTGGAGGACAGCGGCGTCCTCCGCGAAAACCGAGCATCCGTGCGCCCGACTCTTGTGGTGCGCGGGAGTGGGGACAACAACCCACATGAAGCAAAGTTCCATTGAGGGGGAGTTGTCAGAGGTGAGTGGGATCAAAGCGAGCGGTCAGAAGAAGCTGATGCTCTTCACCGGCCGAGCCCACCCGGACCTGGCCAAGGAGGTGGCCGACAACCTCCACGTCGATCTCACGCCGACGTCCGCCTACGACTTCGCGAACGGTGAGACGTTCGTGCGGTTCCTTGAGTCGGTCCGCGGTTCCGATGCCTTCGTGATCCAGAGCCACACCGCTCCCATCAACCAGTGGATCATGGAGCAGTTGATCATGGTGGACGCGTTGAAGCGCGCGTCGGCCAAGCGGATCACCGTGGTGGCGCCGTTCTTCGGGTATGCGCGGCAGGACAAGAAGCACCGGGGTCGTGAGCCGATCTCGGCCCGGTTGATGGCGGACCTGTTCAAGACCGCCGGAGCGGACCGGTTGATCGCCGTCGACCTGCACACGGCGCAGATCCAGGGTTTCTTCGACGGGCCGGTGGATCATCTGTTCGCGTTGGATCTGCTGGCGCACCACTTCGAGAGCCGGCTGGACACCTCGCAGGTGACGGTGGTGGCGCCGGACGCGGGGCGGGTGCGGGTGACCGAGCGGTGGTCGGACCGGCTCGGCGGTGTGCCGATGGCGATCATCCACAAGAAGCGCGACCCGGATGTGGCGAACGAGGTGAAGGTCTTCGACGTCGTCGGCGCGGTCGAGGGCCGCACCTGTGTGATCGTCGACGACATGATCGACACCGGCGGGACGATCCTGAAGGCGGCGGACGCGCTGTTCGATCAGGGCGCGAGCCGTGTGGTGGTCGCGGCGACGCACGGGGTGCTGTCGGGCCCCGCGGTGGACCGGTTGAAGAACTCGCGGATCTCCGAGGTGGTGCTGACGAACACGCTGCCGATCCCGGAGGAGAAGCAGTTCGACAAGCTGACCGTCCTGTCGATCGCCCCCCTGGTCGCCCGAGCGATCAACGAGGTCTTCAGCGACGGCTCCGTGACAAGTCTCTTCGGCGGCCACAGCTGACTCCGGGCACCTCCCGGGAGCGTGAGATTCGGCACCCCCCCGGGGGGATCGCCATGTCCGGGCCATCCGGCGAGATCGTTAGGTTCGGGCCACCCCCCGGAGAGCTTCCGGGGCTCGTCCTCGGGATCTCGGTCGTGCGCCAGGGACGCGACGACCCCGGCCACCGCCGCAACCCCGCGACGACGTGGGCCATCGCGATCGCGTCCGAAGGCAGGTTTCGAGCCTGCGAGAAACCTGATCGCACAGCGAGCCGCAAGGCGAGCCGGAGCGATGCAGCGATCGCCCCGCAGTGCCCGCCGAAGGAGGGCCCTCCAGGCCGGGGGCCGGCTACACGCCGCCAAGGGCACTGCAATGAGTACTGCTAGACTTGATTAACCCGCGTATGCCTGGGTCGTCAGTGCGGTGCCGGTAGTGGAGCCGCATTCCCCGGGGAACGCAAAGAATCTTCGAGGCGCCTGACGCATCGAGCATCGCCTGATTCGCTCTGTCCGTAGCGGACGTCCAGTGCCGGACGGCCGTGGATCGCAACAACGAGGAGTTTTCGCCGTGTCCGAGGTACGCATTGCCGCCGAGCCGCGCACCGAGTTCGGAAAGGGTGCCGCGCGGCGCACCCGCCGGGCCGGCAAGGTGCCCGCCGTCCTCTATGGTCACGGCACCGACCCGCAGCACATCTCGTTGCCGGGTCACGATCTGATGCTGGCGTTGAAGACGCCGAACGTGCTGCTCACGATCGAGGGTCTCGGAAACGGCGCGGAGTTGGCGCTGCCGAAGGACGTTCAGCGGGACCCGATCAAGGGGTTCCTGGAGCACGTCGATCTGCTGCTGGTGAAGCGCGGCGAGAAGGTCGTCGTGGAACTGCCGGTGCAGCTGGTCGGCGATGTGGTGCCGGGCGGCCAGGTCGCGCAGACCGCGGTGGAGATCTCGGTGGAGACCGAGGCCACGCACATCCCCGAGTCGGTGGAGCTGGACATCAGCGCGCTGGAGATCGACAGCCAGGTGCTGGCGAAGGACCTGAGGCTGCCGTCGGGGACGACGCTGGCGGCGGACGAGGACATTCTGATCCTGCAGATCCTCGACGCGAGCGTGTCGACGGAGCCGGAGCCCGAGGCGGAGGCCGCCGAGGCCGTGGCCGAGGGTGCCGAGGGCGAGGGCGAGGCCGCCGCCGAGTGACGGAGGCGTCGATGTTCGCCGGGTAGCCGGCCGTAGTGTTCTTTCATGGCCCCCGTGGGTGTGCAATTTCAGCGTGCACCGGCGGGGGCCGTGTTGGTTCCGAGGGTCGTTGGCGGGGTCGTGGTGGAGGAGTTCAGGTGAGTGGGGATCTCTGGCTGGTGGTCGGGCTGGGCAATCCGGGGCCGTCGTATGCGAAGAACCGCCACAACGCGGGGTTCATGGTGCTGGACGTGCTGGCCGGCCGGGCCGGGGGGAATTTCAAGTCGCACCGGTCGAAGATCTTCGGGGCGCGGGCGAATGTGCTGGAGGGGCGGCTGGCGGGTGCGCGTGCGGTGCTGGCGAAGCCGCGCTCGTTCATGAACGTGTCGGGTGGGCCGGTGAAGGGCCTGTGCGATTTCTACAAGGTGCCGGTGGAGCGGCTGATCGTCGTCCATGACGAGCTGGACGTCCCGTTCGGTGCGGTGCGCCTGAAGCGGGGCGGTGGGGACAACGGCCACAACGGGCTGCGTTCGGTGACGGGTGCGCTGGGGACGCGGGAGTATCTGCGGGTCCGGTTCGGGGTGGGGAGGCCGCCGGGGCGGATGGACGCGGCGGCGTTCGTGTTGAAGGATTTCTCGGCGGCGGAGCGGAAGGTTTTGGATCTCGAGGTGGATCGGGCGGCGGACGCGGCGGAGGCGTTGATCGCCGATGGGCTGGGCGCGGCGCAGAACGTCTTCCACGCGGGTTGACCGGATCCGGACAGCGGCTCCGCACATGGCCGGCGATCTCGCCGACGTGCGGTGTCGTGCGGTATTTCGTCCGCGTCCGTCCGGGTTCGCCGGTGTTCTCGTGCGCATGGCGGGGTTCGGCCCGTGACCACGGCAAAGAGATCGTAGGATGCACCTCAGGTGAGGTTCATGATGTATGTGAACCTCAGGCGGCGTTCAACCGTCTTCGGTGTGAATCGCGCTGTTGGGGCGCGCGTTACAGGGGATTGGTGAGTGGTCTATGGCCGTCGTTGACAAGGTTCAGGCCGAGTCATCGATCCGCCATGAGCACAAGCGCTCGGGGTCGCAGAACTGGAGCGGATCCTATCGCCGCCTGGCGGGCTATTTGGACTTCATCAGCATGCTGATGGCGGGCGTGATCGCGTTCGTGCTCCGGTTTCCGGGGGTGCCGACCGAGCTGAACGCCCCGTACGTGGCGCTGACCGTGGTGCTTCCGGTGGTGTGGATGCCGACGCTGATGCTGTGCCGGGCCTACCAGCCGCGGTACGTCGGCGTGGGGTACGAGGAGTTCCACCGGGTGCTGCGGGCCGGGTTCATCCTCACCGCGACGGTCGCGATAGCGGCGTACGCGACGAAGACCGAGGTGGCGCGCGGGTACGTGGTGATGGCGCTGCCGCTCGGGACGTTCCTGAATCTGGTGGCGCGGTACCGGCTGCGCAAGTGGCTGCACAAGAAGCGGTGGAACGGCGAGTGCATGCGGCGTGTGGTCGCGGTGGGGCACCGCACGTCGGTGGCGGATCTGATCACGCTGCTGCGCAAGAAGCGCTACCACGGGATGGACATCATCGCCGTGTGCCTGCCGTCGGCTCTGGCCGCGGGCGACGACGCGGTGAGCGAAGTCGAGGGTGTGCCGGTTCTGGGCGACTTCTCCCAGGCGGCGGCGGTGGCGAACCGGATCGGCGCGGATTCGGTGGCGGTGCTGGCGTGCCCGGAGATGGACGGGGTGGCGCTGCGCCGGCTGGCGTGGCAGATCGAGCGGGACGACGTGGAGCTGGTGGTCGCGCCGGCGCTGATGGACGTGACGGGTCCGCGGATCTCGATCCGCCCGGTGTCGGGGCTGCCGCTGCTGCACGTGGAGCATCCGGAGCTGGACGGCGGCCGGAAGGTGTTCAAGGGCCTGTTCGACCGTGCGGCGGCGCTGGGCGGGCTGGTGCTGCTGAGCCCGCTGCTGCTGGTCGTCGCGTTCCTGATCAAGGTGACGAGCGCGGGTCCGGTGATGTTCCGGCAGTCCCGGGTGGGGCGCGGCGGCCGGGAGTTCACGGTGCTGAAGTTCCGCACGATGGTGCAGGACGCCGAGGCCCGCAAGGTCGAGCTGCTGGAGAACAACGACAACGACGGCGTGCTCTTCAAGATCCGGGAGGATCCGCGGGTGACGCGGGTGGGGCGGTGGCTGCGCCGGTATTCGCTGGACGAGCTGCCGCAGCTCATCAATGTGGTCCGCGGTGAGATGTCGCTGGTGGGGCCGCGCCCGCCGCTGCCGGAGGAGGTCGCCCAGTACGGCGGCGACGTGTACCGGCGGCTGGTGGTGAAGCCGGGCCTGACGGGGTTGTGGCAGGTGAGCGGCCGTTCGGACCTCACGTGGGAGGAGTCGGTGCGGCTCGACCTGCGCTATGTGGACAACTGGACGCTCGCCATGGACCTGCAGATCATGTGGAAGACCTGGTCGGCGGTGTTCCGCGGTTCCGGTGCCTACTGATCTACTGACCTACCGCGGTACTGCTGTACGGCGGTACTGCGGTACTGCGGTACAGCCCTGCCGACCCACTGCCCTGTTGCCCTCCTGACCGACGGGCACCCTGGCCCGCGGGCGCGGCGGGGCCGCATGAGAAAGTGGACCGAGCAGACCAGCCGAGTCGGGAATGTGATCAAGGGATGACAGTGGGAGTGGCGGCGGACGACCACGCGCTGGCGGCGGAGCTCGCCGGCGCGGCGGGCCGGCTGCTGCTGGGCGTGCGGGACGAGGTCGGGTTCGCGGATGCGCGGGTCCTGAAGGACACGGGCGACCTGCGGGCGCACGAGTACCTCATGGAGGCGCTGGCGGAGCGCTGTCCCGGTGACGCCGTCCTGTCGGAGGAGGGTCGTTCCTCGGTCGCGGGGAAGCGGTCGCGGGGTGATGACCGTGCCCCGACCCGCAACACCGCCGACGCCGAGCGGCTCACGGCCGGCCGGGTGTGGATCGTCGATCCGCTGGACGGCACCCGTGAGTTCTCCGAGGAGGGCCGCCGCGACTGGGCCGTCCATGTGGCGTTGTGGGAGCGTGACGCCTCCGGTGGGGGGCGGCTGGCGGCCGGGGCCGTGGCGCTTCCCGCGCAGGGTTTGACGCTCCGGACGGACGCGACCGGCGGCGCGTCGCTCGTCCGGGTGGATCCGGGGGAGCCCGACCCGGTGACGGCGGGGTCGGGGGCGGCCCGCGGGACTCTGCCGCGTGAGGTGCCGCTGCACGCCCCGGCGCCGGATGCGGGCAAGCTCCGCATCGCCGTCAGCCGCACGCGGCCGCCCGAGTTCGTCCGGCAGCTGGCCGAACGCATCGCGGAAGCGGCCCCGGGGGGTGTGGAGGGTCGTCCCCCCTCGGAGGGCATGGATGTGGAGCTGGTGCCGATCGGCTCGGCGGGGGCGAAGATCTCCGCGGTGCTGCTCGGCGAGGTCGACGCGTACGTGCACGCGGGCGGCCAGTTCGAGTGGGATTCGGCGGCGCCGGCGGCGGTGGCGCTGGCCGCGCGGGCGCACGCGTCCCGGATCGACGGGTCGGTTCTGGAGTACAACCGGAAGGACCCGCGGCTGCCGGATATCCTGGTGTGTCACCCCGTGTCGGCGCCGACGCTGCTGACCGGCATCCGGGAAGTGCGCGGCGCCCTGCCCTGACCCGCCCGCGGACCGGGCGGGATTTGATCGAGGCGTGCCGACGTTCGGATCCGGTGGGAAGGCGTGAGCCCGTCGCGTGCCACCGGTTGCATCTGCCAGAGAGCGTGGAGAGAAGCCCCAGACCATGCAGCGTTCCGATTATCTTTTGTCCCAGCTGGACGTCCTCGAGGCGGAGTCGATCCATATCTTCCGGGAGGTGGCGGCCGAGTTCGAACGGCCGGTGCTGCTGTTCTCGGGCGGCAAGGACAGCCTCGTGATGCTGCGCCTGGCCGAGAAGGCGTTCTGGCCCGCCCCCATCCCGTTCCCGGTGATGCACGTCGACACCGGGCACAACTTCCCCGAGGTGATCGAGTTCCGTGACCGGCGGGTCGCGGAGCTGGGCGTCCGGCTGGTCGTGGCGTCGGTGCAGGACGCGATCGACAGCGGCCGGGTGGTGGAGCAGAAGGGGCGGCGCGCGTCGCGGAACCGGCTGCAGATCACGCCGCTGCTGGACGCGCTCGAGGAGCACCAGTTCGACGCGGCGTTCGGCGGGGCCCGGCGCGACGAGGAGAAGGCCCGGGCGAAGGAGCGGGTGGTGTCGTTCCGGGACGAGTTCGGGCAGTGGGATCCGAAGAACCAGCGTCCGGAGCTGTGGAACCTGTTCAACACCCGGATCGTGCAGGGCGAGCATGTGCGGGTGTTCCCGCTGTCGAACTGGACCGAGCTGGATATCTGGGACTACGTCCGGCGGGAGGAGCTGGAGCTTCCGCCGATCTACTTCGCCCACACCCGCCGGGTGTTCGAGCGGGACGGTCTGCTGCTGGACGCGCAGACCGGGTTCGCCAACCGCGGCGACGACGAGCCGGAGTTCGAGGCGACGGTCCGGTACCGGACGGTCGGGGACGCGTCCTGCACGGGCGCGGTGAAGTCGAGCGCCGCGTCCCTCGACGAGGTGATCGAGGAGATCGCGGCGACGCGGATCACCGAGCGCGGGCAGACCCGCGCCGATGACCGCACCAGCGAGGCCGCGATGGAGGACCGCAAGAAGGAGGGCTACTTCTGATGGCAGGGAACGAGCCCGCGACGCCCCAGTCCGGGCAGGCACAGCACGGGCAGGCACAGCACGGGCAGGCACAGCACGGGCAGGCACAGCACGGGCAGGCACAGCACGGGGCGAAGACGATGGACCTCCTGCGGTTCGCGACCGCCGGCAGCGTCGACGACGGCAAGTCGACGTTGATCGGCCGGCTGCTGTTCGACTCAAAGTCGATCTTCGAGGATCAGCTGGAGTCGGTGGAGCGCACGAGCGTCGACCGGGGCGAGGAGTACACGAACCTGGCGCTGCTGACCGACGGGCTGCGCGCCGAGCGGGAGCAGGGCATCACGATCGATGTCGCGTACCGCTACTTCGCGACGCCGCGCCGCAAGTTCATCATCGCCGACACCCCGGGGCACATCCAGTACACCCGGAACATGGTGACGGGCGCGTCCACGGCCGACCTGGCGATCATCCTGGTGGACGCCCGCAAGGGCATCCTGGAGCAGTCGCGGCGGCACGCGTTCCTCGCCACGCTGCTGCAGGTCCCGCACCTGGTCGTGGCGGTCAACAAGATGGACCTGGTCGACTACGACCGCGGCGTCTACGAGCGGATCGTGGACGAGTTCACGGCGTTCGCCTCCAAGCTGGCGGTGACGGACATGACGTTCGTGCCGATCTCGGCGCTGCACGGCGACAACGTCGTGGAGCGCAGCGTGAACATGCCGTGGTACGAGGGGTCGTCGCTGCTGCACCACCTGGAGCACGTGCACATCGCGTCCGACCGGAACCTGATCGACGTGCGGTTCCCGGTGCAGTACGTGATCCGGCCGCACGCGTCCACGGACCCGGACCTGCACGACTACCGCGGCTACGCCGGCCAGGTCGCGGGCGGCGTCCTCAAGCCGGGCGACGAGGTGGTGCATCTGCCGTCCGGGCTGACCACGCGCATCACGCAGATCGACGGCCCGCGCGGTCCCGTGGACGAGGCGTTCGCGCCGATGTCGGTGACGCTGCGCTTCGCCGACGACATCGACATCTCCCGCGGCGACATGATCGCGCGTCCGAACAACCGTCCCGAGGTGGCGCAGGACATCGACGCGATGGTCTGCTGGATGACCCCGGACCGCACCCTCACCCCGCGCTCCAAGCTGGTGATCAAGCACACCACCCGTACCGCGAAGGTGCTGGTGAAGGACCTGCACTACCGGCTGGACGTCAACACCCTGCACCGCGACGAGCAGGCGGACGCGCTCGGCCTGAACGAGATCGGCCGCGTCTCCCTGCGCGTGACGCAGCCGCTGTTCGTCGACGACTACGGCCGCAACCGCCTCACCGGCGGCTTCATCCTGGTCGACGAGGCCACCAACAACACCGTCGCCGCCGGCATGATCACCGGCGCGAGCTGACCGGCCGCCGCGGGGCCCGTGCGGCCCCGCGGCCCGTTCCCCCGGCTCCCGGTCCCTCCCCCGAACCTTCAAGGCAGGCCCTCGATGCCCCTATCCGTGGGAGTCGTCCTCCCGACGCACAACCGGCCGGAGCTGCTGCGCCGCGCGCTGGAGTCGGTGCTCGCGCAGGACTACGAAGGCGAGTTGCGCGCCGTCGTCGTGTTCGACCGGGCGGAGCCGGACGCGTCGCTCGCCGGCGACCGCGTCGAGGTGATCGCCAACACTCGGGAGCCGGGCCTCGCGGGAGCCCGCAACTCCGGGATCCTGTCCCTCGACACCGATCTCGTCGCGTTCTGCGACGACGACGACCTGTGGCTTCCCGGCAAGCTCGCGGCGCAGGTGAAGGCCCTCGAAGGCGAACCGGACGCGGTGCTGTGCAGCTCCGGAATCATGATCGACTTCGATGGGCGGGAGCTGCCCCGGCTGGCCGGAACCGGTCGCGTCACCTATGACGCGCTGATCCGTGACCGGATGATGAGCGTCCACTCGTCCACCTATGTGGCGCGCCGCGAGCCCCTCATCGACATCGGCATGGTGGACGAGACGATCCCCGGCAGCCAGGGCGAGGACTGGGACCTCGCGCTGCGCGCCGCCCGCCGCCACCCCGTCGTCAACGTGGACGAGCCTTACGTCCGCGTCCTGTGGGGGATGACGTCGTACTACGCGCAGGCGTGGGAGACGAAGGTGGCGGCGCTGGAGTGGTTCCTGGAGCACTACCCGGAGATCGGGCAGGAGCCGGGCGCCGCCGGCCGCGTGTACGGGCAACTCGCCTTCGGCTGCGCCACCGTCGGGCGTCGGCGTGACGCGCTGCGCTGGTCGGCGCGCGCGTTCCGCGCCAACTGGCGTGAGCGCCGTGTCCCGTTCGCCCTCGCCGTCACCACGGGCGCGGTGTCGGGGAAGCGCGTCCTGCTGACGCTCCACGCCCGCGGCCGCGGGATCTGACCGCCCATGCAGAGAGGACCGGACATGAGCGCGCCCGTGCGGGTGCTGTATCTCGGCGGGCTGGGCCGCAGCGGCACGACGCTGATCGACCGGCTCGTCGGCGAACTGCCCGGGGTGGTGTCGCTCGGCGAGGTCGTGCACCTCTGGGAGCGCGGCATCGCGGCGGGCGAGACCTGCGGGTGCGGTGAGCGGTTCCGGGAGTGCCCGTTCTGGACCGAGGTGGGGCGGGCGGCCTTCGGCGGCTGGGACGCGGTGGACCTCGAACACTTCAGGCGGCTGCGCGAGCCGGTCGACCGCATCCGGCACATCCCGGCGCTGTCGCGCCGCGAGCCGCCCGGCGGGCTGCGCGCCGACCTGGACGGTTACGTCGAGTACTACCTGCGGCTTTACGCGGCCGTCCGCGACGTGAGCGGGGCCGAGTTGCTGGTCGACTCCAGCAAGCACGCTTCGCTGGCGTTCTGCCTGCGCTGGGCTCGCCTGGCGGACCGGCTGGACCTGCGTGTCCTGCACGTGGTGCGCGACAGCCGCGGGGTGGCGCAGTCGTGGGCCAAGCAGGTCCGGCGCCCCGAGGCCACCGCCTCCTCCGACGAGGAATGGATGGCGCGGTGGTCGCCGGGCCGGGTGGCGCTGCACTGGAACGCGGAGAACGGCGCGTTCGGGCTGCTGGCGCGCCGCGGCGTCCCCGTGGAGAACGTCCGGTACGAGGAGTTCGTCGCCGACCCCCGGGAGGGCCTGCTGAGGATCGCCGCGTTCGCCGGGCTGACCGTGGAGGAGACGGGGCTGTCCTTCCTCGACGGGCGCACCGCCACGCTGTCGAAGAACCACACGGCCTCCGGCAACCCGATGCGGTTCAAGACCGGGCCGGTGGAGGTGCGCGCCGACGACGCCTGGCGTTCGGCGATGCCGGGGCTACGGCGCGGGCTGGTGACGAGCGCGACACTGCCGATGCTGGCACGCTACGGCTATCTGCGCACCGGCCGCCGCTGACCCGCCCCGGGGTCGACGGGCCTCCGCGGTTGACGTCGACGGCCTCAGCGGCGGGAGGAGCGGGGGTGGTCGGACTCGTCCTTGACCGGAGTCGGCTCCGGGTCGAGTTCCGTGGGTGCGGCGAGGGGGTCGCTCTTGCGGGGCGGGGGCTGGGACGAGGTGCTCATCGTCCCGCTCGGCGAGCGTTTGACGGGCGGGTCCAGCGGCGGCGGCTCGATCCGCGCCATCTGCATGGTGTTGTCGGTGAGCGTCTCGGTCGTGGATGAGACCCCGTGGTCGGCGGACGGGTCCTCGTAATGGTCGTCGAGATCCTGGGCGTCGTTCGGCGGCCGCCGGCCGGGCGTGCGCGGCATCGCCCTGGCAGGTCTCTCGGCCGTCGGGATCTTGGACTGGCGCGGGACCACCGCGGCCCCGAGCACCACGGTGCGCATCCGGTCGAACTGCCGCAGGCCGTCCCTGACCTGCTCGTACCGGGCGGTGCCGGACTCGACGACCAGCAGGACCGCGTCGGCCTGGTCCGCAAGCGCCTGCGCGTCGGCGCTCACCGCCGTGGAGGGCGCCTCCACCACGATGTAGTCGGCCTTGCGCCGCAGCACCTTGAGGATCTCGCCCATCCGGTCGCGTTGCAGCATGTCGAAGGCGAGGTCGGTTTCGGCCCCGGCCGGGATGACCCAGAGCGAGGGCAGCGGCGGAGCACTCCGCACGATCTTGGACAGCTTGATCTTGCTCACCAGGGCGTCGGCCAGCCCCGGTTGCGCGGGGACCTGGAGCAGGTGGGCGCAGGCCTGCGACTGGAGGTCGGCGCACACCAGGAGCGCCTGCGACTCCACGCGGGCCAGCGAGGCCGCGAGGTTGGCGGCCACGACGCTGGTGCTGGCGCCGGGGGTGGCGCCGGTGACCAGGATCACGTGGTTGCCGTGCCCGAGCGTGGCGCCGATCGAGTGCGCCAGCTCATGGAAGCTCTGCCCGACCCTGCTCCGCGACTGGACCAGCCCCAGTTCGGTGGCCTTGTGGCCGCTGGGCGGCTGGTAGAGGACCGGCAGGCCGAGCCGGCGCTCCAGATCCAGCGCCCCCCGGACGCGGGTGTCGGTGCGGTCGCGGATGACCGCCGTGACCAGCCCGAGCAGCAGCCCGATGGCCAGGCCGCCGGGCAGGTACAGGGTGGCCTTGGGGGTGGCCGCGGAACCCGGCCGCTCGGCGTTGGTGATGATGCCGCCGGGGTCGATGTTGGCGGCGGCGATGTTGGTGGCGGTGAGCCGCTCGCTCAGCGCGGAGATCTGGTTGCGGGTGAGCTGCCGCTCGGCGCGCAGCGCCGAACCCTCGGCACCGGTGGCGCGGGCCATCTGCCGGGTCTGGGCCTGGTCGTGCTGGCGCAGTTTGTTGATCTGCTCGCGGAGCGACGCGGCCTCGGTCTTGTACTGCTGCTGCCCGCGCTCCAGGCGGTCGGCGAGGAACGCCTGGGCGAAGGCCTGCGCGCCCTTCTGCGCCTCCTGCGGCGTCGCCCCCGTCCAGGTGACCTCCAGGACCGAGGAGTCGGGCAGCGCGGTGACGCCCATCGCCCCCAGCAGTTCGCTGGGCGTGGCGCCGGTGCTCATGATCTTCGCGGCGCGGGCCGCGACCTCGGTGGAACGCAGCCGCTGCGCCTCGCTGGTGGTGTCGACCTCGCGCGGGCGGTCCCGGTCGTCGGCGGACTGGTCGATCGGCTTGACCTGGATCACCGACTGGGACTCGTAGGTCCGTGGCATCAGCAGGAAGGCCGCGACCGACAGCGCGAGGAACGCCAGGGTGGAACCGGTGATGATCAGCCAGCGGCGCCGGAGCAAGGTGAGGTATTCGGCGAGCTCACCCGAGTCGGCCGGAGGTGTCCCGTCCATTGATGCTCGCTCCCGTTCCGCAGTCATCGCTAGATCATCGAAGAGGCCGCCGTCTCGCCGGAACAGAACGTCCATCAAGACGAGCAAACATACCCTGACCCCAACGAAGGCCGGGCGCCCGGCTGGACGTCCCCCCGCCGCCGGGTGCCGGTGAACCGGTCACCCGGAGCCGGGGGGACCGGGTTCCCCGCTAAAGTGTAGGCCCCATTGCCCTCTACCCCTGATCTCCGCCGGTGGCTCAGCCGGATACACGGGGAGCGACACTACAGATGATGAGGTGCCGACTGTGCTGAGGTGTCGGACATCGTAACGTCGTTCGTGCGGCCGGGGGACGAAGACGGAGACCAGGCCTCGCGTCCCTCTGCCGGCCTGGATCTGCCCGTGTGGCCGCTGACGCTGCTGTTCGGGTTCTTCCCCATTTTCTGGGTGCTCGGACTGGGCGCCTTCGCCGCGATGATCGCGGCGGTTCCGATGCTGGCCCTCCTTGTCCTGCGTCCGAACACCCGCGTCCCGGCCGGGTTCGGCGTGTGGCTGCTGTTCCTGGCCTGGATGCTCACCGCGGTCACCCAGCTCGACTCCGCCGGCCGCGTGATCGGTTTCGTCTTCCGGTTCGGCAACTACCTCTCAGCGACGATCTTCCTGGTCTACATCTACAACTGCTCGCGCCGGAGCCTGCCGTTCTCCCGCATCGTCGGGCTGGTGGTGCTGTTCTGGTTCTGGGTCGTCCTCGGCGGCTTCCTCGGGGTCCTGTTCCCGCACGGCAACTTCACCACGCCTGTGGAGCTGGTGATGCCGCAGGCCATCGGCAGCAACGACTATGTCGCCGACCTGATCCATCCCAAGTTCGCGCAGGTCCAGCAGCCCTGGGGGGTGGCCGAGCCGTTCGTGAGGCCCAGCGCTCCGTTCCCTTACACCAACTCGTGGGGCAGCCATCTGGCGCTTCTGACCCCGTTCGCGCTGCTGTACGCGACCACCGGGACGGCCGACCGCCGCTGGAAGCGCTGGGCCGTGGTGGTCCTGCTGCCGGCGTCGCTGATCCCCGCGTTCGCCACCCTCAACCGCGGCATGTTCCTGGCCGTCGGCATCGGTGTCTGCTACGTGGCGCTCCGGTTCGGGGCGCGCGGCCAGGTCCGGTGGATGGCCGGAGTGGTGATGGCGATCCTGGTCGGGCTGGTCGCCGCGTACATGGCCAACGTGGAGGACGTCCTGTCCAGCCGTACCGAGCACAGCGGGACCAACGACAGCCGGCTGGCGATCTACGAGGAGGCGTTCACGCGCACTTTGGAGTCGCCGCTGCTGGGCTACGGCGCCCCCAGACCCTCGGAGACGCTCGATATCCCGGCGGGGACCCACGGGCAGTTCTGGAACGTGATGTTCTCGTTCGGGTTCCCCGCGCTCCTGCTGTTCTGCCTGTGGATGGCGGTGCTGGTCAGGCATACCCACAGCGCCCCCGGACCCATGCTGTGGCTGCACGCGCCGCCGGTGATGACCTCGTGCATGATGTTCTACTACGGGCTGGACGACACCGAACTCGTGGTGGTCTTCGTGGCGGCGGCCATCGTGCTGCGGGAGTTCCGGGAGTCGGCGCGCGCCGGCCCGGAGAGCGGTCAGCGCTCGTGGAGGACGCCGGACAGGTTGTCCCAGCCGGTGAAGGCGGCCAACCGGCCGGACTCGGCCATGCCGCGCGGCACGCTGAACCCGTGACGCTGGCGCACTCCCTGGTCGAACGGCCGCCGGTCGAAGGACTGGCACCCCACCATGGAGGTGTTGTCGCCCTTCAGCAGATGGAACCCGTCGGCCGTCCCGGGCTCGCCGCCGACCTTCTCCATCCCGGACGAGTCGGCCACGCAGCCGATGAACAGGTTGTGGTCGGTCTCGACGAACCAGCCGTGGCTGCGCGTGTCCTGTGACTCGCACGTGCTGAACTTGCAGCGGTTGCTGCGGATGTGCCAGCCGTAGTCGCGGCAGAACCAGGCCTTGCACGCCTCGAAGAAGTTGTTGGCCGCGCCGGTGGCGTCCGGCCGGTCGAGCGGGCCGCCGACGTAGAAGCCCGCGCTGGAGCCCGTCGACTCCCGCGTGGTGGCCTCGCAGGCGATCCACCAGTTGTCGGGCGAGTGGATCCGGAAGCCGTAGCGGCCGGCGCGGCGCACCCGTGTCCGGCTGGTCACGCACGACTGGGTGTCGGTTCCGCGGTAGACGATCCCGTCCAGGACCGGGTCGAAGACGGTCAGGTTGTCCAGGCGGCAGATCGCGTCGGGCTCGCCTTTGTAGAACTCCTTGGTGCCGGAGATGTTCAGGTCGATCCCCGTCTCGGCCTTCTCCCGGCAGTCCAGCGCCAGATCGGCGACGGTGACGCCGCCGACCGAGCCGCCGTCGCCGATGGCGATCATCGCGGGCATGTCGCCTTTGGCGATCAGGCGGGTCTGCTGCCCGACGCCGCGGACGGTGCTGGAGCCGGACGGCTGGATCGGCCGGTCGATCTCGTACTCGCCGGCGCCCAGCATGATCGCCTTGGCGTCCGAGTCCAGCGCGTCCTGGATCGAGCCGCCGGGCGGCACATAGGTCCAGGCGCCCTCGGTGCGCGCCGAGGCGTGCGTGGGGCCGAACGGCGGCACCGAATCGGCCGCCAATCCCGCGGTGAACCCGGCGACGACGGCGGCCGTGCCGCCGAGCAGCGTTCGCCTGCGAGACGGCTGCGCCTCCATGGATGTTCCTCCCCCGATGTCCCCCCGCGACTCCGCGGCCAGGTTGGGCACCATGACACCACATTTCACCACCACCCGAGGCCCTTAGACTGTCCCGGACCCAGTAGGCTGCCCGCTCCGGGCATCGTCGTCGCTTCCGGGGATCGTCGTCGCGCCGGGCCACGCGTGCCCGGAAGCGAACGGGCCGCCGGCGTCCGGTGGACAGGTGGGGGGATGACGCACACACCGATGCGGCCGGAGTCCGCGCGGACCGGCGCATCAGGCTCCAGACGGTCGGATCTGGGGGAGTTCGCGCGGGGCGGGGCGATCGGGCTGCTGGGGTCGCTGACGTCGGCGGTCTCGGGTTTCGTGCTCGCCATCGTGGTCGCCCGGGTGCTCGGCCCCGCCGGCGCGGGCGTCTTCTTCGTGGTCGTGGCGGTCTTCACGATGGTCACCGAGGTCACGATGCTGGGCGCCGATTCCGGGCTGGTCCGCTCCGGGGCACGGCTGCGGGCCCTGGGCCGTACCGACGGGCTGCGCCGGGTCCTGTACGGGGCGCACCTGCCGGTGCTGGCGGCGAGCCTGGTCGCGGCCGCGGGCGTGCTCGCTCTGACGCCGTGGATCGCGGGAACGTTCGTCGACGCCGAGCACCGCGACACCGCGGAACTGATGTTGTGGATCGCCGCGCCGCTGCTGGTCGTGTCGGCGCTGGGCCGGGTCGCCCTCGGCGGGACCCGGGGCCTCGGCGGTGTCGCGGCGTTCTCGGTCATCCAGAACATCGCGCTGCCGGTGTCCCGGCCGTTGCTGATCCTGCTGACGTTCACGCTGGGCCTGGGCCTGGCGGGGGCGATGCTGGCCTGGTCGCTTCCGGTGCTCGGGGTGGCCATGGCCGGGCTGTGGGTGCTGGGGCGGAGAGTGCGGGGCCTGGAGAGCGGTGGCGCGGAGCCCCCGGCGAAGGACCCGGTGGCGAAGGACCCGGTGGCGAAGATCCCGGCGGCGGGAGGCTCCGCGGGGACTCGCGAGGACCCGGCCTCCGTGCGCAGGTTCTGGGCGTTCTCGGGGCCGCGCGGCCTGGCGGCGACGCTCGAGACCGCGATGGTGCACGCCAACGTGCCGCTCGTGGCGGCCCTGCTGACCAGCGCCGACGCGGGCGTCTACTCGACCGCCACGCGCTTCGTGGTCAGCGGCACCCTCGCGTTGCAGGCCGCGCGGCTGGTCATCGCCCCGCAGATCGCCGCCGCCCTCGCCCGGGACGAGCCGCGCGACGCCGAGGCGCTGTACTCGGTGGCCACCGGATGGGTCCTGGCGGTGTCGGCCCCGATATTCCTGGTGCTGGCCACCTACGGGTCTTTCGTGCTCGGCCTGTTCGGTGAGGAGTTCACCCGGGGCGGCCGGGTGCTCGCGGTGCTCGCGGGGGCGATGCTGGTCGTGCTGATGTTCGGCAACGTCCAGGCGGTGCTGCTGATGGGCGGCAAGAGTTCCTGGGCGCTGGTGAACAAGAGCGCCGCGCTGGTGGCGGGCACGGTCGCCGTGTTCGTGCTCGTACCGCGGTACGGGCTGATCGGTGCGGCGGTCGCCTGGGCGCTCGCCCGGCTGGTCGACACGTCGCTGGGCGCCGTACAGGTCCGGTACAGGCTCGGGCTGCGGCTGGCGCTCGGCCCGGCCTGCGCGCTGGCGGGCTGGGCGCTGCTGTGGTTCGGCGGCGCCGGGATCGCGGCGCGGTGGGCCCTGGGCGACGGCCGGGCTGGTTTCGTCGTCTACTGCCTGGTGGCCGTGGCCGGTTACGGCCTGGCGCTGTGGTGGCGGCGCGAGAATCTCCTCCAGGTGAGCGCGCTGCGCGCCGCCCTGAGGGAGCGGGGAAAGCGTTGACGGCGGGTGTGGACCGCGGGTCCCGGACCGCGGGTGTGGCGGCGTGTGTCGATGGTGGGTGTGGCGGCGTGTGCTGATGGCGGTTGTTGATGGCGGTTGTTGATGGAGGGGACGTGGAGGGGACAGGGTGAGGAATCGATGACGGACGGCATCGCCGGGCGGCTGAAGGACCTGTCGCCGCGGCTGGTCAAGGATGTTGCGAACGGGACCACCCGGGCTTACGGGATGCGTACCTCGGGACGGCGTCATCTGCCCGACTTCATGGTGATCGGGACGAAGCGCGGCGGTACCACGTCGCTGTGGAACTACCTGGTGGAGCATCCCGCGGTGATGCCGATGTATCCGCCTTCGCGCGGGCTCAAGAGCCCCTGGTACTTCTACGTGAACTACGAGCGGGGGGACGCCTGGTACCGCTCGCATTTCGCCACCGAGGCGCAGCTCGACCGGCTGGAGCGGCAACTCGGGGTCCGTCCGCTGACGGGGGAGGCCTGCCCGTACTACCTGTACTGCCCGCGTTCTCCGGAACGCATCGCCGAGCGGATGCCGGACCTGAAGATGCTGGTGGTCCTGCGCGACCCGGTGAAGCGGGCCTACTCCCACTATTGGGAGTCGGTCAACAAGGGCGTCGAGGACCTGGGCTTCGAGGAGGCGCTGGAGGCGGAAGCGGAACGGACCGCCGGCGAACTGGAACGGATCGCGGCCGAACCGTACTACTACAGCGAGCCGCACGATTTTCACAGCTACCGCGACCGCGGTGTCTATCTGCCGCAGCTCCGGCGCTGGGTCGAGCACTTCCCCCGGGAACGGTTCCTGATCATGTCGTCGGAGGAGCTCTACCGCGACGAGCAGGCGGCCGTCGACCGTGTCTGCGGGTTCCTCGGGCTGCCGGAGTTCCGCCTGCCCAGTGTCGACCGGCACAACTACCGGCCCGCGCCGCCGATGCGGGACGAGACCGCCGCGGAACTGACCGAGTTCTACCGCCCGCACAATCGGGCCCTGTTCGAGTGGCTCGGGGAGGATCTCGGCTGGGCCGGCTGAGAAAGCACGCGAAAGACCGGGAGACCGGGAGACCGGGAGACCTGGAACACCGGGAAGGCCGGAAGACCGGGAAGACCGGGAACGGCGACCGAGAACGGCGACCGAGAACGGCGGTTGAGAACGGTGCCGGGATCGGCGGCTGAGAAGGGCCTGCCGGGAAGTAGGGCACCGGACGCGTGATCAGGCCTTTTGGTTTACCGATTGGCTCGAATTTTTTCAGAACTGTTGGGATGCGTCCCGGATCGGCAACGATGCCGGTTATTCGGGACTAGGTCGCCCCCACCGAACCCACTCCGCGCTAGTCTGGCTCGGCCACGGCGTGGAGCTCCCAGATGAACACGCGGACCCACCGCGCATCGCGCGTCCCGTGATCTTTCTTCCTGACGGAGAAGTGAATGACCGCACAATCGACCGTAGAACGTAGGCGGTGGCTCCTGCGGGGCCGCCGCCCCCTCGCGCTCGCCTTCGCGGTGGCGCTGGCGGCGGGGCTGGTCGTCGGCCCGGGGCCGGCGGCGTCCGGCGCCCCCGGGCCGCTGGGCTCCAGTTCGGAGTCGGCCGCGGCGTCCTGCTGGGAGATCAAGAAGACCCTGCCCTCCAGCGGCAACGGCGTCTACTGGCTGTACACCCCCGAGATGCCCGCCCCCGATCGCTTCTACTGCGACATGACCACCGACGGCGGCGGCTGGGTGCTCATCGGCCGCGGCCGCCAGGGCTGGGACTTCCTGCACGAGGGGCAGGGATGGTGGAGCCAGCTCCGGACCGGCATCTCCGGTCCGGGCGCGTTCAAGCCGGGCGCGCTGTCGGGCGACGCCATCAACGGGCTGCTCAACGGCACCGCGGTCAAGGACCTCGACGACGGGGTGCGGCTGCGCCGGGCCAAGAACTCGGCCGGGACCGACTGGCAGGAGGTGCGGCTGAAGTTCGCCAACCTCAAGGAATGGTCCTGGGCGTTCGACGCGGGCACGCCGGGCACCCACAAGCTGGCCGGCGGGTCGTTCGACGGTGACTCCTTCGCCGGCGGCGACACCCGTGACCTGCGGGCCAGCCAGCTCGACCGCTACAAGCGGATGATGACCTACAGGTCGCGTGAGAGCCAGTGGAAGAGCGGCTTCGGCTACGGCTCCTTCCCCGGCGGCAGCACCGGGTCCCAGGACCACCTCTGGCGGTCCTCCGGTGGCCTGGTCATCCCCTTCACGCAGGTCTTCATCCGGCCCAAGGTCACCAACGCCGATTTCAAGCAGATCGCCGACGCCGGGACACCGGCCGCCGCCAACCCGCCGCTGATGTCGAACTCGACGACGCCGCTGCAGTGGGGCGTCACCGGAGTGGTCGGCAACGGCACCGGTGAGCAGAACCTCGAAGTCCAGAGCCTGGCCGTCCTGGGCAACACCCTGTACGTGGGCGGCAAGTTCGAGTACGTGCAGAACGGACGCGGCGGGGAGAAGACCCGCCAGTCGTACCTGGCCGCCTTCGACACCCGCACCGGGGCGTGGAAGTCCGGATTCCGGCCCACGCTCGACGATCAGGTGTGGAACATCGTCGCGGCCGACGGCAAGGTCGTCATCGGCGGTGAGTTCACCAACGTGAACGGCGAGGCGAACACCAGCGCGCTGGCCGCGCTCGACCCGGTGACGGGCGAGGTGGTGCCGGGCTGGCGGGCGAACGCGACCTCCTCCGACGGCGGCAAGACGCTCGTCCGGGGGATGGACGTTCACGACGGGTTCGTCTACGTCGGCGGCAGCTTCACCCGGATCAGCGGCGGCGACGCCCTGGGCAGTGTGCTCAAGCTCGGCCGGGCCGCCCGGGTCAGGTTGTCGGACGGCAAGCCCGACCCACAGTGGAAGCCCCACTTCGGCTGGACGATCATGGACCTGGACGTCAGCGCGCAGGGCGACCGGGTCTACTTCGGCGGCCACTTCACCGACGCCAAGGGCGAGCCCGCCCGCAAGCTCGCGGTGATCGGCACGGCCCGTCCGGGCGACCGGGTCTCCGGGCTGAACGACCAGCAGTGGACCCCTAGCACGTCGCGGGTGCAGAAGCAGTACCGGCAGCTCGTCGAGGAGACCGGCAACCGGGTCTGGATCGGCGGTTCCGAGCACGACCTGCAGTCCTACAGCCGGTCGGTGTTCGACAGGCTGACGGGCAACATCACCAAGCCGGGCGGTGACTTCCAGGCGATCGCCGAGGTCAACGGGATCGTGTACGCGACCTGTCACTGCAACGGGTTCGTCTACAACGGCGCGACCGACTGGCCCGACCCGGGCGACGACTGGACGAACGCGCACCGGATCAAGTACATCGGCGCCTGGGACGCGAGCACCGGCCGGTACCTGCCGAACTTCTATCCGCGGATGAACGCCCGTGCGGGCTCCGGTCCGTGGGAGGTGATCGGTGACAACGCCGGGTGCCTGTGGTTCGGCGGTGACCTGAACGAAGGCAGCTGGAGCAGCGGCGGCGCGCAGTGGCTCGGCGGGTTCGGCAAGCTGTGCCCGACGGACTCCACTCCGCCGACCAGGCCGTCCGGGCTCCAGGGCACCAAGGGCGCCGACGGCGTGAAGCTGGCCTGGGCCGCGTCCACCGACGGGTCGGGCTCGGTCAAGTACGAGGTGCTCCGGGACGACCGGGTCATCGCCATCGCGAGTTCGCGCAGCTACACCGACACCTCGGCCACCGCCGGAGAGCACCGCTACTTCGTGCGCGCCGTGGACGGGGCGGGCAACCGCAGCGCGAGCACGCCGGTACTGGTGCGCTGAGGGGAGCATGGTGAAACTCGTCGGAAAGCTTGAGGCGCCGAAGGCCCTGGCGCACAAGCTGGGTCAGAAGCTGGGGCGCCGGGGCATCATCGGTGTCTCGGTGGCCGCCGCCCTGGTCGTGGTCTTGGCGGGCTATCTGCTGGTCTCCGGATCGGGAGACGACGGCGGTGCACCGGGCTCCTCGGTGGCGCGCGGCGGCGACGGCGGCGCGGTCGCCGCCGAACCCGGGAACGTCGGCGACACCGGCCGGGGCGACTCCCAGGATCCGAAGAACCTGGGGCAGGCCTTCGGGCTCGAACCGGTGATGGGCCGGTGGCGCCACAATGAGGCCGGGACCGGTGCCTGGATCCTGACGGTGGACAAGGCGGGCGCCCTGCACTCCAAGGAGAGCTCCGTCCCCGAGCAGCTCGGGCAGATCGAGCCGGCGGCCGGACGCACCTTCGAGCTCATGATCCAGGATCCCCGTGCCGGGGGGACCGCCGCCTACACGGCGCGGCTGTCCCCGGACGGCAAGACCCTGGAAGTGGGCATCGGCACCACCAAGGTCCGCAAGTTCGCGAAGATCGGCTGACCGCAACCGCGGTGCACGATCCCGGCCCGCATCACCGGAAGGTGGGTGCGGGCCGGGGCGTGTCCGGGTCCGCCGGGACGCGTCCCGGGTCCGTGTCCTCTCCGGCCGCTACCCGGCCTCTTCGAGGACCTCGATGACGCCGGGGTACAGCTTCGGGTTCCATCCGCCGCCGCCCCGCCTGAGCCGGCACGCGCGCGTGGTCATCTCCGCGAGGTAGAGCCATCCCACGAGGGGACGCAGCGGCGTGGGGACGCCGAACGGCTCGAGTTCGTCCCGCGCGGCGTCCCGCACCGCTCGCACCGCGTCGGCCAGGGGCCGGTCACGCAGGATGAAAGCGACCTGGAAGCGCCAGTGCAGCAGGTCGAACCCCAGCGGGGCCTCGGCGGTGCTGTGCTCCCAGTCCCAGATCTGCGGTACCCCCTGATGCCAGCCGAGGTTCCACGGCACCCAGTCGCCGTGCCAGCGGCCCACGGGAAGTTCCGCGGTTCCGTGGGCCGCCTCGACGCGCTTGAGGAAGCCGCCGAGGGCGTCGGCGAGCCGCGGTTCGGTGAGGCTCTGCCGCAGCACCTCCAGTTCGCCGCGCAGTGAGCGCCACAGTGCCGAGCTGACCAGCGGCCGGGATCCGGTGTCGCCGCTTTCGGCGATGTCCAGCATGACGCGCGGGCCCGGCGGCGTGTCGGGATCGGCGTGGCCGCGCAGGCGTGCGGGGAGCGGCGCGGTGACCGTCACCAGCCGGTCGCGCCACGGGCCGTGATGCAGCAGCCGGGGCACCCCCAGCCGCCCGCCGGCGCCGGTTCCGCTCAGCGCGGCGGTGACCTCGGCGGTGACCTCGGCCTCGGTCCGGACCAGCGCGCGGGTGGCGTCGTTCCAGCCGACCTTGGCGAAGCCGGCCAGGGCGCCGGTCCGGTCGAACAGCCGCAGCGTCGGCTTGCTGTTGGGGCGCAGCGGCCGGACGCCGACGCCGTAGGTCAGGCCGGGCACCTTGAGGACGGTCTCCAGATGCGCCCGCAGCGCGTGCCCTGCGGGGTCGGCGGCCAGCGCCTCCGGCGCCATCCCCACGGTGATCCGGTCCCGCAGCAGGAGCCGCGCCAGCCCGGTGGAGAAGCCGAGGCCGAGGCCGGCGCGGACGAGGCGGTCCTTGCGCGACCCCTGTCCGGAGCCGGACAGGCTGGCCGCGGCCGTCCGTCTGCTCGTCATGGGGACGAGGAAACGCGCCCCCTTCGCTCTCGGCACCGGCGCGAAGGTCTCCGTCGGCTCGAAGCCGCCGGGGAGGTCGCCGAGGGTGGCCAGTGTCCGCGGGTCGCCCGGCGGCCACAGCTGCTCCATGAGGGCGCGCAGCTCGGGGGAGGGAGTGGGGGACGTCATCGTCGTTTCCTGGATCGTGTGGTGCGGTCAGTCCTGCGTGCCGTGGCCCCGCGTGCCGTGGCCCTGTTCGTCGTGGCCTTGCTTGCCGTGACGGAGGCGATGGAAAAGGACCCGGGTCAGGTAGGCGCCGAGTTCGATGGTGTAGCGGCGCCAGAGCCGGCGGGGTTCGCGGGCCAGCCGGTACAGGAAGCCGACGCGCAGCTTCAGGACCCAGGCCGGGTAGTAGTCGCGCCGTTCGGCGAGGTGCTCGAAGTAGGCGCCGCACGTGATGATGACGGGCGCGGTGAGGCGGTCGCGGTACTCGGTGACGAACCGCTGCTGGAGCGGGGTGCCGAGGCCGACGTGCAGGATGTCGGGGGACGCGTCGTTGATCTCGGCGACGAGCCGTTCGGCGGTCTCGGCGGGGAGGCGGCCGTGCTCGTCGGCCCAGTGGCCGTGCTGGGTGCCCGCGATGTTCAGGCCGGGGTACCACTTCTGGACGTTCGCCGCGGCCTGGTCGGCGACGCCCGGGGCGTTTCCGAACAGGAAGACCCGCCAGCCCTCGTCGGCGGGCTGCCCGAACAGGTCGTCGGTGAGGTCGTCGTTCGCCATCCGGCCGGGGACGGGACGCCCGAAGATCTTCGCGGCCAGCACGACGCCCCAGCCGTCGGGGAGGTTGAGGTCGAAGCCGTTCATGAGGTCGCGCAGCCCGGCGTCCTTCTGTGCCTTGAGCACATAGTCCGGGTTGGCGAAGGTGACGGTCAGCTTCGTCTGCTCCTTGACGGCCGCCGCGACGAGCGACCGGAACTGCTCGACGCCGGTGCGGCTGACCCGCACGCCGAGGACGTCGACGGTGTCATGCGGCCATCGTTGGTCCACGCTTGCTCTGCTCTCCTGACGCGCCGGATCGGCCGGGGGATACGGCCGGAGAGTGCAGCGTATCCCGGTTGCGGGCGGTACGTCGGAGGACGAGCCAGCCGGCCGCGGCGGCGACGATCAGGGCGAGGAGCGTCCACCCGAGGGGGGCGGCGCCCAGGCCGAACATCTTCAGTGAGGACGCGACGAGGACCAGGACCAGGAAGCGTCGGATGAGGGCGCTCGGGGCGCGCGAGGAGATCTTCGAGCCGAGGTAGACGCCGGGGATGGAGCCGGCGAGCAGGGCGGCGGTGACCTCCATCCGGAAGTCGCCGAAGAGCAGGTGGCCGACGGCGGCCGCGAACACCAGCGGGACGGCCTGGAGGAGGTCAGTGCCGACGAGCTGGTTGGCCTTGAGCGCCGGGTAGAGGGCGAGCAGCGCGACGATGATGAGGGAGCCGGAGCCGACCGAGGTGATGCCGACGACGAGCCCGCCGACCAGGCCGACCATCAGGGTCGGCAGGGGGCGGACCTCGACCTCGGGGGCCTCCCCCTTCCCTTCGCTCTCGGGGGCTCCGGCGCGCCGCCGGTGGGACATGTAGGCGCGCAGCACGAGCCCGGCCGCCGCGATCATCAGTGCGACGCCCATCGCGATGCTGATGACGTTCTCGACCGAGCCGCCGTGGCCGAGGGCCTTCGCGAGCAGGACGCCGGAGAACGCGGCGGGCACCGAGCCGGCGCAGAGCCAGCCGACCAGCCGCATGTTGATCGTGCCCTGGCGGTAGTGGACCGCGCTGCCGACGGGCTTCATCACCGCGGCGGCCACCAGGTCGCTGGACACGGCCGCGAGCGGGCTGACGCCGAAGAACGTCACGAGCATCGGCGTCATGAGGGCGCCGCCGCCCATGCCGGTGAGCCCGACGATGATGGCGACGAGGAACGACCCCAGCGCCATCGCCCAATCGAAGTCCATCAACATGACCTACCAGCTATGTAGGAAAACTTGCGTATACCCTAGGGCACTCGACCCGGGTGTCGTAACCCGGGTGCGCAGGTACAAACGGGACAGGTTGGACGATCTACGTCCGGTGGGACGGCCGGGACGCTACGCGGGCCGCACCCAGCCGCCCTCCACCAGCAGGTCGATGACCCTGCCGACGGCCTCGTCCGGCGCCAGCCGCGACGTGTCGAGGGTCAGGTCGGCGTCCTCCGGCTCCTCGTAGGGGTCGGAGATTCCGGTGAACTCGGGGATCAGGCCCGCGCGCGCCTTGGCGTACAGGCCCTTGCGGTCACGGCGCTCGCACTCCTCCAGCGGCGTCGCGACGTGCACGAGGATGAAGTCGCCCACGGCGGACACCATCCGGCGCACCTCCGCTCGGGTCGCCGCGTACGGCGCGATCGGCGCGCAGATCGCGGTGCCCCCGTGCCGGGTGATCTCGGCGGCGACGAACCCGATCCGCCGGATGTTGAGGTCCCGGTCGGCGCGGGAGAAGGTCAGGCCCGCCGACAGCATCCGCCGCACGACGTCGCCGTCCAGCAGCGTGACGGTCCGGCCGCCGCGCTCGATCAGGGCGTCGGCCAGGCCGCGCGCGACCGTGGACTTCCCGGAGCCGGACAGGCCGGTGAAGAACACCGTGATGCCGCGGGAGAGCTTCGGGGGCCGCGCGAGCGCCAGTTCGGCGGCGACGGCGGGCGGGGTGAACCAGTCGGGGACGGGCTCGCCGGCGTCCAGCAGCTCGCCGAGCCGCTCGGGCGTCAGTTCCGCCTGGACATGGTCGGGCTCGATCCGCGCGACCGGCCGCCAGACCTCCACGTCGGCGTCGTAGGCCCACGGCTCGGGCACCACGACCGGGATCGCGGTGCCCTCGATCTCGCGGTCGGCGAGCAGGTGGGTGGCGCCGTACGCGGCCGCGATGTGCGCGTGCATCAGCACGTCGCGCTCCTCCTGAGCGCCCGCGTCGCCGCGGGCGGGGAGCGGAACGGGGATGATCTGGGTGCCGTCCGGCAGTTCCCTGCGGACGCCCAGCAGGGCCCGGACGAGGGACTCGTCGTGCTCGCCGCTCAGCATCGCCAGGACGAGGACCTCGGCGCCGAGCCGCTCGGCGACCTGCCGGAGCTGCCCGAGCTGCTTGCGGTGCAGGAATCCGCGGGTCGCCACCGCGAGCACGTTCCCGTCGTGGCGGGCGAGTTCGTCGGGGCGGCGGCGCAGGCCGTGAAACGGGCCGTGCGCGGGGGCGCGGAGGGCCTCCAACGGCCCCGCGAGCCGCCAGGCCTGGCTCGTCGGGTCCTGCCACGCCTCGGTCACCCGCAGGACGGCGAGCGGCACGCCCTCCGGGTCCTGCAGGACGATCCGCTCGTGCTCGGTCAGCTCCTTCGGGACCGACAGGGTGACCGGGACCGGCCACGGGGTGCCGTCGGCCAGCCGGCCTCCGGCGATCACCATGGCGGTGTCGAAGGAGCCGAGGAAGCCGGTCAGCGGGCGGTGCACACCGGCCAGGATCAGCTCCAGGTCGGCGAGCTCCACCGGATCCGGGGTCCAGACGGGCAGGTCGCGCAGCGTGTCGGAAAGGCCGGCTTCGGCGGTCACCGCGATCTCCGATCCCGCCCGGCGCGGTGGCCGGGCTGGTCCGTGTGCATGGGAGTTCCCGCTGGAAAAATACTGTGCCGACCTGGGAGCACGCACCTTCGCCCGTCGGTGCGGGTGCTCAGATGACCCGGGCGAAACGGTTCTCGGGCTTGCGGATGACGAACGTGACCTCGCTGTGGTCTGCGGTGAGGCGTCCCCGGCTGATCGCCGACACCAGGCGGCACAGCAGCTCGGCGGGGCCGGTTCCGGCCCCGAGCGCGTCTATGGACTGCCGGGAGGTGTACTCCTCGGAGATCACCAGCCCGCGCATCACGCAGTACCACTGGATGCCGGACCGGGACGCGACCCGGTCGTAGGTCGCCGGAGGCGGGCTCGTCCGGACCACCGGCCGGGGTGCCGGCCGTGCCGGGAGCGCCGGCCGTGCCGCACGCCCGGTGCCCGCGGCGTCGTCCCGCCCGGCGCCGCGTTCGGCACGGGACCCGGAGGCGCCGTTCCCGGAGGCGCCGTTCCCGGATGCGCCGTTCCCGGAAGTGCCCTCCCCGGAGGCACCGTCCCCCGACGCGCCGCTCGCGGACGCGTCGTCCCCGGTCGCGTACGAGACGCGGGCGTGCGCGCCGCGCGGCCCCCGCCCGGGCCGGTCGCGCCGCCGGCGGCGGCCCGAGGCGTGCATCCACCGCGGGAGCGCCCGGTCCAGGAAGCCGAACGCGGTGTTGCGGTCGCGCAGGTGGACCAGCAGCAGCCCGCCGGGCTTTAGCGCGGCGACGAACCGGTCGAGCACCAGTTCGGCGTGCGGGATGCGCTCGATCAGGTACGAGGCGTGGACGACGTCGTACGCCCGCGGCGGCAGCGGCACGGTGCGCAGGTCGCCGAGGTGCCAGGCGTCCAGGTCCGGCCGCTCGCAGGTGTAGGCGCGCAGGTCGGGGACGTCCATGTCGACCCCCGTGACGTGGTGTTCGCGGTCGCCGAGGTCCAGTCCCGTACCCCAGCCGCAGCCCGCCTCCAGGATGTGGATCCGCTGCAGGGGCTTCTCTTGGGCGTACTGGCGAGCGCGTTCTGAGAAGAGATCGCCGTCGTTGATCGGCGGCGTACGCAGATCGGTCACGGTATCGCAGCGTAATCGTCCGACTGCGCTCCGTCCGCTATTTGCCCATTCTTGGTAACCGTCGTGTCGCCCTGCGTGCACCAGCGTGACCTGCGCCATCGTCTGAACGGGCGGTGGCCGCGGGCGCGTACTCTGGTACGCGGTACCGGGGTCCCCTTGGATTCCGGCTTTTCGGGCTGCCCTGCCACGGGGTGAATGGCGAATTAGCGGGCGAAGATGACGCTTTCTGGACTTGTTGACCTTGCGTGCACCGATCCCGGTCTGGAGCGCGCCCTGGAACAGGCGCGCGTGGACACCGAGGTCGTCGCGCCCGCCTCGCTGTGGCCGATCCTGGCCGCGGCGCTGAGCCGTACCGTCAGGGCGCGCGGCGGGGGCGCGATCCTCGCGGTGACCGCGACCGGCCGCGAGGCCGAGGACCTGACGGCGGCGCTGTCGAGCCTGCTCGACCCGGGCCGCGTGGCGCACTTCCCGGCGTGGGAGACACTGCCCCACGAGAAGCTGTCGCCGCGTTCCGACACGGTCGGGCAGCGGCTCGCGGTCCTGCGCCGCCTCGTCCATCCGGACGCGGTCCACCCGGACGCGTCCGGGGACGGCTCCCCGGACGTCGGGAAGGGCGGCACGCTGGACGTCGTCGTGACGCCGATCCGCGCGGTGCTGCAGCCGATCGTGTCGGGGCTCGCCGACCTTGAGCCGGTGCGGCTCGCGTCCGGCGAGGACGCCGACATGGACGACGCCGTCCGGAACCTGGTGGACGCCGGGTACCACCGCGTCGACCTGGTGGAGAAGCGCGGCGAGATCGCGGTGCGCGGCGGCATCCTGGACGTGTTCCCGCCCACCGAGGAGCATCCGCTCCGCGTGGAGTTCTGGGGCGACACCGTCGAGGAGATCCGCTACTTCAAAGCCGCCGATCAGCGGTCCCTGGAAGTCGCCCAGGCCGAGGCGGTCGGCGGGGTCGGCTGGTCGGGGCAAGCTCGGCTGTGGGCGCCGGCGTGCCGCGAGCTGCCGCTGACGGAGAAGGTGCGGGAGCGGGCGAAGACGCTCGCCGAGGAGCACCCGGCCCTTGAGGAGATCCTCGGCCGGATCGCCGACGGCGACACCGTCGAGGGCATGGAGGCGTTCTCGCCCGTCCTCGCGGAAGGCATGGAGCTGCTGACGGACCTGCTGCCGGACGGGTCGGCCCTGCTGGTGTGCGAGCCGGAGCGGATCCGCACCCGCTCCGCCGAACTGGTCCGGACGAGCCAGGAGTTCCTGGAGGCGAGCTGGGTCAACGCGGCCGCCGGGGGCGAGGCGCCGATCGACCTCGGCGCAGCCGCGTTCCGCTCGCTGGAGGAGGTCCGCGCGCACAGCAGGGAGCTGGGCCTGCCGCGCTGGAGCGTGACGGCGCTGAACCCTGGAATGCGCGTCGAGGCGAGCACCGAGGGGTCAGGGGAGTCGCCCCCCTTGGAAGAGACGGGCGACGCGCTGAACCTGGGGGTGCAGGCGGCGGAGGCCTACCGGGGCGACACCACGCGCGTCATCGGCGACCTCAAGGGCTGGATCGACGGCGGCTGGCGCGTCGTGCTGGTCACCGCCGGGCACGGGCCCGCCGAGCGGCTCGTCCAGCTCATCGGGGAGGAGGGCCTCGGCGCGCGGCTCACCGATATCGCCGGTCCGCCCGAGCCGTCGCTGGTCAACGTGACGACCGGCCTGCTGGAGAAGGGGTTCACCTGGGAGTCGGTCAAGCTCGCCGTGCTGACCGAGACCGACCTGTCGGGGCAGAAGTCGTCCACCAAGGACGCGCGGCGCATGCCGTCGCGGCGGCGCGGCGGCATCGACCCGCTGCAGCTCAAGCCCGGCGACTACGTGGTCCACGAGCAGCACGGCGTCGGACGGTACGTGGAGATGGTCAGCCGGACGGTGCAGGGCGCCACCCGCGAGTACCTGATCCTGGAGTACGCCAAGAGCGACCGGCTGTTCGTCCCGACCGACCAGCTGGAGGAGCTGACACGGTACGTCGGCGGTGAGGCGCCGAGCCTGCACCGGCTCGGCGGCGCCGACTGGCAGAAGGCCAAGTCCCGCGCCCGCAAGGCCGTCAGGCAGATCGCAGGGGAGCTGATCCGGCTGTACTCGGCGCGGATGGCCAGCCCCGGTCACCCGTTCGGCCCCGACACCCCGTGGCAGCGGGAACTGGAGGACGCGTTCCCCTACGTGGAGACGCCCGACCAGCTCGCCGCCATCGACGAGGTGAAGGAGGACATGGAGCGGCCCGTCCCGATGGACCGGCTGATCTGCGGCGACGTGGGCTACGGCAAGACCGAGATCGCGGTGCGCGCCGCGTTCAAGGCCGTCCAGGACGGCAAGCAGGTCGCGGTGCTGGTGCCGACGACGCTGCTGGTGCAGCAGCACATCTCGACGTTCGCCGAGCGGTTCGCGGCGTTCCCCGTCGTGATGAAGCCGATCAGCCGGTTCCAGTCCGACAAGGAGATCGAGGAGACGCTGCACGGCCTGTCGGAGGGCAAGGTGGACGTGGTCGTCGGCACGCACCGCATCCTGTCGTCGCAGACGCGGTTCAAGAACCTCGGCCTGGTCGTCATCGACGAGGAGCAGCGGTTCGGCGTCGAGCACAAGGAGGAGCTGAAGCGCCTCCGGACGCAGGTGGACGTCCTCGCGATGTCGGCGACGCCGATCCCGCGGACGCTGGAGATGGGCCTGACCGGCATCCGCGAGATGTCGACGATCCTGACCCCGCCGGAGGAACGGCACCCCGTCCTGACGTTCGTCGGCCCGTACGAGGAGAAGCAGATCGCCGCCGCGATCCGCCGCGAGCTGCTGCGCGAGGGGCAGGTGTTCTTCGTGCACAACCGGGTCCGCTCGATCAACAAGGTCGCGGCGAACCTGGCGAAGCTCGTCCCGGAGGCGCGCATCGGCATCGCGCACGGCCAGATGAACGAGCAGGAACTCGAACGCGTCATGGTCGACTTCTGGGAGCGGAACTACGACGTCCTCGTGGCGACGACGATCGTGGAGTCCGGGCTGGACGTGCCGAACGCCAACACGCTGATCGTCGACCGCGCCGACATGTACGGGCTGTCGCAGCTGCACCAGCTGCGCGGCCGGGTCGGGCGCGGCCGGGAGCGGGCGTACGCGTACTTCCTCTACCAGCCGGAGCAGCCGCTGACCGAGACCGCCCACGAGCGGCTCGCGACCCTGGCGCAGCACACGGAGATCGGCGCCGGCATGTACGTCGCGATGAAGGACCTGGAGATCCGCGGCGCCGGCAACATCCTCGGCGCCGAGCAGTCCGGTCATGTCGCGGGCGTCGGGTTCGACCTGTACGTGCGGATGGTCGGGGAGGCCGTCCGGGACCTGAAGGAGGGCGGCGGGGAGCCCGAGGCCGTCGAGACGAGGGTCGAGCTGCCCGTCGACGCGCACCTGCCGCACGAGTACGTGCCGGGGGAGCGGCTCCGGCTCGACGCCTACCGCCGCATCGCCGCGATCACGTCCGAGGACGAGATCGGCGCCGTGCACGACGAGCTGAAGGACCGCTTCGGGCCGCTGCCCGTCGCGGTGCTGAACCTCCTGGAGGTGGCGCGGTTCCGGGCGAAGGCGCGCAGGGCGGGGCTCACCGACGTCACCGTCCAGGGCAACTTCATCAAGTTCACGCCCGTGCACCTGCCCGACTCCAAGCAGGTCAGGCTGCAGCGGCTGTACCCGAAGAGCATCCTGAAGCCGGCGACCGACACCCTGCTGGTGCCGGCGCCGAAGACCGCGCCGCTCGGCGGCCGGCCGCTGCGCGACCAGGAACTGCTGAAATGGGCGACCGACCTGGTGGAGGCCCTGTTCCTGGAGGCCGCGCCGGCCGCCGCCGCGCGGTAGCGTTTCACGGCGGTAGTGTGCAGACGCGATCCCCGAGATTGATCAATGAGATGGGAAGTTCCGTGTTCGGTAAGTCCGTGAAGGTCGCGGTGGCCGCCGTGGTGGCGGCCGGCGCGCTGGCCGGCTGCGGCGGCTCGCCGAAGCCGGGGACCGCCGCCCTCGTCGACGGCGACCGCATCACCGTCACCGCTCTCAGCCAGACCGTCCGCGACTGGCGGGAGCAGTTCCGCACGGACCCGGCCGCCAACGAGCTGCGCGCCAACCCGGCGAACCCGGCGCCGCAGCTCGCCGGCGACTCCGAGTCCGACCTGCGGGGCGCGCTCACCCTGCTGATCAACTTCCGGGTCGCCGAGGAGGTGGCCGAGGAGACGGGCGTCGAGATCACCGGGGCGCGGGTCGACGACGCCGTCGAGAGCCTGAACCGGCAGGGCGGGGCCCAGTCGATCACGCTGGCGAGCGGGCTGCCCCGCGATCGCACTCGTGACCTGGCGCGCCTGGTCGCCACGCAGATCGCGGTGATGGAGCGCTTCGGGGCGGACCTCACCAACCGGTTCAACCCGGCGACGCAGCGGGCCGGGCAGAAGTGGAACGACCTGTTCCGGCGCACCGCGGACGACATGGAGATCGAGATCAACCCGCGCTACGGGAACTACGACCCCGGCAAATTCGAGGTCGACCCCGTCGAGCACCGGCTTTCCAGCCCCGATTCGGGTATCTGAGACCCGAGGGCTGACGAGGGGCTGACGAGGGGCTGACATGGGGCTGACGCTGCTCGCCACCACGCACCGGGTGGCGCCCGGACTGCTGTCCTGGCGTGCCTGGGACGCGCTCCGGTCGGCTCCCACCGTCCGGGTCCGTGAAGGGCACCCGCTGCTGGCGCCCCTCCGCGACGCCGGGATCGTCCCGGAGATCGTCGACGCGCCGGACGCGTCCCGGCTGGTCGCGGACGCGCGGAGCCGGGACGTCCTGTGGGTGGCCGGGCCCGAGGGCGACGAGGCGCTGATGCGCGAGATCGGCACCCTGGTCGTGGACGACCCGCTGGACGTGGAGGTGCTGCACGGGTCCTACGACCTGCCCGGCGCGCGGCTGCTCGACCTGGTGTCGGTGATGGACACGCTGCGCCGCGAATGCCCGTGGGACCGCGAGCAGACCCACGTCACGCTCGTCCCGTACCTGCTGGAGGAGGCGTACGAGGTCCTCGACACCGTCGAGTCCGGCGACTTCGGCGCGCTGCGGGAGGAACTGGGCGACGTGCTGATGCAGGTCGCGTTCCATTCGGTGGTGGCCGCGGAACGCGACGATGAGACCGCGTTCACCATCGACGACGTGGCGGGCGCGATCGTCGACAAGCTCGTCCGCCGCCATCCGCACGTGTTCGGGGACGTGACCGTCTCCGGCGCCGACGAGGTCAACGCCAACTGGGAGCAGATCAAGGCGGCCGAGCGGACGGAGAAGAGCGGTGCGGAGGCGTCGGCGCTCGACGGCGTCCCGATGGGGCAGCCCGCGCTGTCGCTGGCCGCGCAGCTCCAGCGCCGCGCCGCGCGGATGAAGGCCCCGGCCGACCTCGCGGCCGATCTCACGGCGGGCCCCGAAGGCGCCCCCGCGGGCGCCCCGGAAGGCGCCGGTGAAGGCGCGGCGGGCGGCGTTGCGGGGAACGGCACGGGCACGGGGAGCGACCTGGGGGTCCGGCTTTTCGAGCTGGTCCGGGAGGCGGCGGATCGGGGAATTGATCCCGAGTCCGAGTTGCGGACGGTATCCCGGGTATTTCGCGATCGTGTCCGAGCCTGGGAACGACGAGCGCCGCACGACTGATTCGGGCGGTCATCTGGGCGATTTCGACCGGAACATCGATGATGGGGTGGTCCGGCCGGAGATGCACGTTTACGCTAAGCGCGTGCCGACTGGGGCCGGAGATGACGCAGGGGACCCCGATGCAGGAGAGGGCGCCCCCGGCGGTCCCGCGCGGCCTCGGCGGCCCCGCCGGGTCCTCACCGCGTCCACCACACGCGAGGAGAAGGCCCGCGCGGTCCGCGGGCTGGGGGCGCTCGGCGGCCTCGCCGGCTTCCTCGTCGCGCTCATGCTGCTGCCCACCGCGTGCACGGCCGGTGTCGGCGCCCGCGACGCCGCCGACTGGTTCCAGACCGAACCGGACGGGCTGACGACCACCGGCGTCCCGCAGCGCTCCAGGGTCCTGTCCGAGGACGGCCGCACCATCGCCACGTTCTTCTACCAGAACCGGGTGAACGTCCCGCTGGAGAAGATCGCACCGATCCTGCAGAAGGCCGTCCTGGCCATCGAGGACAGCCGCTTCTACGAGCACGGCGCCATCGACGTGCAGGGCACCCTGCGGGCGCTCGCCAGCAACCTCAGCCACGGCCAGGTGACGCAGGGCGGCTCCGGCATCACCCAGCAGTACGTGAAGAACCTGCTGCTCACCCAGGCCGACTCCGACAAGGAGCGCAAGGCGGCCAAGGAGATCACCGCCGCGCGCAAGATCCGCGAGCTGCGGTACGCGGTCGCGGTGGAGAAGCGGTTCACCAAGGACGAGATCCTGCGCCGCTACCTCAACATCGCCTACTACGGCGACGGCGCCTACGGCATCGAGGCCGCGTCCCGGCACTACTTCTCCAAGCACGCGTCCGAGCTGAACCTCGCCGAGGCGGCGCTGCTCGCGGGCGTCATCCGCTACCCGTACGCCTACGACCCGACCCAGCATCCCGACGCGGCCCGGCAGCGCCGCGACGTCGTCCTCGACCGGATGGCCGAGCTCGGCTGGCTCGACCCCGCCAAGGCGGAGAAGACCAAGAAGCACCCCATCAAGCTGGACGTCCAGGACGTCCGGAGCGGCTGCGTGTCCAGCGAGGCGCCGTTCTTCTGCGACTACGTCCAGCGCGAGATCCTCACCAACCCCGTGTTCGGCGAGACCGCCAAGGAACGGGAGAGGCTCCTCAAACGGGGCGGGCTGACGATCCGGACCACGATGGACCGGCAGGCCCAGAAGGCGGCGCAGCGCGCCGTGGACAAGCACGTCCCGCCCAAGAACTCCGCCCACAAGGCCGCCGCCGAGGCGATGGTGGAGCCCGGCACCGGCGAGATCAAGGCCATGGTCGTCGACCGCGAACTCGGCCCGGACGAGGAGCGCGGCAAGACCTGGATCAACTTCGCCGCCGACGCCAGCCACGGCTCCAGCATCGGCATGCAGGCCGGATCCACGTTCAAGGCGTTCACGCTGGCCGCGGCGCTGGACGAGGGCATGCCGTTCGGTACCCGCCTGATGGCGCCGCGCGAGTTCACCCCGGTCGGCTTCCGCAACTGCGACGGCGAGCGCGTCGGCGACCCGAACGCGTCGCTGGGCAACGCCGCCGACGGCGAGGGCGGCAAGAAGTTCAGCATCGTCACGGGCACCCACCATTCGGTCAACACCTTCTTCCTCGCGCTGGAGAAGGAGGTCGGCCTGTGCGACACCGTCAAGATGGCCGAACGCCTCGGGATGAAGCAGGCCAACGGCAAGCCGCTGGAGCAGTACCCGGCGTTCACGCTCGGCTTCAACGCCGTCTCCCCGCTGCGGCTGGCGGCGGCCTACGCGGCGCTCGGCGCCCGCGGCGAGTACTGCGAGCCGATCGCCGTCAAGGAGATCACCGACGCGTCCGGGGAGAAGCTGAAGGTCCCGCCGCGCGACTGCGAGCAGGTGATGGACAAGGGCGTCGCGGACGCCGTCAACCACGTGCTGAGCGGCGTCCTCACCAAGGGCACGGCACGCGGGATGGGCCTCGGCCGCGACGCCGCCGGCAAGACCGGCACCGTCGACAACTTCTCCGCCGCCTGGTTCGCCGGGTACACCCCGGACCTCGCCTCGGCCGTGTGGGTCGGCGACCCGCGCGGCGGCTACAAGCATCCGATGACCAGCCTCTGCATGAACGGCCGCTGCTACGGCGCCGTGTACGGGGCGACGATCCCCGCGCCGATCTGGCAGCAGAGCATGCGCGGGGCGCTGAAGGGCACGGACGCGACCTCGTTCCGCCGGCCGCCGTCGTTCTACTTCAGCAAGGGCTCGGGCGAGGAGCGGGTCAGGATCCCCGACGTGCGCGGCATGGAGCTGCGCGACGCCATCGACAAGCTCCGCGACGCCGGCTTCAGGACCAATGTCGGCGGACGCGTCGAGTCCCGCAAGTACGACGAGGGCACCGTGGCCTCCATGTCGCCGGGCCCCGGTTCCGCCGAGCCCGGCGACACCATCACGCTGCGCGTCAGCAAGGGCCCCGGGCGCGGCGACGACGGTGACGGCGACGGCGGCGGGCGGCAGCCGCCGGTCCCGCCGATCACCCCGCAGCCGACCAACACCCCGACGCTCCCGCCGCGCCCCGGCGACCCGGCCCCGCAGGAACCCGCCTGACCTGTGTGCCGACCTGTGCCTCTGACCTGTGTGATCGTCCCGCGGCCGGGTAGATCACGTGGCGGGGTGTCAGACCCCTGCTGAGCCGATCGGGGGGACGATCGTCATGCGAGCCATCGCCGTGTCCGAGTACGGGGCCACACCGGCGCCGATGAACCTGCCGCGCCCGGAGCCGGGGCCGGGCGAGATCCTCGTGAAGATGATCGCGGCCGGGCTGAACCCGGTCGACTGGAGGATCGCCGACGGCATGTTCAAGGACTCCATCGACGCGTCCTTCCCGCTGATCCTGGGCCATGACGGCGCCGGCGTCGTGGAGGCGGTCGGCGAGGACGTGACCCGGCTGCGGCACGGCGAGCAGGTCTACGGGACCTTCGCCATGGAGGACCGGGGCCTCGGCGCGTTCGCCGAGTACGCCATCGCCCGCGACGACGGGCCCGTCGCCAGGATCCCGGAGGGCATGATCTACACGCACGCCGCGGCGGTGCCGACCGCGAGCACGGCGGCCCTCGACATGGTGGAGGAGGCGCGGGTGGAGGCCGGGCAGACCGTCCTCGTCGTGGGGGCGACCGGCGGCGTCGGGCAGGGCGTGGTGCAGCTCGCCGCCCGGGAGGGCGCCAAGGTCATCGCGACCGCCCGCGACGACATGTCGGGGACGATGCGGCGGCTCGGCGCGGACGAGACCGTCGACCACTCCAAGGGCGACCTCAACGCCCAGGTGCTGGCCGTCCACGACGACGGGATCGACGCCGTCCTCGACATGGTCGGCGACACCACGGGCACCGAGGCCCTCGCGCAGCTGCTGCGTCCCGGCGGGACGTACATCAGTTCCGTCTGGTCGGTGAACCCCGACTCGATGGAGGCGCAGGGGCTGCGCGGGGTCAACCTCGACAGCGACCCGACGGCCGGGCTGCTGGACCGGCTGTCCGACCTCATCGACGCGGGCGAGCTGCGGGTCCGGGTCGAACGCGAGGTGTCGCTGGAGGACGCGCCCGAAGCGCTGGCCGCCAACCGGGCCGGCGGCGCCCGCGGCAAGACCGTGATCCGCATCTGATCGCCCGCGCGGGTGAGGACCACCGCGTCACGGGCATGCAGACCCACGGGAGGATCACATGAACCAGAGCAGCATGAACGAGGCCGGCGGCGACGACCGGCGGACCCGGCTCCGCGACCTCGACGAGACCCTCGACCGGCTGCGCGCCGAACTTCCCGCGCCGCCCGGCGACGCCACGGACTTCGCCGACTCCGGCCAGTACCTCGCCGCCCGCGAGGAGCTGGAGGGCCAGATCGAGCTGCTGGAGTCCGAACGCGAACGGCTCCGCGGCGAGCTCGGGATCTCCTGACGGCCCGCCCTGACGCGGCCCGCCCCGGCGCGGCGGGCCGCGTCAGGGCAGGGGGTTCACCGCGGCAGCCGCAGGACGAAACGGGCGCCGGGGACCCCGTCGGTGCGGTCGGTGAGGATCAGCGAGCCGCGGTGCGCCTCGGCGATGTCGCGGGAGATCGCCAGGCCGAGGCCGGTGCCTCCGGCGTCGCGGTGCTGGCCCTCGGCCAGCCGGGTGAAGCGCTCGAACACCCGCTCGCGGTCCTCCGGCGCGATGCCGATGCCGTCGTCGATCACCTCGACGACCGCGGTCGAGGGCGACTCCAGGCGCAGGATCACCGTCACCTCGCGCTCCGCGTGCCGGACGGCGTTGTCGATCAGGTTCGTCAGCAGCCGCGCCAGCTCGCCGCGCCCGCCCGGCACCGTCACCGCCCCCTCCGACAGCACGGTCACCTGGGCGCGGCGGGGGCGGCGCAGTACTTCCTGGTCCGTCAGCTCGGTCAGGTCCACCGTCTCGCGCTGGAAGTTCCGGTCGGCCTCCAGGCGGGCCAGCGCCAGCAGGTCGTCCACGACCGCCGCCAGCCGGTCGGTGTTGATCAGGATGGCCCGCAGCGTCTGGGCCATGTCGGTCTCCTCGGGCGCCGACAGCGCGAGTTCCAGTTCCATCCGCAGCGCGGCGAGGGGGCTGCGCAGCTCGTGGGAGACGTCGGAGACGAACGCGCGCTGCCGCGCGACCGCCTGCTCCAGCCGGTCGAGGGTCGCGTTGATGCTCTCGGCGAGCATCCCCACCTCGTCGCGGCGGGCCGGGTGCGGCACCCGGCGCTCCAGATCCGTGGCGGTGATCTCGTCGAGTTCCCGGCGGATCACGTCGACCGGCCGGAGCGCGCGGCTCGCCGCCACCCACATCCCGAAGGAGACCAGGCCGGTGATGAACGGGACGCCGAGCATGAGCAGGGCCGCCGTCAGCGGACGCGGGAACAGGCCCGGCATGGGTGTCAGCGAGTACACGAACCGCGTGTCCCGGGCCACGCCGACGCGGTACTCGACGATGAGGAAGCACTCGGCTCCGGGGGCGTCGATGCCGCAGATGCGGCCGTCGCGGCGATCGTCGGCCGCCGGCGGCGGGGGGAACCGCACGGGCGCGCGTCCCCGCATCCTCGGGGAGGCGGCGATCACGTTGCCGTTCACGTCGACCACCTGCTGGAGCACGTCATCCGGCCGCTCGATCGCCTCCTCCAGGGCCCCGGTGGTCATCGCCGTCGTCACCCGGCGTCCCTCACGCGCCAGGTCCCGCACGGTGTCGCTGATCGCCTGCCGCCTGACCATGGTGAGCAGCACCGCGCACAGCGCCGTCGACAGGATCAGGGCCACCAGCGCGGCCGTCAGCGTCACCCGGATCCGAATCTCGGGGTGATGCAGCACGGCCCGCCAGATCCAGCGGTTCAGGCCCGCGGAAGGCCGGGGCCGGACACCTATGACGACCTCCCGGGTGCGTTCACGTTCCTGCCAGTACCCGTGATTTCTTGCCTGAACGGGGCAAACGCGACCGTGGGCGGCGGGTAAAAGATCGTTCAGGCCGCCCTGTGCCCCCGGTGGGCCGTGCAGGTCCCGGGTCGGGATGGTTTGTGGCGACCGTCCGATATGTGAGCCGTCCGGCCGGGCGACGGCGAGCCCGTTGGGCGGTGCGGGGGGCGCGCGGATAGGCTCGGTGACCGCACCAGACCGATGCATGTCAGATCACTCGCACCACCAGGGGGTTGCCCGTGTCGTCGATCGAGGCCGTACTCGCCCGGGAGATCCTCGACTCCCGCGGCAATCCGACCGTCGAGGTCGAGGTCCTGCTCGCCGATGGGACCGAGGCGCACGCCGCCGTGCCGAGCGGGGCCTCCACCGGCCAGTTCGAGGCCGTCGAGCTGCGGGACGGGGGTGAGCGCTACGGCGGCAAGGGCGTCCGGAACGCGGTCAAGGCCGTCAACGAGACCATCGACGAGAAGCTCGTCGGCTACCCGGCGTCCGACCAGCGGCTGATCGACCAGCTGCTGGTCGACCTCGACGGCACGCCCGGCAAGTCGGCGCTCGGCGCCAACGCGATCCTCGGCGTCAGCCTGGCCGTCGCGAAGGCCGCCGCCGACTCCGCGGGCCTCCCGCTGTTCCGCTACGTGGGCGGGCCGAACGCGCACCTGCTGCCCGTCCCGATGATGAACATCCTGAACGGCGGCGCGCACGCCGACACCAATGTCGACATCCAGGAGTTCATGATCGCGCCGATCGGCGCGGCCACCTTCGCCGAGGCGCTGCGCTGGGGCGCCGAGACCTACCACGCGCTGAAGTCGGTGCTGAAGGCCAAGGGCCTGAACACCGGCCTCGGCGACGAGGGCGGGTTCGCGCCGGAGCTGCCGAGCAACCGGGACGCGCTCGACCTGATCATGGAGGCGATCCGCAAGGCGGGCTTCGCCCCCGGACGCGACATCGGGCTCGCCCTGGACGTCGCCGCCACCGAGTTCCACGCGGGCGGCCAGTACACCTTCGAGGGAACCAAGCGGAACTCCGACGACATGGCCGCCTACTACGGCGAGCTGGTCTCGGAGTACCCGCTGGTCTCCATCGAGGACCCGCTCGACGAGGAGGACTGGGCCGGCTGGGAGGGCCTCACCGCCGCGGTCGGCGACCGCGTCCAGATCGTCGGCGACGACCTGTTCGTCACCAACCCCGAGCGGCTCGCCCGCGGCATCAAGGCGCGTGCCGCCAACGGGTTGCTGGTCAAGGTCAACCAGATCGGCACGCTCAGCGAGACCCTCGACGCCGTCTCGCTCGCGCAGACCAGCGGCTACCGCTGCATGATGAGCCACCGGTCCGGCGAGACCGAGGACACCACGATCGCCGACCTGGCCGTCGCGACCAACTGTGGCCAGATCAAGACCGGCGCCCCGGCCCGCAGCGACAGGGTCGCCAAGTACAACCAGCTGCTGCGCATCGAGGAGCTGCTGGACGACGCCGCGCGCTACGCCGGCGCCGCCGCGTTCCCGCGCTTCGACGCGCAGGGCTGATGGCGCGGGGCGACGACCGGGCGGGCCCCGGGGACGGGCGCGGAGACGGGCGCGGGGACGGGCGCGGAGACCGCGACGACGACCGTGCCGACGCTCGTGGCGACGACCACGAGGACGGCCGCGCGGGCGGCATGCGCCGCGGCAATCCGGCGCTGACCAGCCGCGCGGCCATCCTTGCCGTGGTGATGTGCGCGATAGCGTTGAGCCTGGCCTATCCCGTGCGGGAGTACATCGCCCAGCGCAAGGAGATCGCCGACCTCCGGCAGAAGGAGGCGGTGGCCCGCCGCCAGGTGGAGATTCTCGCCCAACGCAAGCAGCAACTCGGGGATAAGTCGTACATTGAGCGTGAGGCGACGCGAAGACTCCATTACTGCCGTCCTGACGTAAAGTGCTACATCGTGCTGGACGGTGGCGGCGGCGACGGGCGAGCGGCCCGCAAGGGCGGGCCGACGAGCAGGCCGCCGTGGTACGAGACGCTGTGGCGGTCGGTGGAGGCGGCCGACAGGCCGCGCTGACCCGTCCCGCGGCTGGGCGGGACGGTGCCGGACGCGCCCGGCGGGAGGACCGGACGCGAGATCCGCGGGTGGGGACGTACATGATGGAAGCAGGGGACAGGGCCGCGGTAGCGGCCCAGCTCGGGCGGGAGCCACGCGGTGTCCGCGGAGTGGCGGGCCGTTGCCCGTGCGGGCTGCCCGCCGTGATCGAGACGGCGCCGAGGCTTCCCGACGGGACGCCCTTTCCGACGCTGTTCTACCTGACGTGCCCGAAGGCCGCCTCGGCCATCGGGACCCTGGAGGGCGGCGGCCTCATGCGGGAGATGCAGGACCGGCTCGCCGGCGACCCGAAGTTGAAGACCGCCTACACCGCCGCCCACGAGGACTACCTGCGCCGCCGCGGCGAGGCGGCCCGCGAGGACGGCGTCGAGCCGCTGCCCGAGGACACGCAGAGCGCGGGCGGCATGCCCGAGCGCGTCAAGTGCCTGCACGCCCTCGTCGCCCACGAGCTGGCCGTGCCCGGCGCGAACCCGTTCGGGCGTGAGGCGCTGGACGCGCTCCCGGAGTGGTGGCGCTCCGGTCCCTGCGTCCAGGCGGATCAGGGGGACCGGGCGGATCAGGGGGACCAGGCGGATCAAGGGGAGGAACGGTGACGCGCGTCGCGGCCATCGACTGCGGGACGAACTCCGTCCGCCTCCTCATCGCCGACATCGTCCCCGGCGAGGGCGGCGGGACGCTCACCGACGTCGAACGCCGGATGGAGATCGTCCGGCTCGGGGAGGGCGTCGACGAGACCGGGCGGCTGTCGCCCGCCGCGCTGGAACGCACCTTCGCCGCGATGCGCGGCTACTCGGACATGATCGAGCGGCACGGTGCCCGGACCCGGCAGGGCCCGATCAAGACCAGGGTCGTGGCGACCAGCGCCACCCGCGACGCCGAGAACCGGGCCGACTTCGTCAACGGCGTCGTCGACATCTTCGGCGTCGTCCCCGAGGTGATCAGCGGGGACGAGGAGGCCGAACTGTCGTTCCTCGGCGCCACCCGGGAACTGGCCGCGCTGCGCCCCGCCCGCCCCTACCTGGTCGTCGACATCGGCGGCGGCTCCACCGAGTTCGTCGTCGGCACCTCCTCCGCCGACGCCGCGCGCTCGATCGACATCGGCTGCGTCCGGATGACCGAACGGCACCTGAAGGACGGCGACCCGCCGACGCCCCTGCAGATCTCCGGCGCCGCCGCCGACATCGACGCGGCCCTCGCCGCCGTCCGCGAGACCGTGCCGGTGGACGAGGCCCGCACGCTCGTCGGCCTCGCCGGCTCGGTCACCACGGTCGCCGGGATCGCGCTCGACCTGCCGGAGTACGACGCGTCCCGCATTCACCTGTCCCGGATCACCGCCACCCAGGTGCACGAGGTCACGCGGCGGCTGCTGCACGCCACCCGCGCAGAACGCGCCGAGTTCGGCGTCATGCACCCGGGCCGGGTCGACGTGATCGGCGCGGGCGCCCTGATCCTGGACCGGATCATGCGGGAGTACGGTTTCGGCGCGGTCGTCGTCAGCGAACACGACATCCTGGACGGCATCGCCTGGTCGCTCGTCTGACCCCGCCGACCCCGGCGGCCCGCCGTACGCCGCGCGCACTCACTGCTTGAGCTGTGCCAGCAGGGCCGGGATCAGGACCGCGTTCGGGTTCTGCTGGGGGACGTAGAGGATCGGCGAGGCGCTGCTGGACTGCTGGATCCACACCCGGCCGCTGTCCACCGTGGCGCCGGAGATCGCCGACCAGCTCAGCGAGACCCGGTTGCCGCGGACGCCGCCCGGGTGGACGGTGAGCCCCTGCGCCACGTCGATCGACTCGCCCGCCCGGACCCGCCCCGCCAGCTCGGCGACGAGCCGCCGCTCGGCGTGCTCCTGGCACAGCTGGATCAGCCGGCCCCACACGTGTTCCGGCTCGCCCTGCCCTGCGGCCGTGCCCGTGGCCAGGGCGTCCGTTTCGATGACGACCTCCACGCGGGGGCCGGCGCGGAACGGGTACCGGCCCGCCTGGAAGACCCACTGGGTGCCGGGGACATGGCCGTATCCGGCCGGTCGCTCCGCCGCCCAGTACGCCACCCACTCCACGTGGGGCCAGGCGAGCGAGGTGTTCCCGTACGCGACGATCTGGTCGTCGGCGTGCAGGTGCAGGCCGCGCACATTCACGTCCAGCGGCGCGACGGCGGGCCGGGTGCTCCAGCTCGCCTGCTCCGGGGCCGCGTAGGTCGTCCACGGGGCCTGTTCCTCCTGGCCCCGCGACCGCTGCTCCTCCCGGGGGAGCCGCACCCGCGGTGGGCGCGACGGCTCCGGGTTGAGCCGCTCGGTCCAGTTCCGGCCGTCCCACCAGCGCAGGCTGCCAGTGCCGTAGGGGTCTGGATACCAGCCCGGTTGCGACACTGCCTGCCTCCGCTTCGCCTTAGGCGTGCCGGACACCCGCCTCCCCGACCGGCGAACGCATCGTACCGATCGATACCGCTTCTGCAGAGACATGGGCGGAACCCGGCCACCGCCTGTGGCGTGCGACGATCGATGGTATGCCGACCGCCAACGCCCCGTTCGTGCCGCCCGGCTCCGGGTGGCCCGAGGACCCCGCCGCCCCGGACACCCCCGTCGCCCACGGCACCGGCGACGTCATCGAACTGGCGGCCAAGGCGCCGGGTCTGGACGAGCTGTGCGCCCGGCAGTCGGTGTGCCGCGCCTGCGACCGGCTGGTGGAGTGGCGGGAGAGGGTCGCGGTCCAGCGGCGCCGGGCGTTCGCGGACGAGGAGTACTGGGGCCGTCCCATCGCCGGATGGGGTGAGCCGGAGCCGCGGATCCTGATCGTCGGGCTCGCCCCGGCCGCGCACGGCGGCAACCGCACCGGGCGGATCTTCACCGGGGACCGCTCGGGCGACTGGCTGTTCGCGTCGCTGCACCGGGTGGGTCTCGCCGCGCTGCCGACCAGCGTGCACGCGGGCGACGGGCAGCGGCTGATCGGCGCGCGGATGGCGGCGACCGTCCGCTGCGCCCCGCCCGACAACAAGCCGACGCCGCTGGAGCGCACGACGTGCCTGCCGTGGCTGTCCCGCGAGGTCGAGATGGTCGCGCCGAGCGTCCGCTGCATCGTGTGCCTCGGCGGGTTCGCCTGGCAGGGAGTGTGGCCGGCGCTGAAGCAGGCCGGGTACGGGGTGCCGCGTCCCCGGCCGAAGTTCGGTCACGGCGCCGAGGTCGAGCTGGTGCCGCCGCCTTCGGTGGCGCGGCGCGACCCCGTGCTGATGCTGGGCTGCTACCACCCGAGCCAGCAGAACACCTTCACGGGGCGGGTCACGGAGGAGATGCTGGACGCCGTCTTGACCCGCGCCCGTGACCATCGCTAGTAGCCGGGCGTCGAGTTCGGCGTGATGGGGGTGAGCCAGATCGTCCCGTGTTGGCAGACCGGGCCGTTGTTCCAGAACGCCGTGAGAGGCCGGGTCTGGTACAGCGTGTAGACCTGCAGGGTGGTCGCGGTGGGCTGGCATGGAACGCTCTCGTCACTGGCGTGCTCCGACGTCCAGTGGAGTCGTTCGTAGGCCCAGTCGTGGCTCCGAAGCGTGACCGTACGGGGCGTGCCGTGTTGCCTGACCCTCGTCTCAACGAGCCCGCCGTCGTTGACCAGCTGAAGGCTGGCGAAGCCGCGGAGTTTGCATGTGCTCCCGGACGTGTTGGTCAGGATGAGCGTCACGTAGCGGTTGGTCTCCACGAAGTTTCTGTTGGAGAGGCGTGCGCTGAGCATGTCGCTGGTGCAGAGCGGATGGTCCCCATCGCCGTCTCCGCCGAGGCCGTCCCCCGGCGCTTCACCGGTCCCGGTGCCGGTTCCCGTCCCCGTCCCCGTCCCTGATCCGTCGCCGGTTCCAGCGCCGCTTCCGGTTCCCGATCCGTCGCCGGTTCCGGTGCCCGGTGAGCCGGTGGAGGGCGATTCCGTCGCAGGCGAGCCCGATCCCGTGCCCGATCCCGGGGTTTCGGCCGTTGACGAGCTTGTCGGTGTCGCCGAGCTGCTGACCTCGGCCGCGGCCGGGCCCGCGTTCGAGGTGGAACCGCATCCCGCGAGTGCGATGGTCACGGCCGCCGCCGACGTCCCCAGAATCATCCGCGGCATTCGAGTCCTGCTCATCTTCGCCCTTCCCCGTTGAACCGGCAGACGGCGGGGCAGGGCCTGGCCGAGCGGCCCGTGCGGCGGCCGGTTCCCCGTATCCGGTCCGCCGCCCGGGCCGCTTGACGCCCCCGTCCGGCCCTGTCCCACCGTCTTCGGTGATACATCGGGTGAGATGCGGGACCGGACGATGAAGTTCATGAATCGGGCGAAGTGGTGAGCAAGCTATATATGCGGGTATCGCCCTTGATATGCCATCCGAGCGCACCACGGTCTCCGCCAAGGACACCGACTCCGCGAAGGACACCGACTCCGCGAAGGACACCGACTCCGCGAAGGACACCGACTCCGCGAAGGACACCGACTCCGCGAAGCACATCGTGATCATCGGCGGCGGGTACGTCGGCATGTACACGGCCCTGCGCCTGCAGCGCAGGCTGCGGGCCGAACTGCGCCGCGGCGAGGTCGCCGTCACCGTCATCGACCCGCAGTCCTACATGACCTACCAGCCGTTCCTCCCCGAGGCCGCGGCGGGGAACCTGGAGCCCCGCCATGTCGTCGCGCCGCTGCGGAAGGTCCTCGGACGCTGCCGCATCATGAACGGGTACGTGACGCGGATCGACCACGCCGCCAGGCGGGTCGCGGTGTGCCCCGCGGGCACCGGCACCGCCGGCGTCCCGGAGCGGGACGTCGGCTACGACATGCTCGTGGTCGCCCTCGGCTCCATCTCGCGGACGCTGCCGATCCCGGGCCTCGCCGACTGCGGGATCGGCTTCAAGACCGTCGAAGAGGCGATCTTCCTGCGCAACCACGTCCTTCACCAGCTCGACATCGCCGCGTCCAACGCGGGCGACGAGCACGTGCGGAGGCGGGCGCTGACGTTCGTGTTCGTCGGGGCGGGGTTCGCGGGCGTCGAGGCCATGGCCGAACTGGAGGACATGGCGCGGGACGCCTGCAAGTGGTACCCGACGATCGACCCGGGCGAGATGCGGTGGCTGATGGTCGAGGCGACCGACAGGATCCTGCCCGAGGTGGGGCCGGAGATGGGCCGCTGGACCGCGGAGGCGCTGCGCCGCCGCGGCATCGAGGTCAAGCTGGAGACGCTGCTGAAGTCCGCCGAGGGGCGGCACATCGTACTGAGCGACGGCGACGAGTTCGACGCCGGGACGCTCGTCTGGACGGCCGGTGTGAAACCGCACCCCGTCGTGAAGGACAGCGACCTGCCGCTGGACGACAAGGGACGCGTCAAGGCGACCGCCGAACTGACCGTCGACGGGCTGGAGCACGTCTACGCGGCGGGGGACAACGCGGCCGTCCCCGACCTCACCGACACCGGTGAGTTCACCGCGCCGAACGCCCAGCACGCGGTCAGGCAAGCCAAGCGCCTCGGTGACAACATCGTGGCGGATCTGCGCGGAAAGCCCCGCAAGCCGTACGTGCACGCCTACGTCGGCTCGGTGGCGAGCCTTGGCCTGCACAAAGGCGTGGCGAACGTCTACGGGCTCAAGCTGCGCGGCCTCCCCGCATGGTTGATGCACCGCACCTACCATCTGTCTCGGATGCCGACCGTCAACCGCAAGTTCCGGATCACCATGGACTGGACGCTCGCCTTCTTCTTCCGGCGCGAGATCGTCTCGCTCGGCGAGCTGGAGCGGCCCCGCCATGAGTTCGAGCTCGCGGCCGGCCGGCGCCGGGACCTGTGACCGCCTGACCGGCCGGCGTCCGGCCGGCACCGTCCGCGGAGGAGGCGTGCCCTCACCATGCACGACGGAGACGCCACCTGGAACGAGGCGCGAGCGGAACTCGAGGCGGCGGCCCCGCCCGCGGAGGCCCCGCTCGCCGAGGTGGAACGGGCGGGCGGTGTCGCGGCCCGGCTGGGCCCGCTGCTCACCAAGATCATGCTGGCGGAGGCGCGCGAGTCCGTGGAGGGGCTGCCGATCCGGGTCCAGGCCTGGGACGGCAGCACCATCGGACCACCGGGCGCCCCCGCGTTCGTCATCAAGCACCGGCGGGCGCTGCGGCGGCTGCTGTGGAAGCCCGGCGAGCTGGGATTCGTCCGCGCCTACGTCGCCGGCGAACTGGACATCGAGGGGGACGCCTTCGCCGCCCTCGACGCCGTCCAGCGGGTGATGGGCGGCGGCGCCGAGCCGAGCCGGCTGAGCGGCGACGACAAGCGCGACATCGTGCGCACCGCGGTCACCCTCGGCGCCGTCGGGCCCGAGCCGAAGGCGCCGCCTGAGGAGTCGGCGCCCGGCCGCGCCGAACGGCAGGGCGCCGGGCAGGCCGCGCACGCCGGGCCGATGAAGGAGCCCGCCGCGTTCTTCGCCCGGCTCTTCGGGGACGGGCTCGCGCACGGCACCGGGTACTGGGACCCGCACGCCGACCCGCACGCCGACCCGCACCGCGGCCTGGACGCCGCCCAGTCCGCCGCCCACGAAGCCGTCGCCGAGGCGCTCGGGCTGTTCCCCGGCGCCCGGCTCCTCGACCTGAACTGCGGCTGGGGCGCGTTCGCCCGGAACGCCGCCGTCCGGCACGGCGCCAGGGTCGTCGGGCTGGCCCGCACCTCCGAACAGGCCGGCCGCGTCCGCGCGATGGCCGCCGACACCGGGACCGACGTCGAGGCCCGCGGCTGGGATCTGTCCGAGGCGGGCGACGGCCCCTACGACGCGATCGTCGGGCTGGCGGACGCGGCGTTCCTCGACCGTCCCGCGGCCCGGCTGTCCGAACTGCTCGCACCCGGTGGACGGCTCGTCCTCCAGCAGCCGGTGCGCCCTCCAGGACCGCCCCGGAACAGGCGCACGTTCACCAGCGGCTACATGTTCCCGGACGAGGGCGAGCCGCGGCCGCTCGGCGCGCTCGCCGGCGAGCTGGAGGAGGCGGGCCTCGAAGTGCGGAGTGTGGCGGCGCTGCGCGAGCAGCACGCGCGGACGCTGCGCGCCTGGGCCGCGGGCCTCCAGCGGCACTGGGGCGAATGCGTGGAGCTGGCCGGACCCGGCCGGGCCCGCGTCTGGCTGCTGTACCTCGTCACGTCCGCGCTGGCCTGCGAGAACGGCCGGATCGGCAGGCACGAGATTCGTGCGAAACACCGAGGCCGGGGAACCCGTTCCGGCCCGGACCCGGCGGAGGGACCCACCGTGACGAGCCGCTGACTCGATATGATGACGCCGCCCCTGTAGCCCAATGGCAGAGGCGGGCTCCCTAAAAGAGCCAACGTGTCGGTTCGAGTCCGACCAGGGGCACCAACGTGGCGGGTCCGGCTGATCGTGAACGCTTTCACGCTTAGACTGGAGGGCCAGGTCGGCCGAAGTGGAGGCTCTGATGGAGAGCAGGAACCCGGCGTTCCGGGGAAACGCCTTCGAGCAGCGGGCCGGAGGTGCGGGCTACGGCGCGCCCGCCTACGGTTCCCCGGGATACGGCACGCAGCACCAGGGAGGCGCGGGTCATCCGGCGCCGGGCTACGCCCCACCGGGCTACGCCCCACCGGGCTACGCGCCACCGGACACCAGGCCGATGACCATGGACGACGTCGTCGTCCGCGGATTCATGACCCTGGTCACCCTCGTCCTCACGGCGGCCGCGGCGTGGGTGCTGGTGCCGCCCGGGCTCGCCATCCCCGTCCTGGTCGTCGCGCTCATCGCCCAGATCGGAATCTGGGCGTTCATCACGTTCGGCCGCAAGGCCAACGCGCCGATGGTCCTGACGTTCGCGGCGGTCTACGGTGTCGTCGTCGGGATCATCAGCCACACCTACAACGACCTCTTCCACGGCGTGGTCTTCCAGGCCGTGATCGGGACGGCACTGGCGTTCGCCGCCACACTCGCCGTCTACGCGCTGCGGATCGTCCGGGTCACGCCCAAGTTCGCCAAGTTCACCATGGCGGCGGCGGTGGCGCTGATCAGCCTGATGATCATCAATCTGCTGATGAACGCCTTCGGCTCCGACGAGGGGCTCGGCATCCGCGACCCCGGCAACCCGCTCGCCTACGTGTTCAGCGTCGTCGCGATCCTCGTCGGCTGCTTCTTCCTGCTGCTGGACTTCGACTCGATCGAGCAGGGCGTCCGCAGCGGGGCACCGGAGAAGTTCGCCTGGTACTGCGCGTTCGGGCTGGTGCTGGCGCTCGTGTGGATCTACCTGGAGATGCTGCGCCTGCTCAGCTACTTCTACGGCGGCCGGGACTAGCCGACGCCCGGACGAGGCAGGCCCGGGCGAGGCAGGCCCCGACCCAACAGTCCCCGACGAACAGGCCCTAGACGATGATCAGCCCCGCGCCGGGCGGCGCGGGGCTGATCTGTGTGGGATCTCTGCGCCAGGGTCGTGGCGCGGCATGGCGGCACGACGGCGGGGGCATCCGTTGGCGGGATCCCACCCAGGTCATATGGAGAAGGTCCATATGAGGAAGGTCCGTATGAAGTTCTTCCGGTGAGTCGTCCTCAGCCCCGGCGGGCCGGCCGGTCGGCGGAACGCGCCGGAGGGTGACTCAGTAGTGCCGCGCGCGGCGGGTGCGCTCGTGCTCGCGCACCAGGGCCGACGCGTAGCCGTGGGAGAGGTTGTGCTCTTCGGCCAGCCAGGAGCTGCGTTCCTCGCAGCGGGTGAACGACGGGCCGTTCTCGATGGCGGTGAACCACTCGGGGATGTCACGTCCTGTGACTTGCGGAATGCGGGCTATCAGCTTGCTGTGCGTCTCCGGCGAGTGGTTCAGTGACAATTGGCACCTCCAGGTCGCGGGGCTCTTCCCTGCTGACTCTGCAACAGGAGACCGGATGTGACAACCCCCTAACGGCCACCTATCTATTACGTTACGTAGATCGTGAATAACGGGGATGTTCTCCGGAAACGCGCAGGTGGCCCGCACAGAGGCCGCCCTGCGAACGTGGGCGGGCGACTCTGTGCGGGGCCACCGCCGAGGTCGTCAGGAAAGGCGCTCCAGGACCATCGCCATGCCCTGGCCGCCGCCCACGCACATCGTCTCAAGCCCGAACTGCTTGTCGTGGAACTTCAGTCCGTTGAGAAGCGTGGAGGTGATGCGTGCGCCGGTCATGCCGAACGGGTGGCCGACGGCGATGGCGCCGCCGTTGACGTTCAGCTTGTCGATGTCGATGCCGAGGTCCTCGGCGGACGGCAGCACCTGCGCGGCGAACGCCTCGTTGATCTCGACGAGGTCGATGTCGCCGATGGTCATGCCGGCCCGGGCCAGTGCACGCCTCGACGCGTCGACCGGGCCGAGGCCCATGATCTCGGGAGACAGGCCGGTGACGCCGGTCGACACGATCCGGGCCAGCGGGGTGACGCCGAGTTCGGCGGCCTTGGTGTCGCTCATGACGACGACCGCGGCCGCGCCGTCGTTCAGCGGGCAGCAGTTGCCGGCGGTGACCGTCCCGTCCGGCCGGAACACCGGCTGGAGCTGCGAGACCTTCTCGTAGGTGGTGCCGGGGCGGGGACCGTCGTCGTTCGCGACGACGGTGCCGTCCGGCAGCGTCACCGGGGTGATGTCCTTCTCCCAGAACCCGTTGGCGAGGGCCTTCTCGGCGAGGTTCTGCGAGCGGACGCCGAACTCGTCCTGCGCCTGCCGGGACACCCCGCGCATCCCGGCCACGTTCTCGGCGGTCTGGCCCATCGCGATGTAGATGTCGGGCAGGTTGCCGTCCTCACGCGGGTCGTGCCACACGGCCGCGCCGCCCTCGCCGGCCTTCGCGGTGCGGGCCTCGGCGTCGGCGAACTGCGGGTTCTGCGTGTCGGGGAGGCCGTCGCTGCTGCCCTTGGCGAAGCGGCTGACGGTCTCGACGCCCGCCGACACGATGACGTCGGCCTCGCCGGAGCGGATCGCGTGCAGCGCCATCCGGGTCGTCTGCAGCGAGGACGAGCAGTACCGGGTGATGGTGGCGCCGGGCACGTTGTCCCAGCCCAGCAGCACGGACACGACCCGTCCCATGTTGTAGCCCTGCTCGCCGCCGGGCAGGCCGCAGCCGAGCAGGAGGTCGTCGATCTGGCTCGGGTCCAGCTCGGGGACCTTCGCCATCGCGGCGGTGATCATCTGGGCGGTGAGGTCGTCGGGCCGCATGTCCTTGAGCGACCCCTTGAATGCGCGGCCGATCGGCGAGCGCGCGGTTGCGACGATGACTGCCTCGGGCATGTGCGGGTCTCCTGTCTCAGCGGCCGTTCTGTCGGCGAGCGGGCAGCGTGTCCGTGGGACATGTGTTCCCGTGACGCTGTTACTCGCCGGTCACCAGCAATCTAACCGGCCGCCCCCGCTCTCGTACAATGTGCCCCCGCACAGTGTTGACAATGAGTACAATAAGTGTCGGCTTACTCATCGACCTGCGGATTCCCGGACCGGTGATGACGCCCGTCCCATGTGGGCGGGACGGCGATCGCCGGACCCTGAACTTCACGCCACCGGCCTCGGCCGCCGCAAGCGCGGGCGGCGGCCGACCCGGTGCGTGTTCTCTTCAGGCCGGTCTGCTCGCGCCAGGCGGTCACTTCGGTCGCGAACGCACGGATGGCGGGTGCGTCGTGCGGGTCCTTCTGCGCTCCCATGGAGACTCCCGGGGGTAGAGCCGGATGGCGCTGTCACCTCGGGAATATCACACTTGGAAGCGAAGTGTTGCTGAAAGTGACGAACGTTGGCCGCTTGTCAGGCGGGGTCGTGCGTCGCCGGGGTGGGTGACGCGTCGCCCGCGGTGACCGTACGGCGGCGCAGGAGGGTGGCCCAGCGGCCGCGGGGGCCGCGTTCCTTGCCCTCCACGGAAGCGCCGCTCACTTCGGTGCCCGACACCTCGGCGGCCTCGGCCGCCGCGAGGTAGACCGGGAGGACGCCGTCGCCGAGGCGGTCGCCGAAGTCGGGCTCCAGGCCCAGCGCGGACGCCATCGACGGCAGGACCGCGGCGCACGCGGCGGCGTATCCCCGGGCGGACGGGTGATAGCGGTCCTCGCTGAACATCGAGCGCGGGTCGGCGGCGAACTCGCGGCCGAGCAGGTCGCCGAGCGACACCGAGCGGGCGCCGCGCTCGACGACCGCGATGGTCTGGGCGGCGGCGAGCTGGCGGCTGGCGCGGCGGGCGATGAACCTGAGCGGCTGCATCAGCGGCTTGACGGTGCCGAGGTCGGGACAGGTGCCGACGACGACGTGGCTGCCCCTGGCGCGGAGTCGTTCGACGGCGTCGGCGAGGTGGCGGACGGACTCGGCGGGCGGCACCCGCCCGGTCACGTCATTGCCGCCGATCATGATGACGGCGATGTCGGGGCGGGCTTGCAGCGCCCGGTCGATCTGTCCGCGGAGCGCCTGCGAGCGGGACCCGGAGCGGGCGACGTTCGTCAGCCGGACGGGACGGTCCGCGATCGCCGACAGCCCCGCCGCGAGGAGCGCGGCGGGCGTCTCGTCCGGGGTGTGCACGCCGAGGCCGGCGGCGGTGGAGTCACCGATCATGACCAGGGACAGCGGGGCGCCGCCGAGCGTCCCGCCGTACAGGCCGTCGGCCACCGGCGGGTCGCCGTTGGGCGTCGCCGTTATCATCCTGCGGGCGAGCTTGGCCTCCATCACGACCAGCCCGAACGTGATGCCGCCGAGGGCCGTGATGCCCCCGCCGCCGTACGCCGCGGCCGCCGCGATCCGGCGCGCTTTGAATGCTCTCAACATGCTCCGCTGACCCTCCGTGATTAACTTCCTACCCCCGGCCCCGGAGGTTGATGCCTGCGGGCACCGGTCTCGGCTACCGTCGGGAGTAGAGGATCCATCCGGTCCCGCGTCCGGTAACCCGCCGGACAGGCGGGCTGAGCAGGGACGCAACGCTCAGATCAACACACTGAACGACAAGGATGTCGCGGTGCACGTACACGATTCGCTCGTCGAACTGATGGGCAACACCCCGCTCGTTCGACTGCGCAAGGTGATCGGCGACAGCACGACCGGCGGCCGGCGGCCGCAGGTGCTCGCCAAGGTGGAGTACTTCAACCCCGGTGGCTCGGTGAAGGACCGCATCGCGGTCCGCATGATCGACGCGGCCGAGCAGTCCGGCGAACTGCGGCCGAACGGCACGATCGTCGAACCGACGTCCGGCAACACCGGCGTCGGGCTCGCCATCGTGGCGCAGGAGCGCGGCTACCGCTGCGTCTTCGTCTGCCCCGACAAGGTCGCCAAGGACAAGATCGACGTGCTGCGCGCGTACGGCGCGGAGGTCGTGGTGTGCCCGTCGGCGGTGTCGCCCGAGCACCCCGACTCCTACTACTCGGTGTCGGACCGGCTTGCCGCGGAGATCCCCGGCGCGTGGAAGCCGAACCAGTACACCAACCAGCAGAACCCCCGCTCGCACTACGAGACGACGGGACCGGAGATCTGGGAGCAGACCGAGGGCCGCGTCACGCACTTCGTGGCGGGCATCGGCACCGGCGGCACCGTCAGCGGCACCGGGAAGTACCTCAAGGAGGTCTCCGGCGGGCAGGTGAAGATCGTCGGGGTGGACCCCGAGGGGTCGGTGTACTCCGGCGGCACCGGCCGGCCCTACCTCATCGAGGGCGTCGGCGAGGACATCTGGCCCGAGACCTACGACCGGGACGTCTGCGACGAGATCATCGCGGTGTCCGACAAGGACTCGTTCAACATGACCCGGCGGCTGGCCCGCGAGGAGGCGCTGCTGGTCGGCGGGTCCTGCGGGATGGCGGTCGTCGCCGCGCTGCGCGTCGCCGCGCGGGCCGACCCCGACGCGGTGATCGTGGTGCTGCTGCCCGACGGCGGCCGCGGCTACCTCACGAAGATCTTCAACGACGAGTGGATGGCGGACTACGGATTCCTCATCCCGTCCACCGAGGAGGCCCGGGTCGGCGAGGTGCTCACCCGCAAGAGCCGCACGCTGCCGGAGTTCGTGCACGTCCACCCGCACGAGAGCGTGCAGACCGCGATCTCGATCATGCGCGAGTACGAGGTGTCGCAGCTTCCGGTGATGAAGGAGGAGCCGCCGGTCATGGCGGCCGAGGTGGTCGGCTCCGTGGTGGAGAGCGACCTGCTCGACATCCTCGTCCGGGAGCGCGGCAAGCTGGCCGAGCCGGTCGAGCAGCACATGTCGGAGCCGCTGCCGACGCTCGGGTCCGGTGAGCCGGTCAGCAAGGCCGTGGGCGTGCTGGAGAAGTCCGGTGCGGCCGTCGTCCTCGTGGACGGCAAGCCCAAGGGCCTCGTCACCCGCCAGGACCTCCTCGCCTTCCTGGCCGCGTCCACCACCTGACGGACGCCGCGCGACGCCGTCCCCACCGCCCGCAAGGCCCGGCGGCGGGGGGCCCGGCCGAGGCACAGCCGGACGAACAGAGGCGCCGGAGACCGTCGTGGTCTCCGGCGCCTCGTTCTTCCCCGAAAGGTGTCGGGTTGCGGAGCCCGGCCGGTGGGCGGCATTTCGGGCCGGGCTCCGCAACCCGACGTCTATGGGCGCCGGGCTACCGCTGCCCGGACGGGGCGAAGTCCTCCCGCGTGTCGGCGGGCTTGAGCTCCTTCTTCGGCTCGTCCCCGTGACCCGGCCACCAGGCCTTGCGGCCCAGAAGCGCGGTCATGCCCGGCACCAGGAAGATCGCCATGACGAAGGCCGACAGCGCGATCCCCAGCGCGATGGAGAAGCCCATCTGCTGCAGCATCGACACCTTGGCCAGCAGCATCACCGAGAACGTGCCGGCCAGGATCAGCCCGGCCGCGGCGACCGTCGGCCCGCCGTGCTCGACCGCCAGCGCGGCGGCCTTGCGCGGCTCGTGGCCCTCCTTGGCCTCCTCCCGCAGCCTCGCGGTCATCAGGATGTTGTAGTCGGTCCCGATGGCCAGCACGAACAGATACAGCATGATCGGCAGGTGGAAGATCTCACCGGGCTGGCCCAGCAGTCCCTGGAAGACGTACACCGCGGATCCCATGGTCGCGGCGAAGCCCAGCAGCACCGCCGGGACCAGGTACAGCGGGGCGACCACGGAGCGCAGCAGCATCAGCAGGATCAGCGCGATGAGCACCCCGGCGACCGGCAGGATCACCGACAGGTCCCGGTTGACCACCTTGTTGATGTCGCTGTAGATCGCGGTCTCGCCGCCGACGAACACCTCGGAGCCCTGTGGCGCGATGTCGTGCACGGCCGGTCCGAGGTCGTTCTTGACCAGGTTGATCGATTCGTTGTTGACCGGGTTGCCGTCCAGGATCAGGTTGACCTGGCCCAGCTTCGGATCGGCCTTGCTGAGCTGCGCCGGTGCGACGCCGCCGACGCCGGGCAGCGATTCGGCCTGCTGCCCGAAGGCGTTCAGCTCGGCCTCGGTCAGCGGCTGCCCGTCGGTGGAGCGGACCATCACCTGCACCGGCGTGTTCTGCCCGGCCGGGAAGCCCTTCTTCATGTCCTCGGTGGCCTGGGCGGACTCGGTGTCCTGCGGGAAGCTGGACTGGAAGTCGTAGTCGGACTTGAAGCCGATCGCGCCGGACGCCAGCGCGACCAGCAGGGCGCCCGCCCCGATCGCGACCAGGGCCGGACGCGCGCCGACCATCCGGCCGAGCCGGGCCGAGGTGGTGCCCTTCGGCTGCTTCTTCCAGGACTTGGACGGCCAGAACACCGCCGGGCCGATCAGCGACAGGATCGCGGGGAACAGCGTCAGCGAGGTGATGCCCATCACCACGACGCCGATGGCGAGCGACGGGCCCCAGGCGGCGAAGATGCCGAAGGACGCCAGCATCAGCACCAGGAACGTGACCGCGATCGCGGCCGCCGCGGAGGTGATGACCTCGCCGACCCGCTCCACCGCCGAGATCAGCGCGGTCTTGCGGTCCTCGCCGGCGCGCAGCCGCTCCCGGTAGCGGAACAGCAGGAACAGGTAGTAGTCGGCGCCGACGCCGAACATCACGATGGTCAGGATGATCTGCAGGCTGTCGTCACCGGAGAAGTCCAGCAGCTTGGACGCGGCGCCGATCAGGCCCATCGACATCTGCTCGGTCGCGATGATCACGATGATCGGAAGGATCGCCGCCAGCGGCGCCCGGAAGATCAGCAGGATCAGTCCGATGATCAGTGCGAAGGTGGCGATGGTGATGAGCGCGAAGGACTGGGTGAAGGAGTCCTCGTTGTCCACCCACGCCGCGACCTCACCGCCGACCTTGGCCTCAAGCCCGCCGCCGAGCTGCTTTGGCAGTTCGGCGCGGATGTCCTTGATGGCCTGGCTCTGGTCCAGCGCCGCGTCCCCGGCCACCATCTCCATCGGCACGCTGATGAGCTGGATGCTCTTGTTGGGGGCGACCGCCTCGGGGCCGGTCGTGAAGCCCTGGACCGTCGGGTAGTCCTTCGCCGTCAGGTTCTTGGCCGTTTCGGCGATCTTGGCGCTGTCCGCCGGCGTGATCTTCCCGCCGTCGGTGCGCTGCACCACGATCAGTGATGTCAGCCCCGCCTGCTCCGGGAACGCCTTCTCCGCGATCTCGGTGGCCTGGACGGACTCGTACCCGGACGGCAGGAACTCGCCCTGGTCGGACTCGGTGGTGAGCTTGGGGGACAGGGTGATGACGAGGACCGCGGTCACGAGCCAGGCCGCGATCGTCCACCACGGGTGTCTCACGACGAAGCGCGCGAGCCGAGCGAACATGGGGCTTCCTCAGTTCAGGGTGATGGGAATCAAGGTCAAAGGGATACCTGTAAAACGGTAGAGAACGGACGGGGCGTTGGGGTCACCCGCTGCGCTGAAATGCGGGCTGATACCTCCGGGGGAGCGCCTCATCCTCTAGGAGGGGAGCGGGGTGGATAGCCTCGTACCCATGGACAACGAAGTTCAGCGAGGCTTCGAGACCCTGGCCATCCACGCCGGGCAGGAGGCGGACCCCACCACCGGTGCGGTCGTCCCGCCGATCTACCAGGTCTCGACCTACAAGCAGGACGGTGTCGGCGGGCTGCGCGGCGGCTACGAGTACTCCCGGTCGGCGAACCCGACCCGTACCGCGCTGGAGGTATGCCTGGCCGAAGCGGAGGGCGGCTCGCGGGGGCTGGCGTTCGCCTCCGGGCTCGCCGCCGAGGACGCGCTGCTGCGCGCGGTCTGCCGGCCCGGCGACCACGTGATCATCCCGAACGACGCCTACGGCGGCACGTACCGGCTGTTCGCCAAGGTGGCCGAGCCGTGGGGTGTCGCGTTCGACTCGGTGCCGCTCGCGGACGTCTCGGCCACGAGGGCGGCGGTCCGCCCCGAGACGAAGATCATTTGGGTGGAGACGCCGACGAACCCGCTCCTCGGCATCGCCGACATCGCGGCGCTCGCGGCCGTCGCCCACGACGCCGGCGCGCTGCTGGTCGTCGACAACACGTTCGCCTCGCCGTATCTCCAGCGCCCGCTGGAACTCGGCGCTGACGTGGTCGTCCACTCGACCACCAAGTACATCGGCGGCCACTCCGACGTCGTCGGCGGCGCGCTGATCGTGTCGGACCCGGAGCTGGGCGAGCGGCTGACGTTCCACCAGAACGCGATGGGCGCCGTCGCGGGACCGTTCGACGCCTGGCTCACCCTGCGGGGGATCAAGACGCTCGGCGTGCGGATGGACCGGCACTGCGCGAACGCGGAGCGGATCGTCGAGATGCTGAGGCGGCACCCGGCCGTCCGGCGGGTCCTGTACCCGGGGCTGCCCGGCCATCCGGGGCACGACGTCGCCGCCAAGCAGATGAAGGCGTTCGGCGGCATGGTCTCGTTCCGGATGGAGTCGGAGGAGGCCGCCGTCCGCGTGTGCGAGCGGACGAAGCTGTTCACGCTCGGCGAGTCGCTCGGCGGCGTCGAGTCCCTGATCGAGCACCCGGGCCGGATGACGCACGCCTCGGTGGCCGGGTCGCCGCTGGAGGTCCCGGGGGACCTGGTGCGGCTGTCGGTCGGGATCGAGGACGTCAACGATCTTCTTCGGGATCTTGACCGGGCCCTGGCCTGATCGCCGGGACGGCGCTGGACAACGGCACTGAACTACGGCGCTGGACAACGGCACTGGACAACGCCGCTGGACAACGGCACTGGACAGCGGCACTGAACTACGGCGTTGAACCGGTGTTGAAGAACGGCGCCTGGGACCGGCGCTGAACTGCGGTGACGACCCGGGCGGGTGGACGGTCACGGCTTCGCCCGGGGTAGGGCGGGGACGAAACCGATCACCCTTCCCCCACGCCACTTGATCAAACATCTATACTCGGCGCGCCAGGTTCGTAAAGAAGGGGCCCGGGGTGCGCAAAATTCTGGTCTGTGGTGCGGCGTTCGCCGCGACGTGTGTCTCCGCCGTAGCCGTTCCGGGCGGAGCCCAGGCGACGACGCCGGCACCGACGCCGCCGTCGTCCGTCCCGTCCGCGGCCCCCACCGGGGAGCCGGGGGCGTCCACCCCCTCGGGTGCCCCGCCGACCGCCGGCCCCGGGTCGCAGTCGCCCTCCACGTCCTCCACGACGCACCCGGGCGAGGGGGAGGCGGCGCCGGACGGCGAGCCCGACGGCACCGTCACGGCTCAGGCGGTCATGGTCACCCCCGAGCTGCCGAAGTTCCGCACGTACGCCTACGGCAGGGACCCGAGCCAGCGGGTCGACGCCTACTGGCGCGACGCCGGGCCCAGGGCCACACCGCGCCCGGCCGTGCTGATCCTGCACGGCGGCTACTGGCTGTCGGGCGACAAGGGCGGCGGCTGGAAGTACTTCGCGCGCCGCCTGACCGAGGAGGGCTTCGTCGTCATGTCGGCGAACTACCGGCTGGCCCCCAAGGCGCAGTGGCCGGCGCAGCGCGACGACTCGCTGGCCGCACTCACCTTCGTCAAGCAGAACGCCCGGAGGTGGAACATCGACCCGCGGCGCATCGCCGTGATCGGGTCCTCGGCCGGGGGGCAGCTCGCGACGCAGCTCGGCACGCTCGGGACGGGCACCGCGCAGGTCCGCGGGGTGATAGCGATGTCGCCGCCGAACAACCCGTACCTGGCCTACCAGGCGGGCGGGAAGCCGACAGCCACGCCCAGCCAGCAGAAGCTGCGGCAGGCCGTGGTGGACCTCGTCCAGTGCGTCCCCGGCGCCACCGCCGTCAAGGACTGCTGGGACCGGCTGGAGGACGCCAGCACCTCGACCCACGTCTCCGCCAGGGACGCGCCGATGCTCCTCATGCACGGCAGCGGCGACTTCGTGCCGCTCGCGCAGAGCACCGGCCTGGCGGGCGCGCTGCGCGCCGCGGGCGTCCCGGTGACGGTCGAGACCATCGAGGGCGACAAGCACGCCGCACAGCTTCTGGACGACGCGCGCACCTACCCGACGATCGTGAGCTGGCTCAAGAACCGCCTGAAGCCCGGCCCCGAGTAGCCGGCGGCCGGGCCGGCGCTCAGCCGTTCCAGACCATCAGCAGCAGGATCACGATCCAGATCAGCGCGACGACGCCGGAGATGGCGGCCAGCCGCCCGCGCTCCACCTGGGCGATGTCGCCGTCCGCCGCGGCGGGTCGGGCCGCGGGGCGCTTCTCCTCGGCCTCGGCGCCGGTGCCGTCTTCGCGGCCCTTGCCGCTCTTGCCGGTCTCGTCCTCCGCCGCGGCGGGCTCGACCGGGACCGCCGCCTCCTCCGCCGCGGCGACCTCCAGCAGATGCGCCGCCTTGCGCTGGTCGCGCTCGACGATCAGCAGCAGCACCAGCGCGACGATGAACAGCGTCATCGACGCCGACAGCCACACCTCCGCCAGGTCGCCCTGGGCGAGCAGCAGCCCGAACAGGAAGATCCCCAGAGTGGCGACGCCGTAGATCTGGGTGACCCGGTGGAGGTAACGCACCACGGCCACGTTGCGCTTGCGGATGTAGCGCGGGGTCGACATGGTCGCGGCGGTCAGCGGCCCCAGCGTGAAGATCGCGAACCCGATGTGGAGGAACAGCAGCAGGTGGTCGGATGTCGACATGACGCCGACCCTAGCCCCCCACGCCCTCCTCCGAAGGGTGTGCGAGGCCGTCCCCGACAACCAAGCGCCGGCTACCGGCGGGCGCGGCGCACTCTGAGGTAGTCGCTCACGACATATTCGCCGAGCCGGTCGGCGTCGGGCGCGAAGACACGGCCGCCGTTGCGCCGCGCGACCTCCTCCACGAACGAGACGAGGCGGCGGTCCTCCGCGAGCATGAAGAAGTTCATGCAGGCGCCCCGCCGGGTCATCTTGTCGACCTCGGCGAGCGTCAGGACGAGCGTGTCGGTGGACGGCGGGTAGTCGAACAGCGAACGGCCGTCCGGGCGCAGGTGCGCGGTCGGCTCGCCGTCGGTGACGACCAGGACGATCGGCTCGAAGTCGGGATGCTGGTCCAGGTGCCGCCCGGCGATCATCAGCGCGTGGTGCAGGTTGGTGCCCTGCACCATGTCCCAGTCCAGGCCCGCCATCTCCGTCGGGTGCAGGACCCGCGCGTAGTTGGAGAACCCGATGATCTGGATCGCGTCCTGCGGGAACTTGCTGGTCACGAGCGTGTGCAGGGCGAGGGTCGTCTGCTTGGCGACCGCCCACGTCCCGCGCAGCACCATCGAGTACGACAGGTCGATCAGCAGGCAGACGGCCGCGCCGGTGCGCCGCTCGGTCTCGTGCACCTCGAAGTCGTCCACGCCCAGTCTCACACCACCGGGTTTCACACCACCGGGTTTCACACCACCGGTCCCTACACCACCGGCCCCTACACCACCGGCCCCCACACCACCGGCCCCCACACCACCGGCCCCCACACCACCGGCCCCCACACCATCGGGACGCGGTCCGTTGCCGTCGATCTCCACGGCGTCGGCGGTGCCCGGCTCCACGACCTTCGCGGTCACCAGCCCGCCGGTGCCGCCGTCCATGGCGCTGCGGCGGATGGCGTTGCTCACCGTCCGGACGACGTCGAGGGGCTGCTCGTCGCCGAACCGCCATTCCCGGCTCGCCCCCGTCAGCTCGCCCGCCTGGCCCGCGTCCCGCTGGTCGTGGTCGCCCTGCCGGCCGGCGGTGAGCTGCGCGAACACGCGGCGCAGCGCCGTCTCGCCGAGCCGCCGCACCGCCTTCGGGGTCAGCTCCAGCTTGCCGCGGTTGCGCCGCAGATAGCCCTGCCGCTCCAGCTCCGCCTCGATGCGGCGCAGCGCGCCGAGGTCGTCGACGGCCTGCCGGCCGAGCGCCCGCCGGACGGCGTCCTCGTCGATGTCGTCGAGCCGCGCGCCCGGATACTCCTGCCCGAGCGCCGCCTCCAGCTCGCTGAGGTCGGCCAGCTCCGCCAGCGCGGTCGTGGCGTCGCCCATGCCGAGCGGGTCCTCGCCGGTCATCTGCTCGGACTGCCCCCAGCCGAGGTCGGGACGGCGGGCCCGCAGCGCGTCGCCGAGCCGGGTCATCTCCATGGCGAGGCCCGCGTCCTGCATGGCCTGCTCCATCAGCCCGCCCAGCTCCGCGCGCTGCTCCGGGCTGAGCGAGGCGAGCAGCCGGTCCATCGCGGCGGCGCGGCGGGCGAGGGAGTCGACCAGCTCCTCCAGGTTCTGTGGATTGTCGGGGAACATGTCCCCGTATTCGGCCATGAAGCGGTCGAAGTCGTCCTGGGTGTGGTCACCGCGCGCGTCGCGTTCCAGCATCTGGTTCAGCGCGGCCATCATGTCCTTGACCCGCTCCATGGCGGCCGGGTCCTGGTTCTCCAGGGCCTGCTTCATGCCCTGGAACTGCGCGTCCAGCACCTCACGCCGCAGCAGGTCCTTCAGCTGCTCGAACGTCTGCCGCGCGGCGTCGGAACGCCAGTCGTAGTCCGACAGCCGGCGGATCGCCTGGGACGTGTCGGACGGGAGCGTGTCCAGTTCCGCCTCGCGCAGCCGCGCCTCGTCGCCCGGGTCGGGGAAGAGCTCGGCCCGCTCCTGCCCGATCGCGGTGTCCAGCAGCGCCCGGGCCTGCTCCAGCGTCCCGTCCAGCCGGCCCCGGTCGCGCAGCGCGCGGCGCCGTTCCCGCACCTGGCGGAGCATGTCGTCGAGGCCCCGCCCACCGTTCGGCAGGCGGCCCTGCGCGCCCGGCAGGCCGCGCCGCAGCAGGTCCCGCAGCGCCTCGTCCGGGCGGGTGCCGTCCAGCACCGAGTCGCCCATCGCGTCGAGCGCGGAACGGACGTCGTAGGGCGGGGCGAGCGGGTCGGGCCCGTCCTCGTAGGCGCCGTAGCGGTATCGGCTCATCGAATCTCCTTGCGCGTGGAGAATTCAGGTCCGGACGTCAGGTCCGGTAGGTGGCCGTCCCGTCGGGTCGTCCCTCGGCGACGTCCTTGGACAGCCGCCTGGTGAGGAACAGCCCCTCCAGGGCGAACTCCAGCGCGGCCGCGGCCTGCCCGGGGGACTCCCCGCTCATGCCGAGCCGCTCCATGATCTTGGCGAGTCCGGGAACCTGGCCGATACGGCGCAGCAGTTCCGCCGCCGCCACCAGCTCGCCCGACTCGACGCTCTCGCCGGAGTCGAACTTGTCCAGCAGCCCGTTCAGGTCGGCGGCGCCCAGCGTCCGCCGGTAGGTCTCGGCGATGGCGCGGCGCAGCAGATGCTCCAGCACCTCCTGCTCGCGGCCCTCCTCGCTGACCTCGAACTCCACCTTGCCCATCAGCGACGGGACGACCGCTGGCAGGTCGCAGACCCGCGCGACGGCGTGCTCCTCACCGGTCAGCGCCGCGCGCCGCACCGCGCCCGCCGCGACGGTCTCGGCGCCCGCGAGCGCGAACCGCGCCGACACCCCGGACCGGGCGTCCACCGCCGTCGACTCCCGGACCAGCCGGGTGAACCGGCCGATGATCTCGACCAGATGGTCGGGCACCTCGGCGGGCAGGCCGGACAGGTCGGCGAAGTCGGACTCCTGGCGGATCAGCGCCAGCTCGGCGTCCAGCTCCAGCGGGTAGTGGGTGCGGATCTCGGCGCCGAAGCGGTCCTTCAGCGGGGTGATGATGCGGCCCCGGTTGGTGTAGTCCTCCGGGTTGGCGGACGCGATGAGCAGCACGTCCAGCGGCAGCCGCAGCGCGTAGCCGCGGACCTGCACGTCGCGTTCCTCAAGCACGTTCAGCAGCGCCACCTGGATCCGCTCCGCCAGGTCGGGCAGCTCGTTGATGGAGAAGATGCCGCGGTTGGTGCGCGGGACCAGCCCGAAGTGGACGGTCTCCGGGTCGCCGAGCGTCCGGCCCTCCGCCACCTTGATCGGGTCGACGTCGCCGATGAGGTCGCCGACGCTCGTGTCGGGCGTCGCGAGCTTCTCCCCGTACCGGTCGTCGCGGTGCCGCCACTCGACCGGCAGGTCGTCGCCCCGCTCGGCGGCCAGCCGGCGGCAGCGCACGCACACCGGCGCGTACGGGTGGTCGTTGATCTCGCAGCCCGCCACCACCGGGGTCCACGCGTCCAGCAGCCCGGCCAGGGTGCGGATCAGCCGCGTCTTGCCCTGCCCCCGCTCGCCCAGCAGCACCAGGTCGTGCCCGGCGATCAGGGCGCGTTCGAGATGCGGCAGGACGGTGTCGTCGAACCCGAGGATCCCGGGGAAACGCGGCTCCCCGGATCGCAGCCGGACGAGCAGATTGTGGCGGATCTCGGCCTTCACCGATCGCTGGACGTGACCGCTGGTGCGCAGCTCGCCCAGTGTGGTCTCGCTGGGTGGGGATTCACGCGGTGTGGATGAACGCACGCGACCGACATTACGTCGCCGGTACGCGGAATCGCACCCCGCCGGAGGATTCGCCGGAGGATTGGCTCGCCGCAGGATTCGTCCGAACCTGTCCTGGCCTGCGCTGATCGGGCGATGTTTGGGTGGAGGGCGCGCGGCGGGGGAGACTGGGTGTGTGAATCAGCCGGCGATACCCAGTGAGGGAGGCGGCGCCGATGGCGCGATTCGGTGATGGCCTGGCCCTCGGACCCGACCTGTGCGAGGCGGCCGCGTCGGCGGTCGAGCAGGCGCTCGCGCCGCTCAGCGCGGCGCCCGACCTGGTCTGCGTCTTCATGACGGGCGACGACCCGGACGCTTTCGAGGCGGCGGCGCTGGCCGCGGCCCGGGCGGCCGGGCCCGCGGTGCTGCTGGGATGCAGCGCGTCCGGGGTCATCGGCGCCGGGCGCGGCGTGGAGGACGCAGGCGCGGTCAGCGCGTGGGCGGCGGTGCTGCCCGGCGCGCGGCTCGACCCGTTCCGCCTGGAGACGCTGAAGGCCGACGACCGCCTCATCGTGGTCGGCATGCCCGAGGCCCAGGACGACGACGTGGTCGGCGTGCTGCTGACCGACCCGTACACGTTCCCGGTGGACGCGTTCGTCGAGCGCTCCGACGACGCCCTGCCCGGCCTTCCCCTGGTCGGCGGACTCGCCGAAGGCCGCGAGCGCGGCGACGCGCGGCTGTTCGTCGGCGGCGAGGTCTACCAGGACGGCGCGGTCGGCATCGTGATCGGCGGGTCCGTGGCCGCCGCGACGGTGGTCAGCCAGGGCGCCCGCCCGATCGGCCCCGACATGGTGGTGACCAGGGCGGACGAGAACGTCCTGTACGAACTGGCGGGCGTCCCCGCGCTGGAGAAACTGGAGCAGATCGTCCTCGAACTGCCGGAGGACGAGCAGGAACTGGCCGGGCGCGGGCTGCTCATCGGCGTCGCCATGGACGAGTACGCCGACGAGCACGAACACGGCGACTTCCTGGTCCGCGGGGTGGTGGGCGCCGACACCGACAGCGGCGCCATCGCGATCGGCGACGTGGTCGACGTGGGCCGCACCGTCCGGTTCCAGGTCCGCGACGCCGGCGCCGCCGACGAGGACCTCGCCGCGCTGCTCGACCGGTTCGACATGGCGCCGGTCGAGGGCGCGCTGCTGTTCTCCTGCAACGGGCGCGGCCAGGCGATGTTCCCCGACTCCGACCATGACGCCCGCGTCCTCGACCGCGCGTTCGGCCCCGCCGGGGTCGGCGGCTTCTTCGGCGCCGGTGAGATCGGCCCGGTCGCCGGACGCAACCACGTCCACGGCTTCACCGCCTCGATCCTCGCGTTCGGCCGGGCCGGGGACTCGGTGTGAGCGGAGCGGACCGGGGCGCTGCGGAGGGTCGCCCCCCGCAAGGAGCACGTGTGAGCGGACCGGAGGCCCCCGTCCTCGCGGTGGACGTCGGCGGGACGAAACTGGCCGCCGCGCTCGTCGAACCCGGCGGGCGCATCACCGCCTACGACCGCGTCGCCACGCCGAACCGCCCCGGGCTGGACGCCGCCGGGCTGTGGCGGACGCTGGATGCGCTGCTCGGCAAGCTCGTCACCGACGCCGGGAACCCGCCGCTCGCGGGCGTCGGCGTGGGCTGCGGAGGGCCGATGACCTGGCCCGCCGCCGAGGTGTCCCCGCTCAACATCCCGGCGTGGCGGCACGGCTTCCCGCTGCGGGCCAAGCTCCGCGACCGCCATCCGGGGCTGCCCGTCCGCATCCACAACGACGCGATCTGCGTCGCGGTCGGCGAGCATTGGCGCGGTGCGGGACGCGGCCGCGGCAACGTCCTCGGCATGGTGGTGTCCACCGGTGTCGGCGGCGGGCTCATCCTCGGCGGCCGGCTCATCAACGGCGCCACCGGCAACGCCGGGCACATCGGGCACGTCATCGTCGACCCGGACGGGCCGCCCTGCGCGTGCGGAGGCCGTGGCTGCCTGGAGGCGATCGCGCGCGGCCCCGGGCTCGTCGCCTGGGCGCAGGAGCAGGGCTGGCGGCAGGAGAGCCGCGACGCGACCGGCGTCGAACTGGCCGCCGACGCACGCCGGGCGCACCCCGTCGCGGTCGCCGCGATGCGCCGCGCCGGACGCGCCATCGGCATCGCGATCGCGTCCACGACGCACCTGTGCGACCTGGAGGTCGCGGCGATCGGCGGCGGCGTGTCCCAGGCGGGCGCGCTGCTGTTCGACCCGCTGGAGGAGGCGTTCCGCACGCACGCCCGGATGGAGTTCGCGCGCCGCGTCCGGATCGTCCCCGCGGACCTCGGTCAGACCGCCGGGCTCGTCGGCGCCGCCGCGCTGGTCTTCGCGCAAGATCGCTATTGGAGTGCGGGCTGAGCGCGGCGGGTGCGAGGATCCCAACATGAGCGAAGCGGACCGGGGGGTGTGGGGGGTCGTCCCCCCACACCAGGCAGGGTGCGAAGCGGACCGGGGGGTGTGGGGGGTCGTCCCTCACAGGAGGCAGGCATGACCGAACGCGGAATGAGCGCCGTCAGCGTCGACGGCGTCCGCGCCGCCCGGGAACTGCTCCGCGGGGTGGTCGTCCCCACCCCGATGATGCCCTCCCGGGTGCTGTCGGAGCAGATCGGCGGGCCCGTCCTGCTGAAGTGCGAGAACCTGCAGCGCACCGGCTCGTTCAAGATCCGCGGCGGGTATGTGCGGATCGCCGGGCTGAGCGAGGCCGAACGCGCGGGCGGCGTCGTCGCGGCCAGCGCCGGCAACCACGCGCAGGGCGTCGCGCTCGCCGCTTCCATGCTCGGCTGCAAGGCGACGGTGTTCATGCCGGTCGGCGCGCCGCTCCCCAAGATCGCCGCGACCCGGGGCTACGGAGCCGAGGTCGTCTTCCCGGGACCGACCGTCGACGACTGCCTCCTCGCCGCGCAGGAGTACGCCGACGAGTGCGGCGCGGTGCTCATCCACCCGTTCGACCACCCGGACGTCGTCACCGGGCAGGCCACGATCGGCCTGGAGATCATGGAGCAGTGCCCGGACGTCCGGACGATCGTGACGCCGGTCGGCGGCGGCGGCCTGATGGCCGGCATCGCCGCGGCCGCCAAGGGCGTGGTCGAGGAGACCGGTGGGCGGAAGATCAAGACGCTCGGTGCGCAGGCCAAGCGCGCCGCCGCGTTCCCGCCCTCGCTCGCGGCGGGCAAACCCGTGCAGGTCGAGATCGAGCCGACGATGGCGGACGGGATCGCGGTCGGCCGACCGGGCGACCTGACCTACGACATGTTCACCGACCTGGTGGACGCCGTCGTCACCGTGACCGAGGAGTCCATCTCCCAGGCGCTGCTGCTGTGCCTCGAACGCGCCAAGCAGGTCGTCGAACCCGCCGGCGCGGCCGGGGTCGCGGCGATACTGGAGCACTCGTACGCGGTCGAGCCGCCCGTCGTGGTGCTGCTGTCGGGCGGCAACATCGACCCGCTGCTGCTGTCGAAGGTGCTGAGGCACGGCCTCGCGGGCGCGGGACGCTACCTGGTCGTCCGCTGCAGGCTGAAGGACCGCCCCGGCGCCCTCGTGACGCTGCTCAGCGAACTCGCCGAACTGGGCGTGAACGTCCTGGACGTGATGCACGAGCGGGTAGCGGCGCGCCTGCACGTCGAGGAGGCCGAAGTCCTCATGCACCTGGAGACGCGCGGCACCGGCCATTCCGAGGACGTGATAGGCCGCCTACGCGAGAAGGGCTACACCCTCACGCTGAGCTGACCGCGGCCGGCGGTGGCCGCGGTCAGCGCGCGTGAGGTGTGCGGACGCCGGGTGCGGGCGCCGCTACAGGGACGGCTTGCCCTCGGAGTAGAGCCAGGCATCGGCCCAGTCGTCCAGGTTCTTGTGGGAGAGCCGCTCGGCGAAGCGGACGAAGTCCTCCGTCGAGGCGTTGCCGTTGCGGTACTCGGCCGGCCACGCCTTGAGCAGCCGGTAGAACGTCCCGTCGCCGATGATCGTGCGCAGGACGTGGACGGCCATCGCGCCGCGGTCGTAGACGAGACCGTCGAAGATGTGGTCCCGGCCGGGATCGGAGACGACGCCCTCCCACAGGCCGTCACTCGCCGGGGTGGCGTAGACGGCGTCGAAGCTGTCCTGGACGGGCGTGCCGTCGAACTTCTCGGCGTGCAGCCACTCGGAGTACGTCGCGAAGCCCTCGTTCAACCAGATGTCGGCCCACCGCTCCGGCGACACCGAGTCCCCGAACCACTGGTGGCCCAGCTCGTGCGCGACCAGCGCGCCGCTCGGAATGCCGCCCGGGCGGCGACCCAGGTCGTACACCGGGCGGCCCTGCGTCTCCAGCGCGTACCCGAAGCCGCCCTTGACCACGATCCCGCCCGTCGACGTGAACGGGTAACGGCCGTACAGCGACGACTGGAAGTCGGTGATCTCGGCGGTCTGCTCGTGGAACCTCTCCGCGTCGTCCGGCTTGATGGCCATGGCGTGGTCGGTGGCCGTCAGGTTCGGCACGCCGCCGTCCGTCCGTCCGGTGCGGACGTCGTACTTGCCGATCGTGAGCATCGACAGCTCGCTGGCCATCGGGTGGCGCATGACCCAGCGCGTGGTCGTCCAGCCGTCCCTGGTCCACTTGCCGCGCAGGTCGCCGTTGGACAGCGTGGTGAGGTCCTTGGGCGCCGACAGCGTGAACGTGTACGTCGCCTTGTCGGTCGGGTGGTCGTTCACCGGGAAGACCGTGGCGGCCCCGAACGGCTGGTTGACCATCACCGCGCCGTCGTCCGTCGGTATCCAGCCGGACGTGCCCAGCGTGGCGTCGTTGATCGTGTCCGGGACGCCCGAGTAGGCGACGGTCACGGTGAAGCGCCGGTGCTTCCGCAGCCCCCTGGGCGGGGTGATGACCAGCTCCTGCGCGCCCGTCCGCTCGTAGGACGCCCGGTGCCCGTTCACCTTCAGCGACGAGATCGTGAGCGGGCCGAGGAAGTCCAGGTTGAACCGGGACAGGTTCTGCGTGGCCCGTGCCTTGATCCTGGTGACGGCCCGGATCCCCTTCGTGCCCGGGTCGTACTTCAGCCCGATGTCGTAGTGGGCGACGTCGTAGCCGCCGTTGCCCATGTCGGGAAAGTAGGGATCGCCCGCGCCCGGCGCGCCGGGCGTGAACCGCGCGGTGGCGCCGGCGGGCGCCGCCGACACGGCCAGGGCCGCGGTGACGGTCAGCGTCACGGCGGCGAGGGCTCTGGGGGTTCTGCTCATCGGCCTCGTCCTCGGTGCTCCTCGGTGACGGCCGCCGGTAAGTCACGACGGCCGTGATCAAGACTTTCCTGTGAACTGGGCCGGTTCAAGCGCGATCCGGTCTCAAATCCGTGGGCATGGGGCGGAATTTATGGCCGGATCCGGTATCCGGCCGCGATGTGCGCGGTTTCGCGGCGGGCGGTGGGCGGTGGGCGGCGGGCGGCGAGGGCTGTGGACAAGGCGCGGCCGCCCGCCGCTCCCACCCGGTCGCCGCGGCCTTTCGCCGAGACGGCGCGCCGAGACGGTCCGTTCACCAGCCCGATGGTGACGCGGGCACCGCCGGACGGCACACCTACCCGCCCGAGCCACTCCCGGCCTTTTCCGAACCTTGCCCAGGCCATCGGAAAGGACGGGTCACCGGGAAGGGCGGGGTCACCGGGAAGGGCGGCCCTTCTGGTACAGCCAGTCGTCGAAGAACGAGTCGAGCTTCTTGCCCGAGACCTTGTTCGCCGTCGCGATGAACTGCTTCGTCGTCCCGCTGGAGTGCCGCCGCTCCTTCGCCCACGTCTTGAGGATCTCGTAGAAGGTGTCCTCGCCGACCCTTCCGCGCAGCGCGACCAGCGTCATCCCGCCGCGGTCGTACACCGAGCGGCCGAACATCTGCTTGCGGCCCGGGTCGCCTGGCGGGTTGTCCCACAGTTCCCTCGCGCCCGGGCTCCCGTAGCGCTGGTCGAACTGCTCCTGGACGGTCGGGCCGCCCGTCTTCTCCTCCCACAGCCACTCGCCGTAGGTCGCGAAGCCCTCGTTCAGCCAGATGTCCTGCCACTTGGTGACGCTGACGCTGTCGCCGAACCACTGGTGCGCCAGCTCGTGCGCCACGATCGTCGGCTGGAGGCCGAACGACCCGTACACCGGACGGGTCTGCGTCTCCAGCGCGAACCCGACGCCCGCGTTGTCGATCACCCCGCCCGACGAGGTGAACGGGTACGGGCCGAACAGCGTCGCGAACTCCTCGGTGATCTCGGAGTTCAGGCTGTGGAAGGTGCCGAGGTCCACCGCGGGGAGGGAGGGGTCGACGGCGGTGATGACCTGGACGCCGCTCGCCGTCCGTCCCGTCCGCACCTCGAACCGGCCGACGGTGACCGTCGCCAGGTAGGTGGCCATCGGCGCCTTGACGTGCCACTTGGACGTCGTCTGCGCCCGATGCCCGATCGGCTCGATCCCCGGTAGGCCCGTGCTCGGCGGGCCGCTCGGGCCCGTGCCGGGCGGGGCACCCGGCAGGCCGGGCGATCCGCCGCCGCCGGAACCGCTGGGCGGCGTCTCCGGCTCGCCGTTGGCGATCGCCGTCAGCCCCGCCGGCACCGTGATCTCGAAGTCGAACGTGGCCTTGTCGCTCGGATGGTCGTTGCTCGGGAACCAGGTGTGCGCGCCGCTCGGCTGGCACGCCACGAACACGCCGTCGGACGTGCGGATCCAGCCGTACTTGCCGAGCACCGGGTCCGACACCGGCTCCGGCGTCCCCGCGTACTCGATCACGGTGGTGAACTCCGCGCCCTTCTTCAGCGGCTTCGCCGGGGTGACCTCCAGCTCGTCCCCGCCGCGCTGCCGCCGCGCCGGCGCTCCGTCCACCTTGATCGACGAGATCTCGAGGCCGGTCAGGTCGAGGTTGAAACGGGCGAGCCGCTCGGTCGCCTTCGCGGTGATCGTCGCGGTCCCGTCCAGCTGCTGCTCGGCGTTCGGGTCGATGGTCAGCTTCAACCCGTAGTGCTGGACGTCGTAGCCGCCGTTGCCGTCGCCGGGCACATAATCGTCCCCGGCGGTCGTGGGCCCCACCGGCCCGGACGCGGCCGAGCCCGGACCGGGCTCAGGGTCGTCGTCGAAGGGGGACAGCTGACAGCCCGCGGTCAGCGACCCCGCGACGGCGACAGCGGCCAGGCCCGCGGCGCCACGGAACGCCGTCCGCGAGCCGTGGCGGCGAGGGGTGGGGGACTTTCCGGCCATATGCACGCGCCAAGCCTGCCCGGCAGGAGGTGCGCTGGGCAACTCCAATGGTTCCCGGTCAGCGGTGGGCGTAGGGGTCGGGGACGTTCGGACCGGCCTTGACGACGACGGTGCGCGCCACTTTGCAGTGCAGTGCCTGCTTCCGCCGGTCCCACAGAATCCACAGGACGTCGATCAGCCCGATGAAGCCGCAGATGCCGCCGAGCACGCTGTAGAACGCGGAACGTCCCGCGGCCTGGCCGGTGGTGATCGCCTGCCCGTCCGCCTCCCGGACGACCCTGATATTCAGCAGCTTCTTGCCGAGCGTCTGCCCCCACCTGGCGTGCATCTGCCAGTAGTAGAGAAAGCCCAGCACTACGCCGATCGCGTTGCTCGGAAGCTGGGCGCCGGTGTACATCGACTCGCCCGTATCCGGGTCGAAGACGCGGTCCCAGTCGACGAACGGCAGCGACAGCAGGGTGGTGACGATTCCGACGAGGAGGAGGTCCACGATGGCGGCGCCCAGCCGCGCCCAGCGGCTCGCGAGCCCCTGCGACGGATCGGCGTAGCCGCCAACGCCGCCGCCGTAGCCAGGTGCCGCGCCGTATCCGGGCTGGTCACCGTATCCGGGATACTTCGGCAGCTCCCCGTACCCCGGCTGCTCCCCGTACGGCTGTTGCTGGCCGTAGGGCTGCTCTTGCCCGTACCCGGGCTGCTGTCCGTAGGGCTGCTGTTGTCCGTACGGTGGCTGCTCCTGGCCGTAGGGCTGTTGCTGGCCGTAGGGCTGCTCTTGCCCGTACCCCGGCTGCCGTCCGTAGGGCGGCTGCTCGCCGTAGGGCTGTCCGCCGTATGGTCCTGGCTGCTCGGGCCGCTGCCGGTGCCCCTGCGGCCGGTCTTCCGGCTCTCCCCCGGACGCGGGGTCGTTCGGCGGTTGCGTCATGCCGAAAGAGTGGCCGAGCCGTCGCCGTCCAAACATCGCCGCGTCCGGGAGCCTCGCAATGTTTACCCACGGATGATCAAAGGTTGCCGGGATCGCCGGGCGCCCGGGGACGGGCGTACGGGTTCGGCATCCACGGCGCCGCCTTCACCACCAGCGTCCCGGCCGCCTTGTCGTGCAGGGCCTGGCGCCGGTCGTCCCACAGGATCCAGGCGTTGTCGAGCATGCCGAGCATGCCGATGAGGGCCCCGGCGGGCACCAGGAAGTTGACCAGGGCCGTCGTGATCGTGATGACGTAGACGAACGCCTGCCTGCCGACCGCCTGGCCCCAGCTCACCGCGGACTGGTCGGCGGCGGTCACCACCCGGATGCTGAGGGCCTTCTTGCCCAGCGTCTGGCCCCACTTGGCGTGCATGACGGTGAAGTACACGAAGCCCAGCAGGAACACGACCGCGTACCCGGCCAGCAGCCGCGGGACGTTGTAGAGGTCCATCGGGTTGACGATCGGCTCCCCGGACGTCATGGACTCCTGCATCTTGTCCCAGCGGATGGAGAACAGGACCGCCGGCGCGGCCACGAAGCTGAGGACCAGGGAGTCCAGGACTCCGGCGCCGAGCCGGGCCCATCGGCCCGCCAGAATGTCCTGCGGGCCACCCGGTCCCGCATGCGGATGGCCGGGATACGGCGATCCGGGAGGGCCGTAGCCGGGCTGGGCGGGTGGTCCGTAGCCGGGCTGCGGCTGTCCTGGCTGGCCGTACCCGGCCGCGGGCGCGGGCGGAGCCTGGCCGGGCTGCGCGCCGTACATGCCCTGGTACGGCGGCGGGAGTTCGGGAGTGGCGTCCGAGGCGTCGTTGGCGTCCGGGACGTCCGGGACGGGGGCGTCGGCGGCCCGCGCGTCCGGGGTCTGCCAGTCGCCGCCCGGGGGCTGGGGGTTCTGCGGCGGTTCGCTCATGGGCCACAGTGTGCCGGTTACCGGGGACGCACGGTCACCCGGTGGGCGGGCCCGGATCCCCGAGCGGCGGGCGCCTCAGAGGTTGCCGCGGCGCTCCTGCTCACGCTCGATCGCCTCGAACAGCGCCTTGAAGTTGCCCTTGCCGAAGCCCAGCGAGCCGTGGCGCTCGATCAGCTCGAAGAACACCGTCGGCCGGTCCTGGACGGGCTTGGTGAAGATCTGCAGCAGGTAGCCGTCCTCGTCCCGGTCGACCAGGATCCGGCGCTTGTGCAGTTCCTCGATCGGGACGCGCACCTCGCCGATGCGCTCCCGCAGCTCCGGGTCCTCGTAGTAGGAGTCGGGGCTCTCCAGGAACTCCACGCCCGCGGCCCGCATCTGGTCGACCGTGGCGAGGATGTCGTTGGTGGCGAGCGCGATGTGCTGCACGCCCGGCCCGCCGTAGAACTCCAGGTACTCGTCGATCTGCGACTTGCGCCTGCTCTCCGCCGGCTCGTTCAGCGGGAACTTGACCTTGCGGGTCCCGTCCGCGACGACCTTGGACATCAGCGCCGAGTACTCGGTCGCGATGTCGTCGCCGACGAACTCGGCCATGTCGGTGAAGCCCATGACCCGGTGGTAGAAGTCGGCCCACTCGTCCATGCGCTCGACGTTGCCGACGCAGTGGTCGATCGCCTGGAAGTACCGCCCGGGGGAGCGACCCCCCGACCCCCCCGAGGACCGCCCCCACGAGGACCGCTTCTCCGGCGGTTCCACGATCGGGTCGGCGGGCGCGAACCCGGGCAGGTACGGGCCGGTGTAGTTGGAGCGGTCGATCAGCGAGTGCCGGGTCTCGCCGTAGGTGGCGATCGCCGCGATCGTCACCTTGCCGTGCTCGTCCTCCAGGACGTGGGGCTCCGCCAGGCCCGTGGCGCCGTTCGCGAGCGCGTGCCGGTAGGCGGAGTCGACGTCGGGGACCTCGATCGCGAGGTCGACCACGCCGTCGCCGTGCTCGGCGATGTGCCGGCCGATCTCGGTTCCCGCCTTCACCGGGCCGCGGAGCACGAACCGGGCACCGCCCGACTCCAGTACGTGCACCGCCTCGTCGGAGCTGCCGTTCTCCGGGCCGCGGTAGGCGACCCTGCGCATGCCGAACGCGGTCGAGTAGTAGTGCGCCGCCTGCTTGGCGTTGCCGACGGCGAAGACGACGGCGTCCATGCCCTTGACCGGAAACTCATCCATGCCACCCAATCTGGACATGCACCTACAAGCTGCGCAAGAGTGTCTTAAAGCACTGGGCAATCTGTATAGTGAATCGCGATACCGACCGGTCGCCCTGTACATGGTGACCATGACCGCCGGAGGGTGGCATGCCGATCGACGAACTGGACGGCCGGCTGATCGAGCTGTTCACCGCCGAACCCCGCGTCGGCGTCCTGGAGGCGTCCCGGCGGCTCGGGGTCGCGCGCGGCACCGTCCAGGCACGGCTCGACCGGCTGGCCCGCGACGGCGTCATCGCGGGCCACGGCCCCGAGATCGACCCGGCCGCGCTCGGCTACGGGGTGACGGCGTTCGTGACGCTGCAACTGCGGCAAGCGGGCGGGCACGACCCCGTCGCCGCGCGGCTCGCGCAGGTGCCCGAGGTGATGGAGGCACACACCATCACCGGCCCCGGGGACATGCTGTGCCGCGTCGTCGCGCGCAGCAACACCGACCTGCAGCGCGTCATCGACGTGATCGTGGACGTGGCGGGCGTGGAACGGGCGTCCTCGGTGATCTCGCTGGCCACCCAGGTCCCCTACCGCACCCTCCCGCTGGTCCGCGCCGCGGCCGGCGCCGGACCCCGGAGGAACCCCCCGGACTGAACCGGGGACGGGATGCCCGGCAGCACCCCGTCCCCTAAGACGTCGGACGTCGCCGGAGGCTACTCGCCCCCGTAGGGGGTGGCGTCGAGGATCTCGACCGTCATGCCGCGGCCGTTCGGCAGCGAGTAGGTGGCCTTGTCGCCGACCTTCTTGCCGTTGATGGCGGCGCCGAGCGGCGACTTGGGCGAGTACACGTCGATGGGAGCGCCGACCTCCTCGCGGGACGCGAGCAGGAACGTGACCTCCTCGTCGTCACCCTCGAACGAGACCGTGACGGTCATACCCGGGCCGACGACGCCCTCGGTACGCGGAGCCTCGCCGACGCGCGCGTTCTCCAGGATGCCCTGAAGCTGGAGGATGCGGCCCTCGATCTTGCCTTGCTCCTCCTTGGCCGCGTGGTAGCCGCCGTTCTCGCGCAGGTCGCCTTCCTCCCGCGCCGCCTCGATCTTCTGAGCGATCTCGATGCGGCCCGGGCCCGACAAATGCTCCAGCTCAGCCTTGAGCCGGTCGTACGCCTCCTGGGTCAGCCAGGTGACGTTGTCAGCGCGGGTCTCGGTCACGGGTACTCCTCATCCACATGTTGCGATCTAGCCCGCCCGTGGCAGACGGGTGTCACATCGACATGAAGTGCGGCCGGGTGAAACCTCTAGCCTATCCGGTGTGTGCGGGTAAAGGTTCCCTGAACTCGGCGTCTGCAATCCGCCAATCGTATTTTGGCATTCACCCGGCGTATCGGCCGCCAGATGGCCGCAGTCGGCGCCTGTGCGGGGCCGGGAACGTCAGACCGTGTGGCAGTCGTGGATCCTCGCGCCGGTGGCCCGCCGCGCCGTCTGCAGCGTCTCCGTCCCCTTCATGCCGGACGTCCCCGCCGGCACGACGACCTCTTTCTCCGCGAGCACCGCGAACCCCTTGTCGTAGGCGTCGACCGTGCAGCGCACCTCGTCGTCCTCCCCCTTGGCCACCTCGAAGTTGATCTCCACCGAGGTGTCGGTGATGTCGTAGGTGATCGTCTGCGCGGCGATGCCGGGCGTCTGCCCGGCGTGCATCGCGATGATCCCGAAGCCGCCCGCGGCCAGCGCCACCAGCACCCCGATGACCACCAGCCCGAAGCGGCCCTGCCGGGGCCCGGTGGGCGCCGCTGTCTTCGACACGCTCGTCGTCATGGCGGGGAATCTCCGTGCGGTGTGCGGACGTTGTCAGGGACAATTCTCGTCTGTGATGGCGCGTGCCCCGAACCGGGGTCCGCTCGAACGGTTCGAACAGGAGAACACAGGTGTCCGAGGTCATCGACGATGCGACGCTCGAACGACCGTGCGGAGGCGACGAACCGCTGCGCCTCATGGCGGTGCACGCCCACCCCGACGACGAGTCCAGCAAGGGCGCGGCCACGATGGCCCGGTACGTCGCCGAAGGCGTCGAGGTCCTCGTCGTCACGTGCACGGGCGGCGAGCGCGGCGACATCCTGAACCCGGCGATGGACCGTCCCGAGGTCAAGGCCGACATCGGCAAGGTCCGTGAGGCGGAGATGGCGCGGGCCCGCGAGATCCTCGGCGTCCGGCAGAGCTGGCTGGGTTTCGTCGACTCCGGCTTCCCCGAGGGCGACCCGCCGCCGCCGCTTCCTGACGGCTGCTTCGCGGTGGAGCCGCTGGAGACCGCCACCGAGCCGCTGGTGCGCGCCGTCCGCGACTTCCGCCCGCACGTGATGCTCACCTACGACGAGAAGGGCGGCTACCCCCACCCCGACCACGTGAAATGCCACGAGGTGTCGGTGGAGGCGTTCGAGGCCGCCGGCGACCCGGACCGCTACCCCGGCACCGGCGAGCCGTGGCAGCCGCTGAAGCTCTACTACCACCTGACCTTCAACAAGGAACGCATCCTCGCCCTCCACGCCGCGATGGAGAAGGCCGGCCTGGAGTCGCCCTACAACGACTGGATCAAGCGCTTCGACGAAGAGAGCGACAAGCGCGCGAAGTGGGACGTGACCACCCGCGTCCCCTGCGCCGACCACTTCGAGACAAGGGACCGCGCCCTTCTCGCCCACGCCACCCAGATCGACCCCAACGGCTTCTGGTTCGTCGTCCCGATGGACGTCCAGCGTGAGGCATGGCCGACCGAGGACTACCATTTGGCCAGGTCCCTCATCGACACCGAACTGCCGGAGGACGACCTGTTCGCCGGCATCCGGGAGAAGGTGTGTCTGTAGTGCTTCCGCTCGCCGCAGTGCAGGTCGGCGCCATCCCGCTGAACGACGACACGGTCACCCCGGGCTTCCTGGGATTCGCGGTCTTCCTCGCCCTCCTGGTCGCGACCGTCTTCCTCGTCCGCTCGATGAGCAAGCAGATGAAGAAGATCCAGGCGCCCCGGGAGGCCGACCTGGTGCAGCAGGAATGGGAGCGCGCCGAGGCGGCGAAGGCGCAGCGGGCGGCCACGTCCGAGTCCGCGCCCGCCGACGACGCCTGACCCGCGGCTCGGTTGGATCCGGCCGCGTCCGGGGAGGACCCTCGACGTGCGTGCGAACTTCGAGGACTCCGACCGGGACGCCGCGCTCCGCCGCGCCCTCGACGACCATCTCGCCGCCGCGGCCGCCGGCGAGGGGGACATCGAGGCCGAGGGCCTGGCGCTCCTGGAACGGGAACGCTGGACGGAGGCGGCCGAAGTCCTGGAGGAGGGCCTGCGCCTCGCCGAACGGGGCGGCGACCGCCATGCCGTCCTGGTGGCCCGCCACAACCTCGCCCGCGCACTGACCCGGACGGGCGACACCGGCCGCGCGATCGGGCTTCTCGGCCCGCTCCCGGACGAGTTCGCCGCGCTCCCCGAACCCGACCAGCCCAACCGCGCCCGCGCCCTGACGAGCCTCGGCGAGGCGTACCTGCGGGCGCACCGTCCCGTCGCGGCCATCAACTTCTTCGGCCAGGCCCTGGAGATCCTCCGCAAGGAGAACGCCGTCGACCAGCAGGCCGGGATGTTCGTCCACATCGCCGACGCGGCCCGTCAACGCGGCGACCACGCCGCCGAGGGCGCCGCCCTGGACCGCGCCGTGGAACTCTACGAGTCCATTCCCAGCCCCGAGGCCGCCCCCTTGGCCGAACGCCGCGCCGCCCTCGCCCGCTGACGCGGGTGGGCCTGCGTGTAGGGGGCCTGCGTGTAGGGGGCCTGCGTTGTGGGGGGCATGGCGGTCACGCCTTGCCGTGGTCCCAGCTGACGACCTTGTCGGGGTCCATGACGATGAGGACGCGCTTGGCCAGCGCCTGCTCGATGCCCTCGGCGATGACCGGGTCGATCGGGGCGCCCATCTCGGGGACGGGCAGGCCCGCCATGCGGGAGCCGACGACCATGCCGACCTTGCTCCTGGGCTCGGGGTCCTCGATGACGAGGCCGCGGCCGTAGAGGGCGACCCCGCGCAGCTCGTTGTACTCCACGCCGTCCTCGACCAGGCACGTCATGGTGGGGTCGCGGCGCAGGTTCAGCACCTTCTGCGACGACTTGTACGTGGTGAAGGCGATCTTGCCGTCGAGCAGCGCGTAGAACATCGTCACCAGATGCGGCTCGCCGTCCTTGCCGACCGTGGCGACCTGGACCTTGAAGTTGTCGGCGAGGTAGGACGCCACCTCGTCCGGCGTCATCTTGATCTTCTCGCGCTTGCTGCTCCCGGCCAACGGGGCCTCCCTCATGCTGCTCGCCTGCGACGCGCACAGGATAACCGCATGCTTACCCGCCGCCCGTACCGGCACCATGGGGGGATGTCGGTTCGCGATCTGATCGTCCTCGGCTCCGCCAGCGCCGTGCCCACCAAGGCGCGCAACCACAACGGGTACCTGCTGCGCTGGGACGGCCAGGGCCTGCTGTTCGACCCGGGCGAGGGCACGCAGCGGCAGATGACGCACGCCGGGGTCTCGGCGAACGATGTGACCTGGATCTGCGTGACCCACTTCCACGGCGACCACTGCCTCGGCGTGCCCGGCGTCGTCCAGCGCATCGCCCGCGACGGCGTCGGGCACCCCGTGGACGCCGCGTTCCCGGCGAGCGGCGAACGCTACTGGGAGCGGCTGAGGAACGCGGCCGTCTTCCGGGACACCGACGTGATCCGCGAACGGCCCGTCTCGGGCGAGCGGATGGCGCTCGACACCGCCGACGCCCCGTTCACCCTTGTCGCGCGGCGGCTGTCCCACCCCGTCGAGGCGTACGGGTACCGGCTGGAGGAATCCGGCGGCCGGACGATGCTGCCCGCCGAACTGGCCGCGCGGGGCGTGCGGGGCCCGCTGGTCAGGCGGCTCCAAGAGGACGGCCAGGTCACCGCCCCGGACGGCCGGACGGTCACGCTTGAGGAGTGCAGCGTCCCCCGTCCCGGCCAGAAATTCGCGTTCGTCATGGACACCCGGCTCTGCGACGGCGTCCGGGAACTGGCCGATGGCGTGGACATGCTCGTCATCGAATCCACGTTCCTGCACGAGGACGCCGCACTGGCCGCCGAGTACGGCCATCTCACCTCGGTCCAGGCGGCGACGGTGGCCGCGGAGGCCGGTGTCCGGCATCTGGTGCTGACCCACTTCTCGGAGCGGTACCGCGTCGAGGACGAAACCCGGTTCGTGGACGAGGCGTCCGCCGTCTTCAACGGCGACATCACCCTCGTCCACGACCTTGACCGCATTCCGATGCCGCCGCGCCGCCTAACCGCGCGGCAACGTGGGCAGGACTCACGACATGGCAGTTGAAGTCGATGTCGTCGTGATCGGCATGGGTCCGGGGGGAGAGGACGCGGCGGGGAGGCTGGCCGAGGCGGGCCTGTCCGTCGTCGCCGTGGAGTCGCGGCTGGTCGGCGGCGAGTGCCCGTACTACGCCTGCGTGCCCACCAAGATGATGGTCCGCGCCGCCGGGCTGCTCGCCGAGGGCGGCCGCGTCCCGGGGATGGCGGGCGACTCCTCCGTCCGTCCCGACTGGACGCCGGTCGCGGCCCGGATCCGCGACGAGGCGACCGACTCGTGGGACGACAAGGTCGCCGCCGACCGCCTCACCGGCAAGGGCGCCGAACTCGTCCGGGGTGAGGGCCGCATCACCGGTCCCCGCGAGGTCACGGTGAACGACCGGGTCTTCCGCGCCCGCCGCGGCATCGTCCTCAACACCGGTACCGCCCCCACGGCACCGCCCATCGACGGCCTCGCCGGCACCCCGTACTGGACGAACCGCGAGGCCGTCCAGGCCACGGAGGTCCCCACGTCGCTCATCGTCCTCGGCGGGGGCGTCGTCGGCGCCGAGATGGCGCAGGTGTTCTCCCGCTTCGACAGCCGCGTCACCGTGGTCGAGGCCGCCGACCGCCTCCTCGTCAACGAGGAGCCGGAGTCCGGTGCCCTGCTCCGCGACGTCTTCGAACGCGAGGGCATCGGCGTCCGGACCGGCGTGAGCGTCACCGCCGTCACCCACGAGAACGACGAGTTCACCATGAACCTCGGCGACGAGACCATCAGCGCCGAGCGTCTCCTCATAGCGACCGGCCGCCGCCCCAACCTCAGTGGCCTCGGCCTGGAGAACGTCGGCCTCGACGAGAACGCCCGCCAGATCTCGGTGGACGGTCACATGCGAGCCGCCGACGGCGTGTGGGCGGTGGGCGACATCACCGGCATGGGCGCGTTCACGCACGTCTCCGTGTACCAGGCGGCCATCGCCGTCCGCGACATCCTCGGCGAGGAAGGTTCACCCGCCGCCTACCGCGCCGTCCCCCGCGTCACGTTCACCGACCCCGAGATAGCGTCCGTCGGCCTGACCGAGGCGCAAGCCCGCGACCAGAACCTTCCCGTCCGGACCGGCATCGCCAAGCTCCCCGAGTCGGCGCGCGGCTGGATCCACAAGGTCGGCAACGACGGCTTCGTCAAGCTCGTCGAGAACACCGAGTGGGGCACCCTGGTCGGCGCCACCGCGGTGGGCCCGGCCGGCGGCGAGATCCTCGGCGCCCTGGCCGTCGCCGTCCACACCGAGGCCCCCACCTCCGCCCTCCGCGACATGATGTACGCCTACCCCACCTTCCACCGGGCCATAGAAACCGCCCTCACCAACCTCACCGACTGATCCCGGGCGGGGGAGTGAGGCGGCGGCCGGATCGGGCAGGATCGGTGGCATGAACCGGCTCAAGGACGCGACAAGCCCGTACCTGCTGCAGCACGCCGGCAACCCGGTGGACTGGTGGGAGTGGAGCGACGAGGCGTTCGCCGAGGCACGACGGCGAGATGTCCCAGTCCTCCTTTCTGTCGGATATGCGGCTTGTCATTGGTGTCATGTGATGGCGCATCAGTCGTTCGAGGACGGCGAGATCGCGCGGGTCATGAACGAGCTGTTCGTGAACATCAAGGTGGATCGCGAGGAACGTCCGGACATCGACGCCGTCTACATGGAGGCGACCCAGGCCATGACCGGCCAGGGCGGGTGGCCGATGACGGTGTTCATGACGCCCGAGGGGCACCCGTTCTACTGCGGGACGTACTTTCCGCGGGCGCAGTTCCGGGCGTTGTTGCAGGCCGTCCACAAGGCGTGGACCGAGCAGCGTGACGACGTGGTCGGGCAGGGGCAGCAGGTCGTCGCGGCGCTCACCTCGCGAGGGTCGGGGCTGGCGGGGACGCAGGTGCCCGATGAGCAGGTGCTCGCGCACGCGGTGAAGGTGCTCGCCGGGTCCTACGACGCGGCGCGCGGCGGGTTCGGGGGCGCGCCGAAGTTCCCGCCGTCGATGGCGCTGGAGTTCCTGCTGCGGCACCATGCGCGGACAGGTGACGAGGAGTCGCTCGCGATGGCGGGGCACACCCTGGAGGCGATGGCCCGGGGTGGGCTGTACGACCAGCTCGGCGGTGGGTTCTCCCGGTATTCGGTGGACGCGCAGTGGGTCGTCCCGCACTTCGAGAAGATGCTTTACGACAATGCGCTGCTGGCCCGGGTGTACGCGCACTGGTGGCGGCTGGCCGGGTCGCCGTTCGCGCGGCGGGTGGCGCTGGAGACGTGCGACTGGATGCTCCGGGACCTTCGGACGAACGAGGGCGGGCTCGCGTCCGCCTTGGACGCCGACAGTGAGGGTGTCGAGGGCAAGTACTACGTGTGGACGCCGGAGCGGCTGCGTGAGGTGCTCGGTGATGAGGACGGGGCCTTCGCGGAGAGCCTGTTCGAGGTGACGGGGACGTTCGAGCATGGGACGTCCGTTCTGCAGCTTCTGCACGACCCGGAGGACGGTGAGCGATACGAGCGTGTGCGGACGGCGTTGTTGTCGGCGCGCGCCCACAGGGTTCCTCCGGATCGGGATGACAAGGTCGTCGCGGCGTGGAACGGGCTTGCGATCGCCGCGCTGGCCGAGTGCGGTGCGCTGTTCGACCGGCCGGATCTCGTCCGGGCCGCCGAGGAGGTGGCGCGGCTGCTGGTCGATGTGCATGTGCGGGACGGGCGGCTCGCGCGGACGTCCAAGGACGGGACGGCGGGCGCGAACGCCGGTGTCCTGGAGGACTACGCCGATGTGGCCGAAGGCCTGCTCGCCCTGCACGGTGTCACGGGGGACCCGCGTCACCTGCGGCTGGCCGGCGAGCTGCTGAACACCGTCCTCGAACGGTTCGGGGACGGGTCCGGCGGGTTCTACGACACCGCCGACGACGCGGAGCGGCTGTTCCGGCGTCCGCAGGACCCGACGGACAACGCGACGCCTTCGGGGCAGTTCGCCGCCGCGGGCGCGCTGCTGTCGTTCGCGGCGCTCACCGCGTCGGACTGGCACCGGCAGGCCGCCGAGGCGGCGCTCGGCCCGGCGGGGACGCTGGCCGACAAGCACGCGCGGTTCGCGGGCTGGGGGCTGGCCGTCGCGGAGGCGCGCGCGACCGGTCCGGTGGAGATCGCGGTGATCGGTGACCGCGGCGACGAGCGCACCCGGGCGCTGCACCGGACCGCGCTGATGGCGGTCGCGCCGGGCGCGGTGGTGAGCGTCGGCCCGCCGGACGCGGAGGGCGTCCCGCTGCTGGAGGGGCGTGGCCTCGTGGACGAGGTGCCGGCGGCGTACGTGTGCCGCGGGTTCGTCTGCCGGCTGCCCGTGACGTCCACGGCCGAACTGACCCGCGAACTACGTGCGCAATTGGACTGATGGTCCACTTTATGGCACTGTGACCTTGATCTCGTCGCCCCTTGGTGTTACCACTGAGTAGCAGAGCTTGAGCTGACCCGATGCGGCGACGCGGACGGGGGTGGCGGGGTGATCGGCCGGGTATCTGGACGATGGCCGGCCATCTGAGTCATAGTCGTGTCTCAGACAGGCCCGGAATGCGGGGCAGGGCGACCGTCGAGGGAGTGGCAGTGGGAAAGCCGAACCGCCGGGTCCTACCGACGATCATCGGCATTTCCGTCGTCACGACCCTCGCCGCCAACGTCGCGGTCCTGGTCGCGCGAGGCGGCGACGACCCGGCGACCCCCCCGGACCAGGAGCGGCGCGCCCGGTACGTGGCGGCGTCCGGCAGCACGAGCGTGTCGCCCACCGCGGTCGCACCGCTCGGCAAGCGGCTCACCCCGCATGTGCTCGTCGCGGGGTCCTCAACGCTTCCGGCCGACGTGGTCCAGAAGGTCCGCGGCGCCAAGGGCGTGAAAGGCGTCGAGGTCGTGGACGCCGTTCAGGGCATGGTCGCCGGCAAGAAGGTCGGGCTGATGGGCGTCAACCCGTCCACGTTCCGCAACTACACGCCGAAGCCCACCGCCAAGTCGGACGCGCTGTGGCGCAACGTGGCGTCCGGCGACGTGGCGATCTCGTTCACGATGGGCCACGACGGCGGCGTCAAGCTCGGCAGCCAGGTGCCCGTCGGCGGCAAGCGGGAGCAGTCGCAGCTGCGCGTCGGCGCGTACGCGACGATGGGCATCAGCGACGTCGACGCGGTCATCTCGCACGCCACCGCGCAGGCGCTCGGCATGCCCACCGGCAACGCGATGCTGATCAGCGTCCCGAAGGCCGAGCCGAAGAAGTTCATCAAGAAGCTCGGCAAGGTGCTGCCGAAGGGCGCCAAGGCGGTCGCGGTCAACCCGGAGATCGACTTCCCGGCGGCCGGCGACGTGCCCACCGCGGACGGCCAGGTCATGACCGCCCAGCAGGTGCGGACCGTGATCAAGGCCGCCTACACCCGCCTCGACTGGCCGTACGTGTGGGGCGGCGAGTCCGAGGCCGAGGGCGGCTACGACTGCTCCGGCCTCATGCAGTACGCGTTCGCCAAGGCCGGGATCAATCTCCCGCGCGTCGCCGCCGACCAGGCGCGGACGGGTTGGGTCATCCCGTACGCGAAGGCCCAGCCGGGCGACATGCTCATCTGGGCCAACGACCCGACGGCGCCGGGCTACATCTCGCACATCGCCCTCTATCTGGGCAAGGGCAAGATGATCGCCGCCCCGCGCCGCGGGACCGTGGTGCAGGTCCAGGACGTCTACACCCGCAACATGCGCGGAGCCGTCCGGGTCAGCCCCAAGCTGGTGGCCTCCAGGAACCGGTGAGCTACAGCGGGCAGCCGCGGCTCAGGAACTCCAGGTTGTGGTCGACGACCTCCGCCAGGTCCTCGTCCGGGGCGTCCAGCCACCGGTAGATCGCCCCCTGCAGGACGCCCAGGACGGCCCAGGAGAACGCGTCGACGTCGGGGTCGTCGGGGCGCCTTCCGGTGCGTTCGGAGATGAGTTCCGTCAGCACGGCGTGGGTGCCCTTGCTCATCGACTCGAACATGCGCGCGCGTACGGCGGGGACCTCGGCGGCCAGCCGCATCCGGCTCCTGATGACCTCCAGGTCCTCGTCGAACATCTGCGGGAGGATCTCGCGGAGCGTGGCGCGCAGCGCGTCCAGGGGCGGCAGGTCCGCCGGCTGGTCGCGGAACACCTCCGCCATGATCGGGTCGTACTCGTCGGTGATGACGACGTCTTCCTTGGTCGGGAAGTAGCGGAAGAACGTGCTCGGCGAGATCTCCGCCGCCGCCGCGATCTGCTCGACGGTCGTCGCGTCGTAGCCCTGCTCGCCGAAGAGCCGGAGGGCGTGTGCCTGGACGGCCCTCCGGGTCCTCAGCTTCTTGCGCTCGCGCAGCGGGAGCCGGGAGAGCCGGTCCTGCAGCCGGTCGATCGGATGCTCAGGGTTGGACGCGCTCATGTGCCGATTCTCGGGCATCGGCGGCGGGGGCCGCATCTTCGCGCGCGCGTCCCGGCTGGAAGAGCCACAGCAGGACGCTGGCCGCGACGGCGGCGACCGCGCAGGCGGCGAACACCGTGTTCATCCCGTGGACGTAGGCGTCGCGGGCCGAGGCGAGCAGCCCGCCGTCGTCCAGGAGGACGAGCAGCCACGGCAGCGTGGCCGGGTAGTCGTCCCCGGTCGCGGTGAACGCGGCCCAGCCGCAGCCCGCCGCCAGTACGAACAGTCCGGCCACCAGGATCGGCTTGTGTCCGGCGCGGGACGCGACCCGGTCGGTGACGATTCCGCCCGCGATGACGCCGAGCAGCATCGGGGTCAACCGCAGGCCCGTGTCGAAGACGCCGTTGCCCTGGACGGCCTCCAGGTACTGCGGCAGGACGAACAGTGCGCCCGCCATGATCAGGTTCGCCACGACGGCGGCGGCCATCGCCCACACCAGCCGTGAGTCGCGGAGGAGCCGCGTGTCCAGCATCGGGTCCGTGGCCCGCCGCTCCCAGAGCACGAAACCCGCCAGCAGGACGGCCGCGAGCGCGAACGAGCCGAGCACGAGCGGGTCGCCCCAGCCGCGCACGGGCGCCTCGATGACGGCGTACACGAGGGCGACGATGCCGCCCATCGACAGCAGCGCGCCGATCCCGTCGACGCGGGGGGCGGACGGGTCCCTGGTCTCGGGCAGCAGCAGCGCCACCGCGATGCCGCCGACCATGACGACCGGCACGTTGATCAGGAAGATCGAACCCCACCAGAAGTTCTCCAGCAGCCAGCCGCCGAGCAGCGGGCCGAGCGGCAGCCCGAGCGCCAGGGAGGACGACCAGATCGCGACGGCCCGGGTGCGCTCCTCCGGCGGGAAGATCGCGGGGAGCATCGACATCGACAGCGGTGTCACGATCGCCGCGCCGAGCCCCATGAACAGGCGGGCCGCCATGACGCCGCCCGGGCCGCCGGCGAACGCCCCGGCGAGCGAGGCGGCGCCGAAGATCGCGAGGCCGGCCAGCAGGAGCCGTTTGCGGCCGAACTGGTCGCCGAGCAGCCCGGCCGGGAGCAGCAGCGCACCGAAGACCAGCAGGTAGGAGTCCACGATCCACTGGAGCGCGCTGGTGCTCGCCCGCAGCTCCTCCGAGAGCGTGGTCAGCGCCACGTTGAGGATCGTCATGTCGAACCCGAGCGCCAGCATGCTGAGCGACAGCGCGCCCAGCCCGAACCAGCGCCGGGTGTGTCCCACGGCCATGATGCTCGCTTCCAAAGTGAGTGAGACTCTTAAATGAGAGTAAGTAGCAAAAGAGGGCGAGTGTCAATCCAGAGGGAGGCTGGCGCGATGCCGGTATGGCTTGTAATTTTGATTACATGGATACGAGTGAAGCGGCGGAGCAGCTACGCGGATGGTTCTCCGGGCGGCTGCCCGAGGGCTGGTTCGAGGGCCCTCCCGACGTCGTCCTCGACCGCGAGGAGGTCAGCGTCGTCGGCCGCCTGCCCGAACCCGCCGCCGCGGCCGAGGCGTCCGAGGCGGAACGGGCCGGCGTGATCGCCGGGCACATCCAGCGCTTCCGCGAGGACACCCGCGAGCGGCGCATCGGAATCGCCCGCGAGGCCGAGCACCGCTTCGGCCACAAGGTCTCCTGGGGCGTCGAGTGCGGCGGCGAACGGGAGATGTTCACCACGCTGTCGGTGCCGGTCATGACGCGGCTGCGGCAGTCGGAGCGCCGCGTCCTGGACACCCTCGTCGAGGCCGGCGTCGCCCGCAGCCGCAGCGACGCGCTCGCCTGGTGCGTGCGGCTCGTCGGCAAGAACACCGACGAGTGGCTCTCCGAACTGCGCACCGCGCTGGAGTACGTCGAACGCGCCCGCGCCGCCGGCCCGCGGGCCTGACCGGGCGCGCCGCCCGGCCGCGATCATTACCGGATCTCGGTGATCACTGGGTGTGATCATGGGACCGACCTCGCTTACCGTGCCTTGGAAGCCGCCGTGTAAGCGGACGGGACGCGGCGAGGAGGTGGTCCGGCGGTGAGGGGGCTGCGCTGCCTGGACGGCTCCGACCTCGCGGTGGTGCCGGTCGCCTCCCTCGACCGCGGCGGCACCCCGTTCGAGGTCACGCTGGAGCTGCGCCGCGACGGCGACTCGTTCGGCGCGGTGGGGGAGCGGTGCGGCTACTTCCTGGCCGGCCTCGCCGCCCGGGTCGCCGCCGCCAGGGCCGACGGATCGCCGCAGGCCGCCCGCTGGCCCGATCCCGACGACCGCTTCCCCGACCCGTCCCCCGGCGACCCGGCCCGCGAGCCCGAACTGTTCGCGTTCCGGTACCGCGACCGCGGCGACGTGGTCAGCACCGGCGAACTGCGCTGCGCGCTCCGCACGTCGTCGATGTGGGTCGGGCGGCAGCAGTCGGCCGCGGGACGATGGCGGGTCGCGCGGCGGGCCGTCCTGGAGGCGTGGGGCGCGAGCGGGCGGGGCGTCCGCGCCGTGCTCACCTCCGCCGACCTGGCCCGTTTCCTCGCCGATGTGCTCGCCGAGGCGGAACGGGCGGGAGCGGGCCGGCGCGGCCGTCCGGCGCCGCCCGCGCGGTGGCCCGGCATCCCCGGACGCGTCGGCCCGGCATTCCGGAACGGAGAACTATGAACCTCGGGCCATAATTGAGCGTCTTTCCGTCAGAGACGGTCGCTCGAAGGGAAGCCCACATGGGGGTTCGGCGTACGGGAAAGCCGCGCGGCGGGATGTCGCGCGGTGAGCGGAGGGACGGCGTGCGCCGCCGCCCCTCCGAAGGCGGGCGGCTGACCACCGCCGTCCGCCGCAGCGGCCCGTACGCGGCCTTCCGCGACGTCGTCTACCGGATGTACGAACGCCGGGTCGAGGCGTCGCTGCCGACCGACGTCACGCCCCGGCACGTCGGCGTGATCCTGGACGGGAACCGGCGCTGGGCCAGGGCGATGGGCCTGGCCGACGTCAACTCCGGGCACCAGCGCGGCGCCGCCAAGATCTCCGAGCTGCTGCAGTGGAGCGCGGAGGCCGGGGTCGAGGTCGTCACCCTGTGGCTGCTGTCCACCGACAACCTGAACCGCCCGGCCGTCGAGCTGGAACCGCTGCTGGAGATCATCGAGAACACCGTCGGCAAGCTCGCCGCCGACGGGTGGAACGTCAAGCCCGTCGGCGCCCTCGACCTGCTGCCCGATAAGACCGCCCGCGTCCTTAAAGATGCGGGTGAGGCCACATCCGGTGCTCCCGGCCTGATTGTGAACGTCGCCGTTGGGTATGGAGGTAGGCGTGAGATCGCTGATGCGGTGCGCTCACTGCTCATCGAGCAGGCGAGCCGTGGCACCAGCATCGAGGAACTCGCCGAGTCCCTCGACGTGGAGCACATCGCGGAGCATCTCTACACGCGCGGCCAGCCGGATCCGGACCTGGTCATCCGCACCTCGGGGGAGCAGCGTCTCTCCGGCTTCATGCTCTGGCAGAGCGCCCACTCGGAGTTCCACTTCTGCGAGGTCCACTGGCCGGACTTCCGCAAGGTGGACTTCCTCCGGGCGATGCGCTCCTACGCCGCGCGGCACCGGCGCTTCGGCACCTGACGGTCAACCTCCGATCACCGCTCCCGGCCGTTCCCCGAGCGGGGGGACCGGCCGCGTGGGGGCGTGCCGCTTCCGGGGGGCCCGCTCCCCGGGCCCCGCGGGGCAGTGCGGCCGGGGCCGTCGCGCCACCGGTACGTTCCCCATAGTCAGGGAGATCGAGTGGCCACAACCTCCGCGCGCCGTCCCGGCACCACGCCCGGGAACACTTCCGGGGCACCCGTCCGGGATCATTCCGGGGAGTGTGGGGGGCCGTCCCCCCACAGCGAGCCGGACCGGCGCACGTACGTCCTCGACACCAGCGTCCTGCTCGCCGACCCGGGGGCGATGACCCGGTTCGCCGAGCACGAGGTCGTACTCCCCATCGTCGTCATCTCCGAACTCGAGGCCAAGCGGCACCACCCCGAACTCGGCTACTTCGCCCGGCAGGCCCTGCGCACGCTGGACGACCTGCGCCTGCGGCACGGCCGGCTGGACGAGCCCGTGTCGGTCGAGGGGCCGCTCGGCGACCAGGGCGGCACGCTCCGCGTCGAGCTGAACCACTCCGACCCGAGCGTGCTGCCGGACGGTTTCCGGCTCGGCGACAACGACACCCGGATCCTGTCGGCCGCGGCGTGGCTGGCCCACGAGGGCCGCGACGTCGTCCTGGTCTCCAAGGATCTGCCGATGCGGGTGAAGGCGTCCGCGGTCGGCCTCGCCGCCGAGGAGTACCGGGCGGAGCTCGCCGTCGTGGAGTCCGGCTGGACCGGGATGCGCGAGCTGGAGGTGCCCGCGAGCCTCGTCGAGGAGATGTTCGAGACGGGCAGCGCGGACATGGAGGAGGCGCGGGACCTGCCGTGCCACACCGGCCTGCGGCTGCTGTCGGAGAAGGGCTCGGCCCTCGGCCGGACGCAGCCCGACAAGTCCGTGAAGCTGGTGCGCGGCGACCGGGAGGTGTTCGGGCTGCGCGGCCGGTCCGCCGAGCAGCGGATCGCGCTCGACCTGCTGATGGACGAGGACGTCGGCATCGTCTCGCTCGGCGGGCGGGCCGGCACGGGCAAGTCGGCCCTCGCCCTGTGCGCGGGCCTGGAGGCCGTGATGGAGCGCGGGTGGCACCGCAAGGTCGTGGTGTTCCGCCCCCTGTACGCGGTCGGCGGGCAGGAGCTCGGCTACCTGCCGGGCACGGAGAACGAGAAGATGTCGCCGTGGGGCCAGGCCGTCTACGACACCCTGTCGGCGGTGACCACCCCGGAGGTCATCGACGAGGTTGTGGACCGTGACATGTTGGAGGTCCTGCCGCTCACCCACATCCGCGGCCGTTCGCTGCACGACGCGTTCGTGATCGTGGACGAGGCGCAGTCGCTGGAGCGCGGCGTGCTGCTGACCGTCCTGTCGCGGATCGGCACGGGGTCGCGGGTCGTGCTGACCCACGACGTGGCGCAGCGCGACAACCTGCGGGTCGGCCGGCACGACGGCGTCGCGGCGGTGGTGGAGCGGCTCAAGGGTCATCCGCTGTTCGCGCACGTGACGCTGACGCGGTCGGAGCGGTCGCCGATCGCCGCCCTGGTCACCGACATGCTCGGCGACGTCGGGGCCTGACCGGAGCGATGCGGACCCCGGTGGCCGGTGCGCCACCGGGGTTTCGCGCGCCGCCGGGACACCCTCCTGGAATCTCTACGGAATGTGATCGTTAAACCCCGTACCGTAGGTTTGTGAGGAAGGTCACAGTCACTCGCCCGGCGCCGAAGATCCCCTGGTCCGCCGGAGTTTCGGCAATGTTCTGGTCAAGTTGACAACTGTCCCACCATGACCAATTGTCTCGTTTCGGTTGCGAAGCATCCCTCGGCCTCGGGCATTGTGGCTCCCCGGAAGCACCCCCGAACGGTGCCGGGCCCGAGCGCGTCCCCCGAGAACACGCGCGACGACACGGTGTCGGCGCCGGTCCGGAGACCGCCCCACCTGCGGGCGGCCGGCCGGACCGGGGGTGGAAGCAGTTCGTTCGCGTGTCCATGCGCGTGCGACCGTCGGAAGGACCGCCTTGTACGGAGACCGTCCCGGGTCCCCTAGGCGAGACGAACGACAGAGCTTTGCCCCCCGGGAGCCGTGGCCCGCCGCGGCCTCCGCCCCCCAGAACCCGGCCCAGGCGCCCGACCCGTTCGCCCCTCCGCCCGAGGCCACCGGGCCCCAGCCCACGGCACCGCAGCCTGCGGTGCCGCAGCCTGCGGTGCCGCAGTCCGCGGCGCCCCGGCCCACGGCGCCGCAGCCCGTGGTGTCGCAGCCCGTGGTGTCGCAGCCCGTGGTGTCGCAGCACTCGGCACCGCACGAGGACGACGTGAGGGTCGCCGGCGACGACCGCACCCGCGTCGGCGCGCCCGCCGGTGACACGCTCGGCTTCCAGGCCGCCCCGGCCGTGCCGCCCGGCCCCGGCGCCCCGGGCGGCGATTCCCACGACGAGATCGTGTCCGGCCACCGCGCCCCGCGCGGCGCCGCTTCGCGGGGAGGCACCGGCAAGCGCAACGGCATGCGGGTCGCCGCAGTCCTCGCGGGCGCCGCGGTCGCCGTCGGCGGCGGCACCGTCGCCGCGTTCGCGCTGACCGGCGGGTCCGGCGACGACGGGGCCACCGTCAAACCGACCAGGCAGCTGGCAGACCCGGCGCCGAAGGTCGACCCGAAGGTCCTGGAGGAGCAGCGGCGCAAGCTGGCCCTCGAACGCGCCTCCCGGGAGACGCGCGCGGACGACGGCAAGGGGCCGGCCCTGCGCCCGAAGGGCGAGCCGCTCCCGACCAAGAAGCCGGAGCAGAAGAAGGACGACGACGGCGGCGGTGGCGCCCCGGCCGGCGACCCGGTCCCGGCGGGTGAGGCGCAGCGGATCGCCCGGAGGCTGATGCCGAGCTTCGGGTTCACCGGGGACGGCCAGTTCGGCTGCCTGGTGAAGCTGTGGAACAAGGAGAGCGGCTGGAACGTCCACGCCGACAACCCCTCGTCCGCGGCGTACGGCATCCCGCAGGCCAACCCCGGCTCCAAGATGGCCAGCGCCGGGCCCGACTGGCAGAACAACGCCACCACGCAGATCAAGTGGGGTCTCGGCTACATCAAGAACCGCTACAAGACCCCGTGCGGCGCGTGGTCGCACTCCCAGAACGTCGGCTGGTACTGAGTCCGGGCGCGTCCCAGGCGCCGGATGAAGGCCCTGGGACGCGGTACGTGCGGTACCCGCGGTGCCCGCGGTACTTGCGGTGCCTGCGGGACGTTACGACGAGCCGGTCATCCCGAGCACGTCGAGGGCCTCGTCCAGCTGCTCGACGGTCAGTTTCCCGTCGTCCACGTAACCGCGCTCCAGCACGACCTCGCGGATCGTCCTGCGTTCCCTCAGCGCCTGCTTGGCGACCTTCGCCGCCTCCTCGTAGCCGATGTAGCGGTTCAGCGGCGTCACGATCGACGGTGACGACTCGGCGTACTCGCGCATCCGCTCCACGTCCGGCTCGATGCCGTCCACGCAGCGGTCGGCGAACAGCCGCGACACGTTCGCCAGCAGCGTGACCGACTCCAGGACGTTGCGGGCCAGCATCGGCAGCATCACGTTCAGCTCGAAGCTGCCGGACGCGCCGCCGAACGCGATCGCCCCGTCGTTGCCGATGACCTGCGCGGCGACCTGCGTGACCGCCTCGGGGAGCACCGGGTTCACCTTCCCCGGCATGATCGACGAACCGGGCTGCAGATCCGGCAGCCGGATCTCGGCCAGCCCGGCCCGCGGCCCGGAGCCCATCCAGCGCAGATCATTCGCGATCTTGGTGAGGCTCACCGCGACGGTGCGCAGCGCGCCGCTCGCCTCCACCAGGCCGTCCCGCGCGCCCTGCGCCTCGAAATGGTCGCGGGCCTCGGTCAGCGGCAGCCCGGTGACCCGCGCGACCTCCGCGATGACGCGGCCGCCGAACCCGTCCGGGGTGTTGATGCCGGTGCCGACCGCGGTCCCGCCGAGCGGCAGCTCCGCCAGCCGGGGCAGGACGGCCTCCAGCCGCTCCACGCCGTGCCCGATCTGCGCCGCGTACCCGCCGAACTCCTGGCCCAGCGTCACCGGCGTCGCGTCCATCAGGTGGGTGCGGCCGGACTTCACCACCGTGCGGAACTCGTCCGCCTTGCGCGCCAGCGCGTCCCGCAGATGGGTCAGCGCGGGGATCAGATCGTTCAGGACGGCCCCGGTCGCCGCGATGTGGATGGAGGACGGGAACACGTCGTTGGACGACTGTGAGGCGTTCACGTGGTCGTTGGGGTGCACCGGCCGGCCGAGCCGCTCCTCCGCCAGCGTCGCCACGACCTCGTTGGCGTTCATGTTGGACGATGTCCCGGACCCGGTCTGGAACACGTCGATGGGGAACTGGTCGTCCCACCGGCCGGCCGCGACCTCCCGGGCCGCGTCGGTGATCGCGCCCGCGAGGTCCTTGTCGAGCACCCCGAGTTCGGCGTTCACCGTCGCCGCCGCGGCCTTGACGTGGCCGAGCGCGGCGATGTGCGCGGCCTCCAGTGTCCGTCCCGAGATCGGGAAGTTCTCCACCGCGCGCTGGGTCTGCGCCCGCCATTTCGCCGCCGCCGGTACCCGGACCTCCCCCATGGAGTCACGCTCGACCCGGAACTCCCGCTCGCCCATGGCACGCCACCTCCGACTGAACCCGTCACCGCCGTCTTCCATGGCAGCCTCTCAGGTGGCTACCCCATTCCCGCGCGGACCCCTCTGGGACCGGGATCACTCTTTGTTCAGGGTGTAGTTCTTGCGTTCTCCGGGCTGGCCGACGGGTTTCTGTTCTCCGTTCACCCACACGTCGCAGGCGGACGCGTCGTAGATCACCGCGTTGATGCGCTGCTGGTCGTACTGCCGCGCGTCGTTCTTCCTCAGGGTCTCGTCGCTGAGCACGGTGATCGCGTCGCCCGGCACCGACACGAAGATCTTGCACGCGTCGGTGCGCGCCCGGACGACGAGCGTGCTGGTCTTGACGCCGGGCGGGGCCTGCGCGCTGCCGGTCGCGGGGCTGGACGTCGTCGCGGTGGGGGAGGGACCGGGGCCCTCCTTCATCATGCCGACGATGAGCGCGGTGGCGCCGATGCCGCAGGAGGCGACGGTCGCGCCGATGAGCGCGATCACGGCCATCAGCCGGTAGCGGGGCGTCGCCGGCCGGCGTCCCGACCGGGGACCGGCCAGGGCGCGTTCGAGCCGGTCGACCGCGCGGGCGTGGCTGAGGCGGCGGGTCGGGTTCTTCTCCAGCAGCCCGGTGATCACCGGCGCGAGGGCGCCGGCGTTCTGCGGGGCGGGGGTCGACTCGTTCGCCAGGGCGCTCAGCGTCGCCATCACGTTGTCGCGCTCGAACGGCGGATGGCCCTCCAGCGCGGCGAACAGCGTCGCGCCCAGCGACCACAGGTCGGAGCGCGGGGTGGCCTTCTCCCCGGCGGCGACCTCGGGCGCCACGTACGCGGGCGAGCCCATGAAGTGGCCCGTCTTCGTCAGGCTGGCCGAGCCCGAGGAGAAGGCGAGGCCGAAGTCGGTGAGCACGACGCGGTCGCCGTCCAGCAGCACGTTGCTGGGCTTGAGGTCGCGGTGCACTATGCCGGCCTTGTGCGCGGTGTTGAGGGCGTCCAGCAGGGCACGGCCGATGTGCGCGACGCGTTCGGGCGGCAGGGGCCCCGAGCGCTCAAGGAGGTGTTCGAGGCTGGGCGCCTCGATCATCTCCATCACGATCCAGGGACGGCCCTGTTCGATGACCACGTCGTACACCTCGACGATGGAGTGCGTGCGCAGCTGAGCGGGCGCGCGCGCCTCTCGGAGGGTACGGCGGTAGAAGACCACCCGGTCGTCCTCGGAGAGGTCTTCGGGGAGGCGCAGCTCTTTGATCGCCACGGAGCGATCGAGGAGCTCGTCATGCCCTCTCCAGACCGTGCCGTTGGCACCCTGACCTATTTCCGAGACCAGCCGGTAGCGCGTCGCTAGAACGAGGCGCTCTGACTGTGACATGGCGGAAAAGATACCGGAGTGGCCAGGCGGTCATCGGGGAGACCTCATTACCAACTTGGATTTTGGGCCGATAATGTGACCTACCGGCCAGAAACCCAGGGAATGGGCGGCCGACGGCCCCTCCGCGGGCCGTCAGCCGCTGCCGATCGTCAGCGCCTGCCGATGGTGAGGACGGGTCCGGTGGTGTCGGCGAAGAAGTCCTCGCCCTTGTCGTCCACCACTATGAACGCGGGGAAATCCTCCACCTCGATTCTCCAGACGGCCTCCATGCCGAGTTCCTCGTACTCCAGGACCTCGACCTTCTTGATGCAGTCCTGGGCGAGCCGGGCGGCCGGGCCGCCGATCGAGCCGAGGTAGAAGCCGCCGTGCTCCTTGCAGGCGTCGGTGACCTGCTTCGACCGGTTGCCCTTGGCCAGCATGACCAGCGAGCCGCCGGCGGCCTGGAACTGCTCGACGTAGGAGTCCATCCGCCCGGCCGTGGTCGGGCCGAAGGAGCCGGACGCGTAGCCCTCCGGCGTCTTGGCCGGCCCCGCGTAGTAGACGGCGTGGTCGCGCATGTACCGCGGCATCGGCTCGCCCGCGTCCAGCCGTTCCTTGATCTTGGCGTGCGCGATGTCGCGGGCCACGACGAGCGGGCCGGTCAGCGACAGCCGCGTCTTCACCGGGTACTTGGTCAGCTCGGCGCGGATCTCCGACATCGGACGGTTGAGGTCGATTCCTACCGCACTCCCTCCACCCGCCCCGGTTCCTACCGCACTCCCTCCACCCGCCCCGGTTCCTACCGCACTCCCTCCGCCCGCCCCGGACTGCACGATCTGGTCGTCCAGGTGCTCGTCGGTGGTGTCGGGCATGTACTGCGCCGGGTCGGTCTCCAGCCGCTCCAGGAACACGCCCTCCGCGGTGATCTTGGCGAGGGCCTGCCGGTCGGCGCTGCACGACACCGCCATGGCCACCGGGCAGGACGCGCCGTGCCGCGGCAGCCGGACGACCCGCACGTCGTGGCAGAAGTACTTGCCGCCGAACTGCGCGCCGATGCCGAGCTTCTGCGTCAGCTCGAACACCTGAAGCTCCAGCTCCGGGTCGCGGAAGCCGTGGCCGAGCGGCGAGCCCCCGGACGGCATCGTGTCCAGGTAGTGGGCGGAGGCGTACTTGGCCGTCTTCAGCGCGTACTCGGCGGACGTGCCGCCGACCACGATCGCGAGGTGGTACGGCGGGCACGCGGCCGTGCCGAGCGAGCGGATCTTCTCCTCCAGGAAGGACATCATCCGCTTCGGGTTCAGGACGGCCTTGGTCTCCTGGTAGAGGAACGACTTGTTCGCGCTGCCGCCGCCCTTGGCCATGAACAGGAACTTGTACGCCTCACCGCGCGTCGCGTACAGCTCGATCTGCGCGGGCAGGTTGCTGCCGGTGTTCTTCTCGTCCCACATCGTCACCGGCGCCATCTGCGAGTAACGCAGGTTCAGCTTCGTGTACGCGTCGTACACGCCGCGGGAGATGTGCTCCTCGTCGTTCCCGTCGGTCAGGACGTGCTGGCCGCGCTTGCCCATCACGATCGCGGTGCCGGTGTCCTGGCACATGGGCAGGACGCCGCCCGACGCGATGCCCGCGTTCTTCAGCAGGTCCAGCGCGACGAAACGGTCGTTGGGGGACGCCTCCGGGTCGTCCAGGATCCGGCGGAGCTGCGCCAGGTGCGCGGGGCGCAGCAGGTGCGCGATGTCGCGCATCGCGGTCTCGGTGAGCAGCCGCAGCGCCTCCGGTTCGACCTGCAGGAACGTCCGCCCGTTCGCTTCGAACGTGGAGACCCCGTCCGAGGTCAGGAGCCGGTAGTCGGTCTCGTCGGGGCCGAGCGGCAGCAGGTCGGTGTAGGAGAACTCAGGCATCTCAGGCAGATCCTCGCGCGATTCCGATGGGGGCCGGATCACAGGTTACGCACTCACCGGCCGCGGGCCGACGGGGGGCGACGCGGGTGCGCAGGCCGACGACGACACCCGCCGCGACCAGCGCGGCCCCGGCCAGATCCGCCGGGCCGGGCCGGTCGATGCCGAGCACGACCGTCGTGATCACCGCGCTCACCGGGATCAGCCCCGCGAACAGCCCCGCCCGGTCGGCTCCGAGCCGTCCGATCGCGTCGTACCAGAGCAGGAACGCGACGGTGGTGACGCCCACCGACAGGTACGTGAAGCCGGCCAGCTCACCGGCCGTCGGGGCGCGCAGCACCGCCGTCCCGTCCACGGCGACGCCGACGGCCAGCAGCATCGGGGCGGCCAGGGCGGCGGAGTAGGCCGAGACCCGCAGCGGGCCGAGCCGCGGCAGCAGCGGGACGGCCAGCAGCGAGAAGCACACCTCGCCGGCGAGCGCGCCGAGCGAGAGCAGCAGGCCGCGGAGGGTGCCGCTCCCGAGGCCGTTGGCCAGGGCGGCCCCGGCGGCCACCACGCACGCCGCCAGCACGATCGGCGGGGCGGGGCGGCGGCCCTCCAGCAGCGGGCCGGCCAGCGCGAGGGCGATCGGGACCGCCGCGATCACCGTGCCGATCGTTGCGGGGCTCGTGTCCCGGGTGGCCGCGACGATGCACACGTTGAACGCGACCAGTCCCGTCGCCGCCAGCGCGCCGAGCAGGGCCCAGTCGCGGAGCGACGGCCGCCGCGCGGGCCCGCCGGCGAACCGGACGACGGCCAGCAGGATGAGCGCGGCGACCCCGTACCGGACGGCCTGCCCGCCGAAGACGGGATACCGGGCGATGGTCGCCGACACGGCGGTCAGCGTGCCGACGGAGAACATCGCGGACGCGGCGCCGACCGAGCCGCGCCCACCGGAGAAGCGAGTGGCGATCAGGTTCATGACATGGGACGCTATGGCGCGCTTGGTCCACTCAACAGGGCCAATAAGACAGTGTGAACCTGGACCAATGAGATTCCCGTGACGCGGGGCCTCCCTCACGACGCTGAGTGTCATGTGACCGACCTTCATCTCCCCCTCGACCGGGCCGCCGGACGGCTGGCGGCCCAGATCGCCGCCGGCTTCCGCTCGGCCGTGCGATCCGGCCGGCTGACCGCGGGAACGCGGCTGCCGTCGAGCCGGGACCTGGCCCGCGACCTGGACGTCTCCCGCGGCGTCGTCGTCGCCGCCTACGAACAGCTGACCGCCGAGGGATTCCTTGTCGCGCGGCGCGGCGACGGCACCCGCATCGCGCCGCTGGCCCGGCCCGACGACGGCCCGGCGCCGCTGCCGCGCGGCGCCGCGCCCCCGTCCCCCGAGCCCCGGCCGGAGCCCGTGCTCCCGTACGACCTGTGGCCGGGCCAGCCCGACCTGTCCGCCTTCCCCCGCGAACGGTGGATCGCCGCCGCCCGCTCCGCCCTGCGCACACTCCCGCACGACGTGCTCACCTACCCCGACCCGGGCGGCGTCCCCGCGCTGCGCGCCGAACTGGCCGGATACCTCGCCCGCGTCCGCGCGGCGCACACCGACCCCGGCCGCGTCGTGATCATGAACGGGGTGGCGCACGGGCTGTCGGCCCTGCTGCGGCTGCTGCGCGCCGACGGCCACACGGTCCTCGCCGTCGAGGACCCGACCAGCGTCCGGCAGGTGCCGATGCTGGAGGCGTCCGGCTTCCGGGTCGTCCGCGTCCCCGTGGACGGCGAGGGCGTGGACGTCGACGCGCTCGCCGGCACCGGGGCACGGGCCGTCCTCGTCACGCCCGCGCACCAGTACCCGACCGGCGTCGTCCTGTCCCCGGCCCGCCGCGCCGAGCTGATCGCCTGGGCGCGGGGCGTGGACGGCCTGATCCTGGAGGACGACTACGACGCCGAGTTCCGCTACGACCGCGAGCCCGTCGGCTGCCTCCAGGGAGTCGAGCCGGACCGCGTCGTCCTGCTCGGCTCGGTCAGCAAGTCCCTCGCCCCCGCGCTGCGCCTCGGCTGGGCCGTCGCGCCGCCGGCCATGGCCGTGCGGCTGCGCGAGCACCGTGGGAACACCGACCTCGGGGGGCCGGTCCTGGAGCAGTACGCCCTCGCCGAGTTCCTCAGGGGCGGCGGATACGACCGGCACCTGCGCACGATGCGGCGGCGCTACCGGTCCCGGCGGGACGCCCTCGCTGAGGCGCTGAACGTCCATCTGCCGGGTGCCACGGTTCACGGCGTGTCAGCGGGCATCCACCTCTACGTGGAGCTTCCCGCAGGATGCGACGAGGACGATGTCGCGGCCCGCGCCGGCCGCGCCGGGGTGTCGGTCGCGGGCGCCCGGCCCCTGTGGTCCCCGGCACGCGCGGGCCACGCCCCGCCGGCACTCGTCCTCGGCTACGCCGGGCTCACCGAAACACGCCTGGTCGAGGCGGCGGAACTCCTTGGTCGGGCGGTTACTCAGGGTGCCGAGGGGTAGGACAAGCATCCCCGGTGTAGGAGGTATGCATGAGTCTTGAAGAGGCCGCGCGGCAGCTGAAGATGGCGGGCCATGATGCGCAGGTGGCCTTCGACTGTGTCGGCCTTGGCGACCTCGAAAGGGCACAGGAGCACGCCGTGACCCTCCGGGCCGCGGCCGACGCCGCCGAAGTGGCGCTCAGCCGCGCCCTGCAGGATCTGACGCCGGAAGAGGCCCAGGCCGAGGGTGAGAGGGCCATCATCGCCATGGAGGACGCCTGACCTGCTCTGGGGCCCCTGGCTCGCGCTCCGGCGTGACCGGGGGCTCACGCATGTCCGGACGGGTCAGGCAACGGGACGTTCCATGGCCGGGGCCTCGGGGCGGGCGCCCTTGACCGGGGTCGGGTCGAAGCCTCTGGCGGTGGCGAAGACGACCAGGATGAGGGCGGCGGGGGCGATGAACGCCAGGCGCAGGCCGTGGTCGGCGCTGAGGGGTGCGATGGCGCCGACGATGGCGGCGCCCAGCACGAAGCCGACGTAGTTGAAGATGTTCACGCGGGCCACGGCCACGCCCAGCCCGGTCGGGTCGACGCGGCCGGCGGCGGTGAAGCAGACCGGTGCGATCACGCTGAGGCCGAGCCCGGCGACCGCGAACGCGGCGATGGCGAAGGGCGCGTTCGGCGCGGCGACCACGCCGACCATGCCGACCATGCCGACCGCGCCGCCGAGGCGCACGACCCGCACGGGACCCGAGCGGCGGACGGCGAGGTCGGCGACGCCGCGGCTGATCACCATGGCGATCTGGTACGCCACGTAGCCGAGGGGCGCGACCCAGTCGGCGCCGGACAGTTCGTCGTCCAGGTACTTGGCGCCGTAGTTGGAGATGGCCGCGTCGGCGAGGTAGGCGACGGCCATCGCGGCGCCGACGATGAGGATCGGCCGCCAGGGGACGCTGCGTCCGGCGGCCTTCAGCTCCGCGGCGGTCGGCCCGTCACCCTCCTCGGCGCGGCGGTAGAGGCGGTGGCCGGTGGCGGCGGAGGCGGCGACCGCGACGGCGGCGGCGATCGCGAAGCACGCGAACAGCGGCAGGTCGATCTTGTTGGACAGGGCCGCCCAGAGGCCGCCGAGGATGCCGGCGACGCTCCACACCGCGTAGAAGCCGGTGATCAGGCTGACCCCGTACCGGCGTTCGACCGCGACCGCCTGCGCGTTCATGGAGGCGTCCACCGCGCCGACGAACAGGCCGAACGCCGCGACGGCGGCGTACAGGGCGATGTCGTTGTCGCCGGTGAGGCCGATCAGCGCGATCGTGACGGCGACCGCGGGCTGCGACACCCGCAGCACCGGTCCGCTGCCGAACCGCTGGAACAGGGCACCGGACGCGACGCTGCCCACCCCGGCGACCAGGGGGACCATCAGCAGCACCAGCGACAGCGTGGCGTCGCTGAGGTGGTGGGCCTTCTGCATCTGCGGGACCTGCGTCACCAGGGACGCGAAGCAGAGCCCCTGGACGGCGAAAGCCGTGTAGGCGGCGAACCGGGCCTGCCGGTCCCGCGTGGTGATGCCCTGGATCATGCGGCCCCGACCCCTTTGAGCTGCCGAATGTGAAGAAAGTTCGCGTCAGCGTAGGGACAGGGTACGCGCCCGGTCAACGGTCAGTCGATGAGGCGTTTGCGCATGCCGCGGACGGCGATGACCCACATCAGGGCCGCGAAGAGCATCAGGGCGCCGAGGTGCCCGAGATCCGCCAGCGGGTCCAGGCCGAACACCGCGTCCCTGACGAGCTCGACGCAGTGGTAGAGCGGGTTGAAGTACGACACCTTCTGCGCCCAGCCCGGCAGCGCCTCGACCGGGAAGAACGTCCCGGCGATCAGGAACAGCGGCGTCACCACGCCCGTGATCACGTAGTCGAACGAGTTGATGGACGGCACCACCGACGACGTCCACGTCCCGAACAACCCGAAGCCGAGCGCGGTGAAGAACGTCACGAACGGGACGAGCAGCATCCCCCACGAGGGGTCGAGGCCGAAGAACAGCGCCACCACGAGCGGCGTGCACGAGTACACCGCCGACTTGGCCGCGATCCACAGCGCCTCCGCCGTCACCAGCTCGTGGACGTCCACCGGCGTGGCGAGCATCGCGTCGTAGGTGTGCTGGAACACGCGCCTGATGTAGCCGTTGAACATGCCCGGGAACACCGACGTGAACAGTGCCGCCACCCCGACGACGCCGGTCGCGACGAAGTCCAGGTACCGGTAGTCGCCGACCACCGCGATCATCGAGCCGAACCCGTAGCCGAACGCGAGCAGGAAGAACGTCGGCTCCACCATCGAGGCGAACGACTGCGACTTCCAGTACCGCTTGTAGAGGGCCAGCTCATGCCGCCAGATGCCGCTGACCGGCGCGAACTCGAACCGCCTGAGCCGCGGCGCCCGTTCCGCCTGCACCGTCATTCCACACGCTCCCCGGTGAGCACGACGAACACGTCTTCGAGGTTGGCGGCGCGGCGCACGCCGTCCGGGCCCAGCTCGTCCTCCAGGGACGGCGGGATGGTCTCCGCCTTCAGCACCGACACCGACGGCCCGGTGCGGCGCGTGGACAGCCCGGCGCCCTTGGCGATCCGCTCCACCTCCGTCAGCCGGTCGGGCGGCCCGTAGTGCTCGACGACCCGGTCGCCCGCGTACTCGGCCACCAGCGCCGGCGGTGAGCCCCGGGCGATGACGCGGCCGTGCGACATCAGCGCGCAGTCGTCGGCGAGCCGCTCGGCCTCCTCGATGTAGTGCGTGGACATCAGGACGGTCGTGCCTCCGGCGCGCAGCGCGTCGATCAGCCCCCACAGCTCCGCCCGCACCTGCGGGTCGAGGCCGACGGTCGGCTCGTCCAGCAGGACGAGCGCCGGACTGTGCACCAGCCCCCGCGCGATCAGCAGTCGGCGCCGCATGCCGCCGGACAGGTCGTCGACCTTGGTGCGCTGCTTCCCGGTCAGGTGCGCCAGTGCCAGCGCGTCGTCCACCGCCTGGCGCCGTGCCCGGCGCGGCACCCGGTACAGGTGCGCGAACACCTCCAGGTTCTCGCGGGCGGTCAGCTCCTCGTCGAGGTTGTCCTGCTGCGGGACGACGCCCATCACCGCCCGCGCGCGCTTGGACTCGCGCGGGACCTGAAAGCCCAGCACGTGGATGCGGCCCTCGTCGGCGATCGCCTGCGCGGTCAGCATCTTCATCGTGGTCGACTTGCCGGCGCCGTTCGGGCCGAGAAGCCCCAGGCAGACCCCCGCGGGGACTTCGAGATCGAGCCCGTCCACGGCGGTGAAGTCGCCGAAGCGCTTCACGACGCCGCGAAGACTGATCGCGGCCGCCGCGCCGGGGCCCTGGCTGGCGGCCTCGACCTGGGCACGTTGCAAAGTCATAACCCTCACAGTACGAAGAAGGCCGGACATGACCCCAATGGTTTTCCGGGCGGCGCCGCGCCGCCCGGAGGCTAATCTCTAGGTGTGGACGTCCCCCATCGCCCGGCCGCCGAAAAGGTGACACGCGTGCGCGACCTGCGCGCGTCCGACGCCGACCGGGAACGCGTCGTCTCCGTGCTCGGCGAGGCGCTCGCGGACGGCAGGCTCACCATGGACGAGCACGGCGACCGCACCTCCCGCGCCTACTCCGCCCGCACCCTCGGCGAACTCACCGGCCTCACCGGCGATCTCAGCCCCGAGGAGGCGCAGCCCATCCTCGTGGACGACCGCCCGGTCTCGGTCTTCTTCGGCCGCACCCGCCGCGACGGACGCTGGGTCGTCCCGGTGAAACTCCCGCTGCTCGCCCTGTTCGGAACGGTCGAACTGGACCTGCGCGAAGCCGTCCTGCAGCGCCGCCACATCGTGGTCGACTCCCTGGTCCTCGGCGGCCGGATCCGCCTGCTCGTCCCCGACGGGGTCCGCGTGGACGTCACCGGCCGCACCATCCTCACCACGCGCGACGTGCGCGCCCGTCCCGCGGCCGAGGGCCCGACCATCGAGATCGGCGGCACCATGATCTTCGGCTCCGTGCGCGCCCGCGCGCCCCGGCTCCGGCTGCGCACGCGCGTCCGCAACCGCCTCACCCGCGGCAGGCAGGACGGCTAGACCGCCGTGTCTAGACCGCCGTGTCGAAGTTGATCGCGCTGTAGGCGCGGAGCTTGTCGAGCTTGTGCTCGCTGGAGATCGACCGGATCGTCCCGCTGCGGGACCGCATGACCAGCGAATGCGTGACCGCCGTGTCCCTGTCGTAGCGGACGCCGTCGACCAGCTCGCCGTCGGTGATGCCGGTCGCGGCGAAGAACACGTCGTCCGAGGTCACCAGGTCGTCGGTGGTCAGCACCCGGCCCAGCTCGTGACCGGCGCCCGCCGCCCTCTCCCGCTCCTCGTCGTCCTGCGGCCACAGCCGGCCCTGGATCACCCCGCCCAGCGCCCTGATCGCGCAGGCCGCGATGATGCCCTCCGGCGTGCCGCCGATGCCGAGCAGCAGGTCCACGCCCGTACCGGGACGGCACGCCATGATCGCGCCGGCGACGTCGCCGTCCATGATGAACTTGATCCGGGCCCCGGCCTCGCGGACCTCCTTGACGATGCCCTCGTGGCGCGGACGGTCCAGGATGCAGACGGTCACGTCGTTGGGCGACGAGCCCTTGGCCCGCGCGATCGCCCGGATGTTGTCGGCGATCGGACGCTCGATGTCGACGACGCCGGCCGCCTCCGGGCCCGTCACCAGCTTCTCCATGTAGAACACGGCGGACGGGTCGAACATCGACCCGCGCGGCGCCACCGACAGCACCGCGATCGCGTTGTTCATGCCGAGCGCGGTCAGCCGCGTCCCGTCCACCGGGTCGACGGCGACGTCGCACTCGACGCCGGAGCCGTCACCGACCTCCTCGCCGTTGAACAGCATCGGCGCGTGGTCCTTCTCACCCTCGCCGATCACCACGACGCCCTTCATGGACACCGTGTTGATCAGCTGGCGCATCGCGTTCACCGCGGCGCCGTCGGCGCCGTTCTTGTCGCCCCGGCCGACCCAGCGGGCCGCGGCCATGGCGGCGGCCTCGGTCACCCGGACCAGCTCCATCGCCAGGTTGCGGTCCGGGGCCTCGGGCTCGGTCGTGAGGGGAGAGGAAACGGTGGTCTCATCGGACATGACGCGGCAGCCCCTTCGGTCAGCGAACACTTCCCATCCGGCCCGCCGCCAAGGCCGTCACCTGGTGCGGGCCACCGAGGACGAAAAGTGTTCGGTAGTGACTCGGATTCTCCGTGGACCGGACGCCCTGCCACAAATTGGACCAGACCAACCGGGCCGCGGGTCGTACCGGCCGGTGAACATGTGCCGCGTGGGGACCGGATTTGACGGTCCCACGGGCAAGGGATCGTTTCCCTATGAGAGAGGGCGTAATCTCAGGCGTCATGAGCAGCCACATCGACGTCCCGTCCGGCGGGGTGACACAGAACGGGGACGCGCGGTCCGCCGACGTCCCCGCGAGGACCTCCGACCGCGGGGCCGCCACGCGCGGCGCCCTCCTGGCAGCGGCGAGGGACGTCTTCTGTGAGTCGGGCTTCGCCCAGGCCGCGGTGACCGACATCGTCGCCAAGGCGGGTGCCAGCGTCGGCAGCCTGTACCACCACTTCAACGGCAAGGCCGACCTGTACCTGACGCTGTTCGAGGAGTTCCAGGGCGGGCAGCAGGAACGCACCCGCGAGGCGATCAACGCCGTCCGGGACGCGGGCGAGACCGACCCGATGCGGCAGTTCATCGCCGGCGCGGGCGCCTACCTCAACGGCTGCCTGGAGGAGCGGGACGTCGCCCGGCTGTTCATCTCCGGCGACGGGCCGCCCGGCTTCGACCGCGTCATGCGGCAGCGGCTCAACAAGTGGGCGCGCCGCAACGCCGCCCTGTTCCACACCGCCGACGGGGGCGTGGACGAGGCCCTGGTCATGGTGCTGACCGGCGCGATGGCGGGCGCGGTGTCGGAGATCTCGCTGATGGACGACGAGGACGCCGCCCGCAAGCTCGCCGACGAGATCATGGGCATCGTCGGCACGATCAGGAACCCCCGTACCGAGCAGCGCTGACCGTGCGGGATCCTGGAGGGGTGACCGACAAGACCCCATCCTCCGTCCCGGAAGCCGAGGACGCTCCGCGCGGAGACGACGCCCCGCGCGAGCAGGACGCCCCGCGCGAGCAGGACGCGTCCGACGCGTCCCGCGAGCAGGACGCGCCTCGTGAGGGGGGCGCGCCCGCCGGGCGGCCCGTCGTGCAGGTGAGCCCCGCCGTCCACAAGCGGCTGACCACGGGGCTCGGCGGATTCGCACTGGCGATGGGCGCGTGCCTGCTGCTCGTCCTGGCGATCTACGTCGTCACCCCCCGCAGCGACGAGGAGATCCTGCCGACCGTCGACTACAGCTCGCAGCTGTGGGCGATGACCAACGACGCGCCCTACACCGCGTACGCCCCCGAGGGGCTCCCGGCGACCTGGCGTCCCACCAGCTCCCGGCTGCACGGCCTCGGCGAAGCCGGCGACGAGCCCGTCGCCTGGCACCTCGGGTTCGTGACGCCCAGCGACGAGTACGCGGCGCTGGAGCAGAGCAACGAGAAGGCGTCCGAGTACGTCCCGCGCATGGCCAACAGCAGCAAACCGACCGGCACGATGCAGGTGAACGGCGAGACCTGGACCAAGTACCACCGCAAGGACAAGCACGCGAACTCCCTCGCCCGCACCCTGCCGGACGGGCCGACCCTGGTCGTGACCGGCACGGCGACCTACGGGGAACTCGCGATCCTGGCGGGCTCGCTCAGGCCGCAGACCGAGAAGGACACGCCCCTCGTCCCCTCGCCGGCGGCCACGCCGCGTTCCTGACGAAGCTCAGAACGGTGCCCCGGCCTCGCCCTCCCCGGGCTGGGCCATCGCCGCCGCCAGCCTCGCCCGCGCGCCCTCCAGCCACTCCTCGCAGATCGCGGCGAGCTTCTCGCCCCGCTCCCACAGCGCGAGCGACTCCTCCAGCGTCAGACCGCCGGCCTCCAGCCGCTTGACGACATCGGCCAGCTCGTCCCGTGCCTGCTCGTACGACGGCTTGTCCGCCGTCCCCTTCTCGTCCGCCATTCGCCCCACTCTTTCATCCTCGGGGGACACCCCCCATACCCCCGGAAGGCGTTCACGACCCCTCGCGGTCGGAGACCGTCACGCCGAGCCGGCCGTCGGCCAGCCGCACATGGAGCCGCTCACCGTCCTTGACCGCCGCGGACTCCCGCACGACCGACGCGTCCTCCCGCTGGACGATCGCGTACCCGCGCTCCAGCGTCGCGGCGGGCGAGAGGGCCAGCAGCCGGGCGCGGGTGTGCGACAACTCGTCCCCGGCCCGGTCCAGGGCGCCGGACAGGCAGCGCCGCGCCCGGTCGCGCAGTGCCAGCACCCGCTCGGACTGCCGCTCGACCTCCCGCACCGGGTCGGCCAGCGCCGGCCTCGACCGGATCGCCCTCAGCCATTCCAGTTCCCGCTCCACGCCGCCCGCCAGGCAGCGCCGCCCCCGGTCGCGCAGCTGCCGGACGAGCTGAAGCTGCTCGCGCACGTCCGGGACGGCCTTCTTCGCCGCGTCGGTCGGGGTGGACGCCCGCACGTCCGCGACCAGGTCCAGGATCGGCGAGTCCTGCTCGTGCCCGATCGCGCTGACCACCGGGGTGCGCGCCGCGGCGACCGCGCGGACCAGCGTCTCGTCCGAGAACGGCAGCAGGTCCTCCATCGCGCCCCCGCCCCGCGCGATGACGATCACGTCGATCTCGGGATCGGCGTCCAGCGTCCGCAGCGCCTCCATCACCTCGCCGACCGCGTACGAGCCCTGCACCGCGGTGTTCTCCACCCGGAACGCCACCGCCGGCCACCGCCGCCGCGCGTTCTCCAGGACGTCGTGCTCGGCGTCGGAGTCGCGCCCGCAGATCAGCCCGATCCTGCCGGGCAGGAACGGCAGCGGGCGCTTGCGCTCGGGCCGGAACAGCCCCTCGGCGGCCAGGACCCGCTTGAGCCGCTCCAGCCTGGCCAGCAGCTCACCGACGCCGACCGGCCTGACCTCCAGGGCGCTGAGCGAGAACGTCCCCCGGTTGATCCAGAAGTCGGGCTTGGCGTGGACGACGACGCGGGCGCCGTCGGTCACCACCGGTCCGTTCCGGGGGGTGTGGGGGGTCGTCCCCCCACCGGGGGTCAGCCCGGCGGCCTCGAACACCGCGCGGGGGCCGACGACCCGCACCGACATGTTCGCCACGGGATCGCGCAGCGTCAGGTAGACCGTCCCGCCGCGGGCGTTGAGGTCGGTGATCTGGCCCTCGACCCAGATGCGGCCGAGTTTGCCGATCCAGCCGCTGACGGCCTGCAGGACCGTCCGCACCGGGACGGGCGATTCGGCCGAGGTCTCCATAGCCATGCGGGCAGCCTACGGTGATGTCCATGACTCCGGAGGAGCGGACACTCTTCATCCGGCCTATCACCAAGGTCGTCACTTGTTGCGGGTTACCGAGGATGAAAAAGTGTTCAATGAGACCGTGACCGTGTCCGACCGCGAACTTGCCGAGCGGCTCAATCAGCGTCTCCGCGACGTCGTGCTGATGCTGCGCCGGGCCGGCGCCGACCAGCCGATCACCAGCCAGCAGCTGTCCGTGCTGGGGTCCCTGGAGAACGGCCCGCGCCGGATGACGGAGCTGGCCGCCGAGCACGGCGTCCGTCTCCCGACCATGACCGCCCAGATCAACCGGCTCGAACGCGACGGGCTCATCACGCGCGGCCGGGACGGCGCCGACGCCCGCGTCGTCACCGCCGGGCTCACCCGGACGGGACGCGACCGGCTGGCCGAGGGGCGCGAACGCAGGATCGGCTTCCTCGCGGAACGGCTCGCGCACCTGACGGACGAGGAGCGTGCGGCGGTCGCCGAGGCGCTGCCCGCCCTCGGCAAGCTCTTCGGCAAGCCGTGAACCCCGTGAGGGGGAGTCGTCCACGCATGAGAAGGGCCCCCGGGGGCCCTTCTCAGGTCGTTGCGCTCCGTTGTGCTCAGTGGAGGCCGTTGAGCTTCGCGATGCGGCGCTCGTACATGCGGATGACGTCCTCACGGGCGGCGTGCTTGCGCTCGTACTCGCGCAGCAGCTTCACCTGATCGACGGTCAGGCCGCGCAGGCGTGCCCGCAGCTGCGGCAGCGTGGCGTTGTCGTAGTCCGGGACGGGCAGCTTCTCCGCGAGGTGCTCGGCCTCGGCGGGCGCGGCGGGCTTGGACTCCGGCTTCGGCTCGAACGCCGCATCGTCCTTGGCCTTCGGCTCCTCCGCCTCGGGCTGGTCCTTGGCCTTCGGCTGGTCCTTCGCCTTCGGCTTGTCCTTGGGCTTGTCCGCGGGCTCGGGCTTCACGGGCTCGGCGGCCTCCGGGCGCGGCGCCGGCTCGGCCTGCGGCGCGGGCTCCGGCTTCGGCTCGCTCGGCGTGGGCTTCGGCGCGGGCTCGGCGAAGGGACCGGCCTTGTCCGCCGGGTCGGTCTTGTCGGCGGCGCCCGCCGCGTCGGCGGGGACGCCCGGCTCCGCCCGGTGCTTGCCCGGCGCGGTGGGCTTCGGCGGCTTCGGCGGGGGCCCCGGGCGGGTGTGCTTGGGCGCGTGCCTCGTCCCGGCCCCCGGCTTGCCGATCGCGATCTCCTCGCCGGCCTTCCGCGCGGCCGCCGTCTCCGCACGTTCCGGCCGCCCCGGCTCGGCCCGGCGGGCCGCCCCCGGCTCGGGCTCCTCGCCGCGGGCGCGGTCGGTCACCCGGCCGACCACCTTCTCGGCGGTGTTCTGGACGTCGTCGCGCAGCCGTCCGAGCACCGGCTTCACGCCGCCGCCCTCGGTGATCTCCTTGTAGTCCCGGGTCACCCTGTCACCGAGCAGCAGCGCCCGGCCGACACCGAACATGGCCAGCCGGACGGCGTGCAGCGGGAGGTCGCGGACCTGTTCGCCCACCGTGTCCTGGACCTGCTGCTTGAGGCGGCGCGGCGATCTCGTCATCGTCTTTCCTCTTCCTTGCCGTCCTGATCACCGGATAGGGTCATGCGGCTTCGTCTCGTCGAACTTCACTCTGCCCCATGGTGCGAGTGCGGTCACCTCGGGTTAATGGAATTCTGTCCAAAAGAAGCGTGCGGTGGGTCACACGCCTGCACGGTGCCCGCGCGGTCACTCGTACGATAGGGGCATGACCGCCAACAGCCAGCGCCGTGTCCTGCTCGCCAAGCCGCGTGGTTACTGCGCGGGCGTCGACCGCGCCGTGGAGACGGTCGAGATCGCCCTGGAGAAGTACGGGGCCCCGATCTACGTCCGCAAGCAGATCGTCCACAACGTCCACGTCGTCAAGACGCTGGAGGAACGCGGCGCGATCTTCGTGGACGAGACCGAGGAGGTCCCCGAGGGCGCGATCGTCGTGTTCTCCGCGCACGGTGTCGCACCCTCCGTGCACGAGGAGGCCAAGGGCCTGGACCTGCGCACCATCGACGCGACGTGCCCGCTGGTCACCAAGGTCCACAAGGAGGCCGTGCGGTTCGCCGCCGACGACTACGACATCCTCCTGATCGGTCACGAGGGCCACGAGGAGGTCATCGGCACCACCGGTGAGGCCCCCGACCACATCCACCTCGTGGACGGCCCCGGCGACGTCGCCAACGTCACCGTCCGCGACCCCGAGAAGGTGGCGTGGCTGTCCCAGACCACGCTGTCGGTGGACGAGACCATCGCGACCGTCGAGAAGCTCCGCGAGCGGTTCCCCAAGTTGATGGACCCGCCGTCCGACGACATCTGCTACGCCACCCAGAACCGGCAGACCGCGGTGAAGGACATGGCCGCGCAGTCCCAGCTCGTCATCGTGGTCGGCTCCACGAACTCCTCCAACTCCGTCCGCCTGGTCGAGGTGGCCAAAGAGCACGGCGCCGACGACGCCCACCTCGTCGACTACGCCGAACAGATCGACCCGGCGTGGCTGGAGGGCGTCACCACGGTCGGCGTCACCAGCGGCGCGTCCGTCCCGGACGAGCTGGTCCACGGCGTCCTGGCCTGGCTGTCGGAGCGGGGCTTCGGCGAGGCGGAGGAGATCGAGTCCGTCGAGGAGCACATGCGCTTCTCGCTTCCGAAGGAACTCCGCAAGGACCTCCGGATCACCCCGGTGTAGGACGTCAGCCCACATCGGCGGTCCGCATCGGTGGACGTCAGTCCACATCGCCGTGGTGGAGGCGGCGGCGCTCCTGCGTCGTGGTGGGGGACTCGTCCCACCGGACGGGGTTCTCGTTCTCCTCCTTCTCGAAGAGACGGACCCCGGCGAGCTTGTCCCGCAGCTCCCTGACGTTCGTCATCAGCCCGCGGGCCAGGCAGATCCCCACCACCAGCAGCGTGCCGAAGAACAGCCACGGCGCGGTCGACGCGAGCGTGCTCAGGACGCCGACGGTGATACCGCGCACCAGCGACCCGTTGCCGAGCGTCGTGGCGAACTCGACCGCGAACGTCGCCGCGAAGAACACCAGCGGCGGGCTGACGACGAGCGTGAGCAGGTCGGCGGGACGGGTCGCGAACGCGGCGAGCGCGCAGCCGATCGCGAACCCGGCGCCGGCGAGCAGCGGCACGCCGAGCCAGCGCGACAGCAGCCCGCACACCACCCCGGCGCCGAACATGACCACGATGCCGCCGCGTCCGGTGAGGGTGATCGGGCCCGCCGGCGAGGCGGCCGAGTGCGATCGCGGGGTGGTACCGCGCCGACGTCGCACTGGACCCCCAGAGGCCGGCGACGCCCCGCTCGGCGCGTCGCGTACCGACGATGAACTCATGGCCACCTCTTTCGCCGATCGAGCCGGTCAATCTGCTCGGGGATGGCCCGTCCGCCGAAACCTACCGGTTCCACGGCTGAGTCAGGCTGAGACCTTTCCTCATCGGGGTTGTGGTCGTCCTCCAGGGGGACATGGCGGTCGTCCAGAGGGGCGCCGAAGGGTTCGTCGTGTCCGGTCAGCTCCGCCGCAGAGAGCGAACGGGGGCCTTCTTCGACCGGGCGGGGGCCGTCCAGATCGTCGTCGACCACGCCCAGTTCGTTCAGCTTGCGCGCACTGACCAGCACGCGTGTTTCCAGCGAGCCGACCGTCCGGTTGTAGGACTTGATGGCGCCGGTCAGCGCGCGGCCCAGTTCGTCGACGTGCTGGCCCATCGTGCCCAGCCGTTCGTACAGTTCCCTGCCCAGCTCGAAGACCGCGCGGGCGTTGCGTGAGAGGGCGGCCTGCTGCCACGCGTACGACGCCGTCCGGAGCATCGTGATGAGGGTCGTGGGCGTGGCGATGTGCACCCGGCGGCGCATCGCGTACTCCAGCAGGCCGGGATCGCGGTCCAGGGCGGGTGCCAGGAACGCCTCGCCCGGGATGAACAGCACGACGAACTCCGGTGCGGGACTGAACGCCTGCCAGTACGACTTCGCGGCCAGACGCTCGACGTGGTCGCGCAGATGGCGGGCGTGCGCGTCCAGCCGTACCGGATCGCCGCTCTCCGCGGCCTGCAGGTACGCGGCCAGGGACACCTTGGAGTCGACCACGATGTTCTTGCCGCCGGCCAGCCGCACCACCATGTCGGGACGGACGGTGCCGTCGACCGTGAACGAACTGGCCTGCTCGTCGAAGTCGCAGTGGTGCGCCATCCCGGCCAGCTCCACGACGCGGCGGAGCTGGAGTTCCCCCCACCGCCCCCGCGCCTCGGGCCGCTGCAGCGCCCGGACGAGCGACTGCGTCTCGCGGCGCAGCTGGTCGGAGCTCTGCCGGACGAAGTCGACCTGTTTGGCGAGCATCGCGTGCGACTCCCGGCGGCCCGTCTCGACCTCCCGGAGCTGCTCCTCCACCTTGGCGAGCGTCTCCTTGAGCGGCGCGACCAGATGCTCGACGGCCTGCTGCCGCCGCTGCAGCTCGCCCGCCGCCTCGACCCCGGCCGCCTTGAGCCGGGCGTCCGCCAGTTCGAGGAAACGCTGGTTGCTGGCGTCCAGCGCCTTCGCGGACAGGCTCTCGAAATGCTCGGCCATCCGCTCCTCGGCGTAGGCGAGCTTCTCCTCGGCCGCCCTCGCCCGCGCGATCAGCGCGCCCTGCCGGCTCGTCGCCAGCGCGTAGCCGGCGACGGCGCCGAACACGGCTCCGACGAGGAGGCCGGCGAACAGCGCGAGGTCCATCCGTTCATCGTGACAGCGCGGCGCCGAACAGCGACCTCGACGCGCCGGAACGCCCCACAGGACCGGACATTCGGCCCAGTGTCCGCCAGTCCGCGGCCCGACGGACCATCCGGGCAGCCCGAGGGGTCCGCCGGCGGCCATAAACTTGGCGGCCGTGAGCCTCTCCATCGGAATCGTCGGGCTGCCCAACGTCGGCAAGTCCACTCTGTTCAACGCGCTGACCAAGAACGACGCACTGGCCGCCAACTACCCGTTCGCGACCATCGAGCCCAATGTCGGCGTGGTCGGGGTGCCCGACCCGCGACTGGCCGTGCTGGCGGAGATCTTCGGCTCGCAGAAGATCATCCCCGCGACGATGGAGTTCGTCGACATCGCCGGCATCGTCAAGGGCGCGTCCGAGGGCCAGGGCCTCGGCAACAAGTTCCTCGCCAACATCCGGGAGAGCAGCGCGATCTGCCAGGTCATCCGGGCGTTCGAGGACGCCGACGTCACGCATGTGGACGGCGACGTGGCCCCGGCCCGCGACATCGAGACGATCAACACCGAGCTGATCCTGGCCGACCTCCAGACGATCGAGAAGGCGCTGCCGCGTCTCGACAAGGAGGCCCGCACCAAGAAGGACAAGGAAAAGCTCGCCGTCGTCGACGCCGTGAACGCCGCGCAGAAGCTCCTGGACGACGGCGGCACGCTCTTCGCGGGCGCCGAGAAGGCCGGGATCGACCTGGCGCTCCTGCGCGACCTGCACCTGCTGACCGCCAAGCCGTTCCTCTACGTCTTCAACCTCGACGAGGGCGAGCTGACCGACGAGGCGATGCGCGCGCGGCTGCGCGACCTCGTCGCCCCCGCCGAGGCGATCTTCCTCGACGCCAAGATCGAGGCCGAGCTGATCGAGCTGCCGGACGACGAGGCGCTCGAGCTGCTCCAGGGCATGGGGCAGGAGGAGTCGGGGCTGTCGCAGCTCGTCCGGATCGGGTTCGCGACCCTCGGCCTGCAGACGTACCTGACGGCGGGCCCCAAGGAGGCGCGGGCCTGGACGATCCGCGAGGGCGCCACCGCCCCGGAGGCCGCCGGGGTCATCCACACCGACTTCCAGCGCGGCTTCATCAAGGCCGAGGTCGTCTCGTTCGACGACCTCACCGCCGCCGGCTCCATGGCGTCCGCCCGGACGGCCGGCAAGGTCCGCATGGAGGGCAAGGAGTACGTCATGCAGGACGGCGACGTCGTGGAGTTCCGCTTCAACGTCTGATGGCGCCTGGGGGCGGGCGGTGCCGGGCGTCCGGCCCTTTCGGGAATCTGAACAGCGCCGTGACCTGTGTGATTTTGGCAACAGGGGGTGTCCAAGGTGGTGGAGTGACTCCTGAGCTGGGCGTTCTGTCGGTAGATGTCCCGAATCCGACACTGTGACGGATTCTTTCGGGAACAGATTGCGGTCGTCACCGTCACCCGGTAACCAAGCAACTCCTGACTCGCGCCGCTTGTCCGGAACCTGGACCTGCGCACTGTTCGGAGCCTTGGATAGGGGATCGTCACCGTTTGGCAATCTTCCCCGTTCCTGCTGAGGTGGATTGCATTATCCACAACCGCGCGCCGGGGCTGTGCTTCGCTGGGATGCGCTGGAACAATTGACGCTCGTGGTTACGCTGGGCCCGAGGTGGGTTCAGAAATGGCCACCGGCAACATGACCAGGGACACATGACCGCGCCGACCGGGGGCGAGGCGCGAGCGGAGGCAGGATGGCTCGCAGGTCGGCCGTGCGACGCGGCCGTGACACCGCCGTAGTCGAGGAGACGGTGGCGCCCGGAAGGGCGCTCCCGTCGGCCGTCGACCCGTGGGACCTGCCGGCCGGCGACCGGCGCCGCGGACGCTCGGGCGGCGGTGACGGCGGGCGCGGAGGCGGCCGCTGGGGCGGCGCCGGAGGGCGCTGGTGGGTGTGGGCCGGACGAGCCGTGCTCTGGGCGCTGATCATCGTCATCCTCGTCAACGGCGTCCGCGCCCCGTTCGAACGCTTCACCGCCGACGAGACCTCCGGGGGGACCACGCCCGGGGCCAAGCCTCCGAAGGGCGCCGCGTTCCCCAGCAGCGCGGCCGGCGCGTTCGCGCTCCAGTTCGCCAACGTCTATCTGAACTACGACCAGAACAACGCCCCCACCCGCGAGACCCAATTGCGGACCTTCCTGCCCGACGGCGCCGACCCCCAATTCGGCTGGAACGGCGTCGGCAAGATGCAGGTGCAGTCCGTCCAGGTGGCCGGAGTGGACGCCCGCGACGCCAACAACGCGACCGTGACGCTGCTCGCCCGCACGTCCGACAAGTGGCTGCGCCTCGCCGTTCCCGTGTACGCGGACAAGAGCGGCTCCCTGGTCGTGTCCGCCCGCCCCGCACTGCTTCCCCCGCCGACCAAGGCGCAGCTTCCCCAGGACGACGTCGACAACCGCGACACCGCACTCGAAAGCGAGCTTCAGCCCTTCCTCGGAACCTTCTTCCAGGAGTACGCGACCGGCAACCAGGAGGCCCTGTCGCGCTTCTCCGACGGGGCGACCATCGTCGGCCTGGCCAACTCCGTGACCTTCGTGCAGGTCAAGGAGGTCGTCGCGCCGAAGGGATCCCCGGGCGAGCGCACCGTCACCGCGACCGTCGTCTGGCAGCCCGCCGCGGGCGGCGGCGGTGAGCTGGAGCAGACCTACCAGCTCGCGATGGTGAAGAAGGGCAACAAGTGGCTCGTCCGCGACATTCGCGGCACCATCCGACCGAACGCATCATGAGAGGCCGCGGCTTGAACGAATCGACCCCCAGCGAATCCGCCGACCAAGGAAGGTAGTCGTCGATGCTGCACCACATCTTGGCGTCTATTCCCTACGAAATCCTTGCGGCGCCCGATGACGAACTCAAGACCGATCAGCTCGCCGACTGGCTGCGGCAGATATTCGGTCCGCTTTTCCTCGTGATCGTCTCCATTGTGGCGATCTTCTTCCTGTTCACCCGTGAAATCACGCGTTTCGTCCAGTTCATCGTGCTGGCGATCGGAATCGGAGTGGTCTTCTACGTGCCCAACATCATCGAGACCACGGCCAAGGCGATAGCCACGGCCCTCGGCGTGGACGTCTCCTGACCCCGGACGGAGGTCGGCGGACGGACCCGTGCTCGCGCAGTTAGGGGAGTAGGGGCTTGGATCTACCCACGTACACGAACATCTGGCGCATCGAGAAGCGGCTGTACAAGCTGTACGACCTGCGGCTGCCCATGCCGCTGCCGCTCGTCCAGATCGGCGTGTTCCTCGGCGTGTTCGTGCCCTGGATCCTGCTGCTCAGGCTCTTCGGCATCCCCTTCGAATCCCCCTGGCACGTCCTGTACATCGTCCCGCCGGGCGTGCTGACCTGGCTCGCCACCCGTCCCGTCATCGAGGGCAAGAGGCTCACCGAACTGCTGCTCTCCCAGGGCCGCTACCTCGCCGAGCCCCGCACCTGGTGCCGTCTCACCCCGATCCGGGAACCCCGCGAGGTCGTCATCGTCGCCCGCGTCTGGCGCCGCGCCGAGGCCCCCGCCCCCGTCGCCGCCGCGGAACGCGCCGCGATCAAGTCCCGCCGCAAGCGCAAGGCCGCCGCCCAGCCGGAAGCCATGCCCACCCCGGCCATGCTCGCGCGCCCGGCCATCGCCCCCGCGCCCCCGTCCCTGGTCGAGTACGCCGCCCAGCGCGACGTCCCGGAGAGCCCGGCCGCACCGCCCAAACCTTGGCGCCGCACGGCACGCGACATCTCCCACGAGGACGACGTCCAGCCCGTCCCCGCCGAACTCGAACGCCCCCCGGCGACCCCGCGGCTGGAGGCCCCGCCGTCCGCCCCCGCCTCCGGCAAGCGCGCCCTGGCCTCCGGCGTCCGCCGCCCCGGCGCCCCCGCCGAGTTCTGGCAGGCCACTCCGCCGGCCACCCGCCCCGACGTCCCCCAGCAGCCCCGCGCCGACGTCCGCAGAGCCGCGGAAGAGATCGCGAACGGCACCCCCGCCCCCCAGATCCGGCAGCACCC
>NZ_JBQQBP010000011.1:0-286231 GCF_052245875.1 Actinomadura sp. 3N407
CGGATCACTCCTGCACTGGACCCGCAAAATGATCGAGATCCGGCAACGCCACCCCGTCTTCGGCGTCGGCTCCTACGTCGAACTCTCCGCCTCCAACCCCTCCGTCCTCGCCTTCACCCGCGAGATCGGCAATGGCGACAGCAACCAGTGGGGCGGCATGGACACCATCCTCTGCGTGAACAACCTGTCCCGGTTCCCGCAGCCCGTGGAACTGGACCTGCGGCGTTTCCGCGACTCCACCCCGATCGAATGCATGGGCGGCGTCCAGTTCCCCGCCATCGGCGACCTGCCCTACCTGCTGACCCTGCCCGGGCACGGCTTCTACTGGTTCCTGCTGCCGCCGCCGCCCGAGGAACGCGACCCGGGAGAAGGAGTGATGTGACCGTGCCGCCGCCCGACCAATCCCTCGCACGGCTCCTGGCCGGCTGGCTGCCACGCCAGCGGTGGTTCGGCGGCAAGGACGGTCCCGTCGACGCGTTGTCGATCGGCACCGCCACCGAACTGCGCACCGGCGACCCGGGCCTGCACCACCTCATCCTCGACGTCACCCAGGACGGCACCACCGACCACTACCAGCTGCTCCTCGGCGTCCGCCGCGACCTGCCCGAGCGGCTGCGCTCCTGCGTGATCGGACGGCCGGCGGGGGAACCGGGGATCACCGGTTACGTCTACGACGCCGCGTACGACCCGGAGCTCACCCGCCCGCTGCTGACCTACATGGCCAACGAGACGCTGGTCGGCCCGCTGCAGTTCCGCCGCGCGCCCGGCACCGGCGTCCGCACGGACCTGGAGGGGTTCCCCATCGGGGCCGAGCAGAGCAACACCTCGCTCGTCTTCGGCGACGCCTACATCTGCAAGCTGTTCCGCCGCCTCTCCCCCGGGGTCAACCCGGACCTGGAGGTCAACCTGGCGCTGTCCCGCGAGGGCTGCGAGCACATCGCCGCCGTGCACGGCTGGATCGAGCTGGAGCCGGGGGCGGGCGGCATCGGGAGCGCCGCCGGGGGCGAGCCCGTCACGCTGGCGCTGCTCTCGGAGTTCCTGCGCACCGCGACCGACGGCTGGCAGCTCGCCGTCACCAGCGTCCGCGACTGGTTCGCCCAGCCCGCCCCGCCCGGCCCGCCCGGGACGCCGGGCGGGTTCACGGCGGGCGACGCCGCGGCCGCCGGCGGCGACTTCGCCGCGGAGGCCGAGCGGCTCGGCGCGGCGACCGCGCAGGTGCACCGCGACCTCGCCGCCGCGTTCGGGGTGACGCAGGCGCCGGCCACGGCGCTGCGGGAGTCGGTCTTCGCGATGAACGAGCAGCTCGACGAGGTCAGCTCCGCCGTCCCCGAGATACGCCCGCACACCCGCGCGATCCGCGCGGTGTTCGACGAGGTCGCGGCTGAGGCGCGGACGCTGCCCGTCCAGCGCGTCCACGGCGACTACCACCTCGGCCAGGTGCTGCGCACCGACACCGGCTGGGTGCTGCTGGACTTCGAGGGCGAGCCGGCCCGCACTCCCGCCGAGCGGCGGGCGCCCGCGCATCCGCTGCGGGACGTCGCCGGGATGCTGCGCTCGTTCGAGTACGCGGCGAGGTTCCTGCTCGCGCGGGACGGGGACCTGCAGCCGGACACGGCCGAGGCGCTGGAGCTGCGCGCCCGCGCGTGGGCGGACCGGAACCGGGATGCGTTCTGCGCCGGCTACGCGGCGGCCGGCGGGCCCGACCCCGCCGCGCACGCGGCCCTGGTGCGGGCGTTCGAGTTCGACAAGGCGGTCTACGAGATCCGCTACGAGGCGCGGAACCGTCCGTCGTGGCTGCCCGTCCCCCTGCGGTCCCTGGCCCGCCTCGCCGGCTGACCCGGCGCCGGGCGGGCGTTCACAGGTCGATCGAGTAGTCGAGGACGACGCGGTCGGCGGGCAGCACGATGTCGCGGCAGACCTCCATCACACCGGCGCCCGACAGCAGCCGGCGGGTGATGGCCAGGACGGGCACCCCGCCGGTCATGCGGAGCGTCTCGGCCTCCTCCGGGGTCGGCATGCGGGAGCGGACGGCCTCCTCGACGCGGGTGGGCGGGTGGCCGAGATAGGCCAGCTGCGCGAGCGTCCCCCCGGGCCACGGCTCGCGCGCCGGGTCGGACACCGGGGTGTCGCCGACGAGGTCCCACGGCAGGTAGTTGACCGAGATCTGCTGCGGCTCGCCGCGGGCGTAGAAGACGAACCGGCGGCGCAGCAGCTCGGTGCCGGGCGGCAGCTCGAACAGCGCGCCGAGCTCGTCATCGGCCCGCACCCGGGTGAACTCCTTGTCGAGCCGGTACTCCTCCCAGGTGATCTCCTGGTCCCGGGTGAAGGTGGTCTCGGGGACCGCCATGGGGCGGGTCACCGCGCGGTACCGGTCCATCGCGACCCTGCGAGCAGGGGGAACGACCCGGACGAGGGTGCCGCCGCCGCGGCGGGTCTCGACCAGCCCCTCGCCGCGCAGCAGCGCGATGGCCTGCCGCACGACGATCTCGGAGACGCCGTGGGCCTCGCACAGCTCCGCGATGGTCGGCAGCCGCGTTCCCGGCGGGAGGCTGCCGTCCCGGATGCCCGCTCGCAGCGTGTCGGCGATGCGCAGGTAGGCGGGACGGTCCGGCACCGGCGTCACCTCCCCTTCCTCCGGACGCGCCGTCCGGCCGTTCGACATGGCGTTCGACGCGGTGTTCGATCCTGGCTCGCCCTCCCTCTCATCCATACCTTCCGCGCGCTATCCGCGGGGGCATGGTCCGCTTACGGACAGCTTGACACCTCTAAGACCGAGTACGACTTTTGTATACAGAAGAGCGGCCTCGGGGAAAGGACGACCTTGATGGGCGACTTCGATGATCTGAAGGCGGCCATCGAGGGGGAGTTTCCGGGTTGGCAGGTGTGGCGGAGCGACGCGGGACGCTGGTATGCGACCCGCAGCGGCGATCTCAGCGACTCCCAGCTCCAGGCGGGATATGCCAGGACGGTGGCCGCCGACGACTCCGCGGGGCTCCGCCGGCTGCTGCTCGACCAGACGCGCGAGGAGCGCGGGGACGGATGACGGGACACCGTTGGGGAACGGCGCGGCCCGGTCCGCGAGCGGGGGCGGACCGGGCCGGGACGTTCCGGTACGGCAGGTACCTGTGGCGCTCGGGTGACACAGGAGTGGAGCCCGGGGTGGCGGGGTGAATGTCACCACTGGGGCCAGGTAGACGTGACCGCACGGTCGGCACAATCGGCGCGACCCCCTCGACAAAGAGTCGTGCCGCCCGTGCGGTCGCACCGTCCTCCAGCCCCACCCACCGCCAACCGACCGACGAGCTCCCGCTCGACCACCGGTCCTCCAGCCCCGCCCGCTCGGCTACTTCCAAGCTCCCGGAAACAGGTGCGTTCCCGAAGTGAGACCGGCCGATCTCGGGGCACCTCTACTGAGGTGATGGCACTGGGACGGGAGGCCGTGAGGTCATGGCACGGGTGACGCGCGCGGAGATCGACCGGCTCGTCGGCGGCGACCACCACGATCCGCATGGGATCCTCGGGGCGCATCCCGGCCGCGACGGCGTGACGATCCGGGCGCTGCGGCCCCTCGCCGAGCGGGTCGAGGTCGTCCTGCCGAACGGCGACCGGCACCCGCTCCGCCACTTCCACGAGGGCCTGTTCACCGGCACGCTCCCGGACGGCTCGTCCCTGGCGGGCGACGACGGGGACAAGGCACCCCTCGCCGTCCCCGACTACCGGCTCGCCGTCACCTACGGGGACGGTGTCGAGACGCTCCAGGACGACCCGTACCGGCACCTGCCCACCCTCGGCGACCTCGACCTGCATCTGATCAGTGAGGGACGGCACGAGGAGCTGTGGCGGGCGCTCGGCGCGCAAGTCCGCAGCTACGCCTCCGCGTTCGGCACCGTGCACGGGACGGGTTTCGCGGTGTGGGCGCCGACGGCGCGAGGCGTTCGCGTGGTCGGCGACTTCAACCACTGGGACGGCCGCGCGTATCCGATGCGGTCGCTCGGCTCCACCGGCGTCTGGGAACTGTTCGTCCCCGGCATCGGTGACGGCATGTGCTACAAGTACGAGATCCTCGGCGCGGACGGTGTGTGGCGATCCAAGGCCGACCCGATGGCGCAGTGCACCGAGCGTCCTCCTGCGACGGCGTCCCGCGTCTACACCTCGTCCTATGAGTGGGGCGACGGCCAATGGATGGACGGCCGCAAGGAACACGACTGGTTGCACGAACCCATGAGCGCGTACGAGGTGCATCTCGGGTCGTGGCGCCCTGGGCTGGGTTACAAGGAACTGGCCGACGAACTGACCGAGTACGTCCGCGACATGGGCTTCACGCATGTGCAGCTGCTGCCGGTCGCCGAACACCCGTACGGCCCGTCCTGGGGCTATCAGGTGACGTCGTACTACGCGCCGACCGCACGGTTCGGAAGCCCGGACGACTTCCGGCATCTGGTCGATCGGCTCCACCAGGCCGGCATCGGCGTCCTCATGGACTGGGTGCCCGCCCACTTCCCCAAGGACGAATGGGCGCTGGCCCGGTTCGACGGCACCGCCCTGTACGAACACGACGATCCGGCGCGCGGCGAACACCCCGACTGGGGGACGCTCGTGTTCAACTTCGGGCGCGCCGAGGTCCGCAACTTCCTGGTGGCCAACGCGTCGTACTGGCTGGAGGAGTTCCACATCGACGGGCTGCGCGTGGACGCCGTCGCCTCGATGCTGTACCTGGACTACTCGCGCAACGAGGGCGAGTGGACGCCCAACATCTACGGCGGCCGCGAGAACCTGGAGGCCATCTCGTTCCTCCAGGAGATGAACGCGACCGTATACAAGCGCAGCCCGGGCGTCATGACGATCGCCGAGGAGTCGACGGCGTGGCCGGGCGTGTCCCGTCCCACCCATCTCGGCGGCCTCGGCTTCGGGTTCAAGTGGAACATGGGCTGGATGCACGACACGCTGGAGTACCTGCGCCACGAGCCGGTGTTCCGGCACTACCACCACAACGAGATCACGTTCTCGCTGGTGTACGCGTTCTCTGAGAACTACGTCCTGCCGCTGTCGCACGACGAGGTCGTCCATGGCAAGGGGTCGCTGCTGAGCAAGATGCCGGGCGACGCCTGGCAGCAGTTCGCCGGGCTGCGCGCCCTCCTCGCCTACATGTGGTCGCACCCCGGCAAGCAGCTCCTGTTCATGGGGCAGGAGTTCGGGCAGGGCGCCGAATGGGCGGAGGAACGTCCGCTCGACTGGTGGCTGCTGGAGAACGCCGCCGAGGGCGCCCACCACGTCGGCCTGCAGAGGCTCGTCCGCGAACTGAACCGCGCCTACCAGGGCGAGCCCGCGCTGTGGACGCGCGACAGCGACCACGAGGGGTTCCGCTGGATCGACGGCAACGACGCCGGCGGCAACACGTTGTCCTACCTGCGGTACGGCACGGCGCGGGACGGGGAGCCGCCGGTCCTCGCGTGCATCGTGAACTTCGCCGGGAATCCGCACGAGAACTACCGGCTGGGCCTGCCCCGCAAGGGCGGCTGGCGCGAGCTGGTCAACACCGACTCCTACGAGTACGGCGGCAGCGGCGTCGGGAACCTCGGCCGCGTCGAGGCGACCGCCGAACCCTGCCACGGTCTGCCCGCGTCCGCGATGCTGCGCGTCCCGCCTCTGGGCGCGGTATGGCTCGTGCCCGAGTAGCCCGTGCCTGGGCAGCCCGTGGGCAACCGGTACTTGGGCGGCCCGTGCCTGAATAGGCTGGCGGGATGGAAGCGCAGCGCCTGCACGTCGTCCCCGGCCAGTTCATCGTCGAGCATCTGCCGCACGCGACGTTCCCGGAGGACGACGACTGGATCGCGCTGATACGCGCCCCCGAGGGACTCACCGTGATCCGGGACGCGTCACCGTTCACCGAGACGGAACGCTGGGTCGGCTTCTACGGCGACGCCCGCCATGGCCTCCGCGTGCCCGGCACTCCGGCCGAGATCGTGGGCCCGCTCGCCGACGCCGAGATCCCGATCTTCGTGGCCTCCACCTACCACGCCGACCTCGTCCTCGTCCCCGAGCACCGGCGCAAGGAGGCGGCCGAGGCCCTGCGCGACGCCGGCCACCGCGTCGAGGACTGAGAGGTTCAGAGGTTCCAGAGGTTGCAGAGGTTCTAGAGGCGTTCGAGGAGCCAGCGCGGGCCGATGACGGCGGCGCCGGCCGCCTCGCAGCGGGCCCGCAGCTCCCGGTCGGCGGTCACCACCAGGTGGGCCGTGCCGGGCCCGGTCCCGCGCACGAGATCAACGATCTGGTCGTCGCCGCTGCCGGGCGCGGCCACGACCCGTACCCCGTTCGCCGGCTCGTCGGCGACGCGTCTCGCCGCCCCCTCCACGACCAGGACGACCTCGGGGAAGCAGCGGTCGAACCGGACGAGCCCGCCGGGCACACCGCTCACGCCCGCGCCCAGGGCCTTCAGGTCGTCGCGGAGCCTGGCGTTCGCTCCCGCGCGGTCCTTCCACCAGCCGTCGGCGCGCGAACCGACGACGTTCGCCGCGTCCACGACGAGCACGACGCCCGTCATCGCGTCCCGCAGCCGGGGCCAGGACCGCGCGAACGGCTCGAACAGCTTGCGGTCGGTGACGTCCTCGGCGCGCACCCATTCCGCGCGGCGCGTCTCACGCGACGCGGGCCGGACGGGCGGGAGTTCGGACAGCGACCCCATCACGGACGTGAACGACCAGCCGCCGTGGTCCTCGACGCTCGTGCCGTGCACGTTCACGATCCCGGTGTCGAGCGTGCACTCCTCGGACGTCTCCCGCAGGGCGCCCGTCACGGCGTCCTCGTGGCTGTGCAGCGCGCCGCCGAACATGCCCCACGTCCCGCCGCCGATCCCCCACCACGCGCGCTGCTGCAACAGGACCCACACCTGGCCGCCGGGGTCGCGGTGGTAGGCCAGCAGCCCGGCCGCACCGAACCGTCCCCAGTGCGTGTGCCCGAGCCCGCAGCCGGCCCAGCCGTCGCCGTCTCCCATGCGACGACAATATCCGCTGGACGTCATCCGTCCGCCGAGCCAAGTACGGTTGACGAGTCGTTGGGGACGACACCCGCCGACCATGCCCGAGGAGCCCGCCGATGCCCGCCCACCCGCTGGACCACGACGATCCGCGCACGATCGGCCGCTACCGGCTGACCGGGCGCCTCGGCGAGGGCGGCCAGGGCGTCGTCTACCTCGGGGAGGGGCCGTCCGGGGAACGCGTCGCCGTCAAGATGCTCAAGACCACCGACGCCGCGGCCCGCGGCCGTTTCGCGCGCGAGATGCAGGCCGCCCGGCAGGTCGCCCCGTTCTGCACCGCCGCCGTCCTCGACTCGTCGGCGGGCGGAGAGGCGCCCTACGTCGTCAGCGAGTTCATCGACGGGCCGTCCCTCCAGCAGCGCGTCGTGGAGAACGGGCCGCTGCGCGGCGGCGACCTGGAACGGCTGGCCGTGAACACCGCGAGCGCGCTGGCGGCGATCCACGGCGCGGGGATCGTCCACCGCGACTTGAAGCCCGCCAACGTGCTGCTCGGCCCGGACGGCCCGCGCGTCGTCGACTTCGGCATCGCCCGGGCCATCGACGCCGAGACCCACACCCAGCTCGTCGGCACCCCGGCGTACTTCGCCCCCGAATGGCTGGACGGGCATCCGCCGACGGACAGGTCGGACGTCTTCGCCTGGGCGGGCACCATCGTGTACGCGGCCACCGGGCATCCGCCGTTCGGCCCGGCGACCAGCATCCCGGCCACCATGCACCGCATCGCCAACGGGGAGCCCGATCTCGGCGGGGTGCCGCCCTCGCTGCTCCCCCTGCTCACCGAGTGCCTCGCGAAGGACCCGGCCCGCCGCCCGGCCGCCCGCGACCTGATGGTCCGCCTCGTCGACCCGTCCGCCACGGCCGGGCCCGGAGCCTGGGCGCAGCCGCCGCCTCCCCCGGCCGGTCAGGGCCACCCGCCCGCGGCCTACGGGCCCACGGAGCCCAACAACCCCGGCCCGGGCCCCGGCGCCGAACCCCGCCGGCGTCGCGGCCGCGCGATCGCGGGAGTGGTCGGCGGCGCCGCGGCCATCGCCGTCGTCGCGATCGCCGCGACGGCGCTCATCCTCGCGAACACCGACAACGAAGGCACCCCCGGCCCCGGCCGTTCGACGAGCGCCGCCGACGGGACGACGCCGCCCCCGCAGACGAGGGGGCCCACGGAGACGACATCGGCGTCCCCGAGCGACGGCCCGGATGGCGCCGCGAAGGTTCCCGCCGGCTTCGCCGGCATCTGGACGGGCACGGTCACCCAGACCGGCGGGCTGACCGTGGGCGACACCAGCACAAAGGTGACGATCACCCTGGCGGCGGGCACCACGGGCGGCACGTCCGACTACCCCGACTGGGGCTGCCACGACACGCTGACCGTCACGAGCGCGTCCGACACGACCGTCCAGTTCCAGGAGACCCCCGAGAACGCGCAGGGGAACCAGGGTTTCTGCGTCGGCGGCACCCTGACGCTCAGGAAGGTGGCGGACGGGCTGGAGTACACGTCCCCGGGAATCGGCACCACCAGGGGCACCCTCCGCAAGTCCGGCTGAAGCCGCGGCCGGGGCGGCGCCCGTGACGAACGGCACAGCACCGGGCCCGCGATACCGAATACCATTCGAAGGTCGGTTGTGATCAAGGAGTGCGAGTTGAGCGTCGAGGCGAGCCCGGAGGCCCTGCAGGAGGCCGCCGATCTGTGGAACACGCTGTCCGGCGTGGACTTCATCCGGGCGATGCGGGACAAGCGGCTCCCCGAGATCTCCGACATCAGCGACTACATCGGGCAGGTCGTCACGGCCGCCGACCCGGGCCGGGTGGAGATCTCCTGGACGCCCGCCGAGAAGCTGTGCAACCCGGGCGGCATCGTCCACGGCGGCTACATCGCGATGATCCTCGACAACGCGGTCTGCCTCGCCGCGAGCAGCACGTGCGACCGTTTCCTGCCGATGCTCACGCTCAACCTGAACATCGACTACCTGCGCGCTGTCCAGTCCGGCCAGACCCACACGGTGACCGGGACGTGCGTGCACCCCGGCAGCACCCGCATGGTCGCCAACGCGGTGATCGCCGACACGCGAGGGCGTCCGGTGGCGCAGGCGTCGGCGAGCGTCATCCCCAACAAGGCGTTCATGCGCTGACCCGCGCCTGGTCCTTACGGCGGAGGCCGCCTGGACCAGCGGCGCAGGAACACCCGCACCCGAACGCATAGGCTGGGTCCATGGTGGATCCCGGCACAGTCGTCAACATCATCAAACAGGCCCGCGACCGGCGGACGGCCCCGCTGATCCTCGAACTGGACCTCACCGAGGGCATCGTGGAGACCGCGCCGTCCGATCCCATCTCGGCGATCCTGTCCATGCGCCGCACGAACCTGCGGGACGTCCTGGACGGGCTGCGCCGCGCCCGCTCCGACAGCCGGGTGCGCGCCCTCGTCGTGAAGGTCAGCGGCGGCATCGGGCTGGCGCTCGTCCAGGAGCTGCGGGAGGCCGTGCAGGCGCTGCGGGACGCCGGCAAGCTCACCGTCGCGTGGGCGGAGACGTACGGCGAGAGCGGCCGCGGCACCGTCCCGTACTACCTGGCCACCGGCTTCGACAAGGTCTACCTGCAGCCCACCGGCGAGGTCGGCCTGGTCGGCATGGCGCTCGAAGAGCCGTTCTTCGCGGGCGCCCTGGAGAAGGCGGGCGTCCAGCCGCGGTTCGGCCAGCGTCACGAGTACAAGACCATGGCGAACGCGTTCATGGAGAAGACCTACACGCCCGAGCACGAGGAGTCGTCGCAGCGCCTCGTCGCCTCGATCGGCGAGCAGATCACCGCCGCCGTCGCCGCCGCCCGCGGCCTCCCCGAGGACAAGGTCCGGGAGCTGACCGACCGCGGCCCCTTCCTCGCCGGCGAGGCGCTGGAGGAGAACCTCGTCGACCACCTCGCCTACCGCGACGAGGTCTACGCCGACCTGCGCAAGGAGTTCGGCGAGGACGCCCAGCTCCGGTATGTCGCCCGCTACAGCCGCGCGCACGGCCTCGCGAGCCGCCTCCCGCAGCCCGGCAGGCAGGACGCCATCGCGCTGATCAACGGGCACGGCCCGATCCGGCTCGGCCGCAGCGGCCGCGGCGGCCCGCTCCCCAGCTCCGGCCCCGCGATGGGGTCGGACACGATCGGCGCGGCGTTCCGCGCCGCCGTGAAGGACGACAACGTCAAGGCGATCGTCTTCCGGGTCAACAGCCCCGGCGGCTCCGCCGTCGCGTCCGACGCGATCTGGCGGGAGGTCGTCCTGGCCCGCCGTGCCGGCAAGCCCGTGATCGTGTCGATGGGCAACGTCGCCGCGTCCGGCGGCTACTACGTCGCGATGGCCGCGGACACGATCGTCGCGCAGCCCGGCACCATCACCGGCTCGATCGGCGTCGTCACCGGCAAGGCCGTGGTGAACGGCCTCCTGGACCGCATCGGCATCACGCTCGGGAGCGTCGCGAACGGCGACCACGCCCGCATGTCGAGCGCCACGAAGGACTTCAGCGACTCCGAGTGGGAACGCGTCAACGCCTCCCTCGACAAGATCTACGACGACTTCACCTCACGGGTCGCGGAGGGCCGCGGTCTGTCGCGCGACCGCGTCCACGAGCTGGCCCGCGGCCGCGTCTGGACGGGCGCCGACGCCGAGGAGCGCGGTCTCGTCGACGAACTGGGCGGCATCGACCGGGCCCTCGACGTGGCCCGCAAGAAGGCCGGTCTCGCCACCGACGCCCCTGTCCGGGTCTACCCGCACACCTCGCCGCTGGAGCGTCTGCGCCCGCCGGAGTCCAGCGAGGACCGCGCCGCCGCCTCGGCCCGCTTCGACGCCTGGGGTTCCCTGGGCGGCCTCGCCGCCCGCCTCGGCCTGCCCGCCGCCGGCCCGCTCACCCTGCCCGGCACCTGGGAGATCCGCTGACCGCCGGCACCGATTTCGTCGAGGCCGTCGCCGGCTTCGCGACGGGCGTCGTCGTCCTGACCGTCCGTGACGGCCGCGACGACCTCGGCACGACGGTGACCTCGTTCATGTCGGTGTCGCTGGACCCGCCGACGGTGGTGGCGAGCGTGGCGACGTCCTCCTACCTGACGGAGGTCCTGAACCGGCAGAGCCGCTGGGCCGCGACCGTCCTGTCCTCGGGCCAGCGCGCCCTGGCCGGACGCTTCGCCGCCGAGGGGCGCCCCAGCGCCCGCATCCTCCTCGCCGGCGAACCCCATCACCGTGGCGACCACTCGGACGCGCTGATCCCGGAAACAGGCCAGAGCGCCATGGAATGCGAAACCCGCCGGACCGTCGAGGCCGGCGACCACACCCTCTTCATCGCCGAGGTCCTCTCCGCGGACTACATAACCCGCGACCAGGAACCCCTGATAAGGGTCAACCGCCGCTACCTGACCTGAGCACCGGCCTTCCAGACGGCGGCCGACTGGGGGACGCCGGGGCGGTAGGCGAGGTGGATGTGGGACGGGGCGTCCAGGACGTGGACATCGGCGCGGGCGCCGGGGGTCAGGTGCCCGACGTCGGTGCGGCGTAGGGCGCGGGCGCCGCCCGCCGTGGCGGACCAGACGGCCTCGGCGGGGGTCATGTGCATGTCGCGGACGGCGACGGCGACGCAGAACGCCATGCTGGAGCTGTAGCAGGAGCCGGGGTTGCAGTCGGTGGCGAGCGCGACGGCGGCACCCGCGTCCAGGAGTCTGCGGGCGTCGGGGTAGGGCTGGCGGGTGGAGAACTCGACGCCCGGCAGGAGTGTCGCGACGGTCTGGGAGGACGCCAGGTCGTCCACGTCGGCGTCGCTGAGGAACGTGCAGTGGTCGGCGGACGCGGCGTCCAGTTCGACGGCGAGCCGCACGGCGGGGCCCTGGGTGAGCTGGTTCGCGTGCAGGCGGGGACTCAAGCCCGCTTTGACCCCGGCTTGCAGGACTTCGCGTGCCTGGTCGGCGTCGAAGGCGCCTTGTTCGCAGAAGACGTCCACCCAGCGGGCGTGGGGGGCGCAGGCCGAGAGCATGTCGGTCGCGGCCAGGCGCGTGTAGGCGGCGGCGTCGTCCTCGTATTCCGCGGGGACGATGTGGGCGCCCAGGTAGGTGACCTCGTCCGCCAGTTCGGCGGCGATGCGGACGGCGCGCTCCTCCTGGTCGACGGTGAGGCCGTAGCCCGACTTGCATTCGACGGTCGTGGTGCCCTGGCGCGCCATCTCGGTGATCAGGCGGCGGACGTTGGCGCGGAGGTCGTCGTCGGACGCGGCGCGGGTGCGTTCGACGGTCGTGCGGATGCCGCCCGCGGCGTACTTGCGGCCGCTCATCCGGGCGGCGAACTCCTCGGCGCGTTCACCGGCGAAGACGAGGTGGGCGTGGGAGTCGACGAAGCCGGGCAGGACGGCCCGGCCGGCGGCGTCGAAGGACGCGTCGGCGGCGGGGGCGTCCCGGGACGGGCCCGTCCACGCGACCCGGCCGTCCTCGATCACCAGGGCGGCGTCGCGGACGATGCCGAGGCCGCCGAGGGCGGGGTCGTTGGTGACCAGTTCCCCGATGTTCGCGATGAGGGTGCTTCCGGTGCCAGTGGTGCTCACCCGGGCAGGATCTCACGCCGCGACGCGCAGCCAGGCGTCGGCGGACCCGGTGCCGCGGGTCAGGCGCAGCCGCCAGCAGCCGGGCTCGTCGAGGCGGTAGCCCACGCCCCACTCGTCGCCGGGACGGTGGTAGCTGCTGCCGCCGTGCCGTTCCGGTCCCCAGAGGACGGGGCGGTCACGGCCGTCGGGCCCGGTCGTCGTGGCCCGCAGGGGTTCCGATCCGGTCACCCGCCAGACGATCTTGAGTTCCCGCCCGGCGCGCAGCGGCGGATACCCGCCCGGCACCATGATCAGGCCCCGCGCCCGGATCCCGTTCCCGGTGGCGCGGACCTCCGGCAGCCCGTCACCGCCGTACGGGGCGACCGGTGACGCCGGGCGGCATCCCGGCGCCCCGTCGGGGCCCTGGGGACCGGTGGCCGCCGTCGCGCCGGCGGTCTCCGGTGAGCGGTCGGGCGGCGCCGCGCCGCCGTCCCGCCCACCGGCCGAGCATCCGGCGGCGGCCAGAAGGACGACACAGGCCACCGCCCGCGCGAGCGGCCCCGCGGCCGTCAGCGGCGGAGCGCCTCCGCCTCCAGGACCGGGTTCCCGCCCCGCCGCAGCGTCCGCACCTCCACGACGCCGCGCTCTACGGAGAAGACCTCGACGACCTGGCGGGTGTGGCTGCCCGCGGCGCCGTGCTCCATCCGCACACCGGGTCCCACGCGCAGCGAGGTGCACTTGAAGTGGATGGCGTAGACGTTCTGCGGCTCGCCTCCGACGACGGCGTCGCACACCATCACCTTCTTCGTTCCGTCATTCATGTCCTGCACGACCGCGACCCCGTGGTCGGTCGGCAGGTGGTAGTCCGAACTCATCTAACCGTCCCTTTCTGATGTACGTGCGGATCTCGGTCATAGCGGGCGGACGGGTGAGACGCCCTCGCTGTCGATGCCGAACATCACCTGCTTCCAGTCGCCGGTGAACGAGTAGATCCCGCCGGACGTGGTGACGCCGAGCCTCGACGGGACCCTGGTGACGTCCACGTGCCGGCGCACCCGTCCCATCGAGTGGACGCCTTCCATGTCGCGCCAGAGCGAGATGTTGAGCAGCGTCCGGGTGCGCCAGCCGACCAGCAGCGACGTTCCGAGGAACCCGGTCGCGCGGCGCCGCACGTCCCGCGCCATCCGTTTGTGGAGGACGATGAGGAGGAGGAGCTTCCACAGGCCGGGGCACTCGAACCTCGTCACCACGATCACCCCCTCCGCGGAGGTCAGATCGCCTGGGCGGCCGTCACGGCCGCGAGCGTCACCAGGGCCGTCCCGGACAGGGCGCGGATCGATCTCAGCCAAAGCCGTTCCCTTCTCGTGCCCATCTCGGTCATCGCGGGGGTGAAGCGGACGCTCCACAGCACGACGCCGAGATTGGACAGCAGCGCCATGCCGATCATCACGGGCGCCGCCATCCACGGGTCCAGCAGCACGACGGCGGCGATCGTGACCCACACCAGCGACACCGCCTTCTGCGTGGTGACGAGCAGGCCGAGGTCGAAACCCCAGACCACGCCGCGGAACCCGGGCGCCAGCCGGTGCACGAGCACCTGCGGGACCTGCCGCCACACATGGGGCGTGCGGCCGGCGAGGTCGGCGAGACCGAAACCGAGCGCCACCGTCGCCAGGGCCAGCGCCCGCGGCGTCTCCGGCAGCACCTCCCGCGCCCCGCGCCCCACCACGTACAGCAGCAGGGCCACGAGCATTCCCGACAGCACGCCGCCCAGCGCCAGGCCGGCCAGGAAGCGCGCGCCGTCCGCCGGACGGCGGCGCATCAGGGGGCCGGAGACTCCGGCCATCGACCGGCCTCATGGGCTCAGGACGTGCAGGACCGCGCCGATCCCGCCGATGACAAGCCAGACGACCATGCGGGTCCCGTCAGTTGTAGCGGCAGTCCATGGCCGAGTGCTGCTTGCCGCTGTAGTACGCCTCGCAGCAGGAGCAGTGCAGGTAGGCGCTCATGGCACAGCCCCAGATGTAGTCCGCGTTGTTCCGGCAGGTGGAGATGGAGATGTTGGGGCATACAAGGAGGTTGCAGCAGTTCCTGCGGCAGATGGCGTAGGCGGGTTCCGACCGGCCGAACACCGCCGATGCGGCGGTCAGGCCGCCCGCGCCCAGGGCGCCGAGGAACCCCCGGCGCGCGAACCTCGTCGCGGCTCCGCCGACGCGTTTGCCTGTCAGCGCGCTCATGCCACTCCCTTCGGTTGGTTGACCATCGTTCTCAGCCCTTGGACGTCCTGGAAGACCAGGGCGGACTCGAGCCGCCCGCCGCGCACGACCAGCGCGGTCGGGCTCATCCGGACGTTGAACTCGTCGGCGACCCATTCGCCGCCCTCGTCGACGTAGTGCGCGAGCCGGTGCAGCCCGTACTGCTGGACGAAGCGTTCGCCGCGCGCCCGTTCCGCGGTGGAGACGACGACGGCCATGTCGCCTCCGGCGCCCCGGTCGAGTTCCTCCGAGAGCTGCTGGGCGACGTCCTTGCAGGTCGAGCAGGCGGTGCTGAGCACCAGGACGGGATGGGCCGCGTCGATTCCGGCGGCCCCGGCGGCTCCGGCGGCGGACAGGCCGGAGAGTTCGGCGGGCCACCTCGCGGGCTCCACGCCGAGCCGCGCGTCCTCCAGCGGCCAGATCTCGGGATCGCGGGCGGCGGCCGCCTCGCGTTCGGTCGGCAGCCGCGAGGTCAGCTCGCCGAACATCGCGAAGAGCAGCACGACCGCCGCCACAAGGATCAGCAGCACGGCGCCGAAGAAGATCTCCATCATGCGGGTGGTTCCTCCGTCTATCGCGATGCGGGCAGGGGGCGGGTGAAGTCCTTGACGAGGCCGCGGTGCGCCCAGAGGCACAGCAGCAGCGCGCCGCCGGACAACCCCGTGCTGGCCTGGAAGAAGTACGTCGTGGCGCCGCCGATCCCCGACACCAGGTTCACCGCCGGGACCGCCATGAGCAGCACCCCGACGACGATGTTGAACGGGCCGAGGGGCCGGTCGGCGGAGCCGCCGAAGCAGCCGCAGGCGGTGCGGCCGCCGCGCAGCAGTCCCATGGCGCCGGCCAGCGCGAACGCCGCGCCCAGGACGCCCGTGGCCCATGCGGCGGCCGGCCGTGTGGCGGCGGCGGTCAGCGACAGCGCCGTCAGCAGTTCCACCGCGGCGAACACGCGCACATGACGGGCGGTGACCCCTCTTCCCGGCAGCCGGAGGAGTTCGTTCAAAGATCGTCCGAGCTGGACCGGAGAAACGGTCTTGGCGACGCCCGCGACGAAAAGAATGGAGGCCGCCGCGGAGTTCACGGCGACCGGAAGCAGATCGTGAACAGTCATTGACCGACCGGCCTAACGCGGTTTCTGCGAGCTCGTCGACGAACTCGCATGGCTAATCGGGAGCTAATTCATTCGCTGTGATCTTTGTAACCCAGCTTGATCACCGCGTCAATGCACATTCTGGAGGGAGGAGAATTGAGTCGGTTGCTCAATCGGCCGGGGCGGGTTGCTCAATCGGGCGCGGGCCGGTGCCGTCCCCGGGCGGCGACGTCCAGGTCCAGGCCCCGCAGCTCCACCCGTGTCCGGACGCCGAGCTTCGGATACGCGCGATAGAGGTGGTTTCCGACAGTCCGCGGGCTGAGATAGAGCCGGGCCGCAATCTCCCGGTTGCTCGCGCCGGCCGCCGCCAGCCGCACGATCTGGAGCTCTTGGTGGGTCAGGCCGCCCGTCCCGTTCCCCTCGGGCGCCCCTCCCGCCTGCCGGGCGCCCGCGGCCCCCAGCTCGGCCCGTGCGCGCCGCGCCCAGATCAGCGCGCCCTGTGTGTCGAACAGGTCCATGGCGCGGCTCAGATGTTCTCGCGCATGGGCGCGCCGGCGTTCCCGCCGAAGCCATTCGCCGTATAATAATTCAGTGCGCGCCTCCTCGTAAGGACTGTCACTCTCCCGGCACAGCAGCGCCACCGCTTCCGAGAAATTCCGCTCGGCCTTGCGTCCCGAGTTGAGCAGTGCCCGGCAGCGTTTAAGAATCGCCACCGTGACCGGTGACGGGTTTCGCTCCGCCCATCGTTCCAGCCGGGCCAGGGAGGGTTCCGCCCTTTCCGGCCGCCCGCAGCGCACCGCGGCCTCCACCCGGTCGGACGCCTGCCGGACGACGTCGGCCATCGGGCCCGCCTCCGGCACGCCGTCCGGAACGTCCTCCAGGCGTGCCAGAGCGTCCTCGTTCCGCCCGTGGCCCAGATCGAGGAGGGCGAGCGCCCACGTCCCCAGGGCGACGGTCGGCGTGATCCCCTCGCGGGCGGCGTGCTCGGTGCCGGCCGCCACCAGGGCCGCGCACCGCTCCTCGTCCCCCTCGACCGCGGCGAGCCAGCCGAGCAGGCAGCGCAGGTGACCCGCCCGGTGCCGCGAACCGGTCTCCGCCAGCCGCAGCCCCTCGGCCGCGGTCTCCCGCGCCTCACGGAGCCTGCCTCGCATGATCTGCGCGTGGGCCAGCGACTGCAGCGCGTACGGCAGCGGCCCCGCACCGCCGGAGTCCCGGCAGTCCCGGACGAGGTCCGCGGCCGCCTCGTGCGCGCCGTCCGCGAGGGCGATGAGCGAGGCCGCCAGCCGGCGGCCCGTCTCGTCCGGGAGCGACCGCCGCGCCGCGCCGATCAGCGTGACCACGGCTTCGCCCGCGCCTCCCGGCGACGCGGACGCGACGAGGGCCCGGGGCAGCGCGGCCAGCGGCGAGTCCCCGGCGACCGGGACCGACGCCATCGCGTCCAGCGCCTCCCGCACGAGCCGCGGGTCACCGGCGTGCCACCCGCATCGGACGGCGTCGGCCAGCATCAGCAGCGCCTCCACCGGATCGCTGCCGCCGATGGGCGCGGCCCCGTCGAGCAGCGTCCGGCACGCTCCGCGCGGCGACCCGCGCTCGAACTCCGCCGCCGCCTCCGCCTGCGCCAGCGCGGCGCGCGAGCGCGGGCCCGCCGCGAGCCCGGCGGCGGAGGCGGCCAGTTCCGCCGCCCCGCCGAACAGGCCCGCCTCGGCCGCCGAGCGGGCGGCGGCCGCGAGCCGGTTCACGCGGGCGGCTCCGCCCGGGGTCAGCTCCGCCGCCCGCGCCAAGCACGCATAGGCGCGGGCGGCGTCCGACCGCCTTCCGGCACGTTCCAGTTCCGCCGCGACGTGCTCGCTGGGTCCCGCGGCCGCGGCCGCCATGTGCCACGCCCGCCGTTCGGCCTGCTCACGCCCGGAGAACTCGGCGAGCGCGCGGTGGACCGACCGCCGCTCGGACGTGGTGGCGCGGTGGTAGACGGCGGCCCGGACCAGCGGATGCGTGAATCGGACGGTCATCCCGGCCGCCTCCAGCAGCCCGGCCCGTTCGGCGGGCGCCAGGTCGGCGACGGTCGCGCCGAGGCGCCCGGCCGCCGCCGAGATCCGGGCGCAGTCGCCGGTGTCGTCCGCGGCGGCGGCGAGCAGAATGACCCGCGCCGCGGGCGCCATCGCGGCCAGCCGTGCCGACACCCGCGTTTGGAACGTTCCGGCAAGGGGTGTGGTGCCGTCGTGGAACGTGATCGGGTTGATGCGGCCCGCCCGCTGGGCCGGGCTCAGCGAGGCGGGCAGGAGCCTGAGCGCCAGCGGGTTGCCGCCCGCCTCGGCGAGGACCCGCTCCCGCGCGGGCGGCGACAGGTCCTCGCCGCCGCCGCGCATCAGCGCCGCGGCGTCGTCCGGGGCGAGCCGCCGCGGCCTGATCTCCGGGAGCCCGGACGACCCGAACGCCTCCTCGCCGCGGACGGCGGCCAGCAGCGCTACCGGCTCGCCGCCGAGCCTGCGGGCGGTGAACGCCAGCACGGCCACCGAGGCCGCGTCCAGCCATTGCGCGTCATCGACCAGGCACAGCACAGGACGCTCGGCGGCGACCCGGCGCAGCAGCCCCAGCAGCGCGCGCCCCACACCGAACGGCCCCTCCCGCCCCACGACACGCGGCTCACCGGCGGCCCGCCGCTCCCCCTCGGGGCGAGATCGCGCGGCACGCGACTCGCCGACCCCGCGCCACTCGCCGACGCCGCGCGGTTCGCCGATGGCGCGCAGGCGTTCGGCGTCCGCGGCGGGCAGGTCGCCGAACCGGTCCCGCACCGGCCGCAGCATCAGTTCGAGGAACGCGAACGGCTGCTCCTCCTCCAGCGCGGAGCCGGCGCAGCGCAGGAGAAGCGCGCCGTCCGCCGCGTCCGCCGCGTGCCGGAGCAGGGCGGTCTTGCCGATGCCCGCCTCACCGCGGATGATCGCCGCCCCGCCGGACCCGGCGCGCGCTCCCGCGACCAGGCTTTCCACCTCCGCGATCTCAGCGGCTCTGCCGTACAGCATGGGCGCCACCCCGTGTCCAGATCCACCACTCAAGATCAACCAGGGCATGATCGCATGAGCCCGCCGGGCCGCCACCTAACCGGAAGGATCTTCCACTGTCACCCCGCCCGGCCGCGTGACCTCTGCGCGCCGTGGTCCGTGACGGCGGTGACCGCCGCCGCGAGGGCGGCGGGGACGTCGTCGATCAGCAGGTGGCGGCCGTCGTGGACGATCTGGCGGCCGGAGACGACCACGTGCCGGACGTCGGCGGCGGTGGCGGCGAACACGGCGGCCTCCGCCGCGTGGTCGGGGCCGGAACCGGCCGTCCGGACCGAGTCGAGGGCCACGGTGACGAGATCGGCGTACGCGCCGGGCTCCAGCCGTCCCGCCTCCGGCCAGCCCAGCCCGTAGTGGCCGTTGGACGTGGCCGCGGCGAGCAGCTCCCCGGCCGTCCAGTGGCCCCGGACGCGGGTGCGGAGCCGCTCGTTCAGCTCGACCGCGCGGGCCTCCTCGAACAGGTCGATGACGGCGTGCTGGTCGGAGCCCAGGAAGATCGGCGAGCCGGCGTCCGCCAGGTCGCGGGCACGGCCGATTCCGTCGGCGAGGTCCCGTTCGGTGGTCGGGCACATGCACACGCCGGTCATGGTCGTCCCGAGCAGCCCGATGTCCTCCTCGGTGAGGTGCGTCGCGTGGACCGCCGTGGTGAGCGCGCCGAGCGCCCCCGACTCGGCCAGGAGGCGGGTGGGCGTCATGCCATAGGCGTCCAGGCACGCCTCGTTCTCGGCGGGCTGCTCCGACAGGTGGACGTGCAGGGGCGCGCGGTGCTCCTTCGCCCAGGACGCGACGGCCCGCATCTGCTCGCGGGGCACGGCGCGGACGGAGTGGATCGCGGCCCCGACGCGGGCGTGCAGCCGTCCCGCCTTGTCCGTCTCCTCGTACAGGCTGTCGACGCGGCGCGCCCAGTTGCCGGCGGATCCGTCGCCGAAGCGCAGCTGCGGGCCCTTGAGGGGCTTGCCGATGCCGCCGCTGAGGTAGCAGGCGTCCAGGAGCGTGATCCGGATGCCCGCGTCGGACGCGGCGGCGATCAGCGCCTCGCCCATCGCGTTCGGCTCGTCGTAGGGGACGCCGCCGGGGCCGTGGTGCAGGTAGTGGAACTCGCCGACGCAACTGATCCCGGCGAGGGCCATCTCGGCGAACACGGCGGTGGCGAGGGCGCGGTAGGAGGCGGGGTCGAGCCGGTCGGCGAGCTTGTACATCTGCTCGCGCCACGTCCAGAACGTCCCGCCGTGCTTCGCCCCCATGGCTTCGCCCCGCCACCCCGCGTGTTTCGCCTCCACGGCTTCGCCCCGCCACCCCCCGTGGGCCTGGGCACGGGAGCGGAGGGCCCGGTGGAAGGCGTGGGAGTGCGCGTCGGCGAGGCCCGGCAGGGTCAGGCCGGGCAGGCGATCGGCGTCCGGCGGGGCGGGGACGCCGGCCGCGACGCGGGTGATCCGCTCGCCGTCGGCCTCGATGAGCACGTCGGACGCCACGCCGTCCCCGAGCCAGGCGAACTGGGCATGCCACTGCATATCCGGAGTCCTACCCGCACGCCAGGTCGTCCAGTACCCCGGTCAGGGCCTCCACTCCCGCCAGGCAGTCGGCCGGTTCGGCGAACTCCGCGGGGGCGTGCGAAACCCCGGTCGGGTTGCGGACGAACAGCATCGCCGCCGGCAGCCGGGCCGACAGGACGCCCGCGTCGTGCCCCGCGCCGGTCGGCAGGACGGGGACGCCGCCGAGCGTCTTGCCGATGCGGTCGCGCAGGGCCAGGCTGAAGTCGACGATCTCGGTGTAGGACTCCTCGGCGAAATCGACGCTCACCCGGTGCGGCCGCGCGGCGACCCGCGCGGCCTCGTCGATCTCCGTGACCGTCCGCCGGACCGCCTCGTCCGCCGGTCCGCGGGCGTCCAGCCAGGCCGTGACGGACGAGGCGATCGCGTTCACGCCGCCCGGCACGACCCGGACCTTCCCCACGGTCGCGACCGTCCCGTTCCGCTCGGCCGCCTCCCGCGCGGCGATCACCATGCCCGCGAACGGCAGCATCGGGTCGCGCCGGTCGGGCAGCCCGGTCGTCCCCGCGTGGTTGCCCTCGCCGACGAAGTCGAACCGCCACCGGCCGTGCGGGACGATCGCGCTCGCCACCCCGACCGGCTCCCGCAGCGCCCGGCCCTGCTCGACGTGGAGTTCGACGTGGCACCCGATCCGCCCGATGAGGCCGTCGTCCGCGCCGATCGCGTCGGGGTCGAACCCGGCGTTGTGCATGACCTCGGCGAACGTGTGGCCGTCCCCGTCGGTGAGGGCGCGTGCACGGGCGGGGTCGATGGCACCGGACAGCAGCCGCGACCCGAGGCACGCCACCCCGAACCGGGCCCCTTCCTCCTCGGCGAACGCCCCGATACCGATCGGCCGCCTCGGCTCGCGGCCCCGCTCACGGAGCAGATCGACGGCCGCGAACGCCGACACGACGCCGAGCGGCCCGTCGAACGCCCCGCCGCCGGGCACCGAATCCAGGTGGCTCCCGGTCAGGACGGCGTCGCCGCGCGAACCGTCCGCGGGGCGCCACCAGGCGAACATGTTCCCGTTGGGGTCGTGCTCGACGTCCAGGTCACGGCGGCGCGCCTCGTCCAGGAACCAGGCGCGGCACTCCAGTTCCGGCGGCGTCCACACGAACCGGTGGTAGCCGCCGGTCGCCTCGTCCCGCCCGATGGGCAGCAACGCCGCCCACATCTCCTCGAAGCTCATGAGCGCATCGGGATGCGGACGCCGCGTTCGCCGGCGACCTCGGCGGCGCGGTCGTAGCCGGCGTCGACGTGCCGCATCACGCCGGTGCCGGGGTCGTTGGTCAGGACGCGCCGGAGTTTCTCGGCGGCGAGGGCCGTCCCGTCCGCGACGCAGACCTGGCCCGCGTGAATGGAGCGGCCGATGCCGACACCGCCGCCATGGTGGATGGACACCCACGTCGCGCCGGACGAGGTGTTGAGCATCGCGTTCAGCAGCGGCCAGTCGGCGATCGCGTCGGAACCGTCCGCCATGCCCTCGGTCTCCCGGTACGGGCTGGCGACGGACCCGCAGTCGAGGTGGTCGCGGCCGAGGACGATCGGCGCGCTGATCTCGCCGCGCGCCACCAGATCGTTGAACACCTCGCCCGCCTTGTCGCGCTCGCCGTAGCCGAGCCAGCAGATCCGGGACGGCAGCCCCTGGAAGTGGACCCTCTCCCCCGCCATCCTGATCCACCGGTTCAGCGGCTCGTTGTCGGGGAACAGGTCGAGGATCGCCCGGTCGGTGCGGGCGATGTCCTTCGGGTCGCCGGACAGCGCCGCCCACCGGAACGGGCCCTTCCCCTCGCAGAACAGCGGGCGGATGTAGGCGGGCACGAACCCGGGGAACGCGAACGCCCGCGAGTAGCCGGCGAGCTGCGCCTCACCCCGGATCGAGTTGCCGTAGTCGAACACCTCGGCGCCCGCGTCCTGGAAACCGACCATCGCCTCGACATGCGCGGCCATCGACGCGCGCGCCTTGTCGATGAAGGCGCCCCGGTCCTTGTCGCGCTCGGCGGCCATGTCCTCGAACGCGACGCCGCGCGGCAGGTAGGCGAGCGGGTCGTGCGCGCTGGTCTGGTCGGTGACGATGTCGATCGGGGCGCCGCGGCTCAGCAGCTCGGGGACGACGTCGGCGGCGTTCCCGAGCACCGCGATCGACAGCGGACGCCGCTCGGCCTTCGCCTCCTCGGCGAGCCGCAGCGCCTCGTCCAGCGATTCGGCCCGGACGTCGCAGTACCGGTGCTCGACACGCCGCTCGATCCGGGACGGGTCGCACTCGACGCAGATCGCGACGCCGCCGTTCATCGTGACGGCGAGGGGCTGCGCGCCGCCCATCCCGCCGAGCCCGGCCGTCAGCGTGATCGTCCCGTTGAGGGTTCCGCCGAAATGCCTCTCCGCGACGGCGGCGAACGTCTCGTAGGTGCCCTGCAGGATGCCCTGGGTACCGATGTAGATCCACGACCCGGCGGTCATCTGCCCGAACATCGTCAGGCCGAGCGACTCCAGCCGGCGGAACTCCTCCCACGTCCCCCACTGCGGCACCAGGTTCGAGTTCGCGATCAGCACCCGGGGCGCCCACTCGTGCGTCCGGAAGATCCCGACCGGTTTGCCGGACTGGACGAGCAGCGTCTCGTCCCCCTCGAGGTCGGACAGCGACCGGATGATGCCGTCGAAGGCGTCCCAGTTCCGGGCCGCCTTCCCCGAGCCGCCGTAGACGACCAGCTCATCGGGGTGCTCGGCGACCTCCGGATCGAGGTTGTTCTGGATCATGCGCAGGGCGGCCTCCTGCGGCCAGCCCTTGGCGGCGGTCAGCGAGGTGCCGCGCGGCGCGCGGACGGGACGTGGGCCTGACATGGGAACGCTCCTTCAGGAGAGGGGGCCGGTGACGGCCTCGGCGGCGGCGACCAGCGAACCGTCCCGGACCATCGCGGTCGCGGCGGTGATCTCGGGCGCGAGGTAACGGTCCGGGCCGGGCGGCGGGACGGCCTCCCGCAGCTTCGCGACGACGGCGGCGGTCGCCGGTCCGGGACGCAGCGGGGTCCGCAGGTCCAGCGCCCGCGCGGCGGTGAGGACCTCGATGGCGACGACCTGGGCCAGCCCGTCGACCGCCCTGCGCAGCTTGCGGGCGGCGCTCCACCCCATCGACACGTGGTCTTCCTGCATCGCCGAGCTGGGGATCGAGTCGGCGCTCGCGGGGGTCGCGAGCCTCTTCAGCTCCGACACGATCCCGGCCTGCGTGTACTGGGCGATCATGTGGCCGGAGTCGACGCCCGGGTCGTCGGCGAGGAAGGCGGGCAGCCCGTACGAGCGTCCCTTGTCGAGCATCCGGTCGGTGCGCCGCTCCGACATCGACGCGACATCGGCCGCGGGCACCGCCAGGAAATCCAGCACGTACGCGATGGGGGCGCCGTGGAAGTTGCCGTTGGACTCCACTCGCCCGTCCGGCAGGACCACCGGGTTGTCGATGGCGGACGCCAGCTCCCTGGCCGCGACCAGCTCGGCGTGTTCGACCGTGTCCCTGGCCGCGCCGTTCACCTGCGGGGCGCAGCGCAGCGAGTACGCGTCCTGGACCCGGGTGCAGTCGGGCCCGCGATGCGACTCCATGATCTCCGAGTCGCCGAGCAGCGCCCGCATGTTGGCGGCCGACGCGGCCTGCCCGGGATGCGGCCTCAGATTCTGCAGGTCGGCGGCGAAGACCCGGTCGGTGCCCAGCAGCGCCTCGACGCTCATCGCGGCGGCGAGATCCGCCGTCGTGAGGAGCCGCCGCAGATCGCCGACGGCCAGGACGAGCATGCCGAGCATCCCGTCCGTCCCGTTCAGGAGGGCGAGCCCCTCCTTGGCCCCGAGCTTGACCGGCGTGATCCCCGCCTCGCCCAGCGCCTCCGCCGCCGGCCTCAGCTCCCCGCCGGCGTCCCGCACGGACCCCTCGCCGATCAAGGCCAGCGCCACATGCGCGAGCGGCGCCAGGTCCCCGGAACACCCGAGGCTCCCGTACTCGAAGACCTGGGGGGTGATGCCGGCGTTCAGCAGCTCCGCGAGCGTCCGCGCCGTCACGGGCTGAACGCCCGTCCGTCCCGTGGCGAGCGTGCGCAGCCTCAGCAGCATCAGCGCCCGGACGACCTCCCGCTCGACCTCCGGCCCCGACCCCGCCGCGTGCGACCGGACGATGTTGAGCTGCAACTGCGCCCGCATCTCCGGAGGGATATGCCGGGTGGCGAGCGCCCCGAACCCGGTCGAAACCCCATAGACAGGCCTGGCCCGGGCGGAGAGTTCCTCGATATGGGCCCGCGCCTCACCGATCAGCTTCAGCGCCTCGCCCGACAACGAAACCCGGGCGCCGCCCCGCGCCACTGCCACGACCTGGCCGAACGTCAGCGCTTCCGGCCCGACCTCGACGTCTGCGTCCCCCATGCCAAAACCCATACCCACCATTGGAACGCCCCGCCGCTGCTTACCCCAGTCCCGCGACTGCCGATGTGTCTCACATACGAGACAATGCGCGCATGAGCCAGGTCCCCGCCGCCCGCCGCGCCCTGGCGGTCCTGCGCCTGCTCGCTTCCGCGCCCGGCCCGCTCCCCGCCTCCGCGATGGCCCGCTCGCTCGGCCTTCCCCGCTCCAGCACCTACCACCTCCTCACCGCCATGGCGGAGGACGGCTTCGTCACCTACATCCCCGAAGAACGCCGCTGGGGCCTGGGCGTCGCGGCCTTCGAGATCGGCTCCGCCTACCTGCGCCACGAACCCCTCGAACGCCTCGCCCGCCCCCTCCTCCGCCGCCTGGTCGACCACCTGGGCGAGATCGCCCAACTGGGCGTCCTCCACGGCCCGGAAACCCTCTACCTCCTCAAAGAGCAGCCACCACGGCACGCCACCCTCGTCACCGACGTCGGCGTCCGCATGCCCGCCCACCTCACCGCGAGCGGCCGCTCGATGCTCGCCCACCTGCCCGCCGCCCAGGTCCGCGCCCTGTTCCCCCGCACCTTCATCGACCGGACCGGCCGGGGCCCCTCGTCCCTCAGCGAACTCCGCCGCGTCCTCTCCGAAGACGCCCGCCGAGGCTGGTCGGCGGAGGACGGCCACATCACCGAGGGCTTCGCCAGCATCGCCGCCTGCGCCTTCGACCACACCGGCCACCCCACCGCCGCGATCACCGTCACCTTCCGCCGCGAAGACCACCCACCCGAAACCTGGCCGGCCCTGGCAACGCCGATCCGCGCGACGGCGGCGTTCCTGACGACCCGCTTGACCGGCCGCCCACCGCACCCGGGCCTGTGACCACTACTTGCGGGACGTGCTCCAGGCGGGATCCACCGCGGGCAGACCAACGGTCGGTGCAGGCCGCGGCCACGGAGGCCGGGTCCCAGTAGAAGGGACGGCATTCGACCATGCGTCCGTCTCCGACGGTGACCACCTGCAGGATCCCCCGGCGCCTGATGCAGCACGGTCTCGGGATCCAGGTGGGCGGCCACCTGGTCCGGTTTCGCTCAGGTGGCCGGTTTCTGCCGGGGACGTGGTCTGGCACGGACGTGCATGCGTTCGCCCTGGCTGCCGAAGAGGCTGAGGACTTCCACCGGGCCGTCGCCGGTGGTGCCGAACCAGTGCGGCAGCCGGGTGTCGAACTCGGCGACCTCACCGGCGCCCAAGAGCAGGTCGTGGTCGGCCAGGAGCAGCCGCAGTCGCCCCGACAGGACGTAGAGCCACTCGTAGCCCTCGTGGGTGCAGGTCTCGGGCTCGCACCTCTCGGTCGGCAGGACCATTTTGTACGCCTGGAGCGGGCCGGGCTGGCGGGTCAGCGGGAGCACGGTGTTGCCGTTCACGCGCTTGGGCGTCAGCCGGACGCGGGGGTCGCCGACCTCGGGTGCGCCCACCAGTTCGTCGAGGGGGACCTGGTGCGCCTGGGAGATGGGAAGCAGCAGCTCCAGGCTGGGGCGGCGCTGGCCCGATTCCAGCCGGGACAGGGTGCTCTTGGAGATCCCGGTGGCCTCGGCGAGGCCGGCCAGCGTCACGTTGCGCCGGGTGCGCAGCCGCCTGAGGCGCGGGCCGACCTCGGCGAGCGCGGCGGCCAGCGGGGACGGGTGTTCCATGCCTCCATTTCACTGCCGCCGTCCCAGAAATGGCAACAAGAGTTGTCAGCTCGCCCGGTCGGGGGACAGCGTCTGCGCCGGAGGTGATCGCAATGAGCGATGTGACCGGGAGTGCAGGAAACGCCGGGTACGGAACGGCGTTCAACGAAGGCCGCGTGAAACCGGCGGGCGTCGCCACGGTGGGCGGTGCGTGCCGGTGAGCGTCGACACCGCGCCGCGGCGGGCGCAGGTCTCCGGCGTGAGGCTGCCGATCGGCGTCCATCTGCTGGCGTTCAGCCTGTTCGCGATGGGCAGCGCGGAGTTCCTGCTGGCCGGGGTGCTGCCGGAGGTCGCCGAAGATCTGAAGATCAGCTTGTCCTCCGCCGGTGCGCTGATCTCGGCGTTCGCCATCGGTGTCGTCATCGGCGGGCCCCCCTTCGCCATCGTGACGCTGCGCTGGCCCAGGCGCACCACGCTGGTGACCACGCAGGCCCTCTTCGCCGCCTCGGTGGCGATCGGCCTGCTGACCGACAGTTACCCTGTGCTGCTGGCCACCCGCTTCGTCTGCGGCCTGGTCTACGCGGGTTTCTGGGCGGTCGCAGCGGTCACCGCGATCAGCCTCGTCACCCCCGACCGCACCGCACGCGCCTCCGGAGTCGTTGTCAGCGGGCTCAGCGTTGCGATGGTCGCCGGCGGCCCGGCGGGCGCGCTGCTCAGCCACTTCACCGGCTGGCGGGGCGGATTCTGGGGCGTGGTCGTCCTGACCACCGCCGGCGCGGTCTTGACCCTGCTGGCGGTTCCCGTCACCAGCGCGGACACCGAGCCCAGCGTACGGCGGGAACTGCGCACGATGAGGCGGCCGCAACTGTGGGCGGTGTACGCCGTGACCATCCTCAGCACCGCCGCCTACATGATCACGTTCAACTATCTCGCGGCGTTCCTGACCGACGTCACCGGCATTCCCGGCGTCTGGGTCCCGGCGATCCTCGCGCTGTTCGGTGCCGGCGCCTTCGTCGGCCTGTCGGTCGGAGGCAGGATCGCCGACCGGCGCCCCGCCCACGCACTGCTGGCCGGGGCGCTCGGGATCGCGGCCAGTTCGGTCCTGCTCGCGCTCCTGGCCCCGCACGCGCCGGCCGTGGTCCCCTTGGTCCTGCTCCTCGGGGTCGCCGGATTCGTCTTGAACCCGGCCATCTACGGACGGGTTTTCACCATCGCGTCAGGGGCACCGACGCTCGCCGGGGCCACCACCGTATCGGCGTTCCAACTCGGCATCAGCCTCGTACCGGCGCTCGCGGGGATCGCCCTGAACGCCGGCGCGGGCATCACCTCGATCACCTGGATCGGCGCCGCCCTGGCAGTGGCCGTCGTTCCGGCCGTCCTGCTCGACCGAAGCCTCTCCCGCAGCCGGCCGCAGACGGCCGTGACCGGGGGGAGCGCACGGGTCTGACTCGGCGTCCGCGAAGGTGCAAGGCATGGCCGCCCGGCACATCCCGGTTACCCTTGATCAATCGGATGCGGTCGGCATGTCCGAATTGCGGGGTGGGCCGGTCCCGAGTCCGGAGTGAGGGGACCGTCATGCCCAGACGCCTGCTCCGCCACCGATGGTTCTGGCCACTGGTCGCAGCGGGGGCGTTGGTCCTCATCTCCGGCTTCGCGCTCACCGAGCCCATGGCGAGGGGCGACGCGACGGTCCGCGTGATGACCTATAACGTCCGTGGCGTGAACGACCCGCCGCCCAGAGACTGGCGCACCCGGCTGAAGCTGGTCGGGCATCTCCTCGGCCGCCATGACCCGGATCTGCTGGGCGTCCAGGAGGCGCGATGGCATCAGATCCGCGACCTGGCCGAGGCGCTGCCGGACTACCGCTGGATCGGGCTGGGCAGCAAGGGCGGGACTCGCGACCAGTTCCTCGCGATCTTCTACCGCGAGCAACGGTTCGAGGTCCTGGACTTCGACCACTTCTGGCTGTCCGACACCCCCGACGTCATCGGTTCGGCCACCTGGGGCAACCGGTACGTCCGGATGGTGACGTGGGCGAAGTTCCGCGACCGGCGCACCGGCGCGACGCTCTACCAGGTCAACACGCATTTGGACAACAAGTCCGCGGACTCCCGCGTCAAGAGCGCCCACCTGATCCTCGACCGCGTCCGCGCATTCCAGCGGGGCGTCCCCGTGATATTCACCGGAGACTTCAACGCCACCGCCGAAGCATCACCGGTCTACACGATCCTCACCGGTTCCGACGCGTTCCACGACACGTGGAGGACGGCCCGTCAGCGCGGCCCGCAGTACCGCACCATCGGCCGCTGGCGCCCCCCGCTCCGAGGCGGCAAACGAGTCGACTGGATCCTGGCACGCGGCAAGATCGAGACAGCGTGGACCGAGATCGACCCGTACCGCGTAGGGGGCCTCTACGCCTCGGACCACTATCCCGTGATCGCCCACCTGAAGGTCGGCGGCTGAGTCACAACCCATACCGCTTGTACGGCGCAAGAAGCTAGCTGAGACCCGTGCCGCAGTGGGTGCGGATGGGGGCGCTGGTCGCGTCGACGTCGCCGACGGGCACCCGGTCACTCTCGATACGGACCGACAACCGGTAGTTGTAGGTGCCTACACGTCCATTGGGGCAGGCTTCCTTGACCGCCCCCACGGCCTGGTCCTGGTTCGCCGTCCACGCGGTCATGTGGCGCTTTCCGTACGAGCGCCAGCCGCTCCAGCTATCGCGCTCGATCTGGAATACGTGGCGCATCCGACCGGGCCGGTCAGAGCAATGCGTCGAGAAACCGGCCCCCTGAATCCTCGCGGTCGGGGTGGGCCCGTTCACCACGATCTCTCCCGACACTTGGATCGCTTTGACCGTCGTCCTGCACCACCAGCCGCGGACGGGCGCGTACCGCACCGTTTCGCATTCGTGGCGACTGCGCGGAGCCCGATGATCTGTGGTCCGTTCGGCGGCCGGATCCGCAGGCGCGGCGTCCAGGTCCCCGACCGTCACCCGTACCGACCCGTCCGGCATCTTCTCGGTGCGCCAAGGAATACGCGTCTTCGTAGGCCTCGGCCGCGGACTCGCCGTCGACCGACGTTTGGCGCACGGATCGGCGGTCGTCGCCGGCGTCTCGCTCGCAGCCGGGGCCTTCCTCTCCGGGGGCGCGGCCTCGTCCGGCCAGGTCACCACGCAGCCCGACACCGTGACCAGAACCGGCAGGATCACGACCGTCCGACGCATGTGCAGTCCCTCATCATGTAGCGGATAACGAAAGCTCTGATTCAGATGCCTCAGTCCGGCCGCAGGTTCCCCCTGACGAGCATGCGGTACACCACCACCGTGACGTCGCCGCGCCAGATGGTGCCCGAGACCCGGTCGCCGTCGCGCAGCGTCTCCGGCAGCCGCCCGTCGTTCCGGCACTCCGTCGGCCACTGGTACCCCTGGTTTAGAGCCGGACGTCGGAGACGATGGACTCCTCGTCCCACAGGCAGTCCGCCGGACGCTGGGGCGGCCCCTGGCAGGGCACCGCGTCGTGCAATGCGTACAGCTCGTCCTTGCGCTCTGGGAATTCGACCGCCATCAAGTACACCGAGGCCCACAGCAACCCGATCCCGATCAGCAGGAGCTTCTCGGTGGTCGGCTTTCTTCGGCTGTGTGTCGTGTTCGGCGGCGTGCCGATCGTCTTGTACATGAGGGCAGATAGCCCAGCCGGAAAGGAGGTGGGGCGCCGTGCCGGAGGACGACAAGAAGCGAGCAGCACACCGGGCCCTGGTGGATCGCGTGCTGAACGGGGAGGGCAGGGCATCTGCGGAGCTGCGGGCGCGTGCCTTCGGCAACGACGGCCTCCCCCCGCCGCTGGACGCGCTGATCGGCAAGGTCGCCGACAGGCCGGCGCAGGTCACCGAGGCGGACCTGGCCGCGGCGAAGGCGTCGGGCTGCACCGAGGACGAGCTTTTCGAGCTGGTGATATGCGCCGCGGTCGGCCGGTCCGCCCGGCTGTACGAAGCCGGCCTGGCGGCCTTGGCCGAAGCGACCGTCGAGGGGAGGCCGGGTCATGCGACTTGACATCCTCAACCGCGGTTACGGCCCGGGGACCAAGCTGCTGTTCGCGCTGATCCGGCTGTTCTCCAGGCACCCCGTGCCGGACGCCGCCAGGCTGGTCTTCTACCGGCCCGATTTCTACGGTGCCCGGGGCTGCGCCGCCTTCAACATCACCGACCGGCTCGCCGACGCCTTCGGGTTCGAGCTGCTCACCCCCGAGGGCTTCGAGGCGGGAGCCAAGTATCTGCTCAAGCGGGGTTACCGATAGCGCGGGCCGCGAGCCCGGTGACACGTGGCGGAAGCCCGCCGTCGGGGGACGGCGGGCTTCCGAATGCGGAGGGCTTAGAGCAGGCCGGACTTGGTGAGCCAGTCCTTGGCGACCTTCTCCTGGTCGTCCTTGTCGATGGCGATGCGCTTCATCATGTCCAGGAGGTCCTGGGTGGTGAGCTTGGCGGAGACGGCGTTGAGGGCGGCCCGCGCCGTGTCGTTCACGGCCTTCTTGTAGACGAGGGGCGTGACGTTCTGTGCGCTGAAGACGTTCTTCGGGTCTTCGAGGACGACGAGCTTGTTCTGCTGGATGGTGGGGTCGGTGGTGAACAGGTCCGCGGCCTGGATCTTGTTCTCGGTGAGGAGCTTCACCAGCGTGGACTGGGCGCCGGCGTCGAACGGCTGGAACTTCTTGAACTCGAGGCCGTAGACCTCCTTGAGCCCCTTGAGGCCGTGCTGGCGGGTCTCGAACTCGGACGGGCCCGCGATGATGAGTTCGCCCGCGACCGGCTTGAGGTCGGCGATGCTCTTCAGGTCGTACTTGGCGGCCGTCTGCGGGTTGACCGTGACGGAGTCCTTGTCCTCGGCCTCCGCGGAGTCGAGGATCTCCACGGCCGCGGGCAGCTTCGCCTTCAGCTCCGCGTTGATCTCCTCGGTGGTGGCGGCCTTGCTGTTCTCGTCGACGGACGTGGTCAGCAGGGCGCCGTTGTATTCGGGCATGACGCTGATGCCGCCCTTGACGACCTGGTCGTAGTAGACCTCGCGGGCGCCGATGTTGAACTTGCGGCTGACCTTGATGCCCTTGGCTTCGAGGGCCTGGGCGTAGATCTCGCCGAGGAGGTTGCTCTCGGGGAAGTTGGCGCCGCCGACGGTGATGGTGCCGCTCTCGCCGCCGCCGGCGAGGGGGTTGTCGTCGCCGGAGTCTCCGCCGCCGCAGGCGGACAGCGTCAGCGCGGCCACGAGGCCGACGGCCGCGCCACGGATGAGTTTCTTCATTGCTATTTCCTCTGTTCGGTCGGTCAGGAGGAACGGGCGGAGCCGAGCAGGCCCGGGGACACGACGAGGCGGCGCAGCCCCGCGAAGATCAGCTGGACGATCAGCGCGAGCAGCACCACCAGGACTGTGCCCCCGACGACGAGCTGGTAGTCGTTGCGGGCGAGCCCGTCGATGATGTAGCGGCCGAGGCCGCCGAAGCCGGGGTAGGCGGCGATGGTGGCGGTGGCGACGACCTGGATCGCGGACGTGCGGAGCCCGAGCAGGATCAGCGGCAGCGCCATCGGCAGTTCGGCCCGCCACAGTACGCCCCAGCCGGTCATGCCCATGCCGCGGGCGGCGTCCTTCGCGTCGGCGTCGACGCCGCGGACGCCTTCGAAGGTGTTGACCAGGATGGGCGGGATGGCGAGCGCCACGAGCGCGATGAGGACGGGGGTGATGCTGTACTCGATGACGACGATGAACAGCACCAGGCCGAAGGTGGGAATCGCGCGGGCGACGTTGGCGACGCTGATCGCGAGGAAGCCGCCGCGGCCGGTGTGGCCGACGAGGAGGCCGAGGGCGAGGCCGATCACGGCGGCGGCGAAGAGCGAGACCCCCGTGTAGAAGAGGTGCTGGAGCATCCGGTGCGGGATGCCGTCGTCGCCCTGCCACTGCGACGACGCGGTCAGCCACGTCCAGAACAGGTCGATCTGGTTCCACAGGTCGTTCATGCTGCCTCCTTGTGGAGGGACGACCCCCCACACCCCCCGGCCCGGCTCCGCTCGGTCATGATGCCTTCCCGCGCGCCCGCGCCCACGGGGTGAGCAGCCGCTGGACGGTGACCAGGATCGCGTCGGTGACGAGGGCCAGCACGACGATCAGGACGGTGGCGGCGATGATCTGGGTCTGGAACGACAGCTGGTAGCCGCGGATGATGTCGTAGCCGAGCCCGCCCTGGCCGATCAGCTGGCCGACGGCGACGAGGCTGATGGACGAGACGGCGGCGACGCGCGTCCCGGCGATGACGATGGGCACGGCGATCGGCAGCTCGACCCGCAGGAGGCGGCGCAGCGGGCCGAAGCCCATGGCGGTGGCGGCCTGCCGGACGGGTTCCGACACCGACGCCAGGCCGTCCACCACGTTCGGGACGAGCACCGACAGGCTGTACAGCGTCAGCGGGATCATGACGGTGGACGCGGTGAGCCCGGTGTACTGGATGAAGATCATGAACAGGGCCAGCGACGGGATCGCGTAGAACACGTTCGCGATCGTCAGCGCCGGCGGGTAGAGCCAGCCCCAGCGGCGGCACAGCACGCCGACCGGGAGCGAGATGAGCAGCCCGAACACCACCGGCAGCAGCGCGAGCCGCAGGTGGATGAGGGCGTGCTCGCCGAGCGAGTCGGTGTGGTCGGCGATCCAGCCCCAGTCGATCTCCATCAGCCACCGTCCTTGGTGACGGCGGGTTCGTCGCCGTCGGCGGCCTCGTCGGCGGGCTCGGCGGTGGCCTGGGCGGCGGGCTCGGCGGCGGGCTCGGCGGCGGGCTCCGGTTCGACGTCCGCGCCGGAGCGGGCGATGACGGCGCTCAGGTCGTGCTGGTCGGCGACGCCCAGGAGCCGTCCCTCCTCGTCCACCCCGATGGCGCGGCCGGACGGCGACAGGATCGCGGCGTCGAGCGCGGCCCGCACCGAGTCGCCCTCGACGTTGAACGTGTGCCCGATCGGCGCGAGCCGCGCGTCACCGAGAGCGCCCGACGCGGGCAGCGTGCCGGACGCGGCCCAGCCGAGGGGACGGCGGTCGGCGTCCACGACCAGCACCCAGCCGTCGGCGGCGTCCCGCGCCCGATCCACCGGCGCGTCGGCGGGCAGGACGTTCCGGTCGGTCAGCGGCGCGGAGGCGGCCGGGACGAACGACAGCCGCCGGATGCCGCGGTCGTGCCCGATGAAACCGGCGACGAAGTCGTTCGCGGGGCGGGCCAGCAGCGCTTCGGGGCTGTCGACCTGGACGAGTTTCCCGCCGGTCTGGAACACCGCGATCCGGTCGCCGAGCTTGATGGCCTCGTCGATGTCGTGGGTGACGAACACGATCGTCTTGTGCAGTTCGGCCTGGAGGCGCAGGAACTCGGCCTGGAGTTCGGCGCGGACGACGGGGTCGACGGCGCTGAACGGCTCGTCCATCAGCATGATCGGCGGGTCGGCGGCGAGGGCCCGCGCGACGCCGACGCGCTGCTGCTGGCCGCCGGACAGCTGGAACGGGTACCGCCGCGCCATCGAGTGTTCGAGCCCTACCCGCTCCATCAGCTCGTGGGCCCGCGCCCGCGCCTTCTTCTTGTTCCAGCGCAGCAGGTGCGGGACGGTCGCGATGTTGTCCTCGATGGTGCGGTGCGGGAACAGCCCGGCGTGCTGGATGACGTAGCCGATGCCGCGCCGCAGCTGGGCGGGCTTGTGCTCGCGGACGTCCTGCCCGTCGATGAGGACCCGGCCGGACGTGGGCTCGACCATCCGGTTGATGGCGCGCAGCGCGGTGGTCTTGCCGCCGCCGGACGTGCCGACGAACACGGTGATGCGGCCCGTGGGGCAGTCGAGGCTGACGTCGTCCAGGGCGACGGTGCCGCCCGGGTAGCGCTTGGTGACGCCCTCAAAGGTGATCAACGATTCACGTCCTCGTTGGGCGCCCGCGACGCCGATGATCGATTCGGCCTTCTCCCCAACCGTAGCCAAGGGATACGGTCAGCGAAGTGTCCCAGCTTGTCCGGAACATCGGGTGTGGAGCCTACCTACCTGGAATCCAGGGAAAGTAGCCTCGCGGCGTGGAGAACAGCCGAATCGTTATCGACGGCACCGCGCTCACCTGCGCCCAGGTCGTCCGCGCCGCCCGCGAAGATGTGACCATCGCCATAGCCCCGGACGGCGCAGCACGGGCCCGTGAGGCTTGGCGGGTGGCCGGTGAGGTCTCCGCGTCGCAGCCGGTGTACGGGCGGACGACCGGGGTCGGCGCGAACCGCGTGGTGGACGTGGAGTGGGAGGACGCCGACGCGCACGGCCTGCGGCTCCTGCGCAGCCACGCGGCGGGTGCGGGGCCCCTGGTCGCGCCGGAGATCGTCCGGGCGATGCTGACGATCCGGCTGAACCAGATCGCGGCGGGCGGCTCGGGCGTCGAGCCGGGCGTGCTGCAAGCCCTCGCGGACGTTCTCAACCTGGGCCTGCTTCCTCCGGTGCCGGTGCACGGCGCGATCGGCACGGGCGACCTGACCGCGCTGGCCTCGACCGCGCTGTGCCTGCTGGGCGAGCGTGCCTGGCTGGCGGAGCCGGACGACGTCCCCGAGCGCGGCCCCGGCTACCGGCTTCGCTCGCCCGACGCGCTGGCGTTCATCAGCTCCAACGCGGCCACGCTCGGGGAGGCGGCGCTCGCGGTCGCCGATCTGCGGGAGATGCTCCGCGCGTCCACCGTCGTGGCGGCGCTGTCGCACTTCGCCGTGCGGGGCTCGGAGGAGCCGTACGCGCAGGCGGTGCAGGACGCGTGCCCGCATCCCGGCCAGCAGGAGGTCGCGGCGGCGATGCGGGCGCTGCTCGCCTTCGACCGGCCCGCGCCGATGCGCATCCAGGACCCGTACGGCTACCGGGCGTTCCCGCAGGTGCACGGCCCGGCGCTGGAGGCGGGCGCCTACGCCGGGGAGGTCGTCACCCGCGAGATCAACGCGGCGGCCGAGAACCCCCTCATCGACGTCGCCGGACGGACGGCCTGGCACAACGGCAACTTCCACACCGGCTACGTCGGCCTCGCCCTGGACTCGGCCCGCGCCGCGCTGTTCCAGACGATGGCCCTCGCCGCCGCCCGCCTCGGGACGCTCGCCGAGCCGTCGTTCACCGGGCTGTACCCGTTCCAGGGCGCCACCGAGGCGTCCTCGGGGATCATGATCCTGGAGTATGTGGCGCACTCGTGCCTCGCCGACGTCCGCCGCCTCGCGACCCCGGCGGCGCTCGGCAGCGCGGTCCTGTCGCGCGGCGTCGAGGAGCACGCCGGCTTCTCCACCCAGTCGGCCCGCGCGACGACCGACGCCGTCGCCGCCTACCGGCTGGGGCTCGGCTGCGAGCTGGTCGCCGCCGCGCGTGCGCTGCGGATGCAGGGGCGCGCGCCGTCGGGCGGCCCGCTCCGGTCGGCGTACGACATGGCCTCCGCCGTGCTCGACCCGCACGTGGAGGACCGGCCGCTCGACACCGACATCGCCGCCGCCGCGGACCTCCTGCCCGGCCTGGCCCGGCTCCACCCCTGACCCCTACTCCCGAGGCTCGCCCGTCGAGGCGCGGACGCGCAGGGACGGCTCGCGGACCACGCGGCGCTTGCGCGGCTTGCCCTCGATGACGTCCACGATGAGCCGGACGGCGGAGTGCACGATGCCGTCGATGTCCCAGTCGACGGTGGTCAGCGGGGGCGTGAGCAGCGCCGACATCGGATGGTTGTCGTACCCGCAGACGGCGATGTCGCCGGGGACGGCGAGGCCGAGTTCACGGGTGGCGGCGTAGACGCCGTAGGCGATGGAGTCGGCGAAGCAGAACACGGCCGAGGGACGGTCGGGGCCGGCGAGGATCCGCAGGGCGACCTCGGTGGAGGCGGCGAGCGACTGCGGCACGACGACCACGTCGACCCGCAGGCCGAGACGCTCGGCCTCGGCGTTGACGTGCACGTCGGCGGGACGGTCGGGGGTGCTGGCGCCCGTCGGGGTGAACACGGTGAGGCGCTCGTGCCCGAGGTCGCGCAGATGCTCCAGCGCGAGCGTGACGCCGCGCCGGTTGTCGAACACGACCTCGCCCTGCGCCTGCCCGCCGTGCAGCGCGTCGCCGATGGACACCACCGGGATCACGGCGGCCAGCTCCGTCCAGAGCGCGGCGGACGGGTCGAGCGGCTGGACGATCAGGCCGTCCACCCGCTGGTCGCGCAGCCGGCGGGCGAGGGCCAGCTCCCGCTCGGGTTCGCCGCCGGCGTCCACGATCAGGGCGTAGCGGTCGCGGGCCAGCAGCGCCCGGCCGATGCCGACCGCGAGCGACTGCTGCCAGTAGTCCTCAAGGGAGCCGCACAGCAGCCCGACCTGCGCGGTCCGGCCGCTGGCGAGGGCACGGGCGATCGGGTGCGCCTCGTAGCCGAGCTCGTCGGCGGCGGCGCGGACCCGCTCCTGTGTCTCCTCGGAGGTCTGGATGCCGCGCAACGCGTACGACACGGCGGCGGGCGACAGCCCCGTCGCCTGCGCCACTTCCCGGATGGTCGCGCGCTTGCGCTTGTCCGACACCCCTCCAACCCTAGGGCCCACCACCGACAACGCAGCGGACCCGACTTGACGGGCGGGGCTCTGAACCGGTTCACTGAAGCGGTTAACTGATGCGGTTCAGTGATGCGGTTCAGTAGCCGTGTCCAGCCTGTTCGCACGGTGCGGAGATCCCGCATTCTCTCCTGGCTGAACGGGCCCGCGACGACCAGAGAATCGAAAGGAGCGAACCCGTGACATCCGAGGTCCTGCCCCGCGCCGCCGGCTTCGAGAGCCTGCCCGGCCGTCCCCTGGACAAGCACGAGCTGCACGAGCTCGTGGACGGCCTGGCGGAGCGGCCGGACCTGTGGCGGCAGCACGTCGCGTTCCCCGGCGGGCGGCGCCACTACGCCTCGCTGTACCGGGACGAGCACGTGGACGTCTGGCTGCTCTGCTGGACGCCCCAGAACGACACCGGCTGGCACGACCACGACATTTCCTCCGGCGCGGTCCGCGTCGTCGCCGGGGCCGTGGAGGAGGACAACCCGCGCATCGGCGGCGAACCCATGCGGACCGTGGTCGCGGAGGGCCGGTCGTTCTGCTTCGGGCCCGACCACATCCACCGGCTCACCGGGATTGACGACGCGAGCGTCTCGATCCACGCGTACTCGCCGCCGCTGGAGCGCCTCGGGCAGTACTCCATCGACGAGTCGGGAGTGATGCGCCGCCTGACCGTCGGCTACACCGAGGAACTGCGCCCGCAGGAGGAGAAGCCCGGCGACGAGCCCGACAACGACGAGAACGGGGAGGCCGGGGAGGCCGGGCCCGCGTCGTCCTGAGATGGAACCTCCGGCGGGCTCGACCGGGGGTGAACGAGCCCGCCGAAGGCGGCGCGTTCGGCCGATGCCCGCTCACATCGGCCGAGCGCCTACATTTCCTTCAGCGTGGACCGTCTCGGGAATGTCACACCCGCGTGACATCTCTCGTGACATCAGCCGGGGTGCGAGTCTCAGGCTCACCGCCGTTGAGGCGAGTACCGCCGCGTCCACCCCGACCGCCATGACCGACCGACGTGGACGGTTCCGCAGGCGCCCGCATCGGCTCCAGCGACGCGTACAGGCGGCGGCGCATCCACGCCGCGCCCGGACGTTCGACCAGGCGGTGCACGGCGTAGGCGGCCAGAAGTGACGCGGCGACGACCACCCCGAGGGCCGCCCAGCGGCCGATGCCCGGGTACATCGCGTCCAGGAGGGGCAGCGCGAGCTGCGAATGGACGAGGTACAGCGGATACGTCAGCGCTCCGAGGACGGTCAGCCCGCTCCACCGGAGACGACGCAGCCGCCCGGTCGCGACGAGGATCATCACCCCGAAGATCCCGGTGATGACGGCGCTGACCACGACCTCGTCGGCCCCGCGGAACACCGTCTCCGCGCGCCAGGCGCCCCAGCGGAGCGCCAGCAGGTACGACACGGCCAGGTACCCCCACAGCAGCAGCGTCGGCCCGAACCGGTGGATCATGAAGAGCGCCATGCCCGCGATGAAGTACGGGCTCCACGTCGGCACGAGCATCACCTGGAGCAACTCGTGGTCGGCCTGGTCGGCGAACAGGCCGCCGAACATCCACGCCGCCATGAAGATGAGGCAGGAGCGGTACGTGATCCCGATGCCCGCGAGGACGGCGACGAGCACGTAGAAGTGCAGCTCGACCCAGAGCGTCCAATAGACGGCGTCCACGTTCCGGATACCGAGCCCGCCCTGCAGCATGGTCAGGTTCGGCACGACCAGGCCGGGGACGCCGTGCCCTTGCCGGAACACCGCGTACACGAACGCGCCGAGCAGGACGCTGACCCAGTACGCGGGCATCAGCCTGACCAGCCGGGAGATCCCGAACTCCCCCGGCCCGCGCCCCCATGCGCTCATCAGGATCACGAACCCGCTGATGACGAAGAACAGGTCGACGCCGAGGTATCCGAACCGGGTGAACGGGGCGACCTCGGGGAAGACGTCGCGCGCCGGGTCGGGCCACGCGCCGGCGCCGCCGAATCCGGTGAAGTGGTACAGCACCACCGCCAGCGCGGCCAGGAAGCGCAGGAGGTCGAGTTCACGCAGCCGTTCCCGTCGAGTCACCGCGGAACCCTCTCGACGGCAGGTTGCCCGTCCTGAGCCGGGAGGTGAACGGCGGGTGTAGGCGAGGACGCGATTCCACATCGTTCCCCCGGCGGGCCGCCGTACGGCGGGCGTACGGGCACGCCACGCCGGTGCGGACGCCGCCCGCCGGGCGCGGTGGATCAGTAGGATGCGATGCACCCCCGAGCCCTGAGCGGCTCCGGATGATTGGTGGTCCTCGATGACATCTCGCCGCGCCCGACGCGGCGCGGCGACTCTCGTGCTGTGCCTGAGCCTGGTGGCGGTCCTCGCCGCGACCGGCTGTTCCCCTCTCCGGGGCTCGGTGCACCGTTCGGCGGCGGCGGACGGCCCCGGGAAGGGCGGCGAGCGGGAGGCGCGCGACGCCCCGTCCGTGGTGATGTTCCTCGGAGACAGCTACACGGTCGCCGACGGGCGCCCCCGCCCGGAGGCGACGTACGCCTCCGCCGCGGCGCGGCTGCTCGGCTGGCAGGTCATCGTCGGCGGACGGTCCGGTACCGGCTTCGTCACGAAGGGCCGGGGGCAGCAGGCGTTCCTGGCGCTGTTCGAGAGCCAGCTCGGCTGGCGTCCCGCACCCGACATGCTCATCGTGTCCGGCGGCCACAACGACTTCCGCGTCCCGGCGCAGCAGGTCGCCGCCGCCGCGCACGTGGTCCTCGAGCGCGCCCGGCAGCGCTGGCCCGGCACCCACATCGTGCTGATGGGCCCGATCTGGGGGACGGGGACGCCGGCGCGGGGCGCGATCGCCGTGCGGGACGCGCTGAAGAACCTGGCGGGGCAGCTCGGCATCCCGTTCGTCGACCCGATCGGCGAGCGGTGGATCACCGGCGACTCGCTGGCCGGCAGGGGCAACGCGCCGCGGTACATCAAGCGGGACCGCACCCATCCGACCCCGGAGGGCCACCGGTACCTGGCGACCCGCCTGGCCGGGGACCTGAAGCGGATGGGCCTCGCCCAGCCCGTCCGCAAGAAGTGAGCGGCCGGGGCCGGGCGGGGCGCGTCAGCCGGCGGCGGGACGGGCGAGGCTGAGGGAGAAGTCGCCCTCCGCGTCCGTCCAGAATTCGGCGAGTTCCATCCCGGCCGCGCCCAGTTCGGACTCCAGCCGTTCCCGCCGGAACTTGGCGGAGATCTCGGTGCGCATCTCCTCACCGGCGGCGAACGACACCTCCAGGTCGAGGCCGCCGACGCGGACGTCCTGGTCGCGGGTGGACCGCAGCCGCATCTCGATCCACTCCTCGGCCTCGTTCCAGACGGCGCGGTGCTCGAACGCGTCCGGGTCGAAGTCCGCGTCCAGTTCCCGGTTGATGACGTGCAGGACGTTGCGGTCGAACTCGGCGGTGACGCCGGCCGCGTCGTCGTAGGCGCGGACGAGCCGCCCCGCGTCCTTGACGAGGTCGGCGCCGAGGAGCAGGAAGTCGCCGTCGGACATGGTGGCGCGGACGCCGCCGAGGAACCCGATCCGCGCGGCGGGCGGCATGTTGCCGATCGTCCCGCCGAGGAAGGCGATGAGGCGGCGCTCGCCGCCCGGCAGCAGATGCAGGTGCTGCTCGTAGTCGGCGACGACGGTCCGGACGGCCAGGCCGGGATGGTCGGACGCGATGCCCGCCGCGGCCTCCTCCAGGAAGTCGCCGCTCACGTCCACCGGCACGTACGAGCGCAGCGTGCCGGCGAGCGCGTCGAGCAGCAGCCGCGTCTTCTCCCCCGATCCGGCGCCGAGCTCCAGCAGGGTCCGGGCGCCGGTGGCGGCGGCGATGCCGGACGCCCGCGCGACGAGGATCTCCCGCTCGCGGCGGGTCGGGTAGTACTCCTCCAGCTTCGTGATCTCCTCGAAGAGCGCGCTGCCGCGCTCGTCGTAGAACCACTTGGGCGGCAGGGTCTTGGGCGTGCCGGTGAGCCCCTCCCGGACGTCCCGGCGGAGCGTCTTGGCGAGGTCGTCGGCGGTCAGGAACCGGTCCACGTGGTTCTCTCCTTCGGAGGGGAGTTCGGTGTTCAGAGGGACGTGACGGAGACGCCGGCGGTGAGGCCGGCGGTGACGAGCGAGCGGTCGGGGACGGCCTGCCAGCCCGCGGCGTCGTCGAGCGGCTCGGACGCGATCAGGATCTGGTCCGCGTCCTCGCGGACGAACAGGGAGTCGCCCCAGGTCGTGGCGGCCAGGGACGTGCCGTCGGAGGCGAGCAGGTTGTAGCGGCCGGGGGCGAGCGCCGTGATCGCGCCGACGACGGCGGCCAGGCCGTCGCCGAGCGGCAGCCCGTCCCGCCAGTGCCGGACGGCGAGGGCGAACAGCGGCGCGGAGTCGACCGGGGCGCGGGCGTCCGGTACCCCGGCGACGTCCCCGGCCAGCTCGCGTATCTTCCCCTCAACGCCGCCGAAGTCGTCGATCTTCCCGTTGTGGCTGAACAGCCACGCCCCGGCGCGGAACGGCTGGGCGCAGGACTCGTCCACGGGGAACCCGACGGTCGCCGACCGGATCGCCGCGATCGCGCACGACGCCCGGACGGCCCCGGCGACCTCGCGGAACGACTGGTCGGTCCAGATGGGCTGGGCGCGCCGGAACCGGACGGCCTCGCCGTCCTGATACCAGCCGGCGCCGTACCCGTCGGCGTTGAGGACGCACCCCTGCGTCATGCGCGGCGCGTACGACTGGGTCTCCAGGGAGTGCTCACCGTCGTAGATGAGCGAGTGCAGCGTCCGTTCGGGCCCCAGGTAGCCGAGATGGCGGCACATTCAGCGTGCCTCCCCCGCGAGGGAGCGTGCGCAGCGGAAACCGGAGAAGATCTGCCGCCTGATGGGGTAGTCCCAGTTGCGGAACGATCCGCGCATGGCGAGCGGGTGCGTCGCCCAGGAGCCGCCTCTCAGCACCTTGTATTCGGGGCCGAAGAAGACTTCCGAGTACTCCTTGTAGGGGAAGGAGCGGAAGCCGGGGTAGCCGTGGAAGTCGGACGACGTCCACTCCCACACGTCCCCCAGGAGGCGCCTGACCCCGTACGCCGACGCACCGGACGCGTAGGCGCCGGTCCCGGACGGGCGGAGCGTCCGCTGGCCGAGGTTGGCGCGTCCCTCTTCGTAGGTCTCGCCCCACGGGTAGCGGCGTGACCGTCCGGCCGCCGGGTCCCAGCGGGCGGCCTTCTCCCACTCGGCCTCGGTCGGCAGCCTCTTGCCGGCCCATCGCGCGTACGCGTCCGCCTCGTACCAGCACACGTGCTGGACGGGTTCGCCGGGCGGGACGGGTTCGGTTCGCCCGAACCGGCGCCGCAGCCATTGGCCGCTCTCCCGCACCCAGAAGGCGGGGGCGCGTTTGCCGCTGCCGTTGCGCCATTCCCATCCCGCGGGGTCCCACCAGCGGGGGTCGTCGTATCCGCCGGCTTCCATGAAGGCGATGTAGGCGGCGTTGGTCACCGGCTCGACATCGATGTAGTACGCGGGCAGATCAACAAGGTGTGCGGGACGTTCGTTGTCGTACGCCCATGGGTCGTCCGACGTGCCCATTTGGAATGGGCCCGCCTCGATCAGGACCTCGTCGGTGTCCCGGCCCTTGGAAGAGGTCTTCTGAAGTGGCTCGGCGGCGGGGTCGAGGAGTGCGGGGGCGCCCTTGCGCAACTGGTGGGTGGCCAGCATGGTCTCGTCGTGCATGTGCTCGTGCTGAACGACCATCCCGTACACGAACCCACCGGACGTGAGCGGATCCGCCGTGTCGAACCGCACCGACGACAGCGAGTCGAGCACCTTGGACCGGACCGTGCCGATGTAGGAGCGGGCCTCCTCCGGTGACAGGAGCGGCAGTGACGGCCGTTCGGCACGTGGATGCTCGAACGCGTCGTACAGGCCGTCGATCTCGGGACGCATCGCCTCCGCCCCCGCCGCGGCGCGCAGCAACCACAGTTCCTCGTAGTTGCCGACGTGCGCGAGGTCCCACACGAGCGGCGACATCAGCGGCGAGACCTGGCCGGTGAGGTCGTCCCCGGCGAGGACGTCGGTGGTGAGGCCGAAGCTGCGGTCCCGGACCGCGCCGAGTTCGCCGGCGATCAGCTCCTTCAGCGCGTCCTCGTCGACGGCGGCGGCGTGACCGGTGTAGGCGTCGGTCGTGCCCGGGGGGTTCATCGGGGCCATGTCGGGTCCTCCTCGGACAGCGGCAGGGGCGAATGCGGTGAATCGGGGGCGGGGTCGTCGGCGGGGGTGCGTCCCCGCTCGACGTACCGGCGCGCGTACTCGTCGACCAGCGGGACGAGGCCGGACGCGCCGAGCCGCGGCAGCGCGTCCAGCGCCGCGGCGAAGCAGGCCCGCGCCGCGGCGGCCAGGGGCGGGTCGGACAGCCCGGACCGGGCGGCCTCCGCCCACCGGTGCGCCACCGGCTCGGCCGCGGCCTCGGCGGCGCGCGACGCGGCCGGGTCGTCGAGCAGCGCGGTGGCGACGGCGACGGGGACGGGCCAGTACGGGCCGGGCAGCGCGTCGATCATGCGCAGCTCCAGCCAGCCGCGCGGCCGGACCGGCGGGAACAGGGTGGACAGGTGGTAGGACAGGTCGTCCTCGCCCGGCTCGCCTTTGTCGAGCCATTCCAGGAACGACATCCCGGGGTCGGACACCCATTCGCCCTCGGCGGTGTGGACGAGCATGACCTGGGCGTCCAGCGCGTACCGCGTCCACGCTTCGGCGGGGTCGGCGTCCGCGCCGTCGCGGAGGACGGGGAGGGTCCGGCCGGGGTCGAGTTCTGTCCAGATGCCCTGGCGGGACGAGCGCATCCCGGTGCGGCGCCCGGCGCGCAGAGGCGAGTTCGCGAACGCCGCGACGAGCACCGGGCCGAGCGCGTGCACGAGCCGCCAGCGGCGGAACGCGTCGGTGTGGTCTGCGCCGATGTCCAGGTTGACCTGGATCGAAGCGGTTGAGCACATCATCGCCAGGCCCGCGTCGGGGAAGCCGCCCGCGAAGAAGTAGTCGCGCATGCAGGCGTAGCGGGGGTGGTCGGCCTGGAACCTCGGACGCCGGACGGGGTCGACGCCGTGGCCGACGAGGGCGAGCCCGTCCGGCGCGAGGGCGTCACGGACGTGCGCGATGTCCCCGCCGAGCGCCGAGTGCAGTGCGCCGAGCCCGCCGAACGGCGCGGAGCTGAGCTCCAACTGCCCGCCCGGTTCGTAGGTCACCCTGCTGCCCCCGGACGGGGGGCCGGCCCCGCCGACGAGCGCGCGCACGCGCTCACGGGGGACGTGGGCGGCGGGATCGGCCGCGTCGATCACGAACCACTCGGTCTCCGCACCGACCGTCCCGGGTGGGCCGGTCTTGAAGCAGACACCGCGAATGTGCTGGTAGACGTCGTCCACGGTCAGCCGCGTCACGGCTCACTCCTCACCTTTTCGTCGGCGCGTCCCAACCTTCCCTGCTGAACCGCATCAGAAATCCGACGAATTTCGTGAAGTTCCTTAAATCTCCGTGAACGTCACTGTCCGCAGGGGTCACCGTTACCATCCGTACTATTCGACGTAACGCCTAATCCCGGACTTCTCAGGCATTGACCGGAGGCGCTAGAGTCCGTCAACCAGCGGTATGCACCATTTGTGAGTACCGGGGAGACGATCGGGAGGTCACATGCGCGGGGACATGGGTTCGCTCTACGACGCGCACGCCGACCGCCTGTACGCGTACTGCTGGTCGCTCGTCGGCGACCAGCTCGCGGCGGCGGCCGTCGGCGACACCTTCACCGCGGCCGTCCACCAGCCGCCGCGCGGCGACAGGGTCCTGTGGCTGTACTCGCTCTCCCGGTCGGCCTGCGCCGAGCGCGGCGCCTTCACCGGCAACCTCGGCGGACGGGGCGGCCTCCTGTTCGCCGACCCCGACCCGCTGCTGCGCGCCGCCGGGGCGATGCGCTCCGACCACCGCGAGGTGCTGCTGCTGTGGGCGGGCGAATGGCTCGAACCCCACGACATCGCCCGCGTCCTCGGCATCGCGCCGGACACCGTCGCCCAGCTGCTCAACGCGGCGCGGACACGGCTGGAGCGTTCCGTCCTCGACATCCTGATGCGCGGGACCGCCGAGGCGCGGCTCGACCTCATCACCGCGTTCGAGAAGAAGCGGCTGCCGCAGCTGCTCGCCCGGCGGGCACCGGCCCGCGCGCCCGGCTGGCTGCGCGACCAGGTCCTCGCCGCCTGCGAGGACGAGACCGTCCGGCCGCTGCACAGCGTCATCTCCCCGAGCCCCCTCGTCGCGATCGGCGCGGACGGGCCCCGCGCGGGACGCTCCGGGCGCCCGGGCAGGGACGGCGACCGCGTGAAGCGCGGGCTGTCCGGCGGCATCTCCAAGGGCCTAGGCGCCGCCGCCGGCGTCGCCGCCTCGGCCGCGGCGGTCATCGGCCTGCTCGCCACCTGGCCGTCGGCCAAGGGCGGCGGCGGGGCCGCCTCACTGGTGCCGACGGCGAGCACCGGCCAGACGAACCCGGCGTCCGCGACGAGCGGCCCCGCCCCGCAGCACCCGCTGCCCGGCCTCAGCGGCACCGAGCGGGCGACGGGCGAGGCGCCCGGCACCCCGCGGGACCCGGCCACGGGAGGCGGCGACCCGGCGCGGCAGGGCGGCGGAACCCCCGGCGCCGGCGCTCCGGCCCCGGCGCCCCCGGCGACGTCCCCGTCCGGCACTCCCTCGCAGGAGGGGAGCCCGGCCCCGCCGAGCACGCCGTCGCGGCCGGACGGCCCGTCCACCCCGCCGACCGGCGGGTCGCCGACCACTCCCCCGGACACGCCGAGCGACCCGACGACCCCGCCGGACGACGGCTCCGCCGACCCGACCACGCCGCCGCCGGACACCCCGTCGGACCCGCCCGCCGGCGACCCGGGCACGGAAGACCCGGGGACCCCGAGCCCCAGCCCCACGTCCAACCCGGCGCCGTCACCAAGCGGAGGCTGAGCGGGACGGAGCCGGGCCCGTCCGGCCGCGGGGCTCATGCCGCCGCGGCGCCTTCGACCGGGGACGTGCCGCGCCGGACGAGCAGGGCCGCGAGGATCGCGACGACGGCGACCGATCCGGCGACGGTCAGCGACGTCTGGAAACCGTCCATGAACGCGAGATGGCTTCCGGTGGTGATGGCCTCGGCGGCCGGTGCGGGCGTGCCCGGCGGGACCGGCGCGACGCCCTGCGAGACGATCCCGCCCTGGCCCGCGAGCTGCTGGGCGGCGGCGCCGGGGACGCCCGCGTCCGTCAGCCGCCCGAACAGCACGTCACCGACCTTGGTGGACAGCAGCACGCCCAGCACGGAGGTGCCGAGGACCCCGCCGAGCTGCGCGGCGGTCTGCTGGAGCCCGCCCGCGACCCCGGCGAGGTGGGCCGGCGCGTTGCCGACGATGGCCTCGGTGCCGGCGACGATGACCATCCCGAAGGCCATGCCGAGCAGCACGAACCACGGCCAGATCTGGACGTAGGGGGCGTCCACCCCGATGCGCGACAGCCCGAACAGCGCGGCAGCGGTGAAGGCCATGCCGAGGGCGAGCGGCACCCTCGGCCCGAACCGGCTGGTCAGCGCGCCCGCCAGCGGTGAGGAGACGATGAACACGGCGGTCATCGGCAGCATCCGCACGCCGGCGTCCACCGGGCTCATGCCGTGCACCTGCTGCAGGTAGAGGGTGATGAAGAAGATCGTCCCGAACATTCCGAAGAAGCCGAGGACGATGAGCCCCGTCGCCGCCGACAGCGACACCGAGCGGAACAGCCCGAGCGGGAGCAGCGGACGCTCCACACGGAGCTCGTTGCGGACGAACCCGGCGAACAACACGACGGACACGGCGAACGACACCAGCGGGACGGCGTCCCCGAACCCGTTCTCGCCGGCCTTGATGAGCCCCCAGACCAGGGCGAACAGCGCGCCGGTGAGCAGCGCGACGCCGGGCAGGTCGAAGGAGCCGGTGGCCTCCTCGTCCCGCGACTCGCGGATCACCCACATGCCGACGAGGAGCGCGACGAGGCCGAGCGGGGCGTTGAGGAAGAAGACCGACTCCCAGTTGACGTTCTCGACGAGCAGCCCGGCGACGATCGGCCCGCCCGCGATGGAGATGCCGACGGTGGAGCCCCAGACTCCGATCGCGGTGTTGAGCCGTTCGGGCGGGAACGTGTTGCGCAGGATGGCGAGGCTCGCGGGCTGCAGGAGCGCCCCCGCGAAGCCCTGCACGACCCGCCAGAAGATGACCATGCCGAGGCCGCCGGAGAGCCCGATCAGGACCGACGCGGCGGCGAAGCCGACCACGCCGGCGAGGAACGTCCGCCTGCGCCCGAACCGGTCGGCGATCTTCCCGGCCGGGATCAGCGTGACGGCGAGGGCCAGCAGGTAGGCGTTGGTGACCCACTGCAGGCCGGACAGGTTCGCGCCGAGGTCGCGGGCGATCGCGGGGTTGGCGATGGACACGACGGTGGCGTCCAGCCCGACCATCATCACGCCGAGCGCGACCGCCACGAGGGTGAGCCAGGGATGTCCGTGCCCCGGCCTGGCGGTGCGCCCGCGCGCCTTGTCGCGCGGGGGGACGTGGACGGCGCCGGGTTCGAGTGTTCCGGCGCCTTGGGAGTGAGTCATGGATTCGACCTCCGGATTGGCGGAACCCAAAAGTGTCATGGCATGACACTTGTCGTCAACCGACTCCAGTCGTAGGACGACATTAGTCACATTCAGACATTGGGCGCCCGATGACGCTTGGCGCGGGACCACCGGATGGTTACACTTCGCACATGACCGCGACCGCCCCCGAGACGGGAGCCACCGGCCCCGGCCCCCGGCCCCCGGGCAGGCGCGAACGCAAGAAGCAGCGCACCCGGGACGCGCTCGTCGACGCGGCGTTCACCCTCTTCTCCGAGAAGGGGTTCGACGCCACCACCGTCGAGGAGATCGCCGACGCCGTGGACGTCTCGTCCCGCACGTTCTTCCGCTACTTCGCCTCGAAAGAGGAAGTCGCGCTCACCTTCCAGGAGGAGCAGACCCGCGCCGTCATGGCGGTGCTGGCCGAGCGTCCCCCCGACGAGCCGATCATGACGTCGCTGCGCCATACCGTGGTCGGCATCGCCCGCGCCTGCGAGGCCGGCGAACTCGGCTTCGACCCCGACCGCTTCGCATGCATGCTGACGATGATGAGCGACAGCCCGACCCTGATGGCCGGCAGCCTGGAGCACGCGCAGAAGAAGCAGGCCCTGCTGATCGAGGTCGTCGCCGAGCGGCTCGGCGCCGACCCCGCCACCGACCTGCGCCCGCACGTCATCGCGGCCGCCGCCACCTGCGGCTTCCAAGCCGCCGCCGACGCGATGCGCCGGCACGGCGGCGCGTTCGGCTCCCTGTCCGAGACGGTCGACCAGACCTTCGCCATCCTGGAGAACGGCCTCAACGAACCGCCGGCGACCGGGTGACCCCCGACCCGGGAACCGCGTGGCTCAGCGGGGGGCGCGGGGCAGCCCGAGGCCGATCATCGCGATCAGCTCGCGCTGGATCTCGTTGACGCCGCCGCCGAACGTCAGCACGAGGGCTCCCTTGGCCAGACGGTCGGTGGCCTCGATGAACTCCGCGGTCACCGGGTCGCCCGGGTCGCCGTACCGGGCGAGGACGTCGCCGACGATCCGGCCGACCTCCTGGACCCGCTCCGAGCCGTAGATCTTGGTGGCGGACGCGTCCGCCGCACCCAGCCAGCCGAGGTCCTGGTTCGCGGCGACCTGCCAGTTGAGCAGCTCGTTGACGCGCAGGTAGGCGTAGATCTGCGCGACGGCGCGGCGGACGGCCGGCTCCTCGATGAGCGGCCGGCCGTCCCGCCCGGCGGTCGTGCGGGCCCAGCGCTCGAACCGGACATGGGTGTGGCCGATGTTTCCGGCGGGGCCGAGCGTGACCCGCTCGTGGTTGAGCTGGTTGACGATGAGGTCCCAGCCCTTGTTCTCCTCGCCGATCAGCATGTCCGCCGGGACGCGGATGTCCTGGAAGTACGTCGAGTTGGTGTGGTGGCGGCCGTCCATCGTGATGATCGGCGTCCAGGAGAAACCGGGGTCCCGGCAGTCGACGATGAGCATCGAGATGCCCTTGTGCTTCTTCGCGTCCGGGTCGGTGCGGGCGGCGAGCCACACGTAGTCGGCGGTGTTCGCCCCCGACGTGAAGATCTTCTGGCCGTTCACGACGTAGTGGTCGCCGTCCTTGACGGCGGTGGTGCGCAGGGCGGCGAGGTCGGTGCCCGCGCCCGGCTCGCTGTAGCCGATCGCGAAATGGCACTCCCCCGCGAGGATGCGCGGGATGAAGAACTCCTTCTGCGCGTCCGTCCCGTACTGCAGGATCGTCGGCGCGACGGAGTTCAGCGTGATGAGCGGGTAGGTGACCTCCGCACGGGCGATCTCGTTGGCGAAGATCGTCTGCTCGACCGGGCCGTAGCCGCGGCCGCCGTACTCCTTCGGCAGCGCGACGCCGAGCATCCCGTCGCGGCCGAGCCGTTTGCAGTGCTCCATGTAGGCGGGCCCGAACGGGTCGGCCAGGATGGCGGCGCGCTGCTCCTCGTCCAGGCAGCCCTCGAAGTACTCGCGCAGCTCGGCGCGGAGCGTCTTCTGCTCGTCGGTCAGGTCGATGAACATCAGGCCTCCTGGGGGACGAGCGCGCAGAGCGAGTCGAGCTGGTCTTCCGCACCGCCGAGCAGGTGCGCGCACTGCTTGCCCCAAGCGAAGTAGCGGTGCAGCGGGTAGGTGACGTCCAGGCCGATGCCGCCGTGCAGGTGCTGGCAGGTGTAGAGGGCCTTCACGACCGGGTCGCAGGCGTTGTACGCGGCGACGGTGAGGACCTCGTCGGCGTCGGCGGCGCCTTCCGCGAGACGCCACACGCCCGCCCAGACGGCCACGTCCAAGGCCCGCTTGGCGATGTAGACGTCACCGATCTGCATCGTCACGGCCTGGAACTGCGCGAGGGCGCGGTCGAACTGCTCGCGCGTCTTGACGTACTCCTTGGTCAGCTCCAGTGCGCCCTCGATCACGCCGGACGAGACGGCGACCGCGCCGGCGACGGCCGAGCGGCGCAGGGTGTCCCAGGCGGCGCCGTCCGCCGTCCCGCCGAGCAGGGCGTCCGGGCCGACCCGCGCACCGTCGAGCGCGACGCGCGACAGCGGCTCGGTCGTCGCCGACGGCTGCCGCGTGATCGCCGTGGCGGCGGGCTCGACGAGGAAGACCCCGACGCCCTCGCCCTCGACACGGGCCGGGACGAGGATCCGGGACGCCTCCCGCGCGTACGGGACGAACGTCTTCACCCCGTCGAGGACGAAGCCGTCCCCGTCCCGCCGGGCCGTCGTCGCGACCTCCCCGGCAGGGCCGACCTCGCGGTACGCGCCGGTCAGGACCGTCTCGCCCTCGGTCAGCGGGACCAGCAGGGCGCGCTGTTCAGCGGTGCCGTGCCGCCCGATCGGGACGGCCGCCAGCGCGAGCGACGCGTACACCGGGACGGGCGCGACCGCCCTGCCGGTCTCCCGCAGGATGACCGCCAGCTCGACCTGGCCGAAGCCCGCGCCGCCGACGTCCTCCGGCAGGACGACCCCGAGCAGCCCCGCCTGTGCGAGGGCCTTCCAGGTCACCGCGTCGTAGGCCGCGTCACTGTGGGGGGACGACCCCCCACGCCCCCCGGTCGGGCGGGAGCCGCTCTTCTCGAACGCCTCCAGCCGCTCCTGGGTCGCCTCACGCGCGAGCAGGTCCGCCGCGAGCCCCTTGAGCTCCTGCTGGGTCTCGTCCAGGTTGAAGTCCACTCATCCGCTCCCTTCCAGAAGGTGCAGCCGGCCGCGTCGCTCGAAGTCCGCCCGGACGCCGGCCGCGTCCTCCGTGGTCATCCGCCGGTAGGCGAGGTCCCGGCCGGGCCGCCACCACACCGCGTCATCGGTATGCCAGCCGTCTCGCACCAGCCGGCGTTTGAGGATCTTGTTGGAGGCGGTCGCGGGCAGCTCCCGCATCACCCGCACGTACCGCGGTGGCCACTTCGGGCTCAGGTCGGCGCGGCCGCGCAGGTAGGCGGCGAACGCCTCCGGGTCGAAGCCGTCGGCGGCGATCGCCAGCATCACCTGGTCGCCGGACGCCGCGTCCGGGACCCCGTACACGGCGAGCTGCCGGACGCCGGGCAGTTCCGCCAGGACACGTTCCACCTGGGCGGCGCCGAAGTTCTCGCCGTCCACGCGGAGCCGGTCGGCGTTGCGTCCGGCGAAGAAGATGTAGCCGTCCGCGTCGGCGTAGGCCAGGTCGCCGCTCCAGAACATGCCGTCGCGGAGCCGGTCGGGGGCGTCCTCCTTGTAGTAGCCGTCGAACAGGCCGAGGTCACCGGTGTTGACCAGCTCGCCGATCGCCTCTTCGCCGTTCACGACCCGTCCGGCGTCGTCGAACACGGCGGGCGGGCATGGCTCCCCGGTCGCCGGGTCGAGGATCGCGATGCCGTCGGCCAGCTTCCCGAGCGCGCCGGCCGGGCCGAACGGGTCGGGCGCCATGGAGATCGCGGTCTCCGTCGAGCCGTAGCCGTCGATCACGAAACAGCCGAACCGCTCCCCGAACGTCTTCTGCTCCAGCGGCGCCGCCTCGTTGCCGAACGCGAACTGGAGCGTGTTGGCGGCGTCGTCCTCGCCCGGCGGCGTGGCCAGCACGTACGACAGCGCCTTGCCGACGTAGTGCAGGTAGGTGCAGCCGTGCGCGCGCACGTCGGGCAGGACGGCGGACGCCGAGAACCGGGCGCGCAGCACCAGCTCGGCGCCGGCGGCGAGCGCGGGCGCGTACGCCGCCATCACCGCGCCGGAGTGGAACAGCGGCATCGGGCAGTAGACGACCGACTCCGGCGACAGCATGCGCTCGGCGAGCATCACGCCCGGCACGACCACCTTCCGGTGGGTGACGCGGACGGCGCGCGGCCGTCCCGACGTCCCGGACGTGAAGATCAGCATGAGCAGGGTGCCGTCGCCGATCTCCGAGGTGTCCGGGAGCGGGGAGCCGGCGAAGGGGGCCAGCTGCGCGCGGTAGTCGTCGTCCTCCACGTCCAGGACGGGCAGCCCCAGCTCGGCGGCCGCCTTCGCGTACCGGGGCCGGGTGAGGACGAGGTCGCAGTCGGCGCGTCCGGCGTCGCCCGCGAGTTCGGCGGCGCTCCGGGTCGGGTTCAGCGCGACCACCACGGCGCCCGACAGCGCCGCCCCGCCGAGGAGGAAAACCAGCTCGGGCAGATTGTCGAGGAGGACGCCCACGTGGACGGGACGCTCCCCGCCCGGCCGGCCCGCCATCCAGGCGGCGCGGGCCGCGCTTTCGGCGACGACCTCCCGCCACGTCCAGGACCGGTCGCCGTCGGCCGGGCGCAGTCCGGGACGGCCGTCGTCCGCCCTCGCCTCCAGCAGTGCCGCGACGCTCATCCCGCCACCTCCCCAGGATCACCCCACGGCGAAAAAGTAGAACAGATTCTAGTCTGTGTCCAGAGGCATGATCGACCTCGTTCGCGGGCAGATTCGCCTAGCATGCCAGGGTTCATCGACCTGATGGACGGCCCCGGCGGGCCGGCCGCCCACCGACGATCAGATAACACGTTCTTGTAAGAGCTGTATCCTTGGCAGGACACGTCGGGCGACCGCGCCCGCACAGGAGGGATCGACCGTGACCGCAGAGCCGACAGTGACCGGGGGCCAGACCCCGGGTCAGCCCGCGGAACAGGCGGCCGGCCGGCCGGGACAGAGCGTGCGCTCCCGCAGCCAGCACCAGCGGCGCAAGCGTATCGTGCAGGCGGCCGCGGCGCTGGCGTCGCGCGGCGGCATCGAGGCGATGCAGATGCGCACCGTCTCCGAGCGCGCCGGGGTCGCCCTCGGCACCCTGTACCGCTACTTCCCGTCCAAGATGGACCTGGTCGTCGCCGTCGTCAGCGAGGAACTCGACCTCCTCGAAAGCAGCATCGAACGCCGCCCGCCCCGCGCCGGCGACCCGCCGCAGCGCGCGGTGGAAGTGCTCATGCGCGCCACCCGCGGGCTGATGCGCGAACCGGAGCTGGCCGAGGCGCTGATCCGCTCCCTGCTGCTGTCGGACGTCAAGACCGACTTCGGCGAACGGATGACCGGCCTGCTGCTGCTCGCCGCGTCCGGCCCGCCGCGGGACATCGCCGACGACGACCCGCGCCGCCTCGTGGCCCGGGCGCTGGCCGGCATCTGGACCATGGAGATGATCGAGATGCTGCGCGGGAACGCCACCGCGGAGGAGATCCAGGCCCGGCTGGAGATCTCCGCCGCCCGCCTGCTCATCGACTCCTGACGGCGGCGGCCGGCGGGCACCGCCCGGCAAGCGTTCGCGGTGTTCAGGCGAAACGCAATCAACTGTGAAAAGCCAGTCGGGTGCGATTCGTTGTCCTCGGCGTTCAGGCGGTCCAGCATTCCGGGCATCGGGGCGTCCATCCCTCCCCCACCCCCCAGGAGCGCCCACATGGCCCGCAGACACCTGGTGCTGGGCATCATGGCCGTTTCCGGCCTGACCGCGTCGCTGGCGACCCCGGTGCACGCGCACACAGCCCCCACCGCCACCGACCGGCCGCAGGTCGCCGCCGCACCCGCGGACCGCGCCGCAGGAATCCAGAAGCACCTGAAGATCTCGCTCGGCGCGGCGTTCGGCGGGGCCTGGGTCGAGCACGGCTCCAAGGTCGTCGTCGCCACCACCGACGCCGCGTCCACCGCCACGATCAAGGCGGCCGGCGCGGTGCCCAAGGTGGTGAAGTACGACGCCCGCGACCTCCGCTCGGTCCAGGCGAAGCTGAACGAGCACGCCCGGTCGGCCCCCAAGTCGGTGACCGCCTGGTACATCGACCCGGAGACCAACCGCGTCGTCGTGCAGGCGTCGTCCAAGGCCGCCGTGAAGCGGTTCGCCAAGGCCGGCGGCGTCGACGCCGGGGCAGTGCGGTACGTCCACTCGACGGCCGAACCGCGTCCGCTCTACGACATCGTCGGCGGCGAACGGTACTGGACGCCTTCGGCAGGCTGCTCGGTGGCGTTCTCGGTCGACGGCGGCTACGTCACCGCCGGCCACTGCGGCGGCCAGGGCGAGTCGACGAGCGGTGCCAACCAGGTCGCGCAGGGGTCGTTCGGCGGCTCCTCGTTCCCCGGCAACGACTACGCGTGGGTCAACACCAACAGCCAGTGGACGCCCACGCCCACCGTCAACAAGTGGGACGGCACGTACCAGACGATCCACGGCGCAGTGGAGGCACCGGTCGGCTCCGAGGTCTGCCGTTCGGGCTCCACGACCAACACCCGGATCTGGTGCGGCCAGATCCTCCAGCGCGGCGCGACCGTCCGCTACGCGGAGGGAACGGTCACCGGGCTGATCCGCACCGACATCTGCGCCGACCCCGGCGACTCCGGCGGCGCGCTGTTCACCCCGCAGGGACAGGCGCAGGGCATCACGTCCGGCGGCTCGGGCACCTGCCGGGACGGCCAGGGCGGCGGAGACCAGATGTACTTCCAGCCGGTCGGCGAGGTCCTGCAGATCCTCGCCCAGCAGGGCCGCGACCTCGTCACCTCGGGTGGCGGACCCGGCGACCCCGGGCCTGGCGACCCCGGCGCCTGCGACGGCCGCGAGGACACCGCGACGGGCTCGCTGAGCTCCGGCGGCAGCGACTACCAGCCGGACGGCAGCTACTACCGCAGCACCTCCTCCGGAACCCACTCCGCCTGCCTCGACGGCCCCGACGGCACCGACTTCGACCTGTACCTGCAGAAGTGGAACGGCTCGGGATGGCAGACGGTGGCGCAGTCCATCAGCCCCACCCCTGACGAGAACATCTCCTACAGCGGCACGGCCGGCTACTACCGGTACCGGGTCCACGCCTACAGCGGCTCGGGCCAGTACACCCTCGGTTTCGACACTCCGTGATCCCGCATCCCGGCCGCCCTCCCGCACGGGCGGCCGGGATCCGGTTCCGGCGTGTCACCGCCCTCTCACGCACTAGCCTTGAGCCCGACAGCGCCAGGACGAAGAAGGTGGGCCAGTGACCGAGCAGGAACCGATCCTCAGCGACGGGGTCATCATCGAGTTCATCGATGGCAAGGACGTCCCCGTCCAGCACAAGGACTTCGGTGAGAGGGCCGTCGTCATGCGCGACGCCAAGAACCCCGCGGGGCCGATCCTCTACTTCACCGAAGCCGAGTGGGACGCCTTCATCGCCGGCGTCAAGGACGGCGAGTTCGACGACCTCCTGGAGGAGGACCCCACCGAGGCCCCCTGACGCACGCCGCGCCCCCGGCACACCACCGGGGCGCTCAGCATCCCAGCCGCTTCAGAGGTCCGGTCAAACCTTGGCCTCCTCCCCGACGCCGGCCGGTGAGGCCGGCGCCGTCACCGGTGCCCGGCGTCCGGGCATCCACCAGTTGGCCTTGCCGCACAGTTCCATCACCGCCGGGACGAGGATCATCCGGACGATGGAGGCGTCGATGAGCACGGCGACGGCCATGCCCAGGCCGCCCTGCTTGACCGCGACGTCGGGGCCCAGCAGCGAGGTCGTGAAGACGGCGATCATGATGGCGGCCGCCGCCGTGATGACCTTGGCGGTCCGCGCCAGCCCGCGGGCGACGGCCGTCCGGGTGTCGCCGGTGCGCTCGTACTCCTCCCGGACCCGTGAGATCAGGAAGACCTGGTAGTCCATCGACAGGCCGAACAGGACCGGGAACATCACCATCGGCACCCAGGTCGTGACCGGCATCTCGGCGGGGAAACCGAGGGCCGGGCCGAACCATCCCCACTGCACGACCGCGACGATCACGCCGTAGGCGGCGCCGATCGACAGCAGGTTCACCACGGCGGCCTGCAGTGCGATCGTGACCGACCGGACCAGGGCGATCAGCAGCAGCATGGACATCGCGATGACGACCGCGATCATCAGGGGCAGGCGCGAGCCGACCTCGTCGGCGAAGTCGATGGCGCCGGCGTTCGGGCCGCCGATGTGGACGCCTTCACCGCCGGGCGCCTCGGGCAGCACGTCGTCGCGGAGGCGGTGCACCAGGTCCGCGGTCGCCTCGTCCTGGTATCCGGTCTCCGGGAAGGCCATGAAGGTGGCGGCCTCCCCGTCCTCGCTGACCTGGGGCGGCGTGACGTGGGCGATGCCCTCCGCCTCGCCGACCGCGCTGACGACGGGACGCAGATCGGCGTCCCCGGAACCGACCCGGGTGGCGAAGACCAAAGGCGCGCCGTAGCCGGGACCGAACCCCTCAGAGATGATCTTGTATGAGGTGTAGCTGCTCCTGTCGTGGGGCTGGACGCTGGCGTCGGGCTGGCTCAGCCGCATCGACAGCGCGGGCGCGGCCAGCACCAGCAGGACCGCGCCGGCCAGCAGCGCGGCGACCAGCGGCCTGCGCTGCACCACGCCCGCCCAGCGCTCCGCGGGTGTACGACGCTCCCCGGACGGGGCGCCGGCGGGCCCGAGCCGGCGGGAGGCGCGGCGGGGCAGCCGAAGCGAGTTGATCCTGTGGCCGGTGAAGCCCAGGAACGCCGGCAGCAGGGTCAGCGCGGCGATCATCGTCACCACCACGGTCACCGACGTGGCGACGGCCACCCCGGTCATCAGCCGCTGCCCCATGACGATCAGGCCGAGCAGGGCGATCACCACGGTCGTGCCGGCGAACAGCACCGCGCGACCCGCCGTCGCGATGGCCGTGACCGTGGCGCTCTCGGGGTCGTCGCCGTCCCGCAGTCCGTCCTTGTAGCGGGTCACGATGAACAGCGCGTAGTCGATGCCGACGCCGAGCCCGATCATCGCGGCGAAGAGCACGGTGAAGTCGGGCGCCGGCATCACGTGCCCCACCAGCTTCATCAGGGCGATGCCGCCGAGGATCGACATCAGCGCCGTCACGATCGGCAGGCCCATCGCTACCAGCGACCCGAACGCGATGAACAGGACCACCGCCGCCGCCAGGACGCCCACGCCCTCCGCCGGGCCCTGCGCCGGCGTCTCGGCCTTTTCGGCCTTGTCCCCGCCGAGCCCCAGCGTCACGCCGTCGCCGGAGGCGTCCTTGACCGTGTCCACCAGCGGCTCGACCTCGGACTTGTCCGCTTCCTCATCGGTCAGCGGGAGGGTCGTGCGGGCGATACGGCGGTCCTCGGTCACCAGGTCCGCGTTCTGATACGGCGACGTCACCGGTCCCGTAACGGGTGAGGCGGACAGATCGGCGATGACCGTCTCGATCTTCCGCCGGGCGGCCGGATCGTCGATTCCCTTTTCCGCCTTGATCGCGAGAGTCAGCGTGTCCCCCTGCCGCTCGGGGAAATGCCTCTCGATCAGCTCCTGCGCCTTGGCGGACCCGGAATCCCCGCCGGAGAAGTCGTTGTCGGGGGCGGCGCCGTAGCCGAAGCCGGCGAACGCCACGGCGATCACGCCGACGATCCAGGTCAGGAGGACCAGGCGGCGGCGCCGGTAACAGAACCGGGCCAGTCCCGCCAGGACTCCGTCCGCGGCCGGAGTCTCGGTTGACATCATCTTCTCCCCAACTCTCTTCTTTTTCGCAATGCGCCCTGATCTTGCACACCGGACCCATTGCCGGTCGTCCCCCGGACGCATGCAATTCGCGCTACCGCCAATGGCGCATTCCGTTACCGCGGAAGCCGCAGGAACCGCGGGAGTACTGCGTGCGCGGTAGCCGGCCGCTCGTCCGCCGGCAGGATTCGCACGCGACGGCACGCGGCTAGGGTGCGCGTATGAGCACAGGACTGGCGGTCGCCTGGGCCAGGGCCGGACGCTGGGTAATCGCGGTATGCGTGACGGCGACGCTGCTGGTCACCGCGCTGGCCGGGGACCACCCCGGCACGGACCTCGACGTACTCGGCTACGCCCTCCTGGTCGCGAGCGGCCTGGTGCTGGCCGCCGGCCGCCGGGCCCCCGTCCCCGTCCTGGCCGTCACCGGGCTCTGTGCGCTGGGCTACCAGGCGGTCGGTTTCGACGTGCCCGCCGTCGCGTACCTGTTCGCGGTGTACGCCGCCGTCCGCGCGGGGCACCGGATCATCACGGTCGCGGCGAGCGCGGCCCTGCTGGCCGCGCTGCCCCTCGCCGCCATGGCCTCCCCGGCGGACGGGCCCGCGAGCGACGCGTTCGCACAGGCCAGGGGGGCGCTTGAGATCGCGTGGCTGATCGCCGCCGGCGCCGCCGGTGAGGCGCTGCGGCAGGCCGAGCGGCGGGCGGACGAGGCCGAGCGCACCCGGGAGGAGACCGCCCGGCTGCGCGCGTCGGAGGAACGGCTGCACATCGCGCGGGAGCTGCACGACTCGCTCACCCACCAGATCTCGATCATCAAGGTGCAGTCCGGAGTCGCCGTCCACCTGGCCCGCAAACGCGGCGAGCAGGTACCGGAGGCGCTGCTGGCGATTCAGGAGGCCGGCCGTGAGGCGACGCGGGAACTGCGAGCGACCCTGGAAACGCTGCGGGACGACGCCAAGACCCCTTCGCACGGCCTCGATCACGTCCCCGAACTGGTAGAACGGGCCCGCTGGACGGGCCTCAACACGACCCTGACGATCGAAGGGCAACGCCACGACGTGCCGACCGCGGTGGACCGGACCGCCTACCGGATCGTCCAGGAGTCGCTCACCAACACCGCCCGCCACGCCGCCGCCTCCACGGCGACGATCCGGATCGACTACCGTCCGGACATCCTCGCCATACAAGTCGACGACGACGGCAAGGCCATGCCGGGCACCGCCCCCGTGCCCGGCGTCGGCCTGCTCGGAATGCGTGAGCGGGTCACCGCCCTGGGCGGCCGCCTGCGCGCCGAACCGCGCAGCGACGGCGGCTTCAGCGTCCAGGCAGAGCTTCCCGTGGGCGGGCCGCAGTGATCCGCGTCCTGCTGGTCGACGACCAGCCGCTCCTGCGAGGCGGATTCCGTGCGCTCCTCGACGCGGAGGACGACATCGAGGTGGTGGCCGAGGCCGCCGACGGCGAACAGGGCCTGGCGCTGATCAGGGAACACCTCCCCGACATCGCGCTCATCGACATCCAGATGCCGGTCATGGACGGCATAGAGACGACCCGCCGCATCGCCGCGGACCCGGCGCTGGCCGGCGTGCACGTCGTCATCCTGACCAACTACGGCTTCGACGAGTACGTCTTCAACGCGCTGCGCGCCGGCGCCGCCGGGTTCCTCGTGAAGGACATCGAGCCGGAGGACCTCCTCCACTCCGTACGCGTCGCCGCGCGCGGTGACGCGCTGCTCGCACCGTCGGTCACCAGAATGCTGATCAGCCGGTACGTCGCCCAGCCTCTCAACACGGGAGCCGGCACAGAGCTGAAGGAGCTGACGAACCGCGAACGCGAGGCCGTCGCCCTGGCCGCGCAGGGCCTGTCCAACGGCCAGATCGCCGACCGCATGGTGATCAGCCCCGTGACCGCGAAGACCCACATCAACCGGGCCATGATCAAACTCCACGCCCGCGACCGCGCCCAGCTGGTGGTCCTCGCCTACGAATCCGGCCTGGTAACCCCCCGAAACACCTGAACGAGGGGACACCACGCCACAAACGGCGTCAGTCGAACAACTCGTCGGCGGACCCCGCCGTCACCGCGCGCGTCGCCCACTCGGTGAGCTGCTCCTCGTCCGTGCAGGCCATGATCCGCTCACGCGCCTCGTCGGACACACTCAGCCCGCGAGCCTCAAGCACGACGAGCACCATCTTCGCCTCGCCCTCCGCCTTGCCGATGGCTTGGTGGCGGAGGAAGAGGTCGCTCTTGAACTTGTATTCGGCGGTACCAGTGGACACGAGTTCCTCCAGGATGCGACGCGCCAGCCTCGGCAGCGCGCTGACCACAAGGTCAGTGTACAGATCGGCGTTTTCGTGGCCCGCGTTCTCGATGGTGGCGAGGGCCGCGTGGGTGATCTCCAAAGACTCCCTGGTGGGGGCGCTGACGTTGGCCAGAGTGCTGATGATGGCCAACTCGGGCATCTGCGCCGCCTGGTCGGTCGTGGTGACGAGCGGCTTGGTTCCTGGGCCGACCACCAGGGGCTTGAGGGTGAAACCAGGGTGGCCGATCCTGATCGGCTCGCGTGCCCAGTCGGCGACTGAGCGCTTGGGGCAGATGACGATCAGGTAGCACGGGCATGCGGTTTGCCATGGAGCGTCGTGAGGTAGATGGGCCAGGACTTGCGCTTCCGCAGGTCCTTTTTCTGCTGGATTTCCGCGACGACGGCGAGGGTCGTCTTCTCGGAGCCTCCTTCGCAGATCTCTACGACGTTGTCGGCTCGGTAGGCGGTCGGGGCGATCTGGGTGCACTCTTCGGACACCGATCTGATCATCAGGTCGTCCCCGATCTCGACGTCGAACGCGGTGCAGGATCTGGGCTATGACTTCCGGGTTGTCGCGGATGATCTGGATTGGTCCTTCGTGGACTGCGGTGACCATACACGGAAAGTTACTAAGGCATCACCATTAGATATCTTGACTATCCAATGACTCGGCGTGTGTCTTACGTCACAGTGAGTTACGGGTGGGAGGGTTGGACTACGAGGCGGTTTGAGCGGTAGCGGATGAAGGCCGAGGGGTCGAGGGAGAGGGACTCGGCCGCCTTGTTGAGGGAGCGGGCGGTGGTGTTCGGCCAGTGGCCGGTCTTGACGCGCTTCTCCAGGGTTTGGAGGGAGGCCACGTATTCGGACGCGGTGAAGTTGCAGTGTCCGATGCGGTGGACGTAGGCCTGGCGCAGGAGGTGGGGGTGGCCGACCCGGCGGACGGACGCGGCGTACTCGCGCTCGTGCTCGACCGGGACGATCCCGTCGGAGATGGTGTGGATGTTCAGGGTCGGGACGCGGAGGCGGCCGGTGGGCTCGGAGGTGCGGATCATCCAGGCGAGCGGGCGCGGCTCGGCCTTCTCGGCGGCGGTCGCGGTGAGGCGGGACAGGTCGGACCTCATGTTCAGGCCCGCGGCCCGGTACATGGCCTTGACCTGGCGCAGATTGCCTGACTCGTGGAGCAGGCGCGAGTAGTTCAGGCCCTTGTTCCAGGCGCTGTCGCCTCCTGCGGCCAGGTTGAGCCAGTAGCGGCCGCCGAAGACGAAGTTGAGGACGCCGCCGGAGGCGATCCATTCGTACTGCTGGCGCTGCATGGCCGCGTAGTCGTTGCGGGCCGGTGGGGAGTCGCCGGAGAACCAGGTCGACTGGTTGAGGAACGCGGAGGCCAGGGCGATGCGGGCGCGGCCGGCGGGGGTGTCCTGGGCGTCCGCGACGGCCTGGGTGAGCTGGGCTCCGGCGGCAGCGGCCTGGGCGGGCGTCTCGTAGTCGGCGAGCTTGATGTCCCGGTCCGGGGCCAGGAGGGTGTCGATCGCGTGGCCGGCGTTGAGCTGGTAGTTCATGAGGTCGGCGCCGCCAGCGACGATGCCGCAGGTGCTGAGGACGCCGTCCACCGCGCGGGTCTCGGCGATCTTGGCGCTGACGAGGCCGCCCATGGACTGGCCGAGGGCGAGCGTGATGCGCGGGCGGCCGATGATCTCTGAGACGGCTCTGCCGGTGGCGAGCTGGTCCCGGACGGCGCTGCCCAGGGCCCAGAGCGAGCCGGAGGGGTCGTAGGACGAGCCGGCGAGGGCGTAGCCGCGGTCGAGGAGGGCCTTGCCCGCGGCTTCGCTCGGGCGGTTCGCCGGGGTGAGCGGCCCGAATCCGTGGCTGTAAAGGACGAGGGTCCCGTTCCAGTCGGCCGGGACGTCGGCGATCCAGGTGGCGCCGTCGGGGAGGGTGCCGGTGTAGTGCGCGGGGCCGGCGGACGCGTGGGCGGCGGCCGGTGTCAGGACCGCGGGGGCCGCGAGGACGGCGGCCACTGCGACGGTCGGTAGTCGTTTCATGGTGATCCTCCGGCCTGGGGGATGGCCCAGAATTGGATGCATGTTCCACGAACGTCAGAAATTTGTCGAACATCGCAGAATGTAGGCAGATTCTCTGCGGCGGTCAATGCTCTGCCTAATATTGGCCTGGGCCGGTCCTAGCCGACGATGTGCTCCGGGCGGACCGGAACCCGCGGGAGCGGGCGCCCCGTGGCGTTCCTGATCGCGGCGACGATGGCGGGGGTGGAGGAGAGCGTGGGGGGCTCGCCGGCGCCGCGCAGGCCGTAGGGCGCCGCAGGATCGGGGTTCTCCAGGATGTCGAGCCGCATCGGCGGCATGTCGAGGATCGTCGGGATCAGGTAGTCGGTGAAGGACGGGTTGCGGACGAGGCCGTCCGACACGACGATCTCCTCCATCACGGCGAGACCGAGGCCCTGCGCGGAGCCGCCGTGGATCTGCCCCTCGACCCCCGTCCGGTTGATGATCTTCCCGACGTCCTGGACGGCGGCCAGCTCGACGACCTTGACGAGGCCGAGGTCGACGTCCACGTCGACGACGGCGCGGTGGACGCAGAGGGCGAGCTGGGTGTGGCTGCTGCCCTGCCCGGTGACGGGGTCCATGGCGGCCGTGGGCCGGTGGTGGTACTCGCGGGTCTCCTCGATGACGGCGTCGCCGAGGACGTCCTCGATGGTGCCGAGCACACCGTCCGAGAGGGAGACGATCTTCCCGCCGGTGGCGGTCAGGTCTGCGGAGGCGGGGCGGCCGAGGCGGCGGGCGGCCAGTGCGAGGAGTCCGGCGCGCACCGCCTCGCAGGCCGTCTTGACCGCGCCGCCCGTCATGTACGACTGGCGGGACGCGCTGGACGAGCCGGCGTCGCCGGCCCGGTCGTCCGCCGGGGCGATCGTGACCCTCTGGACGCCCAGCTCCGTCCGGGCGATCTGCGCCTGGATCGTGACGAGCCCCTGACCGACCTCGGCCGCGGCGGTGTGCACGAGCACGGTCGCCTCGCCGCCGATGACCTCCAGCCGGACGCGGGCGGTGGAGTAGTCGTCGAAGCCCTCGGAGAAGCAGATGTTCTTGATCCCGACGCCGTACCCGACGCCCCGCACGACGCCTTCGCCGTGGGTCGTCTGGGAGACCCCGCCGGGCAGGTTCCTGAGGTCGGACGGGTCGAGCGGCGGCGGCATCGGCATCGCCTCCAGCCGGGCCAGCATCCCGGCGAGCGGTGCAGGCGAGTCGATGACCTGCCCGGTCGCGAGCTTCGACCCCTGCGAGACGGCGTTGCGGCGGCGGATCTCGACCGGGCCGAGGCCGCAGGCGTCACCGAGCTTGTCCATCATCGACTCGTAGGCGAAGCACGCCTGGACGGCGCCGAACCCGCGCATGGCGCCGCACGGCGGGTTGTTGGTGTAGACGCCGTACGCGTCGATCCTGATGTTCGGGATCTCGTACGGGCCGACGCCGAGTGAGGCCGCGTTGCCGGTGACGTTCTTCGTGGACGAGGTGTACGCGCCGCCGTCGAGGACGATCTCGACGTCGGCGTAGAGGAGCCGCCCGTCGGCCGCGGCGCCGTACTCGTACCGCATCTGCGCGGGATGCCGGTGGACGTGCCCGAAGAACGACTCGTACCGGTTGTAGGACATCTTGACGGGCCTGCCGGTGTGCAGGGCGAGCATCCCGGCGTGGATCTGCATCGACAGGTCCTCGCGTCCGCCGAACGCGCCGCCGACGCCCGCGAGCGTCATGTGGATCCGGTCCTCGGCGAGGCCGAGGCAGGGCGCGATCTGCTTGAGGTCGTTGTGGATCCACTGCGTGGAGACGTAGAGGTCGATGCCGCCGTCCTCGGCCGGGACCGCCAGGCCGGATTCGGGCCCGAGGAACGCCTGGTCCTGGATGCCGACCTCGTACTCGCCCGACACGACGACGTCCGCCTCGGCCCTCGCGGCGGCGACGTCTCCGACGCGCACCGGCTGATGGCGGGTGATGCCGCCCCGGTCCTGGACCTTCAGGCCCTCCGGGTCGGCGATCACGGCGCGGGGGTCGGTGATCGGTTCCAGCACCTCGTAGCCGACGGCGATCCTCTCCATCGCGCGCCGCGCCGTCTCCGGGTGGTCGGCGGCGACGAGCGCGACCGGCTCGCCCTCGTGCCTGACCTGGTCGATGGCGAGGACGGGCTGGTCCTCGGTGTGGTCGATGCCGAACATCTTGCGGCCCGGCACGTCCTCGTGGGTGAGGACGGCCCGGACGCCGGGCATCGCGAGCGCGGGCCCGATGTCGATCGACCTGATCAGCGCCCGGGGATGCGGGCTGCGGAGCGTCGCGCCCCACAGCATCCCGTCCATCCACAGGTCGGACGCGTACGCGAACTCGCCGGTCACCTTGAGCGTCCCGTCCGGCCGCGGCGCGCTCTCCCCGACGCCGCCCAGCCCGGGGGCGGCGACATGACCGGGGCTTCTCACCGGCGGCGCCATCAGAGCACCTCCTCCGCGAGCCGCATCAGGCGGCGGTGGGCGTCGGCGCCGCGCCGCCCGGCCTCGTCCTGCGGGACGGTGACGAGGGCGTCGTCGTCCACGATCGTGCGGCCGCCGACGAGGAGGCGCTGGAGCGGCGGGGTCTTCCCGAACGCGAACGCGACGACCGGGTCGTCGACGGCCGCGTGGAAGCCGTCCACCCGCCACAGCGCGATGTCGGCGAGCTTGCCCGGTTCGAGGGAGCCGATCTCGTCGTCGCGGCCGAGGCAGCGGGCGCCGCCGAGCGTCGCCATCTCCAGGGCCTGCCGGGCGGTCAGCGCGGTCGGCCCGAACCGGGCGCGCTGCAGGTAGATCGCCTGCCGGATCTCGCCGGCGAGGGGGACGAGTTCCGCCGACGCCGCCCCGTCCACGCCGAGGCCGACGGCCGCGCCCTCCTCCAGCAGGCGGGACACGCGGGCGATCCCGGCGCCGAGACGCGCGTTGGAACTCGGGCAGTGCGCGGTGCCGGTGCGGGTTTCGGCGAGCCGCTTGATGTCGGTGTCGTGCAGGTGGACGCAGTGCGCGAGCCACACGTCGGGGCCGAGCCAGCCGATCGAGTCCATGTACTCGGTGGGGGTCATGCCGAACTGCTCCGTCGTGTGCTCCTCCTCGTCCAGCGTCTCGGCGAGGTGGGTGTGCAGCCGGACGCCCTTGGCGCGCGCGAGCTCCGCCGATCTGACCAGCAGTTCCCTGGTGACGGTGAACGGTGAGCAGGGCGCGACGGCCACCCGCAGCAGGGAGCCGGGCGACGGGTCGTGGTACCGGTCGATCGCGGCCTCGGTCTCGGCGAGGACCGTGTCGAGGTCCTCGACGACCTCGTCCGGCGGGAGCCCGCCCTGCGACCGGCCCCGGTCCATCGACCCCCGGCACGGGTGGAACCGGACGCCCATCTCGGCCGCCGCGTCCACCTCGGCGGCGAACAGGTCACCGCGTCCCTTCGGGAACAGGTAGTGGTGGTCGGTGGAGGTGGTGCAGCCCGACTTGGCGAGCCACCCGAGGCCCGCGCTCGCCGCTCCGGCCACGACCTCGGCGTCCATCTTCGACCACGGCTTGTAGAGCGTGGTCAGCCATTCGAACAGGGTGTTGTCGACGGCGAGGCCCTGGCTCGCCCACTGGTAGAGGTGGTGGTGGGTGTTGACCAGGCCGGGGGTGGCGAGGCATCCGGTGCCGTCGATCCGCTGTGTTCCGCCCCCATCGCTGCGGCCCGCCGCCCCCCGCGCGGCGCCGGCGGACGCGGCCGGGGCGGGGCCGGGGCCGACGGCCGTGATCCTGTCGCCGTCGATCACGATGTGGCCGCCCGGATGCTCGTCGCCGGACACGGTGACGACGTGGGCGTTCTCGATGATGATCGTCATCGCGTCGCCGCCTTCCGCTCGGCGGCGAGGCGCACCGCGTCCAGGATCTTCTCGTAGCCGGTGCAGCGGCACAGGTTCCCGGCGAGCGCCTCGCGGATCTCGGCGTCGGCCGGCGCGGGGTTCCGCTCGATCAGGTCGTGCGCCTGGACGATCAGGCCGGGCGTGCAGAACCCGCACTGGACGGCGCCCGTCTCGGCGAACGCCTCCTGGACGGGGTCGAGCCGCTCGCCCGCGCGGCCGGTAGGGCCGGGCCGCCCCTCGGCCAGGCCCTCCACGGTGCGGACGTCGCGTCCCTCCGCCTGCCCGGCCGCGACCAGGCACGCGCAGGCGGGGACACCGTCCAGGTAGACGGTGCAGGAGCCGCATTCGCCTTGTTCACAAGCGTTCTTGGAGCCGGGGAGCCCCATCCGCTCCCGCAGCATGTAGAGCAGGCTCTCGCCCTCCCACACGTCGTCCACGGTCTCGCTCGACCCGTTGACGGTGACGTTCACCCGCATCAGGAGGCCTCCTTCCCGGAACCGGCCGGTGCCCCGGCGCGGTGGTCGTTCCAGGCCCAGGTCAGCGTGCGGCGCGCCATCACCGCCAGGGCGTGCCTGCGGTAGCCGCCCGTGCCCCGGACGTCGTCGATCGGTGCCGCCGCCTCCGTCACCAGGTCACCGAACCGCCGCGCCGCCGATCCTGCGAGCGGTCCCCGGCCGTCCCAGTCCAGTTCGCGGGAGATGAACGCCTCGGCGGCGGTGGCGCGGCGCGGTGTCGGGGCGGCCGACCCGAGGCCCGTCCCGACGCGCCGCTCCCCCGGATGCAGCGCGACCGCGAACGAGCAGACGGCGATCACCATCGCGTTCCTGGTGCCGATCTTGGAGAAGTACTGCGGGCCGGACGCGGGCGCCGTCCAGAACGCGCGGATCAGCTCGTCCGGCTCCAGCGCGTTCCGTTTCACGCCGGTGAAGAAGTCCGCGGCCGGGATCATCCGGACGCCGCGCGCCGCCGATTCGGCCTCGATCTCGGCGCCGCCCGCCAGCAGCGGCGGATGAGCGTCCCCGGCGGGGGACGCCGCGCCGAGGTTGCCGCCGACCGTGCCCCGGTTGCGGATCTGCGGCGACCCGACCGTCCGGGACGCCTGCGCGAGGCCGGGCAGCCGGTCCCCCAGCCCGTCGATGAGCCGGGTGTAGGTGACGCCGGCGCCGACGCGCAGCCGCCCGTCCGCGATGTCCCATTCCGCCAGGTCACGGACCCGGGTGAGGTCGAGCAGCGCCTCCGGCCGCCGCACATCGAAGTTGATCTCGACCATGACGTCGGTGCCGCCCTGAACGGGCAGGGCGCCCGGCAGCTCCGCCTTCGCGGCGAGGGCGTCCTCCCAACTCAGCGGTCGCAGGAAGTCCATGTCCGCGTGTCCTAGCTCCCTCGGTAGGTCGAGTAGGCGAACGGGCTGATCAGCAGCGGCACGTGCAGATGCCGCCCCGGATCGGTGACCGTGAACGCCACCGTGACCTCGGGATAGAAGTCCGACAGGCCCGCCGTGTCGAACGTCAGCCTGTGCACCCCGGCCTCGACCGCGGCGCCCCACTCCCTGATGCGGCCGTCGGCGTCGGTGCGGCCCTCGGCCAGCGGCGTCCAGCCGCCGTCCGCCGCGCGCCGCTCCAGCCGGACGGCCATACCCGCCGCCGGCAGCCCCTTCGCCGCGTCCAGCACATGCGTCGACAGACTCACGCGTCCTCCGGTCCGTGGTGGCTCCGATACATGGTGACCAGGTGGCTTCCTCCCCTCCCTGCCCGAGTACACACAGCCGCCCGGGGGCCGGTCGAGGCACAGGACGTCCGAACTGTGGCGCCGTCGACCCGCCGGCGTTTGTAGGTTGCTACACATGAAGCTGCGTTCCCTGCTCGCGATGCCCGCGTTGCGGCTTGAGGTCGTCACCGGCGAGGACGAGCTGGACCGGACGATCCGATGGGTCGTCACCACCGATCTCCTCGACCCGGGCCGCTACCTGCGCGGGCGGGAGCTCGTGCTGACCGGGCTCGTCTGGCGGTCGCGGCCCGCCGACTCCGAGACGTTCGTGCGGGCCCTGGCCGACGCGGGCGTGTCGGGACTCGCCGCCTGGGACCTCGCGCTGGGGGCCGTCCCGGACGACCTCGTCGAGGCCTGCCGCCGACACCGGCTCCCGCTGTTCAAGGTGCCCGAGGACGTCGCGTTCGCGACCGTCACCGAAGAGGTCGTCCGGCACCTGTCGGGTGCCCGCGCCGCGGACCTGACCGCCGTCCTGGACCGGCACCGCCGGCTCGTCGAGGGCACCGGCCTCGGCGCCGTCCTCGACCTGGTCGGCCGCGACCTCGGGATGCGCTGCCACGTCCTCACCCCCACCGGACGCGTCGTCGCGGGCCCGCGTCCGCCCGCCCCCGCCGCCCTGGCGAGGGCCTTCCTCACGGCGCCGCGCCTGCCCTGCCACGTCCCCCGGCTCGACACGTCGATCTTCGCGGTCGCCGAGGACACCACGTCCCGCGTGGCCGACTGGTTCATCGCCTGCGAGGGCGACCTCGCCGACTGGCCCGCCGAGCGCCGCACCCTCACCACCGAACTCGCCGCGATCGTGGCGCTGGAAAGAGCGCGCCAGAACACCGAACACCGCGTCGCGCAGGAGATCGTGACCGCCGCGGCCACCGGCGCAGAGATCGTCCCGGGACTGGAACGGGCGGGCTTCGCCCCGTCCACCGAGTTCACGGCGGTCGCGGCATCGGCCCACGGCACCCTGCGCCCGGGTGAACTGCGCACCGTGCTCGCGGAGGTCCTGCCGGGCACCCGGCCGCTCGTCGGCCTGCTGGACGACCAGGCCATCGCCATCGCCCCGGCGGCCGGGCAGGACATCGTCGCCGAGATCCAGGACGCCCTCAACGCGCTGGTCCCCGGCCTGTCCGCCGACGGCATCGCCGTGGGCGTCAGCGACACCGTGACGGCGGCCGGGCTGCGCGGCGCCGTCGAGGAGGCGCGTTACGCGCGCCGCCTGGCCGCGACCCGGCTCCGCATCTCCCGGACGCCCGGGTCGCACTCCCCCGTCCGCGTCGTCCGCCACGACGAACTGGCCACTCACGTCCTGCTGCTCGCCAGCGTCCCCGACGACGTCCGCCACATGTTCCAGGTCCGGCTGCTGGACCCGCTGCGCGCCTACGACGAGGCCCACGGCGCCGACCTCGTCCGCACGCTTGAGACGTTCCTCCAGAACTCCGGCTCATGGACGCGCTGCGCCGAACAGCTGCACCTGCACGTCAATTCCGTCCGCTACCGCGTTCAGCGCATCCAGGACCTCACCGGCCGCGACCTCTCCCGCCTGGAGGACCGGGTCGATTTCTTCCTGGCCCTCCGCCTCATGCACAGCCCCGGGGACGGATCGGGCGGCGAGGGCCGGCCGTGATGGCGGGCCGGTTGCCGTCATCAGGATCGGGCCACGTCAGGACGTGTGGCGGAGGATCGCGGGGACGACCGTGTCCCACGTGCGGCGCGGGAGTTCGTTGCCCGTGCCGGGCAGGGTGATCAGCTCGGCTCCGGGGATCTCGGCGGCGAGGGCCCGGCCGTTGCCGAGCGGGAAGAACGGGTCGTCCTCGCCGTGGATCACGAGGGTCGGCGCGGTGATGCCGCCCAGGCGCTCGCGCCAGCGCGGGCCGCTGTCCAGGGCGGCGAAGGCGGTCGCCATCTGGGCGGCGCGGTGCGCCTTGCCCGGGTCGGCGGCGGCGGGCGTGCGGTCGTGGACGCGCTCGATGTTCTCCCGGGCCTCGGCCTCGTCGAACGCCGGGCCGGACAGGTGGCGCACGTTCTCCAGCATGAAGGCGACGACGGACGCGCGGTCCGTCCAGTCGACCTCGGGCGGGTTCATGAAGTGGGCCATCAGCTCGGGCGCGTGCTCGGGCAGGTCGGAGTCGTTCGGGCCGGGCGCGGTGGGCCTCGTGGCGATCAGCGTGAGGGTGGCGACGCGGGCGGGACGGTCGAGGGCGAGGAGCTGGGCGATCCAGCCGCCGACCCCGAAGCCGGCGATGTGCGCGCTGGGCAGGCCGAAGGCGTCCAGGACGCCGGCGGCGTCGGAGACCAGGTCGCGCAGCGTGTAATCGGGAGCCTCGGGGTCGGCGGTCGTGGACCGTCCGGTGTCGCGCAGGTCGTAGCGGACGACGAACCGGCGCAGCGCCGCCAGGCGGGCGCAGAGATCGTCGGGCCAGGTGAGCATCGTGTTGCCCACCAGCAGGATCGGCGCGTCACCGACCTCGCCGAACGTCTCGGCGCACAGTTCCACCCCGTTGGTCTTGATGAAGTTCTCCATGAAGGGTTGGACTGTCCGGGCGCCGAGAACTCATCACTCGGGTGCGGCGATGGCGTTCAGGGCCTCGACGATGCTCGCCTCGGCCTTCGCCTTGTCGATGCCGAGTTCCGACAGGACGCCCGTCCCGTCCTCGAATTCGAGGAGGGCGAGCAGGATGTGCTCCGTGCCGATGTAGTTGTGGCCGAGGCGGAGCGCCTCGCGGAAGGTCAGTTCCAGGGCCTTCTTTCCGTCGGCGTCGTAGGGGATGAGATCGGGGACCTGCTCCGACTCCGGGGGAAGCGCGGCGGTGGCGGCCTGGCGGACGGAGTCGAGCAGGACGTCCTGCGCGGCGATCGCCTTGGCCGCGAGCGCCTGGGGCTCCGCCAGCAGGCCGAGGACGAGGTGGACGGGCCGGATCTGGTCGTTGCCCGCCGCCCGTGCCTCGTTCATCGTCGCCATGACGACGTTGCGGGCCCGCGGGGTGAACCGGGAGAAGCCCTGGGAGGGGTCGAGGTCGGCCGTCAGTCCCTTGGGGACGAACCGTTTCTGCGCGGCCTGCTTGGTGACCCCCATGCTCTTGCCGATGTCGGTCCAGGAGGCGCCGGAGCGCCGGGCCTGGTCGACGAAGTGGCCGATGAGGTGGTCGGCGACCTCGCCGAGGTGCTCGGCGGCGACGACCGCGCTGGTGAGCTGGTCGAGGGTGTCGGTGTGGACCTTCTTGATGGCGTCGATCAGCTCGTCGAGCCTGATCTGGCCGACCGGCCGGATGGGTTCCGTCATGCGTCAACCATAGGTTGACGATCGAGCATCGTCAACTCGGGGTTGACGATCACCAGCCAGCGGCCCCGGCGAACGTCGTCGCGTGCGGGTCGTAGCCGAGGACTTCACGGGCGGCGGTGATGTCGAGGGTGCGTTCGACCGCGAGATGGCCGATGGCGTACCGGGTCAGGCGCGGCGGTTCGGGCCGTCCGGCCAGCAGGAACACGCCTTCGGTGACGGCGGCGAGCGGGCGGGCGACGGCCGCGGGGATGTAGACGGGCCGCGCCCTGATGCCGCGCTCGCGGAGGATCTCGCGGAACGCGTCGTCGATCGTCACCGGGGAGGAGTCCGCGATGTTGAAGACCCCCGAGGTGACCGGGCCGGTCGCGGCCAGAACGCACGCCCGGACGAGGTTGCCGATCGAGGTGAGGCTGATCCGCTGCCGTCCCGTCCCGGCGGCGGGCAGCAGCGGCCCCCGCACGGCGGACAGGACGCGCGGCAGCAGGGTCGTGTCACCCGGCCCGTAGACGGCGTGCGGGCGCAGGATGATCGCGTCGCGGGCGGCCCGCAGGACGGCGCGTTCGGCGGCGGCCTTCGACGCCCCGTAGGCGTTCATGTAGCGGCTCACCGGCGCCTCGTCCTCGGCGGCCATGACGCTCGGGCGGAACGGGTCGTACACGCTGGCCGTGCTGACGTGCACGAACCGGGCACCGGGGAAGGACGCGAGGGCGTTGCGGGTCCCGGTGAGGTTGGCGGCGAACAAGTCGGCGGCGGGTCCCCAGTCGGTGACGCTGCCCGCGCAGTGGACGACCGCGTCGACGTCCGGGGCGTCTTGGACGGGGCCATGCGTGAGGTCCCACGACCGGTAGACCGCGCCGCCCAGATGGGCCGGGGCGATGGCGGGACGGCGGCCATGGGCGAACGCCGTGACGCCCTCGGACATGAGCGCCCGGCACACCGCGCCGCCCACGAAGCCCGAGGCACCCGTCACCGCGATCCTCATGGGGTCACCAGCTCGCGGAGGCGGTCGCGGTCGAGTTTGCGCGTCCGGCCGGAGCGGGGCAGCTCGTCCAGGACGACGATGCGGTCGGGGAGGGCGTCGTGGTCGATGACGTCCGGGAGAGCGCGCCGGAGCCGGACGGGCAGGTCGGCGGGGCCGACCACCGCCAGGACGACCTCCTCGTCGCCGGTCTCCGGATCGGGGACGCCCACGATGGCGGCCTCCGCCACACCGGGGAGCGCGGCGACCGACGGCTCGTACAGGCCCGGGTAGAGGTTGAACTTCCCGCGGATCAGCATGTCCTTCTTGCGTCCCGTGAGGACGAGGCGCCCCTCGTCCAGCCGCGCGAGGTCGCCGGTCGCCAGTTCGGCGAGCGGCTCCGTGCCGAGGTAGCCGCGGCACAGGCCGGGGCCCGACAGCAGCAGTTCCCCGTCGCCGGCGAGCCGCGCGGCGACACCGGGAAGCGGCGCCCCCAGGAGGTCACCGGACGCGGTGTGCGCGAGTTTCTCCTCCGCCGACGCGATCGCCACCGGCAGGATCTCCGTCATCGCGTAGACGGACAGGACCTCGGCGGACGGCGCCGCCGCGACGGCCCGCCGCAGGATCGCCGGAGGGGCCGGCGCGGCCCCGAGCAGCACGTACCGCAGCGCCGGCGGCAGCTCCGGGGACGCGTCCAGAATCTCGGCGAGGTGGACGGGAACGCAGAACGTGTGCGTGGCGCCCCGTTCCCGCATCAGCCGGGCGAAGTCGGCGGGTGCGCAGAACAGCGGCGGCATCGACCAGCGCGCCCCCGAGATCAGCGTCGGCAGCCCGAGCATGAGCTGGTCGGTGTGGACGACGTCGCCGTGGCCGAGCGGCAGCCGCGCCCGGAAGAGGTCGAGGGCCGCGGCGAGCGACGCCTGCGTGTGGACCACGGCGCGCGGGTCGGCCGTCGTCCCGGAAGTGAAGATCACGGCGGCGGGGGCGTCGGGGTCGGCGCCGGCGCCGGGCTCCGGCGCGTCCCCCCGCACCAGGCGCGCGAACGACAGCGCGCCCCGCGGAACACCGGGCAGCCGCCGTCCGACGTGAATGTGCCGCATCGGGTCCTCGCCCGGAATCTGAAGGTCGGCGAGGTTCGGCAGGAGCAGCCCGCGCCGCCGCGCATACGCCCGGACGGGACGCAGCCGACTGCCCGCGTACAGGACCGACTCCGCCGCCGACCAGCGCGGACGCGCCAGCCTCAGCCGGGCGGTGAACATCTCCGGCCCGGCCCCCGGATCGGCGAACACGACCACGCCCCCGGCCGCGACCACGCCCAGCGCGAGGACGAGCGACTCCGGCGAGGGCCGGACGGAGAACAGCACCCCGTCGCCCGCCGCGAGCCCGCCGGACAGCAGGCCGTGCCGGACGGCCAGCACCTGCCGCCGCAGCTCGCCGTAGGTGAGTTCCGCACCGTCCCCGGCGACGAGCGCGACGTCGCCGGGCGTCCGGGCGGCCTGGTCGAGCAGCCGCCGAACCAGTGTCATCTCGTGCCCCGCTCCGCGCGGACGGTCAGGTGCGCGTACGTCGGGATCAGGACGCCGCGCGCCGCCGCACGCCGCGTGATCTTGAGGGGGGCGGCGGCGAGCACCGTCCGGGCGACCAGCCGGATCTGCGCCATGGCCAGCGGATACCCGATGCAGAAGTGGGGTCCCGCGCCGAACCACAGCCGCCGCAGCTCGGGCGGGTGGGGGCGGTCGAGGTCGAAGGGGCCGTGGTCGCGGCAGCAGTTGTGCGTGGCGATCAGGACCCGGTCGCCGGGACGGATCGCGACGCCCCCGACCATGGCGGGACTGTGCACGCTGCGCAGCATGACCGGCGTCGGGGTCGTCACCCGCATGGCCTCCTCGATCGCCCGGTCGAGCAGGGCGCCGTCGCCGGCGGCGACACGGGCGAGCCGCCCGTGGTCGGCGAGAAGCGCGATCAAGCGCGGCAGCAGCGTGGCGACCGTCTCGGTACCGGTCAGGAAGAACGCCCCGGCGGCCCCGCGCGCCTCGTCCTCGGAGAGGCCGAGTGCCCGCATCCGTCCCATGACGGTCGACTCGTCCCCCGTCAGGTACGCCTTCGCCGCGATGTCGCCGAGCGGGTCCAGCACGGCGCGGGCCCGCCGCACCTGGGACGGGGAGAGCCGGCGCGTCCGCAGCGACACCATCGAGACGATGCGCTCGCCCTGCTCGAACAGGTCCCGGTAGGCCGCCTCGGTCTTGGTGTCCAGGCCGATGACCTCGCCGATCACCGCACCGGCCATCACCCGCGCCGCGTCCACCAGGTCGACGGTCGCGCCGCGTCCGAGGCGATCGGTGAGCCGGGCGAGCGGCTCGGCCAGGACGCGGGCGCACAGGGCCTCGGTGTAGGACGGGACGAACAGGTCGGTGAGGCGGCGGCGCAGAGCCCTGTGCGCGTCCCCCTCCATGTTGAGCAGGACGGACGGGCCCAGGACCGGCGTCCACAGCTCGCCCGGCGAGCCGGGGCCGTCCTTGCGGAACGTCCCGCCGTCCATGAGGACCTCGCGGGCCAGGGGCGCGTCGTTCACGACCACGCCGACGCCGGGCACGCGGACGACCGGGCCGCGCCGCGCCACCCCGCGCAGCAGCGGGTACGCGAACGGATGCGCGGTCAGGTAGAGGCGCCTCTCCCAGTTCATCGGATGTCCGCGACCGGGGGCCTGTAGCGGTGGTCGGCGTACCAGCCGAGCGTCCTGACCAGGCCGAACGCCCGCAGGCGCCGCACCGAGCCGTACATGACCACGTCCTTGCGCAGCCCGTAGGCGTCGGTCACGCGGCGGACGCGGTTGACCAGCTCGCGGTCCTCGTGGACGTCCTCGATGCGGGTGCGCGGGAAACCGCCCGCCCGCTCGTACAGGTCGGCGGTGATGGCGAGGTTGCAGCCCGGCATCATCACGTACGGGCCGAGGTAGAGCGGGTCCTGGTTGCCGGGCCGGAACCGTCCGAAGAGGGCGGCGAGGTCGATGACGGCCGGCAGCAGGCGCCGCTCCCAGAACTTCAGGGGGAACTCGTCGGTCCGGGGCAGCAGCGGCCCGCTGACCAGTTCCAGGCCCTCACCGAACGCGCGCCTCACCGCCGCGATCCAGCCGCGGTGCGGCAGGCAGTCGGCGTCGGTGCGGGCGACGTGCGTGGCCCCGGCGCTGATCGCGTGCCGGATGCCGGTGTCGGCGGCGGCCCCGGTCCCCTTCTCCGGTTCGTGGACGATCCGGACGTCGAACGCCGTGTTCTCGGCGGCGAACTCCTTGACGGCCTGGGCGGTCCCGTCGGTGCTGCCGTTGTCGACGACGACGAGCGAGAAACAGGTGTCGGTCTGCTCGGCGAGGCGGCGCAGCGTGGCACCGATAGAACGTTCCTCGTCGTAGGCGGGGATGACGACCCACAGGTTCATGGTCACAGCTCCGCGAACATGACACCGAGGCTGACGCCGCCGGCGAGGCCGATCAGCGCGACCCGGTCGCCGGGGCCGCAGCGTCCCCGCGCGCGGGCGGCGGCGATCTGGAGCGGAAGGCTCGCGGACGCCACGTTCCCGTGGTCGGGCAGCGTGACGACGAGCCGGCCGGGCGGGATGCCGAGGATCGAGCGGAGCACCTCGAGATACGGCAGGGTCACCTGGTGGACGGCGACGACGGCGAAGTCGTCCCATGTCAGGCCGGTCTTCTGCAGCGCGGTCGTGAAGATCTCCGGGCCGCTCGCGACGAACGCGTCCTTGAGCCGGCGCCCGTCCCCGCTGAAGTAGGTGAAGTCGGGGTCGCGGGGATGCATCGAGCCGCCCGCCGGGAGCGTCCCGATCCGCCAGGCGCTGGAGACGGCGGCGAAGTCGCGGTAGAAGATCCCGCCGTCCGGGGCGGCCTCGACGAGCATCGCGGCGCCGCCGTCCGAGAGGGTGTAGCCGGCGAACGCGTCGACGAACTGGGCGCGGTCGCGGACCCTCCAGCGGATCGCGCGGGACGGGCTCTCGCCCGTGCAGACCAGCACCCGCTCGTGCTGCCCGGTGCGGATCAGCGCGTCCGCCATCTGCAGGCCGTTCAGGAAGCTGTTGCAGGCGTTCTTCACGTCGAAGACGGGGCACGCCGCGCCCAGCTTGGCGGCGACGATGTGCGCGGTGGCCGGTTCGATGAGGTCCTGAGAGGCGGATCCGAACACCAGCAGGTCGATGCCCGCCGCCGGGATCCCGCGTTCGGCGAGGACGCCGCGGGCGGCGGCGACGGCCAGGTCGGACGCCTGCTCGTCGTCGCGCATGACATGGCGGGTGCGGATTCCGGTCATCCGCTCGACGATCGTGGGATGCGGCCGGTACCCGCCGTCCCCTGTGGCGCTCTCCGCCGTGACCCGGGCCTCGACTTCGGCGCTGGTGACCGTCCGCTCGGGCAGGTGCGCCGCGACGGCGGTGATGCGGGCTCTCATGGGCTGGGGTTCCCCCGGTTCCTCGTGCTCCGTGGACGATCAGACTCGCCGACCCCGGACGCTCCCGGACAGAGCGACCCTACGGAACACGGGGTGGGCGTTGTACCCCGGTTCGCCGTGAGTACCGCCACTCATCCGGATTGAGTACTACCGCGTTTCCACCGGGATCCGCCACCCGGCAGAATCGCCGGGTGACCAGCACAAAGATCGGGAGCGCGGCGCGCCATGAGGCGCGGCTGCTGTGGGCGGCCGACCCGGGACTGTTCGCGCTGCTGGAGGCGGGGCGCCACACCGGCCCCATCGCGCGCGTGCCGCGGCTCGGCTGGGTGGTGACGGATCCGGTCCTCGCCCGCCGCGTCCTCAACGACCACGCCGGCTTCGGCATGAACGGCGAGGGCGGCGTCGGCCACCTCTGGACACAGCTGTTCGGGGACGGGATGGCGCGGTTCTTCGGCGGTCCGGGGCACGCGGAGGTCCGGACCCGGGCCCGCGACCTGTTCACCGAGGGCGCCGCCCGCACGCTGGTGGAACGCTCCCAGGGCCCGTCCCACGCCGCGCTGGCCCGCCGCCTCGCCGCCGGGGAGACCGTGGACGTCGCGGACGCCGCCCGCGTCCTGGTCGGCCGGATGGTCGCCGACCTGCTCGGACTGCCCGCCGGGCGGGACGACGCCGCCCACCGGGACGTCTTCGCGGCCGGGGAACGGCTGGCCCGGCTGGCGATGGGCACGGCCGCCTCGACCGAACTCGACCCCGCGGTCATCGACCGGGCCCGCGCGATCGTGGACGAGATCACCGCCGGAGTCCCGCACGCCTACCGCACGGCCGGGCCGGACACGCTCCTCGGCCGCTGCCGCGAGATGGGCCTCGGCGTGCCGCTCAGCCGCGGGCTGGCGACCCTGCTGGTGATCGCCGGCACCGAGACGGGCGCGTCGGGGACCGTCCGCACCGTGGCGCTGCTGCACGACACCGGCGAGCAGCGGGCCCTGCTGGACGACCCGTCGCTCATGGACAACGCGGTGCGCGAGGGCCTGCGCGTCTCGACCCCCGCGCCCGTGATCGGGCGGCACGTGTCCCGCGACGCGACCGTGGCCGGGCGCCGGCTGCGCGCGGGCGACCGGATCCTGCTGCTGACCTATCTCGCCACCGGCGGCGCCGGGCCGTTCGACGTCCGCCGCGCGTACGTTCCCGAGACCCGGCAGCTGTGGTTCGGCGCCGGCCGCCACCTCTGCCTCGGCGCGGCCGTGGCGCGCACGCAGGTGGCCCGCATGCTGACGACGCTGCACTCCGGCGGCCGCCCCTACCGGATCGTCTCGCGCCGCGCCGCCCGCCGCGTCCTCGTGCCCGCGTACGCCGAACTGCGGGTGCGGCTCGCCTAGATCTCGGGGATCGAGGTCGGGACACCCGTGGTGGGGGCCGGGGCGGGCGAGTTCGGTTCGGCCGGGCCCTCGGGCACCGGTGCCTCGGGCCCCGGCGCCGTCGGGACGATCGGCTGCACCGGCCGCTCGGGCTCCCTGGGCGCCGAGTTCCACCACCAGAGCGCGAACGAGATCGCGAACAGCACCACGATCGCGCCGATCAGCTGGAACACGGCCCTCCGGTGGCTCGGCTCGCGGTACCGGCGCCGCCGCCGGAAGCCGACACCGCCGCCGGCCCGCCGGGCGCGCTTGGCGGCGCGGCGCATGCGCCGCCGCTCGCGCCTGCTCGGCGACCGGGCCCGCTCTCGTGCGCTCGGCTCGGTGAACGTGGCGCCTCTGACGAAGTCGTCGTCGAACATGGGCTCGTCGAAGTCTGCGGCCATGAGGTTCTCCGGCGCCGGGGGCGGTCGAACACCCAGGCTAGTCGACGTCCCCGGGCGGTTCCCCATCACATTTCTAGAATGCGTTCCATTCGAACGCCACCGTGACCGCGACGGACCTCACCGGCGGCCCGCCGTGAGTTCGATCAAGGTTTCACGGCGCGGGCGATCCGGCGTATTCGGGCACATGAGAACGCGGGCCGTCGAAAGAGACCTGTGGCAAGACCCACGATTAGACTGGAGTCTCATTTTCCTTGAGTTGGACTGAAACCAGTTCTACGGTGAGGACGAGCAGCCAGCCGTATCGGGAGGAAGCGCGCATGACCGCCACCGCACCTGACACCACCGTCCCCGCCGGATTCGACTTCAGCGACCCGGACCTGATGGCCGAGCGCGTCCCCCTCTCCGAGTTCGCGCTGCTGCGCCGGACCGGCCGCCCGTGGTGGAACGAGCAGCCGCGCGGCCGCACCGGTTTCGACGACGACGGCTTCTGGGTGATCAGCAGGCACGCCCACATCAAGGAGATCTCGCGCGATCACGAGCTGTTCTCCTCCGCCGCCGGCGGCGCGGTGATCCGGTACAACGAGACGTTCACGCCCGAGGAGCTGGCCTTCCAGCGCGAGAACCTCCTGCTGCACCTGGACCCGCCGCAGCACACCAGGCTGCGCAAGATCGTCTCCCGCGGCTTCACGCCCCGCGTGATCAACGCGCTGCACGACGCCCTGCAGGAACGGGCGGAGCGGATCGTCGCCGAGGCCCGCCGGCGCGGCGGCGAGGGCGACTTCGTCACCGAGATCGCGGCCGAGCTGCCGCTGCAGGCGATCGCCGAGCTGATGGGCGTCCCGCAGGCGGACCGGCGCCGGCTGTTCGAGTGGTCCAACAAGATGCTCGGCTACGACGACGCCGAGTACAACGCCGACCCGGCCGGCTCCGCCGCCGAGATCATCGGCTACTCCATGAACCTCGCCGAGCAGCGCCGCGGCTGCCCCGCCCACGACATCGTCACCAGGCTCGTCCAGGCCGACGTGGACGGGCGCGGCCTGACCGACGACGAGTTCGGCTACCTCATGATCGTGCTCGCCGTCGCGGGCAACGAGACGACCCGCAACGCCATCACCCACGGCATGATCGCGTTCATGGACGACCCCGGCCAGTGGGAGCTGTACAAGGCCGAGCGTCCCGAGACGGCGGCGGACGAGATCGTCCGGTGGGCGACGCCCGTGACCGCGTTCCAGCGGACGGCCGTCCGGGACACCGAGCTCGGCGGGGTGGAGATCAAGGCGCGCGACCGCCTGGCCATGTACTACAGCTCGGCCAACTTCGACGAGGACGTCTTCGACGCCCCGGCCTCCTTCGACGTCACCCGCTCCCCGAACCCGCATCTCGGCTTCGGCGGGACCGGCGCGCACTACTGCATCGGCGCGAACCTGGCCCGGCTGGAGATACGGCTCATGTTCGACGCGATCGCCGACCAGATGCCGGGCATCACCCGCCTGGGCGAGCCGCGCCGCCTCCGCTCCGCCTGGCTGAACGGCGTCAAGGAACTGCCCGTCCGCTACGCGTAGGCGCCCTCGTCCTGCTCTCCGGGACTCCGCCGTTCCCTGAAATCTAGAACCGGTTACAGTTGTAAGCGAATCTCGTTCTAGAAGGAGACCGCATGGGTACCCCGGTGATCGTCGAGGCGGTACGCACACCGCTCGGAAAGCGCAACGGCTGGCTGGCGGGGATGAAGGCACAGGCCGTCCTGGCACACGCGCTGAACGCCGCCGTCGGACGCTCCGGCATCGACGCCGCCGAGGTGGAGCAGGTCTTCGCGGGCTGCGTGACGCAGGCGGGCGAACAGGGCGGGCACGTCGGCCGCTACTCCTGGCTGTACGCGGGCCTGCCCTGGCAGACCGGGGTCACCACGATCGACGCCCAGTGCGGGTCGGCGCAGCAGGCCGTGCACCTCGCCGCGTCGCAGATCGCCGCCGGCATCGTGGACGTCGCGATCGGCTGCGGCGTCGAGGTGATGAGCCGCGCGCCGCTCGGCAGCAACGTCATGCCCGCCAACCCGCGCCCGGACGACTGGTCGCTGGACATGCCGAACCAGTTCGAGGCCGCCGAGCGGATCGCCGCCCGCCGCGGCGTCACCCGCGCCGACCTCGACGCGTTCGGCGCCCGCTCGCAGCAGCTCGCCGCCAAGGCGTGGGCGGACGGCCGCTTCGACCGCGAGATCGCCCCCATCACGGCGCCCGTCCTGGACGCCGAGGGCACCGTCACCGGAGAGACCCGCGAGGTCACCCGCGACCAGGGCCTGCGCGAGACCACCGCCGACGGCCTCGCCAAGCTCAAGCCCGTCCTCGGCCCCGAGGGCCTGCACACGGCGGGCACCTCGTCGCAGATCTCCGACGGCGCCGCCGTCGTCGTGCTGATGTCGGAGGAGAAGGCGAACGCCCTCGGCCTGCGCCCCCGCGCCCGCATCAAGGCCCAGGCGCTGGTCGGCTCCGAGCCGTACTACCACCTGGACGGCCCGGTCCAGTCGACCGAGCGCGTCCTCCAGAAGTCCGGCATGACGATGAACGACATCGACATCACCGAGATCAACGAGGCGTTCGCGTCGATCGTGCTGTCCTGGGCATCGGTCCACAAGCCCGACATGGACACGGTCAACGTCAACGGCGGCGCGATCGCCCTCGGGCACCCGGTCGGCGCGACCGGGTCGCGGCTGATCACCACGGCGCTGCACGAGCTGGAGCGCCGCGACGCCGGGACGGCCCTGGTCACCATGTGCTGCGGCGGCGCGCTGTCCACCGCGACCATCCTCGAACGGATCTGACCGGAACATCAGTCGGGGCCCCGGCCTTCGCCGCCGGGGCCTTTCACAGGCGCGAAAGGCGGTCTCCTTGCAGCCGGAACCCGAAGACCTGGGCGGAGGACTCTGGAGCGTTCCAGTCCCGATCCCGGACAATCCGCTCGCCTACACGCTCGTGTACGCGGTGGAGAGCCCACAGGGCCCCGTCCTCATCGACGCCGGCTGGCAGCACGAGGACGCCTGGACGGCCCTCCGCGACGGCCTGGGCACGTTCGGCATCGACGTCGCCGACGTCCGCGGGGTGGTCGTCACCCACTACCACCCCGACCACGCGGGACTGGCCGGGCGCGTCCGCGAGACGTCCGGCGGCTGGATCGCGATGCACCACGCGGACGCCGACATCGTCCGGCTCTTCCGCTCCACCGACCAGGGCGGCCGCCGCGCCTTCGAGCTGACCGCCCTGCGCCGCGCCGGCGCGTCCGAGCCGGAGCTGGCCCAGCCCGTCGAGAGCCGCCGGGTCGAGCCGCCCGCCGTCCCCGACCGCGAACTGTCCGACGGGGACCTCATCGACCTCCCCGGCCGCAAGCTGCGGGCCATCTGGACGCCGGGCCACTCCCCCGGCCACATCTGCCTGCACCTCGAAGACGGCGACCGCATCTTCACCGGCGACCACGTCCTGCCCCGCATCACCCCGCACATCGGCCTCTACCCCTACGACATCCCGGACATCGACCCCCTGAGCAGCTTCCTCGGCTCCCTCGACAAGGTCGCCGCGATGTCCGTGGACGAGGTCCTGCCGGCCCACCAGTTCCGCTTCAACGGCCTCTCCGGCCGCGCCCAGGAGATCATCGACCACCACGAGCAGCGCCTCGCCGAGGTGACCGCCCTCCTGTCGTCCCGCCCGATCACCCTGTGGGACCTCACGGCGGCCCTGACCTGGCGCCACCCCTGGGCCGACATGTCGCAGACCGCCCGCCGCATGGCCGCCGCCGAGGCAGCCGCCCACATCCGCACCTTGGAGACCCGGGGGGTCGCCCGCCGCGAAGGCACCGACGACCCCCTCCGCTACAGGCTCCGCTGACCGGCCACCTCCATCTGGGCGAATCCTCTACTTCCGCGGCCTTGGGAGCGGTGCGGCGGTGATCGGCCGGTGGGTGGAGGGACGGCGTCCGGGGTGCGATGCGGGTCACTCAGTGGGCTGTGACTCTTGATGAGACTGGAGTCTCATGTTAGAACGTGTTCTAGGTCTGCAGGCCAAGCAAGCGCTCAGTTCACACGCCTCGAGTTCCGGCCCCGGCACGAAGGATCTTCCCCATGGCACTTGCGACGTCCACCGTTTCGGCTACCCGGACGTTCCGAGCCCCCGAGATCGACATCATCGATCCCGGGGTGTACGAGCGTGGAGGGATCCCGCACAGGCAGTTCGCATGGCTGCGCGACAACGATCCCGTCCACTGGCATCAGGACCCCAACGAGGGGGTGCCCGGATTCTGGGCGGTGACCCGGCACGAGGACGTCGTGCAGGTGTCGCGGCGCGCCGACCCGTACTCGTCCCACGAGCGGACGGCGATGTTCGAGGAGTTCACCGACGACGACATCGCCATGTACGGGCAGATGATGCTGTTCCAGGACCCGCCGGACCACACCCGGCTGCGGGCCATGGTGAACAAGGGGTTCACCCCGCGCATGATCGGCAGGCTGCAAGACCACATCCGGCAGATCTGCGACCGGCTCATCGACGAGGCGGCGAATCTGGGCGAGTGTGACTTCGTGGAGTACTTCGCCGCGCCGCTGCCCCTCTACACGATCTGCGAACTGCTCGGCGCGCCGCTGGAGGACCGGAAGAAGATCTTCCACTGGTCCAACAAGCTGGTGGCGTTCAACGACCCGGACTACATCGGGGACCGGACGGAGTCGCAGCTGTGCGCCGCCGAGTTCGCCGGCTGGGCCGGGGAGCTGGCGCGCAGCCGGGAGTCGACGCCGCGCGACGACATCGTGACCAAGCTGCTCACGCCGGACGCGGACGGGACGCGGGTCAGCGAGGAGGAGTTCCAGCTCTTCGTGATCATGCTGTCGATCGCCGGGAACGAGACGACGCGGACGGCGACGGCGGGCGGCATGCAGGCGTTCTTCGAGCGGCCCGAGCAGTGGGAGCGGCTGAAGGCCGACCGGAGCCTGCTGCCGGCGGCGGTGGAGGAGATCGTCCGCTGGGTGAGCCCGATCAACCAGTTCCGCCGGACGGCCCTCACCGACGTCGAGCTCGGCGGCAAGCAGATCAAGGCCGGCGACAAGGTCGTGATGTTCTACGGGTCGGCGAACCGCGACGAGCGGGTCTTCGACGACCCGTTCGCGTTCGACGTGGGCCGCGACCCGAACCCGCACCTCGGGTTCGGCGGCGGCGGGCCGCACTTCTGCCTGGGCACCCATCTGGCCAGGATGAACCTGAAGATCATCTTCGAGACCATCCTCGACCGGATGCCCGACATCGCGCCCGCCGGCGAGCCGCGCCGGCTCCGGTCGAACTTCGTGAACGGGCTCAAGGAGCTGCCGGTGCGCTTCACCCCGTCCTGATCTTCAGGGACCCGAGGAGGTTCAGGTGACCGCGACCCCCGACATCACCCCCGACATCGAGCTGGTCGACCCCGGCGCGTACGAGCACGGCGGCATCCCGCACGGGCAGCTGGCGTGGCTGCGCGAGCACGATCCGGTGCACCGGCACCACGGCGACCCGGACCGGGGGCAACCGCCGTTCTGGGCGGTGACCCGGCACGAGGACGTCGTGCACGTGTCGCGGCACCCGGAGCTGTTCTCCTCGTGGCGGCGGCTCGCGCTGTTCGAGGAACCGGAGGAGGAGCATCTCGTCCTGCAGCGGATGATGATGCTCAACCAGGACCCGCCGGAGCACTCGCGCAAGCGGAGCATCGTCAACCGGGGCTTCACCCCGCGTGCCATCGGCGCGCTGGAGCAGCACATCCGGGAGATCTGCGGGGAGCTGGTCGCCGAGACCGTGGAGCGCGGCGACGAGGCCGACTTCGTCCGGGACCTGGCGGCACCGCTGCCGCTGTACGTGATCTGCGAGCTGCTGGGCGCCCCGCCGGAGGACCGGGAGAAGATCTTCACCTGGTCGAACACGCTGATCGGCGGGGACGACCCGGAGTTCCAGCGGACGCCGGAGGAGGGCCAGGCCGCCGCGACGGAGCTGTACGCGTACGCGAACGTCCTGGCCGCCGACCGGCGGGAGAACCCGCGCGAGGACATCGTCACCAGGCTGCTCCAGCCCGACGCCGACGGCGAGGTGCTGAGCGGGGACGAGTTCGAGCTGTTCGTGATGCTGCTGTCGGTCGCCGGCAACGAGACCACCCGCAACGCTGCGACCGGCGGCATGCTGGCGCTGCTGGAGCATCCGGAGCAGTGGGAGCGGCTGAAGGCCGACCGGTCCCTGGTCCGGACGGCGGCGGACGAGATCGTCCGCTGGGTCACCCCCGTCAACCTGTTCAAGCGGACGGCCGCCCGGGACACCGAGATCCGCGGCCGCAAGATCGCCGAGGGCGACAAGGTCGTGGTGTTCTACGCCTCCGCCAACCGCGACGAGGCCCTGTTCGCCGACCCGTACGCCTTCGACGTGGGACGCGACCCCAACCCCCACCTGGGGTTCGGCGGTGGAGGGCCGCACTTCTGCCTCGGTGCCCACCTCGCCCGACTCGAGCTCAGTGTGCTTTTCGAAACACTTTTGGACACTGTGCCCAATATTGAACTCAGCGGTAACGTACGGAGGCTAAGGTCTAGTTTCATCAACGGCATCAAGGAGATGCCGGTGCGCGTGCGGCCGGCGTTCCTCGACTGACGGGAGTGGTGCGTGGGCAGGGGATGGCGTGGGTGAGGCAGGCGAGCCGGGCGGTGATCCGCTGCGCCCGGCCGGTCCTTTGCGGATCGCCCTGCTCTCGTACCGGAGCAAGCCGCACTGCGGCGGCCAGGGCGTCTACCTCCGGCATCTGAGCCGGGAACTGGCCGATCTCGGGCACACGGTGGAGGTGCTGTCCGGCCAGCCGTATCCGGAGCTGGACCGCGAGGAGATCGCCCTCACCAAGATCCCGAGCCTGGACCTGTACCGGGACGAGGACCCGTTCCGGATCCCGGCCCTCGGCGAGTTCCGCGACTGGATCGACGTCCTGGAGTTCGCGCACATGAAGACGGGCGGCTTCCCCGAGCCGCTGACCTTCAGCCTGCGCGCGCTGCGGCTGCTGAAGAAGCGCCGCCGCGACTTCGACGTCGTGCACGACAACCAGGTCCTCGGCCTCGGCAACCTCGGCATCGCCCGGCTCGGGCTGCCGCTGGTGACCAGCATCCACCACCCGATCAGCGTCGACCGGCGGATCGAGCTGGAGGCGGCGCGCGGGATCAAGCAGAAGCTCGGCAAGTTCCGCTGGTACGGGTTCGTCGGCATGCAGTCGCGGGTGTCGCGGCGGATCGGCCCGGTGCTGACGGTGTCGGAGTCGTCCAAGGTCGACATCGTCAAGGACTTCGGGGTCGACCCGCGCGACATCGAGATCCTTCCGCTCGGCGTCGACACCCGCATCTTCCACCCGCGCGGCGAGCGCGTCCCCGGCCGGATCGTGGCGATGGCCAGCGCCGACGCGCCGATCAAGGGCGTGGACGTGCTGCTGCGCGCGGTCGCCAAGCTCGCCACCGAGCGGGACGTGCACGTGATCGTCGTCAGCAAGCCGCAGAAGGACGGCCCGACCGACAAGCTCGTGCGGGAACTGGCCCTCGGCGACCGCGTCAGGTTCGTCAGCGGCATCGGCGACGACGAGCTGGGCGAGCTGATGGCGTCCGCGGAGATCGCCGCCGTCCCGTCCCGCTACGAGGGCTTCTCGCTGCCGGCCGTGGAGCACATGGCGTCCGGGACGCCGCTGGTCGCGAGCCGCGCCGGCGCGCTGCCCGAGGTGGCCGGCGACGCGGGCGTCCTCGTCCAGCCCGGGGACGTGGAGGAGCTGGCCGCCACGCTGCGCCGGCTGCACGACTCCGCCGCGGAGCGCGCACGTGCCGGCGCCGCCGGCCTGGCCCGGGTCCAGGAACGTTTCGCCTGGCCGGCGGTGGCGAAGGCCACGGTCGAGCACTACCGGGCCGCCATCACCCAGCAGAACTACCTGCGGCTCGCCGCGGGCAAGGGCAAGGGCTGAGGGACGTCCCGATGGCGTTCCCCCGTATGGAAGGAGCACGACCCTGCTGACCGTGGATTTCCAGCGGTTCCGCGTCACCCCCGGAGACCGCGTCCTCGACATGGGATGCGGCGCCGGACGGCACGCTTTCGAGCTGTACCGCCGGGGTGCGCATGTCGTCGCCTTCGACCAGGACGCCGAGGAGCTGTCCGCCGTCGACAAGATGTTCGGGGCGATGAGCCTCGAAGGCGATGTGCCCGGGGACGCGACCGCAGAGACCGTGCAGGGTGACGCGCTCGACCTGCCGTTCCCCGACGACCACTTCGACGCGATCATCGCGTCGGAGGTGCTGGAGCACATCCCCGACGACATGACGGCGATGCGCGAGCTGCTGCGCGTCCTGAAGCCGGGCGGCAAACTCGCGGTGACGGTGCCGAGCTGGCTGCCCGAGCGGGTGTGCTGGGCGCTGTCGGAGGACTACCACACCGCCCCCGGCGGGCATGTGCGGATCTACACGCGCGCCGAGCTGGAGGCCAAGCTGAAGTCGGTCGGATTCAGGGTCGGCGGCCACCACCACGCGCACGGGCTGCACGCCCCGTACTGGTGGATCAAGTGCGCGGTCGGGGTGAACAACGACGGCAACCCGCTCGCGAAGGCCTACCACCAGATCCTCGTCTGGGACATCATGAAGCGCCCCCTCGCCACCCGGCTGGCCGAGCGCGCGCTGAACCCGGTGATCGGCAAGAGCGTCGTCGTCTACTTCGGCAAGCCCGCCGCGCCGGGCACTCCGGCGGCCCCGGTCGAGGAGACCGCGGATGCGGTCTGACACCGGCCCGCCTTCAGTGACCGGAGTCCTGTCGCCGGACGACATCGTCGCGACGGCGAGGAGCATCGCCGCGCAGCAGGAGGAGTCCGGCGCGATCCCCTGGTTCTCCCCCACGGGTGGCGTCCCGGGGCACGTGGACGCCTGGAACCACATCGAGGCCGCGATGGCCCTGTCGGCCGCCGGGCTCGGCCGGGAGGCCAGGCGGGCGTACGAGTGGCTGCGGAGCGTCCAGCGGCCGGACGGGTCGTGGCCCGCGAAGTGGGTGCTGGGCGAGGTCACCGAGCCGGGCGGCGAGTCCAACCACGCCGCCTACGTCGCGGTGGGCGTCTGGCACGAGCTGCTGATGACCGGGGACGAGGAGTTCGCGCGGCGGATGTGGCCGGCGGTCCGGCGGGCGATCGAGTTCACCCTCGGCCTGCAGACCCGCCGCGGGGAGATCATCTGGATCCGGCACGAGGACGGCGAGGCATCCGACCACGCGCTGCTGACCGGCTGCTCGTCGATCCACCAGTCGCTGCGGTGCGCGGTGGCGCTGGCCGAGCATCTCGGCGAGCACCAGCCCGAGTGGGAGCTGGCCGCCGACCAGCTCGGGCACGTGGTGGCCGCGCATCCGGAGGCGTTCGCCGACAAGAGCCGCTGGTCGATGGACTGGTACTACCCGGTGCTCGGCGGTCCCGTCCGTGGTGAGGACGCGGCACGCCGGTTCGACGAGGACTGGGACACGTTCGTCGTGCCGGGCCTCGGCTGCCGCTGCGTGTCCGACCAGCCGTGGGTGACGGCGGCGGAGAGCTGCGAGCTGGTGCTGGCGCTGGACGCGGCGGGCGACCGCGACCGGGCGCTGGAGCTGTTCGGCACCATCCAGCATCTGCGGCATGAGGACGGCTCGTACTGGACGGGCTGGCAGTTCGAGAACCGGAGGCACTTTCCCGGGGACCGTTCCACCTACACGGCGGCGGCGGTGATCCTGGCGGCGGACGCGCTGGCGGACGCCTCACCCGGCGCCCGGCTGTTCAAGGAGATCGCGGGACGGTCGCTGGGGCCGTCCGAGGCGTCCGATCCGCTCGCGTGCGGGTGCGCGCTGGTCTCGGTGGCCAACCCGATGCGGACGAACCTCTAGCGTCCACCTGCGGCGTGCCGCCCTTGCCCGGCCCCTCTCAAGGGCCGCACGCGGCAGGTCAGCGCAGCGGATCGGTGTCGTTGACGCGTTCCAGGACGCGCAGCGAGCCTTCGGCGCGGCGTTCCTCGAACGCGCCGCTCTCCAGTGCCCGCAGGTAGAGGTGGTACGGCGGCTGCCCGCCGTCCTTGGGGTCGGGGAAGACGTCGTGGATCACGAGGGCTCCTCCGACGGCGACGTGCGGGACCCAGCCCTCGTAGTCGCCCTGGGCGTGCTCCTCGGCGTGGCCGCCGTCGATGAACAGCAGCGCCAGCGGCGTCCGCCAGAACGCCGACACGGTGCGGGACTGCCCGACGACGGCGACGACCTCGCCTTCGAGCCCGGCGGCCGCGATCGTCTTCCGGAACGTGGGGAGCGTGTCCATCTGCCCTGTGCTCGGGTCGACGAGGGACGGGTCGTGGTGCTCCCACCCTGCCTGGTTCTCCTCCGAGCCGTGGTGGTGGTCGACGGTGACCAGGATCGTCTCCGCCGTCCGGGCCGCGGCCCCCAGGTAGACGGCGGACTTGCCGCAGTAGGTCCCGACTTCCAGCATCGGGCCGGTGCCGGCGAGGCGCGCCCCGTACTCCAGGGCCGTCTCGTACAGCGCGAGGCCCTCGCCGTCCGGCATGAAGCCCTTGGCGTGGCGTGCGGCCCGCCACAGATCGGCGGGCATCTCGGGGGTGGACGTGCCGGTCGTCCCCGGGCCGGTGGACGCCTTGGTGTGGGTCATCGATCTCCTCCAGTCCGGGCACCCTATCCGAGATCCGCTCAGCGAGACCCGCCCTTGCCCGCGCTGTATGGAACCTGTTCTACTTTCGGGGTGGGCACGCCACCCCGAATCACGTTCGGTAAGTTGGCGGGCGAAGGTGGTAGCGGCACGCTCACGGTGTGAACGGAGAAGGCGATGAGAGTACGAGTCGATCCTCTGGTGTGCGAGGCGAACGCCGTGTGCGCCGGGCTCGCACCCGAGGTCTTCGACCTGAACGACGAGGACGAACTCGAGATCCTGAAGCCGGACGTCCCGTCGGAAGAGGCGGACCGCGTCCGGCATGCGGTCCGTTCGTGCCCGAAGGCCGCGCTGGCGCTGGAGGAGTAGGCCGGCGGGTCCCTCCCGTTCGAGCAGGGCGTTCCCGCGGCGGCGCCCAGCATGCGGTGTGCCGCCCTCGAACCGCGTTTCCCGAGGGCGGCACGCGGTGCCGGAACGCACGCGTATCATCCTTGTCGTTCGGTCGGACTCCCTAGTCGATCATGGAGCGCGGGTGGTGCACGGTCTCCGGAGGCTCCTGGCCGCGGCCGTCCTCATCGCACCGCTCGCAGCGCCGCCCGCCGCGCACGCGGCGGCGCCGGGGGTGCGCATCCGCGACGTCCAGGGCGCCGCGCACATCTCGCCGCTGAACGGCTCCGCCGTCGCCCGGGTCCCCGGCGTCGTGACCGCGCTGACCGGCAACGGGTTCTGGATGCAGGACCCCCGTCCCGACAAGAGCGACGCGTCGTCCGAGGGCGTGTTCGTCTTCACCCGGACCCGGCCGGAGGCGGCGATCGGCGACTCCGTCCGGGTGGACGGCAAGGTCGCCGAGTTCCGTCCGGGCGGCGCCCCGTCCGGCGGGCTCACCCGCACGGAGATCGACGCCACCGCGACCACCGTCGAGGCGCACGGCGCGCCGCTGCCGCCGCCGGTCGTCATCGGCCCGCGGGGCCGCCGGCCGCCGGCCCGGGTGATCGACAGCGGGCACGGCGACGTCGAGGGGGGCGGCGCGTTCGCCCCCCGCCGCGACGGCATCGACTTCTACGAGTCCCTCGAAGGGATGCGGATCGAGATCCGCGACGCCGTCGCGGTCGGCCCGTCCCGCTACGGCGAGATCCCGGTGCTGCCCGCGAACGGCGCCGGCGCCGGGACGCGGACGGTGCGCGGCGGCATCCTGCTCCGCGACGGCGACGCCAACCCCGAGCGGATCATCCTGGACGACGCCCTGGCCGCGCTGCCCGGGATGAACGTCGGCGACCGGCTCCCCGGCGCGAACCACGGGATCCTCGACTACGGGTACGGCGACTACCACCTGCTGCTCACCGCGACCCCGCGCCGCGACCCCGGCGGGCTGCCCCGCGAGGTCACCCGCCCGCAGAAGCCCGGCGAACTCGCCGTCGCCACCGCCGCGCTGGACGGGCTGAGCCCGGACGCGCCGCCCGCGCGGTTCGCCGGACTCGCCGGTGACATCGTGACCGGGCTGCGCTCCCCCGACCTCATCGCGATCAGCGGCCTCGGGGACAACAGCGGGCCCGAGGACGACGGGACCGTCGCCGCCGACCAGACCGTCGCCCAGCTGATCACCGCGATCAGCGCGGCGGGCGGTCCCGGCTACGACTGGCGGTCGGTCACCCCGCGCGACAACGCCGACGGCGGCGAGGAGGGCGACAACCGGCGGAGCGGGTTCCTGTTCCGCACCGACCGCGGGCTCGCGTTCGTCGACCGTCCCGCCCTCACCGAGCCGATCCCGGACGCCCCGCCCGAGGGCCCCGACCCGGCCGTGACGCCGGTCCGGGCCGTCCGGCACGGCGGGACGGCCGGGCTGTCGCTGAGCCCCGGCCGGATCGCGCCGGGCGACGCCGCGTGGGCGGGCACCCGCAAGCCCCTCGCCGGGGAGGTCACCTGGCAGGGCCGCCGCATCATCGTCATCGCGAACCAGTGGTTCCCGCGGACGACCGACGACCAGCCGCTGTTCGGCCGGAACCAGCCGCCGGCCCGCCCCACCGAGTGGCGACGCGCCGCGCAGGCCCGCGTGGTGGCGGGGTTCGTGCGGTCGGTCCGGCAGGTGGACGCGAACGCCCGGGTGATCGTCGCGGGCGAGCTCAACGACCGTGAGACCTCCTCCTCCGTCCGCGCCCTCGTCCAGGGCACCGGGCTCATCGACCTCCCGGCCCGGCTGCCCGCGGGCGACCGCTACACGGCGGTCTCCGGCGGCAACTCCGAGGTCCTCGACCACATCCTGCTCAGCCCGTCACTGCGCCGGGACGCGCACGAGTTCGACGTGGTGCACCGCAACGCCGAGTTCGCCGGTCCCGACGACCGCGACCCCACCGTCGTCCGGATCAACGTGTCCGGAAAATAGGCGGCATACCCGCAGAGTTAGCGCTCATCTCCGCACGGTGACGGCTCTCCGATTTGGGATGTGCCAAAAAGATCGTCAGGGCCTGGCCCTGAATGCCGACGGTGTTTTCTCCCGGACCCGCGGGGCAGCGAGCGATCGTCACACCCCCACCGGGAGGAGACGCCTTTCATGGCGACCCGATACCGGCCGCACATCAGCCTGGTCGGCCTCATCTACATCATCATCGGCGTGTTCATCGCCTGGGACCGCGGCTATATCGACGAAAGCCTGATCCGCCGCGTGGGTAGCGCGCTGCTGGCCATCTTCCTCTGGGTCCTGATCCTGCTCGGCGTGGATCTCCACATCGACGTCTGAGCCGCGAGCCAGGCACGGGCCGTCCCGAGTACCCCGCCCCGGGACGGTCCGTGTCCTCCACGACAGGTGCACCTCGCGCCGGCGGCCATGGACCGCACAGTGCGGCGGGGGTTACCTTCCGCGCATGACGAAGAAGGACTGCAGTTGCGGACATGGCGGCGGATGCTCCTGCCCGAAGGGATGCTCCTGCGGCTGCAACGGCTGACGCTCACGCCGCCCGGCCGAGCTCCGTCCACAGCGCCCGGAGATCGGCGCCGAGCCTCCGGAGAACGTCCACCGCCTCACTCGACCCGTCGGCGAGGAGGCCCCACAGGAGGTCTGCCCGCCCTGCCCGCGCCCGGTGAGCGCGGCGGCGGGCCCAGAGGGCGACCTCGACGGCCTTGCGCCCGCTCTCGTCCAGCACGAGCTCGGTGCCGGGGCCGGACAGCGTGACCCGCAGCGGACGCAGCGGCGCGCGCCGCAGGCTCCACAGCGCCGGGTCGTCCGGCCGCGCCGCCGTGGTCTCGTGGACGCGGCGCCGCACCTCGTCGAGGTCGATTCCGAGCGTGGCGAGCAGTTCGCGGTCCCGGCCGGGCCTCGCCCCGGCCGCCGCCCTGATGTCGTCGGCCTCCACGCCGAGGGGCCGGTCCTCGGCGAGCGCGAGCAGCAGGAACACGTCGCCGAGCCTCCCGCGCCCGGCCTGCGAGGCCAGCGTGCCCGCACGGACGATCGTGTGCCGCGCGTCCGGCGTGAACATGTCGAGCATCGTCATCGCTTCTCCCCGCTCAGCCGCGCGGCGTGCTTCTTGTGGACGGACTGGCGCCGCACCCCGAGGGAGTCGGCGATGGCCTGCCACGACCATCCCCGCGCACGCGCGTTGCCGACGTGCAGGGCCTCCAGCTCGTCGGCGAGCCTGCGCAGCGCCGCCACCGCGGCCAGGCCGGTCGCCGGGTCGGCGCTGTCGGCGGCGTTCGCCAGCTCCCTCATCGACGTCATGCCTGTCAGCCTAGACTGACACGCCACATTTGTCAGCCCAGGCTGACATCCCGCGGTGCCGCTACTGCGGGACGAGGGCGTTCCAGAGGAGCGGGATCTCCGAGCGCGGGCCGGCCGTGGTGCCGGTGGCCAGGACGGCGGTTCCCATCGCGGTCAGGGCGGTGAGCCTCTGGTCACCGACCCCGGACAGCCCGGGAACCTGGAGTTGCCGCCACGCGCTGCCGTCCTCGGACGTCAGGACCACCGCGTTCTGCGTCGAGGTGACCGCGGCCAGGACGAAGCCGTCCGGCGTCGACGTGATGGCGGTGGCGTTGAAATCGCCGCCGAGACCGTGCGCGCCCCAGGTCGTCCCGCCGTCGGCGGAGACCATCGGAGCACCGTCCGCGCCGATCGCCACCAGGACGTTCCCGTGGGCGGCGACACGGGTGAGCGGCCCGGTGGCGAGGCCGGCCGGGAGCTCGGCGGCCGTCCACTCCACGCCGTCCGGTGACGTCCAGACGGCCGGCGCCTTCCCCCGGCCGCCGACCGCCACGTACGTCACGGTCGTCGCCGCCACGTCGGACGGGGCGCCGTCGAGGCCGGTGCGCTTCCACGTCTTGAGATCGGCCGTGCGCCAGACCGCTCCCTCCCCGACGGCGACATAACCCGACGGCCCGGTCGCGACGGCCACGGGCGGCGGGCCGGCGGGGAACGCGGCCTTCTGCCAGGACGTCCCGTCCTGCGAGGTCATCACGAGCGGGCCCGGTTTCGCGGCGGACGTGCGGCCCACCGTGAGCCACCCCTTGCCGCCGTGGACGACGTCCGAAAGCCGACCGCCGGCGCCGGGGAACCGGGCGCGCTTCCAGGTGCGGCCGTCGGGGGCCGTCCAGATCGCCGCGCCGCCATTGGTGCTGCCCACCGCGACCGAGCGGCCCGGAGCCGCCGCGAGGGACCTGATGGCGCGTTCCGGACGGACGGCCCCCGGCACGGTCCGCAGATCCACGCCGTGCAGGTAGGCGTCGTCGCCCCGCCGCCCGGAGATCGCGATCGCGCCGCCCGAGGCGACCGTCAGCCCGCTGCTCCGCACGGGCGCGGCGACCGTGCCGCCCGGCCGCCATGTGCGGCCGTCCGGGCTGCGCAGGATCTCGCGTGCGCCCTTCCCGCCCTGCACCAGCACCGCGAGCCCGGCCGGCGTTCCGCCGAACCGCTCGATGCCGTGTCCATCGAAGCGGCTCGCGACCTGCCATTTCAGGCCGTCCGCCGACGTGAACAGGACCCCGAAGCGCGTCGTCTTGCGGCTCTTCTTCCGGCCGGTCGTGTGCTTGCCCTCGCGGACGGTCGCGAACCCGCCGGGGCCGAACGTGAGGCCCTTCGTGGCCCCGTACGAGCCCTGCGCCTGCGGGATGTCCACGCCGGCCCACGTCCGCCCGCCGTCCGTGGACCGCCAGGCCCCCTGGGCGGACACCGTGCGCGTGACCTTCCTCCCGCCCCGCTTCCGGGTGACCTTCTTCGGGAACGTCCCGTGGGCCACCAGGACCGTCCCGGACGACGCCACGCGATCAAGGCTCGTGATCCCCTCGATGCCCTCGACGCGCTGCCAGGTGCCGTCGTCCGCCGAGATCCACACGACGGCCCGGCCGGCCGCGCCGCCCACGGCCACGAAGCCGTCGCCGGTGCGGGCCAGGTCGTTCACCTTGTCGGACGTCTGGAACGCGGCGCCGAGGGTGTGCCTGGTCCAGGTCTTGGCGTCCTGGCTCGTCCACGCCACCACGCCGCCGCCGGACGACCGGCCGAGCGCCGCCCACTGGCCGTTTCCGCCGGAGACCATGCCCGGGTCGTCACCGAACGGGGGCACCGAGCCGTCCGCCGTCTGGACCCGTCCCAGCGACCAGGCGCGCCCCGCGTCGACGGAGAAGAGGAACCGGGTCCGATCCCGTCCCGGGACGCCGTCGCCCTCGGTTCCCGCGGCGACGAGCGTCCCGCCGGCGGAGGCGACGGTGACGAGGTCCTGGACGAGCCCGTCGGTCGTGGCGGCCGGGTCGGGCGCGAAGAGCGCGTCCGCCGCCACCGGGCCCGCGATGCCCGATTCGTCCGAGCCGCTCTCCCCCTGGGACACCGTGAAGATCGCGCCTCCGGCGACCACGACGAGCCCGGTCACGACCGCCAGGCGGGAACGCATCCGGCGCGCCGGGCGCGGGGACGGTGGCGGGGGCGGCGCCTGCTTCCGTGCGGTCATGCTCGGCCCGGCCACCAGCACGTCGTCCGGGTCGGGCGCGGCCTTCTCCGGGGCCTTCTTCGCAGGCTTCACCGCGACGGGCTTCTTGCTCCCGGTCTTCTCCGGGGCGGGCTTCTTGCTCTCGGGCTTCTCGGGAGTGTGCTCGGCGGGCTCGGGCTCGGCGAGCTCCGGCGCCTCCTCCGGGAGGACGGCGCCGCCGCCCGCCGCGCCGCCGGCGGACCGTTCCCGGGGCGGGGCACCGTGGCCCCAGCTCAGCCCGGCGGCCCGCCAGGCCTCGTACGCGCGCTGCCAGGGCGAGAGCGCCGCCCGCATGCCTGCGAGGTCGCCGGCGACGCCGAACGTCAGCCGCCGCCGGACCTGGCGGGAGCCGGCCGCTTCCTCCTCGGCCGTCCGCCGGGCCTCGTCCTGCTCCGGGGTCCTCGCCGTCACACGCGCTCCTTCACGGTCCTGTCGGACCACCATCAAATCGCGCCACGTAGGTGTCTGTACGGACATCCAGGTGAACGGCGGCCAATGGGGCCGCGGGAGCGTTCTATCACTTCAGGCCCGGCGTATCCGATCTTTCGCCTCGATCGTTCCCTTGTAGGCATAACCCCGGACATGAACGACCGGCGCACCCGCGGGCGGGACGCCGTGGACCTCGGTGGAGACGCCCACACCGTCGGTCTCCACGCGAACACCCGGCGGAACGATGATCTCCACCGAGGACTTGTAGGCCAGGATCCGGAGCGTGGTGACGGGCCCCTCCAGCTCGGCGGCCCGCAGGTCGAGCAGACCCGTCCCCTTGTAGACGACGGTGGTGAACCGCTCGGGCAGCCGCCAGCGTCCGGCGCGCGCGACCGAGTTCTTGTAGGCGACCTGGTACCGCCCGGCGGGCCCGCGGCCTTCCGGAACCGCCCCGCCCCCTTCACGGGGCAGGTCGGCGGCCACGGCCCCGAGTTCCTCATGGGTCAGCGCGGCCAGGACCAGGTCGATGCGCTCATCGAGCTCGGCTTCGCTCAGCCGCCCCTCGGCGAAGGCGGTGTGCAGCCGGACGAGCATCTCGTCGCGGTCGCGGTCCGAGGCGCGCAGCGCGGGCGCGGTCTGGGGATGCTGCTCGACGCTCATCGCATCTCTCCTTCGGGACGGTCTGCCTCCGCTGGCCGGGAGCCGCAGCCTCGTCCCTCCCCCGGGTGGAGGGTCAAGTGCAAGACGAGATGTATCTTAACCCGTCCCCCCTCGGCTTTCGAGACATTGGCCGCATCCCGACGCGCGATCTTGCCTGCGGCTCCGCCGGACCTCCGTCCGCTAAATTCGGAGAAGCCGAGGTGAGGGGGACGATCCATGGGCGGGACGCTCGGCCGCGCACATGGTCCGTACACGCTGTACGACCTGGACGCGCTGCCCGAGGAGGGCCGCCGCTACGAGCTGGCCGACGGGTGGCTGAACGAACTGCCGGGCGACCTGTGGCACGACCACGCGGCCGAACAGCTCAAGGGCATCCTCAAGGACTCGGCCCGCCAGGCGGACGCCGACGTCCACGTCGCCGGCGCTCCGCAGGACGTGACCACCCCCGCGGGCATCCGCAAACCGGACGTCTTCGCCGTGAGCCGCGACGTCGCCCGCGCCGCCCTGGAACGGCAGACGCGCACCTACTACGGCCCCGACCTGCTCCTCGTCGCCGAGGTCGTCACGCCCCGCACCGTCAACGAGCAGATCGACCGCGTCCGCAAGGTGGACGAGTACGCCGTGACCGGCATCCCCCATTACTGGCTGGTCGATCTGGAGCCCCGTCCGACGATCACCATGCTGGAGCTGCTGGGCGACCGCTACGAGGTGGCCGCCAAGGCCCGCTCCGGCGAGACCATCACGCTGAAGCGCCCCTACCCCATCTCCTTCGACCCCGCCCGCCTCTCGGAGATGGATTGACCGGCGCCTCCCGCCTCGCCGGATCCCTGCGGACATCGCCGGGGGGCGGGGAGGCTGCGCGCGGAGATCGACTCGGCCTTCCCGCTCGCGGACGCGGCGAAGGCCCATGAGTGCGGCGAGACCGGGTGGGTGCCCGGCAAGATCGTCCTGACCGTGGGGTGACGGAGACGCGCGGCGGCGCCTTCTCTAGGCTCGACATGTGCTGCTGCTCACGACTCTCGATGCATGGCGGGCCCAGCCCGGCCCGCGGTTCGTCCTGTCCGAGGCGGGCGCGGTGTGGGCGCCCGACGACGGCGCTGCGCTGGCCGTCGCCGACGACGTGTTCGAGGACGGGCAGGTCGTCGCCGTCACACTGGACCCGGCGCCCGGTGCGGTACCGGGACGCGGGGTGATCGACCGCACGACGGCCGCCCGCGTCCGGTACGCGCGGCGCGGCCCGGACGGCCGGCACGCGGCGTTGCTGGACCGTCCCGCGACGGCGGAGGCCCTCGATCTGCTGCCGCATCCCGAGGGCGGCTGGTACCGGGAGACGTGGCGGTCGGACGTGACGTTCACGCCGGGCGGGTACCCGGGCGAGCGGGCCAGCGCCACCGGCATCTACTTCCTGCTGCCGCCCGGCGAGGAGTCGATGTGGCACGCCGTCCGGTCCGCCGAGGTGTGGCTGTGGCATCGGGGAGGCCCGCTGGAACTGCTCCTCGGAGGGGACGGCGAACGTCCGTCCGGGACAGGGGAGCCGGTCATCCTCGGCGCGGACGTGGCGGGCGGCCAGGTCCCGCAGGCCGTCGTGCCGGCGGGCGTGTGGCAGGCCGCCCGCCCGTCCGGCGACGCGGAGGTCCTGGTCAGCTGCGTGGTGTCCCCCGGCTTCGACTTCGCCGACTTCCGCGCCCTGCCCTGACCCCGCTCAGCGCACCGGCTTGCGGCGCGGGCGGACCATCTGCTCGGCCCAGAAGGGCTCCATGACGCGCCCGATCGCCCGGGTGACCACGCGCAGTTCGTCGTCCGACAGCGGCCCGAACACCTCCGCCCCGACCCGGTCGGCGGCTTCGCGGGCCCGGCGGTGCAGGCCGGCCCCCTCCTCGGTGATCCGGACGGAGTAGCGCCGCCGGTCCTTCGGGTCCCGGGCGCGCTCGCAGAGGCCGCGCGCTTCCAGATCGTCCACGAGCCCGACCATCAGCGTCGGGTCGAGCAGCAGGTAGCCGGCCATCTCCTGCTGCGACAGCGTGTCGGAGGAGCCGAGCATCGCGAGCACGAGGAAGTGCCGCACCCGGAGGCCGAGGGGCCGCAGCTCCTCCTCGAGCCGCTGCTCCAGCCACCAGCCGCACTTGGACAGCTGGAAACCGGTGAGGGAGGCGAGCCCCTCGGGCAGTCCGTCCCGCGTGGAACCCATGACGGACAGGATATATCCGCTCGATCATCGCTTGACTCGATCATAGAAGAGTTCGACTATTGAGGGATGACACCGACTGTGGGTCTCTTCGCCGTCAATCTGCACGCGTGCGCGGAACCTCGCGCCGCCGCCCGTGTCGCCGAGCTCGCCGAGGACCTCGGGTACGACTCGCTGTGGGTCGCCGACCATGTCGTGCTGCCGAGCCCGCGCACCGATTCCTCGCCTCTGGACCCGGACGTCCCCGTCCTCGACCCGCTGATCGCGCTCGCCCACCTCGCCGCGCACACCGAGCGCATCGCCCTCGGTACGGGGATCATCGTCCTGCCGCAGCGCAACCCGCTCATCCTGGCCAAGCAGCTCGCCAGCGTCGACGTGCTGAGCCAGGGACGGCTCATCTTCGGCACAGCCGTCGGATATCTGGAACCGGAACTGCGAGCCCTCGGAGTCCCGCTAGAGAACCGCGGCACGCGCGCAGACGAATACCTCGCTGCGATGCGGTCGCTGTGGAACGACGACAAGCCCGCCTTCCACGGGCGCCACGTGGACTTCGAGGGCGTGGACGCCCATCCGCGTCCGGTGCAGCGCCCCGTTCCCGTGGTGACAGGCGGGCACAGCCGGGCCGCCCTGCAGCGGGCCGTCCGGCATGCCGACGGCTGGTACGGCTGGATGCTCGGACGCCGCGCCGCGTCGGAATCGATCACGCGGCTGCGCGCCATGGCCGACGAGGCCGGCCGCGCGTCACCGCACATCTCGGTGAGCCCGCCGCGCGCGCCGGACGCCGAGCACGTCCGGGCCTACGGCGAGCTGGGCGTGGACCGCCTCATCCTCGTCCCGCCACTCGGCGCGCCGCTCGCCGACGTGGAACGCTTCGTCGAAGCGCACGCCCCGCACAGGCTGGGCGCCCGGCCGGCCCGCTGACCACGTTCGGTCGCGGCGTGCCGCCCTGATGCGTGGCCTCAAAAGGGCGGCACGCCGCAGGTCAGCGGGGGCCGGCGTCCAACGCGACTCAGTCGGAGGAGAACGCGGAGTCGAAGGATGCCGTCGGAAGTTCCATCGCGTTGAGGGCGCGGACGAACTCCAGCGCCTCGGGGGCGCCCTGCAGCCGGTCCATGCCCGCGTCCTCCCACTCGATCGAGATGGGGCCGGTGTAGCCGATCGAGTTGAGGGCGCGGAAGCAGTCCTCCCAGGGGACGTCGCCGCGGCCGGTGGAGATGAAGTCCCAGCCGCGCCGCAGGTCCGCCCACGGCAGGTGGGACGAGAGGCGCCCGCGCCGGCCGTCGCCGGTGCGGACCTTCGTGTCCTTGCAGTCGACGTGGTAGATCCGGTCGCGGAAGTCGAACAGGAAGCCGACCGGGTCGAGTTCCTGCCAGACGAAGTGGGACGGGTCGAAGTTGAGGCCGAACGCGGGACGGTGCCCGATCGCCTCCAGCGTCCGCACGGTCGTCCAGTAGTCGTAGGCGATCTCGCTCGGGTGGACCTCGTGCGCGAACCGGACGCCGACCTCGTCGAACACGTCCAGGATGGGGTTCCAGCGGTCGGCGAAGTCGGCGTACCCGCGCTCCACCATCGCTTCGGGGGTCGGCGGGAACATCGCGACCGTGTGCCAGATCGAGGAGCCGGTGAAGCCGACGACGGTGTCGACGCCGAGCTTCGCGGCGGCGCGGGCCGTGTCCTTCATCTCGGCGGCGGCGCGCCGCCGGACGCCCTCCGCCTCCCCGTCGCCCCAGATCCGTTCGGGCAGGATCGCCTGGTGGCGTTCGTCGGGGTTGTCGCAGACGGCCTGGCCGACGAGATGGTTGGAGATCGCCCAGACCTTGAGGTCGTGCTTGGCGAGGGTCTCCAGCCTGCGCGGGACGTAGGTGTCGTCGGCGAGGGCCTTGTCGACCTCGAAGTGGTCGCCCCAGCAGGCGATCTCCAGTCCCTCGTATCCCCAGCCGGACGCCAGCCGGCAGACCTCCTCGAACGGCAGGTCCGCCCACTGGCCGGTGAACAGGGTGATCGGTCGTGCCATGTCATTCGCTCCCTTCGACGTCGACCCAGCGCCGGGACGCCGCGCTGTCGGCGACGGCGGCGAGGACGCGCTGTATCCGCAGGCCGTCGGCGAACGAGGGGCTGGGGTCGGTGCCGTCCGCGATCGCCGTGAGCAGGTCGGCCATCTGGTGGGTGAAGGTGTGCTCGTAGCCGAGCACATGACCGGGCGGCCACCAGTGCCCGGTGTAGGGGTGGACGGGTTCGGTGACGACGATGCGCCGGAACCCCGCCGTCGCCCCGTCCTCGGTCCCGTCGTAGAACCACAGCTCGTTCAGCGATTCGAGGTCGAAGGACAGCGCGCCGGACGAGCCGCTGACCTCGATCCGCAGCGCGTTCTTGCGTCCGGTGGCGGCGCGGGTGGCCTCGAAGGACGCGACCGCGCCCCGGTCGGTGCGGGCGATGAACAGGGCGGCGTCGTCCACGGTCACCTGGGCCGTGCCGCCCCCGGGCGCCGGGCGTTCCGGGACGAACGTCTCCAGCGTCGCCGACACCCCGGTCACCGTGTGCCCGGTGATGAACTGCGCGGTGTCGACGATGTGCGAGGCGATGTCGCCGAGCGCGCCGGACCCGGCCCTGTCGCGGTCCATCCGCCAGTTGAACGGGGCCTGCGGGTCGGCCAGCCAGTCCTGGAGGTACTGGGCCCGGATGTGCCGGACGGTCCCGAGCCGCCCGTCGGCGACCAGCCGGCGGGCCAGGGCGACCGCGGGGACGCGCCGGTAGTTGAACCCGACCATCGACCGGACGCCGCGCTCGCGGGCGCGGCCGGCGGCGGCGGCCATCGCCTCGGCCTCCGCGACGGAGTTGGCGAGGGGCTTCTCGCACAGCACGTGCTTGCCCGCGTCGAGCGCGGCGACCGCGATCTCGGCGTGGCTGTCGCCCGGCGTGCAGATGTCGACGAGCTGGACGTCGTCGCGGCGGAGCAACTCCTTCCAGTCGGTCTCCACCGACGCCCACCCGAGCGACGCGGCGGCCGCGCCGGCGCGCTCGGCGGAACGCCCGGCCAGCGCGGTCATGACCGGGGTCAGCGGCGGCCCGAAGAACGGCCCGACGCTGCGCCACGCCTGGGAGTGGGCGCGTCCCATGAACGCGTGCCCGACCATCCCGACTCCGACGGTCGTCATATCCTGCTCACCTCTCTGTCTGGCCGGCGCATCCGCCCGCGGAAGCGGGGCGGACGCGCCGGCGCCCCCGTCGCTCAGGACTCGAAGCCGAGCGGCATGTAGCGGTCGACGTTGTCCTTGGTGATCGTCTCGGACGCCAGTGTGATCGACTGCGGCACCTGCAGCTCGACCAGGTCGGCCATCCCCTTGCCCTGCGCGATCAACCGGCCCAGCTTGATCGCGGACGCGGCCATCGTCGGCGAGTAGGTGACGGTCGCCTCCAGCACGCCGCCGGCCTTGATCTCGCGCATCGCGTTGGCGGATCCGGCGCCGCCGACCATGAAGAACTCCTTGCGGCCGGACTGCTTGATCGCGGCGAGCACGCCGACGCCCTGGTCGTCGTCGTGGTTCCAGATGGCGTCGATCTTCTCGTGCGCCTGGAGCAGGTTGGAGGCGACCTCGTTGCCGGACTCGACGGTGAACTGCGCGTCCTGCTTCGCGGTGACGGAGAAGCCGTAGGTCTTCAGCGCGTCCGCGAAGCCCTTGCTGCGGTCCTGCGTCAGCGGCAGCGTCGCGATGCCCTGGATCTCCACGATGACCGGGTCCGCGACGCCCTTGTCCTTGAGCTTCTTGCCGATGTAGTTGCCGGCGGAGACGCCCATGCCGTAGTTGTCGCCGCCGACCCACGTCCGGTACGACAGGTTGTCGGGGAAGACGCGGTCGAGGTTGACGACCGGGATGCCGGCGTCCATCGCCTTGCGGCCGACCTGGTTGAGCTGCTCGCCGTCGTTGGGCAGGATCACCAGCACGTTGACCTTCGCCCTGATCAGCGACTCGACGGCGGAGATCTGCTGGTTGATGTCGTTGGTCGGCTCCACCGGCTTGAACGTCACGTCGGAGTACTTCTTGGCCTGCGCCTCGGCGTTCTTGGCGATCGCCGCGATCCAGCCGTGGTCCGCGGCGGGCGCGGAGAACCCGACGGTGACCTTCTTGCCCGGCTTGTCGTTGTCGCCGGCGAGCGTCCCGGCCTGGGGGGACGTGCCGGAGTCGCCGCTCTCGGAGTTGCCGGTGCAGGCCGCGGCCAGGCCGCCGGCCGCGACGACGGCGCCGCCGAACAGGACGCCTCTGCGAGTGGGACGGGGGCCCTGCTGGTGCGGGCGCTGTTCACGCATGTCGTGCTCCTGATTGAGGGTGGGGGTGGCAGGGGGGTCAGGTGGGCGAGCGAAGCCCGCGGCGCTGCAGCAGAACGGCGGCCACGATGATCGCGCCCTTGGCGATCAGCTGGTCGCTGGTCTGCAGGCCGTTCAGGATGAACAGGTTGGTGATGAGGGTGAACACCAGCACGCCGAGGATCGACCCGACGACGGTGCCGCGCCCGCCGGTGAGCAGCGTCCCGCCGATGATGACGGCGGCGATCGCGTCCAGTTCGTACAGGTCGCCGTGGGTGCTGGAGCCGGTGGTGGTCCGCGCCATGATGATGATCGCGGCGATGCCGCAGCAGAACCCCGACAGCGCGTACAGCATCAGGGTGTGCCGGCGGACGTCGATGCCGGCGAGCCGCGCCGCCTCGGTGTTGCCGCCGACCGCGAACGTCCGGCGGCCGAACGTGGTGCGGTTGAGCAGCAGCCAGCCGGCCAGGCCGACCGCCGCGAAGATGTACACGACCAGCGGCAGCCCGAGGATCTTGGTCGTGGACAGCGCCACGAGGGCGTCGTTCTCGGGACGGATGAGCTGGGTCCTGCGGTCCGACATCCGTTGCGCCAGCCCCCGCGCCGCGACGAGCATCGCGAGGGTGGCGATGAACGGGACCAGCCGCCCGTAGGAGATCAGCAGCCCGGTCACGACGCCCGTGCCCGTCCCGACGAGGATCGCGCACAGCGCCATCACCGCCGGGCCGTACGACTGCGTCGCCACGGTCGTCGCCCACACCGACGCCAGCGCCATCACCGACCCGACGGACAGGTCGATCCCGCCGCCGATGATCACGAACGTCTGGCCGACGGTGATCACGCCGATGGTCGCGGCGAGCACCAGGATGGCGACCATGTTCCCGGACGTGGCGAAGTTGTCGGGCTGGGTCGCCAGCCCGACGCCCGCCAGCAGCACCAGCGCGGCGACCAGCCCGAGATGCCGGATCTCGCCGGGCCCCCGCGCCAGGCCGCCGCCCTTGGCGAACGGCGACCGGAGTCCGCCCGCCGCCTTCCCCAGGGAGACGTGCTCGGTCGGCGAGCCGGGCATCCCGCCGGGCTCGCCCGCTCCCGTGTCGTCCGGGGGGGTTTCGGGGGTCGTCCCCTCAGAATGACGCGCGGTCACAGGGCGCTCCCTTCCATGATCATGTTGAGCACGGTGGCCTCGTCGAGGTCGCGGGCGTCGCCGGTGTGCATGACCCGCCCCTCCCGGACGACCAGGACCCGGTCGGCGAGCCCGAGCACCTCGGGCACCTCGCTGGACACCAGCAGGACCCCGATCCCGCGTCCGGCCAGCTCGCGGATCACCGCGTACAGTTCGGCGCGGGCGCCGACGTCCACGCCGCGGGTCGGCTCGTCCAGGATCAGCAACCGCAGGCCGGCGGCGCCGAGCAGCCAGCGCGCCAGCACCACCTTCTGCTGGTTGCCGCCCGACAGCGTCACGACCGGGCGCCGCGGATCGGGCGGGCGGATGTCGAGCGCCTCGATCTGGCGGCGCACGTCGGCGATCTCGCGGCGGCGGTTGAGCCAGCCGAACGAGGCGTACCGGGACAGGCCCGCGACGCTGACGTTCCCGGCGACGGTCTCGTTCATCAGCAGCGCCTGGCTCTTGCGCTCCTCCGGCGCCATTCCCATGCCGCGCCGCACCGCCGCGCCGGTGTCGCCGGGCCGCACCGGCCGGCCGTCGATGAGCACCCGTCCCCGCGAGGGACGCCGTGCGCCGTAGACGGTCTCCAGGATCTCCGAGCGGCCGGAGCCGACCAGCCCCGCGAGCCCGACGATCTCCCCGGCGCGGACGGAGAGCGACACGTCCTCGAAGGCGCCGGGAAGCGCCAGGTTCTCGACGCGGAGCACCTCGGGCCGGTCGTCGCCGGGCGGCGGGCCGGGGCGTTCCGGGAAGGCGTACTCGACGTCCCGGCCCGTCATCAGCGAAACGATCTTGTCGGTGGACGTCGTCCGGGCGGGCAGCCCGACGGCGACGGCGCGGCCGTCCTTGAGGACGGTCACCCGGTCGCCGATCTCGCGGATCTCCGCCAGGCGGTGCGAGATGTAGATGACCGCGACCCCGGCGGCGGTCAGCTCCCGGATGATGCGGAACAGGTTGTCCACCTCGTCGTGGGCGAGGGCGGCGGACGGCTCGTCCATCACGAGGATGCGGGCCTCGTGCGACAGGGCGCGGGCCATGCTGACGACCTGCTTGCCCGCCGCCGGCAGCCGCCCCACCTCGCGGCGCGGCGGGATCTCCGCGTGCCCGAGCCGGCCGAGCAGCTCACGTGCGGCCTTCTCGGCGTCGCCGCGCCGGGTGAACCCGAACGTGGCCCTCTCGTGGCCGAGGAAGATGTTCTCCGCGACCGACAGCCCGTCCACCAGGTCGAGTTCCTGGTAGATGGTCGCGATCCCGGCCCGCATCGCGGCGGTCGGCCCGGCGAGCCGCACCGGCTTCCCGGCGAACAGGATCTCGCCCCCGTCCGGCTGGTGCGCGCCGGCGAGCACCTTGATGAGCGTCGACTTCCCGGCGCCGTTCTGCCCGAGCAGGCAGTGCACCTCGCCGGGACGGACGTCGAGGTCGACGCCGTCCAGGGCGCGGACGCCGGGGAACTGCTTGACGATGCCGCGCATCAGCAGCAGCGGTTCGGGTTCGGGCGAGCCCATCGGGCCTCCTCGGTGGGGCGGTGCCACAGGGGGCGGGGACGCGGAGAAGGGGTCGTAGGAGGGGTCTGGACGTGGTGGGGGTCAGGACGCGGAGAAGACGTGGTCGCTGATGAGCCGGGCGCCGCCGACCACGCCGGCGGCACCGGCGAGTTCGGACAGCACGATCGGGAGGTTGCCGGTCGCGAGCGGGGCGGACCGGCGGTAGACGACGCTGCGGATCTCGGCGAGCAGCGCGTGGCCGAGACCGGCGACGCCGCCCGCGATGATGACGAGCCCGGGGTTGAAGAAGCTGACCAGCCCGGCGAGCACCTGCCCGACATGCCGGCCGCCCTCCCGGATGATCTGGACGGCGACCGGGTCCCCCGCGGCGGCGGCCTCGCCGACGTGCACGGCCGACAGCCGCCCGTGGGTCTCCAGCAGCGCGGCGAGCTGCGGCGACCGGCCCGACCGGGCGGCCGCCTCCGCGTCCCGGGCGAGCGCCGCGCCGCCGAAGTAGGCCTCCAGGCAGCCGGCGTTGCCGCACGCGCAGATGGGGCCGTCGTCGTCGACGCGGATGTGGCCGATGTCGCCGGCGCTGCCGGAGACGCCGCGGTAGATGGCGCCGTCCACGACGATGCCGCAGCCGATGCCGGTGCCGATCTTGACGAGCAGGAAGTCGTCCACGGAGCGGGCGAGCCCGGCGTGCAGCTCGCCGAGCGCCATCAGGTTCACGTCGTTGTCGACCAGCACCGGGCAGCCGAGCTCCTGCCCGATCGCGTCCCGCACCGGGAACCGGTCCCAGCCGGGCATGATCGGCGGGACGACCGGCATGCCGTCGCGGAAGCTGACCGGCCCGGGCACGCCGATCCCGGTGCCGTGCACCTGGCCGATCAGGCCCTCGTCGCGCAGCTTGCCGAGCAGGTCGAGGGCCCTTTCGAGCACCACGGTCGCGCCCTGCCGGACATCGCACTCCTCGCTGACGTGGCCGAGCACCTCCATGGAGCCGTCGGTCACGGCGACGTCGATCGAGGTGGCGCCGATGTCGAAGGCGACGAACCGCAGCCGCGGCGACAGCCGGACGATCCCGGAGCGGCGCCCGCCCCGGGACGCGGCCAGCCCCGCGCCCTCGATCAGCCCGAGCTCGACGAGCCGGTCCAGCTCGACGGCCAGCTTCGACCGCGACAGCCTGACCACGTCGCCCAGCTCCGCACGCGATCGCGGGCCCTCGTCGCGCAGCAGCCGCACCAGGCGCGCCTGATGCACGTTCTGCGGGCGAGCCGACATCCGCATCACGCCGTCCTCTCATTGTGGGGACGACCCCCACGGCCCCCCGGCAGGCGGGCGGCAGGGGTCCGTTCAGGGCCGGGCCGGAGCATGTGACCCCGGTCTCATGGCGAGACCGTAACCGGCTTTCGCCTCCTTGAGAAGACCTTTTCCTGATTGAGATCAAACTTTCTCCACTCAGAGGACAAAGGTGATCGAGCAAAAGGCCCCTGCCCGCGACGTCGCGGGCAGGGGCCTCCGGGGTGGCGCTAGTAGCTGACCGTCTGCCGGCCGCTCATGGTGCGCATGATGTGCTCAACGAGGGTGATGAGCACACGCTTGGCGTCCTCCCGGTCACGCACGTCGCAGGAGATCACCGGGATGTCGGGGGACAGGTCGAGCGCGTCCCGGACCTGCTGGGCGGTGTGCTGGCCCGCCCCGTCGAACCGGTTGACGCCTATGATGAACGGGACGCCGCGCCGCTCGAAGTAGTCGACCGACGCGAAGCAGTCGGCGAGGCGGCGGGTGTCCACCAGGACGACCGCGCCGAGCGCGCCCTTCGCCAGCTCGTCCCACATGAACCAGAACCGGTCCTGGCCGGGCGTCCCGAACACGAACAGCACCAGGCCGTTCGGCAGGGTGATCCGCCCGAAGTCCATCGCCACGGTCGTCGTCGTCTTGGACGCGACGGCCGTGGTGTCGTCGATCCCGATGCTCTTCTCGGTGAGTGCCTCCTCAGTGCGCAGCGGACGGATCTCGCTCACCGCGCTCACCAGGGTGGTCTTGCCGACGCCGAAACCACCGGCCACGAGAATCTTGACCGTCAACGCGGATTCGCCCTGGGCGGCGACCGCGTCAGAGCGCACGGATTCCATCGATCACTTCCTTGAGTACGCGCTCGCCGGGGAACTGCGCCACCGGCGCGGGACGCCGGACCTGAATCAGCGAATGGTCGAGCAGGTCGCCGAGCAGGACACGGACGACCCCGAGGGGAAGTTCCAGATCCGACGCTATCTCGGCGACCGACAACGGGGTGCGGCAAAGCTCCAAGATCATGTCATGTTCCGGTTCCGGCGCCCAGTGAGACGCCGGAAGGGCGGGGCCGTCATCGGGGTGCGCCGGCGGATCCGCCGCGGCGATCAGGGCCACCAGATCGAACTCGACGCCGTCGTAGTGCGTCCGGCCACCGGTGAGCGCGTACAGGCGGACGACGGGCCCCGCGTCGTCGTCGTACCAGGCGCCGCCTCGCCCCTGCACCTCACACGCCGCCAGGTTTGGCCGCGGCGACCCGCGGGTTGGCCGACAGGTGCTGACCGACGCGGGTGACCAGCATCGCCATCTCGTAGGCGATGACCCCGAGATCGGCGTCGGCGGAGGCGAGGACGGCCAGGCAGGCGCCATGCCCGGCGGCAGTGACGAACAGGAACGACGACTCCATCTCCACGATCGTCTGCCGGACCGGCCCGCCGCCGAACGTCTCCCCCGCCCCGCGCGCGAGGCTCTGGAAACTGGCGGCCACGGCGGCCAGATGGTCGGACTCCTCGCGGGCCAGGCCGCTCGACGCGGCCATCCGCAGTCCGTCGCTCGACAGCACCACCGCGTTCTGCACCGGGGCGACCCGCTGGACGAGGCCGTCGAGCAGCCAGTTCAGCTCACCGCCGGCTCCGCCCGGGACCTCCGCGCCGGGGTACTGGGCTTGTGTCATGGGGTGTCGTCCTCCTGGTCGGCTGGGTTCCGCACGGCCTCCGCGTCGGCGTCGGCCGCGTCCTGCCTGCCACGCTGCCAGCCACGCTGCATGGCCGACATCATCGATGCCATCGTCTCGGGCGAGCGCGCGCCGTCCGCCGGCTCCTCGTCCATCGGGACGGGCGCGGCGAGCGGCATCCCCGCAGGTTCCGGCTCGGGCCGCGGGCCGGCGGGCTCCGCGGGCGGCGGCTCGGGCTCGGCGGGCGGGGGCCGGCCCTGCGCGGCCAGGTGCGCGTCCACCCGCCTCTTGAGCTGGGGCGCCAGGTGCTCCTGCCGCCTGCGCTTTGGCAGCCCTCCCGGGTCCTGCGTCGGTGCGGCCTCCTGCGGGGCCTCGGCACTCGCCTCGGCGGGCACGGGCTGAGGCCGGGGGGCCGGCTCCGGCGGGACGGGCTCGGGCGGGACGGGCTCGGCCTCGACCAGCCGCACGACGCCGCCCGGGTCGGCCCTGCTCGACTCGAAACGGCCCGGCTCGACACCACCGGACTCGACCGCCGGGCGCGCGGGCGCCGACAGCGCCACGGCGGGGCCCGGCAACGTCTGCATGGGCCCCGTGGCGCGGCGCCCGGCCGGCTCGGGCTCGGCGCCGTCCACGATCAGCGAGCCGGGGATCAGCGCGATCGCGGTCGTTCCCCCGTACGGGGACTGGCGGAGCGTGACCTGGATGCCGTGCCGCTCGGCCAGCCGCGCCACGACGAACAGCCCGAGCTGGGCGCTGTCGGACGGGTCGAACTCGGGCGGATGGGCGAGCCGCGCGTTGGCGACGCGCAGCGCCTCCTCGGTCATCCCGAGCCCGCGGTCCTCGACCTCGATCGCGAACCCGTTGGCGACCGGCTGCCCGCTGACCCGCACCGGCGACTGCGGCGGCGAGAACGTCGTGGCGTTCTCCACGACCTCGGCGAGCAGGTGGACGACGTCGGCGACGGCGGAGCCGAGCAGCGCGACGCGCGGCAGCGGCTGCACCCGGACGCGCGGATAGTCCTCGACCTCGGCGACGGCGCCGCGGACCACGTCCACCAGCGGCACCGGGCGGCGCCAGCCGCGGCCGGCCGTCTTGCCGGCGAGGATCACCAGGCCCTCGGCGTGCCGCCGCATCCGGGTCGCGAGGTGGTCGAGCCGGAACAGGTCCGACAGCTCCGACGGGTCCTCGGTGCGGCGCTCCATGCTGTCCAGCAGGCTGAGCTGGCGGTGCAGCAGGGCCTGGTTGCGGCGCGCGAGGTTGACGAACACCTCGCTGATGCCGCGCCGGGCCGCGACCTCGCCCTCGGCGGCCCGCACGACGGCCTCGCGGGCGCGGTCGAACGACTCGGCGATCTGCCGGACCTCGTTGATGCGGTAGTCGACCCCGGGCTCCGGCTCCGGTTCGGCGGCCCGGCCCGCGCGGATCTGCTCGGCCAGCCGCGGCAGCCGCTGGTGGGTGAAGTCGACGACGCCGCCGGCGAGCGCGCGGCATTCGCGCACCAGCCGCCGGGACACCCGGACCGCGATGAACGACGACAGCATGATCGCGACCAGCCCGAGACCGCCGGCGAGGGCGAGCCGCGTGAAGGTGCCGACCGCGATGCCCTGGGCGTGGTCGGTGACGTCGTCGAGGACCTCGTTCTCCAGCTCGAAGAGCCGGCCGTTGACGGTGTCGGCGACCGACCGCCAGACGGCGGGCTCGACGACGACCACGTCGCGCGCGCCGGCCTGCCCGGACCGCGCCGGCCGCGTGCCGTTCCCCGGGGCCGCGCGGGTCCTGCGCTCCGCGGCCGCCGGCGGCTCGGCGCCGTTGATGACCTGGTTCTCCAGCTTCATCAGCTGGGTGAACGGCGGCGACGCCATCAGCCGCTCGTAGCGGGCGTGGTGCTCGGCGGGCAGGTCGCGCGCGTTGTCCGCGTGGATCGTGTGGTGCGCCCCGACGAGCTTGGCGAACTGGGTGCGTTCGGCGGCGGTGATGCGTCCCGCGGCGAGCGCCCCGGTCAGCAGGGCGTCCTCGCGCGAAAGGTACTCGCGGGCGCGGCCGAACGAGGTGAGCGTGCGGGCCCGCGCGGTGATGGACCCCTCCGCCGGCGTGGTCGCGCTGTACATCGCGAAACCGGCGTCGATCAGCTCGTTGTACTCGTTCAGCACGTGCGCGCGGTCGGCGGCCCGCTGGTCCACGCTGCGGCGCAGCTCCTTGAGGCCGCCGAGCTTGTCGACGAGACCGTCCAGCCGGACGACGACCTCGGGCAGGATCGCGTCGCGCATGCCCTCGTCGCGGCTGCCTTCGCGAACCTCCCGGGCCGCCCTGTCGGTCGCCTGCCGCTGCGTCCGCATCACTCCGGAGCCCGCAGGCCGGGCGCCGCCCAGCCGGACCATCGACAGGCGCCGCTCCTTCTGCAGGCCGTCGATGAGCCGCTGCGTGGGCAGCACCGTCTTCTGCTGGAAGGTCCGGCTCTGCAGGAGCTGGTGCGCGTCGCCGTAGGTGATGCCGGTGACGAACACCCACAGCGAGGCCAGCGCCAGCAGCGGCACGAGGACCAGCAGGGTGATCCTCGCCCGGATGGAGGAGAAACGGGGGGACATCACGGCTTCGGCACTCGGGGGCGGAACATGCGGGGGAAACCTCCCGATGCGTGGAGTACGGGGGTGTGCGGGAGCCTACTACGTCGCGGGTTCCCGGCGGTCGGGCGGACGCGCGCCATCCGGCGCCTCCTGCGGGTCGGGCCAGCTCAGGACGTGTTCCATCAGCGCGACCAGAACCTCCTTGGACGACTCTCGGCGCCGGACGTCGCACAGCAGGACCGGGACGCCCGGATCCAGGTCGAGCGCGATCGCGACGTCCTCCGCGCTGTGCGTGCGGTGCCCGTCGAAGCAGTTGACCGCCACGACGAACGGGACGCCGCGCCGCTCGAAGTAGTCGATGGCGGGGAAGCAGCCGGTCAGCCGCCGCGTGTCCGCCAGGACGACCGCGCCGATCGCGCCCGCCGCCAGCTCGTCCCACATGAACCAGAACCGCTCCTGGCCCGGGGTGCCGAACAGGTAGAGGAGCAGCTGCTCCGACAGGGTGATCCGGCCGAAGTCCATCGCGACGGTCGTGGTCGACTTCGCGCCCACGCCGGCCACGTCGTCCACCCCGACGCCGCGGTCGGTCAGCGGCTCCTCGGTGTGCAGCGGCCTGATCTCGCTGATCGAGCCGACCATCGTGGTCTTGCCGACGCCGAACCCGCCGGCGATGAGGATCTTCGTCGTGACGAGGGGACGCGCGCTCGTGCCGGTCTCCTCAGAGGGCGCGTAGGCCATTGAGCACCTCCCTCAGCACTCCGTTGGGGGGACGGCGGCCCTGCGCGGGTTCCACCGCGGCGACCACCGTGACCAGGCCCTCGTCCCGCAGGTCGCCGAGCAGGACCCGGACGACGCCGATGGGCAGGCCGAGGTCGGCCGACAGGTCGACGACCGGGACGGGACGCGCGCAGCCGCGCAGCACCCGCGCGTGGTCGGGGCTGTAGCGCAGCCGGTCGCCGGGCGGGGTGCCGGTGGCGGCCACGACGGCGATCAGCTCGAAGCCCTCGCCTTCGGGACGGGTCCGTCCCCGGGTCATGGCGTACGGACGCACGACCGGACCGGCCTCCCGGTCCAGCCACCGCTCTGCCGACGGGGACATCGGTCACAGACCCCTCGGCGAGGTCCCCCCGGCGCCCCCGAAGCCCTCACCCGCCGTTTCGTGCTCGGCTCCGAATCTGGGGGTCGCCTGCAGATGCTGGCCGACGCGCTTGACCAGCACCGCCATCTCGTAGGCGACGAGACCGGCGTCGGCGTCCGCCTCCGCGAGCACGGCGAGGCAGGTGCCGTCGCCGGCGGCGGTCACGAACAGCAGCAGCGCGTCCATCTCGATGATGGTCTGGCGGACGTTCCCGCCGGCGAAGTGCCGGCCCGCGCCGCGCGCGAGGCTCTGCACGCCGGAGGCCAGCGCGGACAGGTGCTCGGCGTCCTCGCGGCCGAGTTCGGTGGACGCGGCGATCGCCAGGCCGTCCCGGGACAGGATCACCGCCTGCCGCACCGCCGTCACCCGGTCGGCGAAGTCGTTGAGCAGCCAGTTCAGCTCGCCTGCCACGGTGTTGTGCATCATCGCGTCCCCTCATCCCCCACGTCCGACGCGCGGCCGCGCCGCCATCCCTGTTGTATCGATGCCATCAGCGAACGTGCCTCCTCGGGCGAGCGTGCGACGCCCCCGGACGCGCCTCCGTCGACGCGTGGCGGGGGTGGCGGGGGTCTCTTGCGCAGCTGCGGGGCCAGGTTCTCCTGCCGCACCCTGCGGGGCAGGCCCGCGTGGGTTTCCGCGGGCTGCCAGTCCTCCTGGGCGTCGGCGTCCACGATCTCGTCGGCGTCCACGATCTCTTCCGCGTCCACGATGTCGTCCGCGGAGCCCTGGGAAGGCGCGGCCTCCCCGGACCACCGGGCGTGCTCGTCCTGCGGAACCGGGACGGCGTCGTCCGACCACGGGTTCGGGGCCGGGGCGGGCGGGACGCCGGGCGCGGCGCCCTCGGGGAGACCCCACGGCGTCGCGGGCCCGGTGAGCTCGGGGAGGGCGGGTGGCGCCTCCACGTGCCCGCCGGCGTCCTCGTGGTGCCCGGTGTCGCGTCCGCGCCGGCGCCGCCGGTGCGGCTCGTCCGCGGGCAGGGAGGCGAACCGCCCGGTCGTCTCGGCCTCGCGCAGCTGGACGACCGACTCGGACCGCGGCGCGGGCACCAGCACGGGCTCCCGGCCCCGGCCGGCGGACGTCTCGCCGCCCGCCGCCGGGTCCGCGTCGCCGTCGTTCGCGCGGTCCTCTCCGGATTCGGACGCCGGGGGCAGCATGGCCGCCGCCATGTGCTCCGCGGGCACCACGAGCTCGTGCGGCAGCAGCACGATCGCCGTCACGCCGCCGTACGGGGAACGCTGCAGCGACACCGAGATGTTGTGCCGGGCCGCCAGCCGCGCGACGACGAACAGCCCGAGCTGGTCGGTGTCGACCAGGTCGTACTCGGGCGGCTCGGCGAGCCGCCGGTTGGCCTCGTCGAGCTGCCCGGGCTTGACGCCGAGGCCGCGGTCCTCGATCTCGACGGCGAACCCGGTGCCGACGCGCTCGGCCATCACCCGCACCTCGGTGTTGGGCGGGGAGAACGACGCCGCGTTCTCCAGCAGCTCGGCCAGCAGGTGGATCACGTCGGTGACGGCCGCGCCGACGAGGCCGTCCTCGGACTCGGTGAGGACGGTCGCGCGGGTGTAGTCCTCGATCTCCGAGACGGCGGCGCGCAGCACGTCGGCGACGCGCACCGGATGCCGCCAGCCGCGTCCGGGCGTGGCTCCTGACAGGATGATCAGGCTTTCCGCGTGCCGCCGCATGCGGGTGGTGAGGTGGTCGATCCGGAACAGGTCCTCCAGGTCGTCGGCCTCGGCGCGGCTCTCCAGGCCGTCCAGCATCGTCAGCTGGCGGTGCAGGAGCGACTGGTTGCGGCGAGCGATGTTGAGGAAGATGCGGCTGACGCCGGCCCGCAGCTCGGCCTGGCCGACGGCGGCGTCGACGGCGGTGCGCTGCACCTTGGAGAACGCGTCGGCGAGCCGGGCGACCTCGGTGGTGCGGCCGGCCTCCAGCGGCGGCGCCTCCGCGTCGACGTCCACGCCCTCGTTGCGGCTCAGCCGGTCGACGACGCCGGGCAGCCGGCGGTCGGCCAGTTCCTCCGCGGAGCCGCGGAGCCCGACCAGCTCGCGGACGAACCCGCGCGCGAACCGCAGCGACAGCAGCACCGAGACGAGGATCGCCAGCAGGCCGAGGCCGCCGACGACGCCGAGCCGGACGTAGGCGGCGCGGCCGAGGTCGTCGGCGTGCTCGCCCGCGCGTTTGGAGTTGCCGAGCAGCATCTCGTTGATCGCCAGCACCAGCGGCTCCGCGGTGCGCCGCCACTCCTGTGCTCCGACGGGCAGCGGCTTGCCCGGGTCGGCGTCGGCGATCCGGTCCTCGATCTCCCGGAAGCTCTGGTACTGGGGGGAGGCGAAGACCTGCGCGGTCCCGGTCGCGTAGACCTCCGGGTCGAGGAGGGAGCGCTGCTTGATCCACTGCCAGCGCTGCTCGCCCACCATCTCCACGAACAGCCGGTGCTCGGGCTCCGTCAGCCGGCCGCCGGTGACGAGGGCCGAGGCGATCAGGGCGTTCTCGCGCTGCAGCAGTTCCATGGCGCGGCCGGCGTGCCGGGTGGACAGCGTCCAGTTGTAGAGCTCGGAGTCGTCGATGACCACGAGGCCGTCGTACAGCCGGTGCATGTCGTCGACCATCGTGCTGTAGCTGTTGATGGCGGTCAGCCGCTCGATGGACCGGTCGTCGACCGCGGAGCGGAGCCCGGCGAGCCCGCCGAGCGCCTCCAGGACGTCGGAGACGCGCTCCTCCATCTCTTCGGTGGTGGCGCCGCGCGCGGCCTCGGAGGTGGCCTCGCGGCGGAAGTGGGCGATGGCGCCGTCGACGCGGTTGCGCTGCAGGACGAGCGCGTTGGGCGTGGAGGGCGCCTTGGAGCTCGGGGTGCTGAGGAACACGGCGGACGCCTGGCGTTCCTTGCCCAGCTCCACCAGGACGCCCTGGCCGCTCGGCGCGAACTTGCGGTCGAGCGTGTGGTAGTTGCGCTGGGCGAGGGCGTCGCGCCCGGTGACGTTGGCGGCGTATCCCCACAGCGCGACGAGGGACAGCAGCGGCACGAGGAGCAGCGCGGCGACCCTCGAACGGATCGAGCGCGTGCGGCGGCGGCCGGCACGCGCACCCGGGCGTCGGAGCGGGCCGTGACGCCCATCGGTCTTCGCCGTGGTGTCCTGGGGGGCGTCCCCCCTGGATGAAACGGATTTCATGTGACCTCGAACGTTCCGGCGCGGAGGATCCCTGGATCATAAAGGCGGTGCGCGACCGGGCCGCAACCCCTTTGGCGCCTTTCGGACGCATTGCCACCATTCCGTGTCACCTGCGGCTATGCGCCTCGCCACACCGGGGACACCGAACCTCCGCAAAGAGATTGCGGCAAAGCCGGACAATTTACTTCATTTCCCCCTGTCGCCCGGGGGCGGTTGCGCCATACTGTGCTGCTTCACCCACCGCTCGCGTCGCGGCCGGCACGGGAAGGAGATCCACGATTCATACAGGCAACGACGGCGGCTGGAACGAGGGCGCCCGCACCGGGCCGCCGAACACGTCCGGCGGGGCCGGGAGGCCGACTTCCGGGCCGCGGGACGTTACGATGCCCGCCGTGAGTCCCGAAAGCCAGGCATCCGAGGCACTTCCGTCGCGACGGCGCCGCACACCCCGCGGCGGCCGGCACCGCGGCGACGAATCCTTCCTGCTGCCGCACGGATCCCCCACGCTCATCCTGGCCGTACCCGGCCCCGCCCGGCACGCCGGTACAGAGATCGGCGGCGAGCTCGCCAGGCTCGTCGAGATCGAGCACACCGGCCAGCCCGCGTACATCGCGCACCTGGAGGGGGACGAGGCGAACCTGCACGCGGTCCTCGCCGGGCTGCCCCGCGAGGAGGACCGGCTCGCCGCGGTGGTCGTCCCGCTGTCCACCGGGCCCGACCCGGCACTGGACGCGGCCGTCCACGCCGCGGTGGCGGGCGCCCCGGTGCGCGCCGTCGCCGCCGAGCCGCTCGGCCCGCACCCGCTCATCGCCGAGGCGCTGCACGACCGGCTCGCCGACGCCGGCCTCGCCCGCGCCGACCGGATCAGGCTGATGACGATGGTGACCGCCGCGTCCGGCGTCATCGTGGCCACACCGGGAGACGCCACGGCCGTGCGCCAGGCCGAGGTCACCGGCGTGCTCCTCGCCTCCCGGCTCGCGGCCCCCGTCTTCACCGCCTCGCTGAACGACGAGGCGTCCGTCAAGGCCGCCGCCGAACAACTGCGCGCCGCCGGCGCCACGTCCATCGCGGTCGCCCCGCACCTGATCGGCCCCGAACCGGAGGGGGCGCTGGTCTCCTCCGCCGCGGCCACCGTGGGCTCCGCCCACTCCGCCCCCCTGGGCGCCCACCCCGCCCTGGCCAGGCTCGCCGCGCTCCGCTACGTCGAGGCACTCTCCCTGGCGCTGTCCGAGTGATTCCAGGGGGGCGACCCCCTGGAACCGCCGTCCCCCCGGCCGCACGACCCGTGCTCCGGCGGCCGGGCTTCGGCCGCCGGAGGTGGAGCCGCGACCTTCAGCGGTTGTGGAAATCGGGCGGGCGTTTCTCGAGGGTGGCGGTCATGCCCTCGGCCAGATCCTCGGTGAAGAAGGCGAGGGTCTGGACGGCGGTCTCCGCCATGAGCTGCCGCCGGAGGCCGGGCACGTCCAGTGACGCGTTCAGCAGCTCCTTCGTGCGGCGCAACCCGTACGGGGACCTGGTGAGCAGCTCGTCGGCCAGGGCCTGCGCGGACTCCAGGTCCGCGCCCTCGGGGGCGATCTCGGTGATGAGGCCGAGGGCGTCGGCGCGGGTCGCGTCCAGGCGCTGGGCCCGGTAGCCGATCTCCGCGGCCCTGGCCGGGCCCGCGAGGCGGGGCAGCAGCCAGGACAGGCCGCAGTCGCCGGCCGACAGGCCGAGGTTCACGAACGGCACCACGAAGCGCGTCGTCGGGTCGGCGACCCGCATGTCGCAGGCCAGGGCCCAGGAGACGCCCATGCCCGCGACGGGGCCGCGCAGCGCCGCGATCACCGGCTGCGGGATCTCCCGCAGCCGCGCGGTGACCTCGCCGCCGCGCGCGATGCCCCGGTAGAGCCGCTGGACGCGGCCCTCCGAGGTCCGCTCACCCGTGTCGCCGCCCTGGATGTCCATGCCCGAGCAGAACCCGCGGCCCTCGCCGGTGAGCACGACGACATGGGTGTCGGGGTCGCGCGCCAGCTCGTTCAGGGCGTCGAGCATCTCCTCGGTGAGCGCGCCGTCGACGGCGTTCAGACGCTCCGGGCGGGACAGGGTGATGGTGAGGACCCCGTCCCGCCGGTCGAGCTTGATCGCGCCCAACGGCTCAGGAGGTGAGCTGCTGGATGAGGGGGCCCATCTGCTCGCCCACGTTCTTGAACACGGTCATCGGCTCGGCCGCGTTGATGGCCGCCCAGTTGTCGCGGACGTCCTCGACCGACAGCGTCGCCTTCTGCCCGTAGCCGGGGCCCTCCGCCACGAAGATCTTCGCGATGCGGCCGCCGCCGACGGTGTAGACCTCGCCGGAGTCCTCGTTGCCCTCGTGGACGAGGTAGGCGACCAGCGGCGTGACCTGGTCGACGCCGAGCTTGTCGGCGAAGTCGGCGGGCAGCAGGTCCTCGGTCATCCGGGTCCAGGCGACCGGGGCGATCGCGTTGGCCTTGATGTCGTACTTGGCGCCCTCCTGGGCGAGGGTCTTGGTGAACCCGACGAGGCCCATCTTGGCCGTGGAGTAGTTGGCCTGGCCGAAGTTGCCGAACAGGCCCGCCGGGGACGAGGTGTTGACGATCCGGCCGTAGCCGTTCTCGCGCAGGTGCGCCCAGGCGGCGCTGGAGACGAGGAACGAGCCGCGCAGGTGCACGGCGATGACCGCGTCGAACTCCTCCGGGCTCATGTTCTTGAAGGACTTGTCACGCAGGATGCCCGCGTTGTTGATGACGATGTCGACCTTGCCGAACGTGTCCAGCGCGGTCTTGACGATCGCCTGCGCGCCCTCGGGGGTCGCGACGTTGTCGGGGTTGGCGACGGCCTCGCCGCCGTTCTTCTTGATCTCGTCCACGACGTCCTGGGCGGGACCGGCGGAGGTGCCGACCCCGGACCGGTCGCCGCCGAGGTCGTTGACGACGACCTTGGCACCGCGCGCGGCGAGCTCCAGCGCGTGCTGGCGGCCGAGGCCGTGGCCCGCCCCGGTCACGACCGCGACCCGGCCGTCGTAGCGCAGTTCCGACATCTCTGTCTCCTCACATCCACCGACTGCGACCCCAGGCGATCACCCGGGGGTTACCAAGTGGTACCAGTAAACCGAATCCCGCTCGGCCGCGGCCCCCGGGGGTTCGTTCCCGCCTGGACGCCCGGCCAGTCCTGCGTACGATGGGACGTTAGAGGAAGTTGCGCCGAAAGCCGCTTTTCACCCGGAGGCGCGGCGTAGTCTCCTCCCCGCACAGGTTCACTCATCGAAGCCGCGAGGAGCAACGGAGGTCCCGTCTCGATGAGCACCGCCGACGCTTTCACGCCGAGCCGCCGCCCCTACCGCGTGGTGCAGTGGGCGACGGGCGCGGTCGGCCGCAGCGTGATCAACGGCGTCCTCGACCGGGACGACATGGAGCTGGCCGGCGCCTGGGTGCACACGCCCGCCAAGGCCGGCGTCGACGCCGGCGTCCTCGCCGGCCGCGACCCCATCGGCGTCGCCGCGACCGGCGACGTCCACGACATCCTCGACCTGGACGCCGACTGCGTCCTCTACGCGCCGAGCCCGTCACCCGACCGGTTCGCCGAACTCGACCTGATCTGCTCGCTGCTGTCGTCCGGCAAGAACATCGTCTCCCTGAACGGCCTCGTCTACCCGCAGGCCCACGGCCCGCACTACGTGAACGAACTGGAGCAGGCCTGCAAGCGCGGCGGCGTCTCGGTCCACGGCAGCGGGATCAGCGGCGGCTTCATGGCCGACGTCATGCCGCTGACGCTGGCGCGGCTGTCCCAGCGGATCACCCACGTCTACACCCGGCAGGTCTTCGACTTCGCCCGGCACCCGTCCTGGCAGATGGTCCACCACATGCTCGGCTTCGGGAAGAACGAGGAGGCGTACCGGCGCGCGCTGCGGCCCGCCCGCACCGCCATGCGGACGGTCTTCTCCGAGAGCCTGCACCTGGTCGCGGCCGGGCTCGGCGTCGACCTGGACGAGATCGACGTGGACGTGGAGCACCGGCTCGCCCGCACCGACCTCGCCACCGCCGCCGGGCCGATCCCGCGCGACACGGTCGCGGCGGCCCGCTGGACCTTCAGCGGCCTGGCCGCCGGACGGCCCGTGATCACCATCGAGATCGTGCACAAGGCCGACGCCGCCCGGATGCCCGACGAGTGGGGACGCCCCGGATACTCGCTGCGCCTGGACGGCCGGCCCTCCCTCACCCTGGTGACCGACGAGCAGTGGGTCTCCGACGAGATCTCCGCCGCCGCGGCCCACGCGCTCAACTCCGTCCCGGTCGTCTGCGCCGCCGAGCCGGGTGTCCGCACCTACCTGGACCTGCCGACGGTCGGCGGCCACATGCGGATCTGAGCGGCCGCGGAGCCGTTCGAGCCGGGCCTCCGGCGGTTATCGTGGGCCGTGGGACCCGCCCATCGACGTCGGGAGGAGTGCGGCATGAGCGTCCAAGAGGTCGAGGGGGGACGGTTCGTCCGGCAGGCGAACCGGTTCACCGACCGGATCACGGCCGACGGGTCGAGCGGCCTGCCCGCCGAGCCCGGCCGCTACCGGCTCTTCGTCTCCTACGCGTGCCCGTGGGCGCAGCGCAGCCTGATCGTCCGGCGCCTGCTCGGCCTGGAGGACGCGATCAGCGTCGCCGTCGTCGACCCGATCCGGGACGAGCGCGGCTGGCGGTTCCCCGACCGCGACCCCGTCACCGGCGCGGTGTTCCTCTCCGAGCTGTACCTCGGCACCGACCCGTCCTTCGAGGGCCGCTACACCGTCCCGTGCATCTGGGACACCGAGACCGAGCGGCTGGTCACCAACGACTTCCCGAACATCACCACGATGATGGAGACGGAGTTCACCGTCCACCACCGGCCGGGGGCGCCCGACCTGTACCCGGAGGCGCTCCGCCCCGAGATCGACGAACTGAACGGCCTCGTCTACACGACCGTCAACAACGGGGTCTACAAGTCCGGGTTCGCCACGTCCCAGGGCGCGTACGAGGACGCCTTCGACGCCCTCTTCACCACCCTCGACCGGCTCGAAGAACGCCTCGCCGACCGCCGCTACCTGTTCGGCGACGAGATCACCGAGGCCGACGTCCGGCTCTACCCGACGCTCGCGCGCTTCGACGCCGTCTACTACTCCCACTTCAAGTGCAACCTGCGCCAGCTGACGGACTACCCGAACCTGTGGGCCTACGCCCGCGACCTGTACTCGATCCCCGCGTTCGGGGAGACCACGAACTTCGACCACATCAAACGCCACTACTACGTGACGCAGCGCAACATCAACCCGTCGGGCGTCGTCCCCAAGGGACCTCTCGTCGAGTGGACCGCCCCGCACGGCCGGGACGGCTGACCTCGTCACCTCGTTATGCTGGCGAACCTCCAGTAATCCCCACGAGAGGCACGACCCGACCATGCGTAGCCAGTTCTTCGGAAACATGGACCAGGGGCAGCAGCTCCCCGGCCACTTCGCCCTTCAGAACTCCAAGATGCTCCGGATCCACCTCAACGGGGACGTCCTGGCCCGGCAGGGTTCCATGGTGGCCTTCCAGGGCCAGATGGAGTTCGACTACGAAGGCTCCGGCGGCATCGGCAAGTTCATGAAGAAGGCCCTGACCGGCGAGGGCGTCCCGCTCATGCGCGTCAAGGGGCAGGGCCTGCTGTTCGTCGCCAACGACGCCGACGACATCCACCTGTTCTACCTGGAGAACGAGGGCCTCACGGTCAACGGCGCCAACATCCTCGCCTACGACTCGCACCTGCAGTCCGACATCCAGCGCGTCCAGGGCGCGGGCATCGCCGCGGGCGGCCTGTTCAACACCACCCTGACAGGTACCGGCTTCGTCGCCCTCACCACCCACGGCACCCCGGTCATGCTCGACTGCGGCCGGGCCCCCACGTTCGCCGACGGCCAGTCCGCCGTCGCGTGGAGCACCAGCCTCCAGGTCGGCGTCAACCGCACGTTCAAGGCCAGCGCCCTCATCGGCCGCGGCAGCGGCGAGGCCATGCAGCTCGCCTACCAGGGCCAGGGCTTCGTCCTCATCCAGGCCAGCGAAGGCCCCACCGTCGCCCCCCACACCCACTGACCCGGAGTCCCAGAAAGTGCCGAAGTCGCGGTCCCGACTTCGGCAGGTTGTGCCATTTCGGTTGGCGCGAGCACACCGGCCGAGACCGCGAGCACGCAGCGGCCCCGACCACCGCGATCGCGACCGAAGGCAGGGGCGGGCGAAGCGAGACCCTGATAGCGCAGCGAGCCGCCAAGGCGGGATGGAGCGATGCAGAGACCGGCACGCGGTGCCCGACGATGGAGGGCCGCCGGGCCCCGAAGCAGGAGGGCACCGCAACGAGCACAGCGGCGTCTCACGGTGCTGGCGTGGGAGCGGAACAAGAACGAGTAGCCTTGATGCGTCTTAGAAATTACCTGCGAGCTGCGGAAGAGGGCGATCTCCGCCGTGTCGACAGAGTCGTCGCAAACTAGTGCCGACCCAACGATGACAGACTTCGGTGCCAACGAGTGGCTGGTCGACGAGCTGTACCAGAAGTACCTCGAAGACCCGAACTCGGTTGACGAGGCTTGGTGGAACTTTTTCGCGGACTACCAGCCGGACAGCCGGCCCGGGTCCGTGACCCCAGCGTCCCCCGGGGCGCCCCAGGCCCCCTCCCAGAGCACTGCGCCGAACGGCACAGCGGCCGCTCCGCCGACACCGCAGCAGCCGGTCGAGCCCCCGAAGGCCCCGGCCGGACCCGCGCCCAAGCCCGCCCCGAAGGCGGACGAGAAGGCCGCGAAGAAGCCGGCGCCGCCGCCGGTGCCGGCGGGCGCCGAGGAGGTCAGGCTGCGCGGCGTCGCCGCGCGGACGGCCACCAACATGGAGTCCAGCCTGGGCGTGCCGACCGCGACGAGCGTGCGGACCATCCCGGCCAAGCTGCTGATCGACAACCGCATCGTCGTCAACAACCACCTGAAGCGCGGCCGCGGCGGCAAGGTCTCGTTCACCCACCTGATCGGGTACGCGATCGTCAAGGCGCTCGTCGCGATGCCGGAGATGAACACCGCGTTCACCGAGGTGGACGGGAAGCCGGTGATGATCCGGCCGGAGCACGTCAACTTCGGGCTCGCGATCGACCTGCAGAAGAGCGACGGGTCGCGGCAGCTGGTGGTGCCGAGCATCAAGACGGCCGAGACGCTGGACTTCCGCCAGTTCTGGGCCGCCTACGAGGAGATCGTCCGCAAGGCGCGCGGCAACAAGCTCACCATCGAGGACTTCCAGGGCACCACGATCAGCCTCACGAACCCGGGCACGATCGGGACGGTGCACTCGGTGCCGCGGCTGATGCCCGGCCAGGGGACGATCATCGGCGTGGGCGCGATGGAGTACCCGGCCGAGTTCGCGGGCGCGTCCAGCGACACGCTGTCGCGCATGGGGATCAGCAAGGTGATGACGCTGACCTCCACCTACGACCACCGGATCATCCAGGGCGCGCAGTCCGGCGACTTCCTGCGCCGCATCCACGAGCTGCTGCTCGGCGCGGACGGCTTCTACGACGAGATCTTCGAGGCGCTGCGCATCCCGTACGAGCCGGTGCGCTGGGTCAAGGACATCTCCGCGAGCCATGAGGACGACGTCGCCAAGGTCGCCCGGGTGCACGAGCTGATCCACGCCTACCGGGTCCGCGGCCACCTGATGGCCGACACCGACCCGCTGGAGTACAAGCAGCGGCGCCACCCCGACCTGGACATCCTCAGGCACGGCCTCACCCTGTGGGACCTGGAGCGCGAGTTCGCGACGGGCGGGTTCGGCGGCAAGCCGACGATGAAGCTGCGCGAGATCCTCGGCGTGCTGCGGATGGCGTACTGCCGGACGGTCGGCATCGAGTACATGCACATGCAGGACCCGGAGGAGCGGGCCTGGATCCAGGAGCGCGTGGAGGTCCCGCACGACAAGCCGTCGCGCAAGGAGCAGCTGCACGTGCTGCGCCGGCTGAACAGCGCCGAGGCGTTCGAGACGTTCCTGCAGACGAAGTTCGTCGGGCAGAAGCGGTTCTCGCTGGAGGGCGGCGAGTCCGTCATCCCGCTGCTGGACTCGGTGATCTCCGCGGCGGCGAAGGACAGCCTGGACGAGGTCGTCATCGGCATGGCGCACCGCGGCCGGCTGAACGTGCTGGCCAACATCGTCGGCAAGTCCTACGGGCAGATCTTCGGCGAGTTCGAGGGCAACCTCGACCCGCGCAGCGCGCAGGGCTCCGGCGACGTGAAGTACCACCTCGGCGCGTCCGGCGACTTCGTCGCCGACGACGGCTCCAAGATCCACTGCGAGCTGGTCGCGAACCCGTCCCACCTGGAGACGGTCGACCCGGTGCTGGAGGGCGTGGTCCGCGCCAAGCAGGACCTGCTGGACGTCGGCGAGGCCGGCTTCAGCGTGCTGCCCGTGCTGCTCCACGGCGACGCCGCGTTCGCGGGTCAGGGCGTGGTGGCCGAGACGCTGAACCTGTCGCAGCTGCGCGGCTACCGCACCGGCGGCACCGTGCACGTGGTGATCAACAACCAGGTCGGCTTCACGACCGCCCCCGAGTACTCGCGTTCCAGCGTCTACTCCACGGACGTGGCCCGGATGATCCAGGCGCCGATCTTCCACGTCAACGGCGACGACCCGGAGGCGTGCGCGCGGGTGGCGCGGCTGGCGTTCGAGTACCGGCAGACGTTCAAGAAGGACGTCGTCATCGACATGGTCTGCTACCGGCGCCGGGGCCACAACGAGGGCGAGAACCCGTCGTTCACCCAGCCGCTGATGTACGACCTGATCGACGCGAAGCGGTCGGTGCGCAAGCTGTACACCGAGGCGCTGATCGGCCGCGGCGACATCACGGTCGAGGAGGCCGAGCAGGCCCTCCGGGACTACCAGGAGCAGCTGGAGCGGGCGTTCACCGAGACCCGGGAGGCGGTGAAGCGGCCCCAGGAGCCGGGTTCGGTCGTGAAGCCGGACGTCGAGGAGCGGATCCCGATCGACCACGGCAAGGCCGGGTCGGCGATCCCGCAGGAGACCGTCAAGCGGGTCATCGAGTCGCAGGTCAGCCTGCCGGAGGGCTTCACCCCGCATCCGCGGCTGCAGCCGATCCTGCAGCGCCGCGCGCAGATGATCGAGGACGACGCGATCGACTGGGCGACCGGCGAGCTGCTGGCGATGGGTTCGCTGCTGATCGACGGCCGCCCGGTGCGGCTCGTCGGGCAGGACACCCGGCGCGGGACGTTCGGCCAGCGGCACGCGGTGCTCGTGGACCGCAAGACCGGTGAGGAGTACACGCCGCTCAAGCAGTTCGGGCAGGGCGTGTCGAAGTTCTACGTCCACGACTCGCTGCTGAGCGAGTACGCGGCGATGGGCTTCGAGTACGGCTACTCGATGACCCGCCCGGACGCGCTCGTCGCGTGGGAGGCCCAGTTCGGCGACTTCGCCAACGGCGCCCAGAGCATCGTGGACGAGTACATCTCGTCCGGCGAGCAGAAGTGGGGCCAGCACTCCGGCGTGGTGCTGCTGCTGCCGCACGGCTACGAGGGGCAGGGGCCCGACCACTCGTCGGCCCGCATCGAGCGCTTCCTGCAGCTGTGCGCGCAGGACAACATGACGGTCGTGTACCCGACGACTCCGGCGAACTACTTCCATCTGCTGCGCTGGCAGGTGCTGTCGGGGCGGAACAAGCCGCTGGTCGTGTTCACGCCGAAGTCGCTGCTGCGGCTGAAGGCCGCCACGTCCCCGGTCGCGGAGATCACCGGGGGCGCGTTCCAGCCGGTGATCCCGGAGAGCGACCCGGCGATCGATCCGGCGGGCGTGCGGCGGGTGCTGTTCACCACCGGCAAGATCTACTACGAGGTGGTGAAGGCCCGGGAGACGGCGGGCGCGAACGACACCGCGGTCGTGCGGGTCGAGCGGTTGTACCCGCCGCCGGTGGACGAGATCAAGGCGGAGCTGGCGAAGTACCCGGCGGACGCCGAGGTCGTGTGGGTCCAGGACGAGCCGGCCAACATGGGCGCCTGGCCGTTCATGGCGCTGAAGCTGCCGCACCACATCGAGGGTCTGCGGATGTCGCGGGTGTCGCGTCCGGCGTCCTCGTCCCCGGCGGTGGGTTCGGCGAAGATGCACCAGGCGGAGCAGGAGGCGCTCCTCGCCCGCCTGTTCGGCGAGTAGAGAAGGCGGCCGGGGGGGAACCCCGACCCACCGATCAGGAACGACGTAGACCCGAGGGCTCCGGTGCGCTGCGCCGGGGCCCTCGGCGTCCGCGGGTGGAATCGCAGAGAGTGGAATCAGGCCATGTACTTCACCGATCGGGGCATCGAGGAGCTGGCGGACCGCCGCGGCGCGGAGGAGGTCAGCCTGGCGTGGCTGGCGGAGCGGCTGCGCGAGTTCGTCGACCTCAACCCCGAGTTCGAGACGCCCGTCGAACGGCTGGCCACCTGGCTCGCCCGGCTGGACGACGACGAGGACGAAGAGTGACCGTCGACCGGAAACGCGATACATCTTGACTTACCAATGACGCGACATATCGTGTTTACTGGTCACAGGACGCTCGGACGAAGGGGCAGATCCCTATGTCGCACTGGACGATCGACGAACCGGCCACCCTCGACTTCGACGGCGCGGTCGCGCTGCGGGCCACGCTGATCGCGGGGAACATCTCGGTCCTCGCCTCCGACGAGCGGCCGTCCATCATGATCGGCGATGTCGAGGGCCCGCCCCTGGTGATCACGCATGAGGCCGGCATGCTCACGATCACCCACGAGAAGCTGTGGGAGGGCGTGCTGACCTGGCTGCGCACGCAGAGATGCCGCGCGTCCATCACGGTGACCGTGCCGCACGACTGCCCGCTCACCCTGAACCTGGTGTCGGCGGACGCCGTGGTGACCGGCATGACGGCCCGCACGTCCATCAAGAGCGCCTCCGGCGACGTGACGCTCGACGAGGTGGCCGGTGCGATCGACGCCAACACCGTCTCCGGCGCGATCGAGGCGCAGGGCCTGGACGGGACGGTGTCGTTCACGTCCGTGTCCGGCGACCTGTCCCTGGCCGGCGGGTCCCTCGACCATCTGGCGGCGCGGGCGGTCAGCGGCCGCATCGCCGCCGACGTCACCCTGACCGGCGACAGCAGGGTCGACGTGAACACGGTCTCCGGCGAGGTCGCGCTGCGCATCCCCGAGTCCACCGGCGCGCAGGTCACGCTGAACTCGGCCGCCGGGCGGATCGAGACGTCCTTCCCCGAACTCGGCCGGCAGGAGCGGCCCGTGGCGCGCAGCGTCACCGGCAAGCTCGGGGACGGCTCGGGGCGGCTCACGGTCAACACGGTGTCCGGCTCGATCACCCTCCTCGGCCGCGACGACGCCGAACCGGAGATCACCGCACCCCGAACGGAGAAGTGAGGAGTCGACGTGAGCCCCGTTTTCGGCCACGGCAGGCTGCGGCTGTACCTGCTGAAGCTGCTGGAGGAGAGCCCGCGGCACGGGTACGAGGTGATCCGGCTTCTGCAGGACCGGTTCCTCGGGGTCTACTCGCCCTCCCCCGGCACGATCTACCCGCGGCTGGCCCGGCTGGAGTCCGAGGGCCTGGTCACCCATGAGGTGATCAAGGGCAAGAAGGTGTACTCGCTGACCGACAAGGGCCGCGAGGAGCTGGAACGCCGGATGGACGAGCTGGCCGACCTGGAGGAGGAGATCGCCGCCTCGGCGCAGGAGTTCGCGCGCGGCGTTCAGGAGGACGTCCGGCAGACCGTCCGGTCGCTGCGCGAGGAGCTCACGCAGGCCGCCCGGACGATGCGCGACCAGGGCAAGGCCACGTCCAAGGACGCGTGGAAGGAGACCGCCGACCGGCAGAAGGACGAGTGGAAGCGCCACAAGGAGTACTGGCGCGAGCAGAAGCAGACGTGGAAGGAGGAGTGGCGGCAGAGCTGGGACGACGCCTGGAAGACGGCGACCGGTACCCGCGAGGACGTCGCCCGCCTCAAGCTGGAGCGACTGCTTCGCAAGTTCGTCGAGGACGTCCGCAAGGCCGCGAAGCACTCCCGGCTGGACGACGACGGCCTCGCCGCCGCCCAGGCGATCCTGGACGAGGCGCGCGCCCGCCTCAAGGACGAGATCCTCCACCGAGAGGGGCACGGCGACGGGGACGAGCAGGGCAAGCCGTGACCGGGACGCCCCCGGCCACGGCCCGCACCGCCCGGCCGTCCGCGCTCACGGCGTGAAGACGATCTTTCCGAAGAGGTCGCCCCCGGCCATCGCGGCGAATCCCTCGCGGGCCCGGCTCAGCGGCAGGGTCCGGTCGATCAGCGGCCTGGTGCCCGTCTTGACCAGGAACCGCGCCAGCCGCTCCAGCTGGTCGCGCGTCCCCATCGTGGAGCCGAGCACCTGGAGCTGGAGGAAGAACACCCGGTTCAGCTCCGCCGGCGGCACCTGGCCGCTGGTGGCGCCGGACACCACGATCCGGCCGCCGGGCCGCAGCGACTTCAGCGAGTGCGACCAGGTCGCCTGCCCGACCGTCTCGATGACGGCGTCCACCCGCTCGGGGAGCCGCGCGCCCGTCTCCAGCGCCGCGTCCGCCCCGAGCTCCTGCGCCCGCTTGCGCTTGGCCTCGCTGCGGCTGGTCGCGTAGACGCGGTAGCCGGCCGCCGACGCCAGCGCGATCGCCGCGGTCGCGACGCCGCCGCCCGCGCCCTGCACCAGGACCGACGAGCCGGGCTGCAGGCCGGCCTTGTCGAACAGCATCCGGTAGGCGGTGAGCCACGCGGTCGGCAGGCAGGCCGCCTCCGCGAACGACAGCTCGGCGGGCTTGGGGACGAGGTTGCGGCGCGGCACCGCGACCTTCTCGGCCAGCGTCCCCGGATGCGTCTCCGAGAGCAGCGACCGCTTCGGGTCGAGGGTCTCGTCGCCGCCGCCCCGCGCGGGGTCGCCGATCACCGAGTGGACGATGACCTCGTTGCCGTCCTCGTCCACCCCGGCCGCGTCGCAGCCGAGGATCATCGGGAGACTGTCGGCGGACAGCCCTACGCCCTTGAGCGACCACAGGTCGTGGTGGTTGAGCGCGGCGGCCTTCACCGTGACGGTCGTCCACCCGTCCGGTACCTCGGGTTCGGGCACCTCCCCCGCCGTCAGCCCGTTCAGCGGATTGTCTGCGTCGATCTGCGTAGCCGTGACAGCGAACATGAACGCACACTAACCGCCTGCCGGCACGGCGAACGGCCCGCCCCCCGGAGTGCGGGGGACGGGCCGTGCCCGCAATCCCGGTCAGAGGACCTTGGAGAGGAAGTCCTGGGTGCGCCGATGCTGCGGGTTGGCCAGGATCTCGCGGGGCGTGCCCTTCTCGACCACGACGCCGTCGTCCATGAAGACGAGCGAGTCGCCGACCTCGCGGGCGAAGCCCATCTCGTGGGTGACCACGACCATGGTCATGCCGTCGAGGGCGAGCTGCTTCATGACCTCCAGGACCTCGCCGACCAGCTCGGGGTCCAGGGCGGAGGTCGGTTCGTCGAACAGCATCAGCGCGGGCTCCATGGCGAGCGCCCGCGCGATCGCCACCCGCTGCTGCTGCCCGCCGGACAGCTGCGACGGGTAGGACTGCGCCTTCTCGCTCAGCCCGACACGTTCGAGCAGCGTGATCGCCTGCTGCCTGACCTGGTCCCTCGGCAGCCCCTTGACCCAGATCGGCGCCCCCATGACGTTCTCCAGCGCCGTCCTGTGGGGGAAGAGGTTGAAGCGCTGGAACACCATGCCGATCTCGCGGCGCTGCGCGGCGACCTCCCTGTCGCGCAGTTCGTAGAGCTTGCCGCCCTGCTGCCGGTAGCCGACCAGCCGGCCGTTCACCCACAGCCGCCCGGCGTTGATCTTCTCCAGGTGGTTGATGCAGCGCAGGAAGGTGGACTTGCCCGACCCGGACGGGCCGACGACGCACATCACCTCGCCCTGCCGGACCTCCAGGTCGATGCCCTTCAGCACCTCCAGCCGGCCGAACGACTTGTGCACCTGCTCGGCCTTGACCATCAGGCCGCCGCTCTCGGGCGCGGGAGGCCGCTTGGCGAGGGGGTCGCCCACCTTGTCGTCACCCACGATGTCGTCACCTCCGCTCATTGGCCGCCGCCTCCGCCCCGGAAGCGGATCCGGTGCCCGCGCGGCGTCGTTCCCTTGCCGACTCCCCGGCTGAAGTAGCGCTCAAGGTAGTACTGGCCGATCATCAGGACCGAGGAGAGCAGCAGGTACCACAGGCACGCCATCACCAGCATGGGGATGATCTTGTAGGTGCTGGCGTAGATGGTCTGCGCGGTGAAGGTCAGCTCGGAGAACGGGATGGCCGCGACCAGCGAGGTGTTCTTCATCATGGAGAGCACCTCGTTGCCGGTCGGCGGGACGATGACCCGCATCGCCTGCGGCAGCACGATCCGGCCCATGGTCTGCATCCGGGACATGCCGAGGGCGCTCGCCGCCTCCTGCTGGCCCTCGTCCACCGACAGGATCCCGGCCCGGACGATCTCGGCCATGTAGGCGGCCTCATTGAGGATCAGCCCGAGCCCCGCCGCGAGCATCGGGGTGACCAGCGCCTGCGTCTCCCAGGTCTGGAACTCCGGCCCGAACGGGATGCCGATGCCGACCGTCGGGAACAGCGAGCCGATCGCGCCCCAGATGAGCAGCTGCGTATAGAGCGGCGTGCCGCGGAAGAACCACAGGTAGCCCCAGGCCGCACCGCTCAGCAGTGGGTTGGCCGACAACCGCATCAGGGCGAGGACGGTGCCGAGCAGCATGCCGCCCACCATCGCGGCGACGGTCAGCGCGATGGTGCGCCACACCCCTCTGAGCACCGCTTCGGAGGTGATGTACTTGCGCTGCTCCGGCCAGTCCAGCGCATCACTGGTCACCAGGAAGTTGACGAACATCGCGATCAGCACGACCACGACCGCCGCCGCGACCCAGCGGCCGGGATGCCGGACGGGGACGGCCCGAATCGCTTCGGGCCGTCCCTTCTCGACGTCGTCGACCGTCATGCGATCAGCTCTGCGCGGCGTTGATCGCCGGTTCGGTGATCGCGCCGCTCTCCACGCCGTACTCGGTCAGGATCTTCTTGTAGGTGCCGTCGGCGATGAGCGCCTTCACCGCGGCCAGCACGGCGTCCTTGAACTGGCCGGAGTTCTTGCCGAAGGTGTAGCCGTACGGCGCGGTGTCGTAGACCTCGCCGATGATCTCCAGCTTGCCGGTCTTCTTGACCGCGTCACCGATGATCGGCGAGTCGGCGGCCATCGCGTCCACCTTGCCCGCGACCAGGTCGTTGTTGACCTCGGTCTGCTGCTTGCGGACGACCTGCTTGATGGCCGGCTTGCCCGCGTCGGTGCACTCCTTGCTCTTCGCCGTGAGGTCCTCGACCTGCACGGTGCCCTGCTGGACGCCGATGCTCTTGCCGCAGGCGTCCTCGGGGTTGACGCCCTTGGGGTTGCCCTTGAGCGCCGCCCAGGCCGTCCCCGCCGAGTAGTAGGTGACGAAGTCGACGGCCTGCTCGCGCTCCTTGGTGTCGGTGAAGGAGGAGACGCCGGCCTCGTACTTGCCCGACTGGACGCCGGGGATGATCGTGTCGAAGCCGGCGTTGTGGTACTCGGTCTTCAGGCCGATCTTGGCCGCGACGGCGTCGAAGAGCTCGATGTCCCAGCCGACGATCTTCTGCGTGCCCGGGTCGACGGACTCGTTCGGCGGGTAGGACGCGTCCGTGCCGACGACGATCTTGCCGTCGCTCTTGATCGCGTCCGGGACCATGGCCGCCAGTTTGGCGTCCGCGCTCGTGTTCGAGCCGCCCGATTCGCCCGAGTCTCCCGAGTCGTTACTGTCGCCACATGCGGACAGGGCGAGCGCGCCCGTCAGCACGAGCGCGCTCGCCGCGACGGCGCGACGGCGCAGAGAACCGGTGATCATGGTCCCCCTCCAAGTGGTTGCGTCGGATCCGTACAGATCCGAAGGTCAGGTGCACATTTTGGCGTACAACCTCCCTGATCTGGATAAAGGGTCCGAAACAATCACGCAACGACGGGGCCTGGAGCGTGTACGGACCCCGCCCCGCGGGCACCCTGCGTGAGCGGACCGCCACATTCGGGCACCGACCCGCACCTCCGTCGAGCAAACGGCGAGTTCGGCTCGAGCCCGTCACGTGATGGTCACCACCACCCCGGTCCCCGAGCACGCGGGAGGCGGTATGAGAGAATCCGACAACGGGTGACCCCCGTACGTCGCGAGATGACCACCAGGTGACCGGCCACCACGCCTCCACCACCGCGGCGGCATCGCAAGAAAGCCAACTTTCACTGACAGGGGTCGCTGTGGCTGCTGAGCCCATTCCCACCGAACCGTCCTCGCTCGACGATGATCCGGCCTTTTCGCTGCACCGCGGCGGCAAGCTGGAAATGCGGTCGACCATTCCGGTCCGCAACAAAGACGATCTTTCGCTGGCCTACACCCCGGGCGTCGCCCGGGTGTGCACCGCGATCGCCGACCGTCCCGAACTGGCCTACGACTACACCTGGACGTCCAGGGTCGTCGCGGTCGTCACCGACGGCACCGCCGTGCTCGGGCTCGGCGACATCGGTCCCGCCGCCTCCATGCCCGTCATGGAGGGCAAGTCCCTGCTGTTCAAGGAGTTCGCCGACGTCGACTCCGTGCCGATCGCGCTGAACTGCACGGGCGTGGACGAGATCGTCGACACCGTGATCCGGATGGCGCCGAGCTTCGGCGGCATCAACCTGGAGGACATCAGCGCCCCCCGCTGCTTCGAGATCGAGGACCGGCTCCGCGCCGCGCTCGACATCCCCGTCTTCCACGACGACCAGCACGGCACCGCGATCGTGGCGCTCGCCGCCCTCAAGAACGCGGCCCGCCTGGTCGGCAAGCCGCTGTCGGAGCTGCGCGCCGTCGTGGCCGGCGCGGGCGCGTCCGGCATCGCCGTCTCCAAGATGCTGATCGAGGGCGGCATCGGCGACATAGCGCTGTCGGACAGCAAGGGCCTCATCTACGAGGGCCGGGACGGGCTGAACCCGATCAAGACGCAGATCGCCGAGATCACCAACCGGTCGCATCTGAAGGGTTCCACGGAGGAGGCGCTGCGCGGCGCCGACGTCTTCATCGGCCTGTCCGGCGGCACCGTCCACGAGTCGTGCGTCGCCACGATGTCGGAGAACGCGATCGTCTTCGCGCTGTCCAACCCCACCCCCGAGGTGCACCCCGAGGTGGCGCGGCGGCACGCCAAGGTCGTGGCGACCGGCCGCAGCGACTACCCGAACCAGATCAACAACGTGCTGGCGTTCCCGGGCATCTTCCGCGGCGCGCTTGACGTCCGGGCGCGCTCGATCACCGAGGGCATGAAGCTGGCCGCGGCCAACGCGCTCGCCGGCATCGTCGGCGACGACCTCACCCCCGACTACGTCGTCCCCGGCCCGTTCGACGACCGTGTCGCCCCGGCCGTCACCCGTGCGGTGGCCGAGCAGGCCCGCAAGGAGGGCGTCAACCGGATCTGATCCGGCCGCAATTCCCGATCTTGCATTTCGGACGGCCCGCGTTCCCGCGGGGACGCGGGCCGCGCCGGTGATCAGGAATTCGATGGTGCCCCCCGCACGCCGTCCGCCCGCACCGGATATGATCAATCGCGCGCCGCGGGCGCCCTGGTCACGGCACCTTTTCCCAAAAATCCGTGTAATTTCCCCCACGAGGGAATAACTCCTGGCCAGTTCGTCCGTTCAGGTCGAGTCCGTCAGGAGCGAATGTGAACCTCGCCTCGTACGCAGACCTGGCGATCGATCTCGTGAACACGGAGCGTGCCCAAGGGGACGACCTGCGTGATCTCGAAGGGCTGCGGGCCCTGCTGGTGCACCGGCCGCATCTCGGGGGGCGGATCGCGCACCGCGATCTCGACGCCATGCGCGAACTCCGCGCGCAACTCCGCGCGATCTTCGTCTCGGCCGCGCGCGGGGACGACGACGACGCCGTGGACCGCCTCAACACGCTGCTGATCCATCATCCGGTCCATCCGCAGATCTCCCGCCACGACGGCCAGGACTGGCATCTGCACTTCAACGAGGCCGGCTCGATACCGGACCGTTACGCGGCGCGCACCGCGATGGGCCTCGCGGCGAAGATCGCCGCGCAGGGCGTCGACCGGCTCGGGCTGTGCCGGGCGGAGGGCTGCGAGCAGGTGTTCTTCGACACGACCGCGAACCGGTCGCGCCGCTACTGCTCCGACCGCTGCGCCGGCCGGCCGAGCGTGACCGCCGCCTGCCATCCGAGCGCGCCCCGCGTGAGCGTCCCGGCGCGCGACAACGGCCGGTAGCGCGCGACGACCCGCCCGACCACCAGTGCGTCGGGCACGGCACCGAAGTCCCAGCTGTCGCGGCGGCCCCGGGCCCCCTGGTTGTCGCTCTCCAGCCACCACCCGTCGTCCCCCGACCGGTGGGCGGCGCGTTTGACGATGAGGAGCCCGGGCCGTTCCGGGTGCCGCGCGACGACGACGTCGCCCCGTACGGGACGGGCCCCGGCGCGCACGAGCAGCCAGTCCCCCGGCCGCAGCGCGGGCAGCATCGAGTCGCCGGTGACCTCGACGGTCCGCAGCCGCCGGCGCAGGCCCGCCAGCGCGAGCACGACACCGCCGGCGAGCCCCCACAGAATCGGGTGGCGCGGCCCGCGCATACGCATGATCCTCCTCGTCCGCCCGCATAGATCGCCGGACGGCGGTCATGAACACTGCTGGAAGGGTTCCGGGCCGCGCCGCGGCCCGGTCTTAGGCCGAAATACCGAGCGCCCTGGCCGGACGTGCCCGGGAGCACAAGGGTAATGTCGGTGGCCTGACCATGATCCGCAACGAGGGAAGGGATTCGCAGGTGTTGCTCAAGCTTCTGCGCCCGAAGACGACGGTCTCCGCGCACTGCGACCTGCCGTGTGGCGTCTACGACCCGGCGCAGGCCCGGATCGAGGCCGAGTCGGTCAAGGCGATCACCGAGAAGTACGCGGCCAACGAGGACCCCGAGTTCCGTGCCCGGGCGATCCTGATCAAGGAGCAGCGCTCGGAGCTGGTCAAGCACCACCTGTGGGTGCTCTGGACCGACTACTTCAAGCCGCCGCACTTCGAGAAGTACCCGCAGCTCCACCAGCTGTTCAACGAGGCCACCAAGCTCGCCGGCGGTGGCGGCGGCACCAAGGCCACCATGGACACCAAGGTCGCCGACGACCTGCTCGCGAAGATCTCCGAGATCAGCGACATCTTCTGGGAGACCAAGAAGGGCTGACCGGCCCGAACATTGAGGCCCAGCCCGGCACCGGGCTGGGCCTTGTTCATGCCCGGGCGGCCTTGGTGAGGCTGTCGCCCGTGAGGCGGTAGACCGTCCACTCGTCCTGGGGGCGGGCACCGAGGGACTCGTAGAAGCCGATCGCCGGGGCGTTCCAGTTCAGGACGGCCCATTCGACGCGACCGTAGCCGCGTTCGTCGGCGATGCGGGTCAGTTCGATGAGGAGCGCCTTGCCGTGGCCGTGGCCGCGGACGTCCGGTTCGACGAACAGGTCCTCCAGGTAGATGCCGTGCGTGCCGTTCCACGTCGAGAATGTGAGGAACCACACGGCGAAGCCCACGACCCGGCCCTCGTGCTCAGCTACGAGGGCATGGACGCGCGGGTCGTCGCCGAAAAATCGGCTGCGCAGCTGCGCCTCGGTCGCCTTCACTTCGTGGAGGGCGCGCTCGTACTCCGCGAGCTCGCGGATCAGCCGCAGGATGTCGGGAACGTCCCCAGGGGTCGCGAATCGGATCACACCAGCAGGCTATTCGAGCGGAGCGAGCGGGACGGACGGGTCCGCCCAGCGGTCGTTGGGGACGAGCGGGTACCAGCCGGGACGGCCGGGGTCGCGGTCGTAGGGGTAGCCGCCGAGCTCCCGGTACAGCTCGGCGTACTCGGCGACCTTGTCACGATCCAGCCGGACGCCGAGGCCGGGGCCCGAGGGCACCGGGATCCTGCCGTCCGCGTAGCGCATGGGGCCGCCCTCGATGACGTCGTCGGTGAGGTGGTGGTAATGGGCGTCGGCGGCGTAGGTGAGGTTGGGCAGGACGGCACCGAGGTGCAGCATGGTGGCGAGCTGGATGCCGAGTTCGCCGGAGGAGTGCACGGCCACGCCGATCTGGAACGTCTCGCACACGGCGGCGGCCTTCACACAGGGACGGATGCCGCCCCAGAACGTGGTGTCGAGAAGGACGACGTCCGCGCTGCGGCGCAGCACGTTGGCGGCGAGCTGCTCGAAGTTCACGACGACGGTGTTGGTGGCGAGGGGGACGTTCACCCGCTCGCGCACGAGCCGCAGCCCCTCCAGGCCGAGGACGGGGTCTTCGAGGTAGTCGTTGTCGAGGTCCTCGATCGCCTTCCCGAACCGCAGTCCCTCCTCCAGGCTGAGCACGGAGTTGGGGTCATAGCGGAAACGGTCGCCGGGGAACGCGTCCGCGAGCGCCTTGTAGCACTCCAGTTCGTGACCGGGCGGGAAAACGCCGCCCTTGAGCTTGTGGACGCCGAACCCGTGCCGGTCCTTGAGCGCGCGGGCGTGCTCGACGAGCTGGTCCGGGGTGCGGACCTCCGGCGACCCGCCCGCGCCGGGGTAGCGGTAGAAGAGGTAGGACGCGAACGGGACGGAGTCGCGGATGCGGCCGCCGAGCAGGTCGTGCACCGGGACGCCGAGGTACTGGCCGACGAGGTCCAGGCAGGCGAACTCGATCGCGGCGAGGATCTGCGTGCGGTTGTTGTAGAGGCTCGCCGTCGGGTTGGCGATCTTGAAGCGGAGGGTCTCCAGCTCGAACGGGTCGTGTCCCTCCAGATGCGGCACGAGGGCCTGGAAGGCGGCCTCGGCGCTCTGCCCGCCGCCGCCCATCTCGCCGAGCCCGACGAGGCCGTTGTCGGCCTCGACCTCCACGATCGTCCGTACGAAGCGGCCCCAGTGCGCGCCGTTGCTGTGCAGGAGCGGCGCCTCCAGCGGCACGGTGACCGTGGTGGCGCGGATACCCGTGATCTTCATGTGTCCCCGATCCATGCTCGTCGCCGTGCCGTTCAACGCAGGACGGTGACGGTGACGACGCCGCACGCGGGCAGCCGCACCGTCATCGTGCCGTCCCGGACGGGCAGTTCCGCCGGGTCACGCTCCAGCCCGCCGCTCAGCAGCGCGCCGGTGACGCCCGGCACGTGCAGCCGGGTCTCCACCGTGTCGGCGGCGAGCGACTGGAGCCGGACGGCGAGCCCGTCGCCGTCCCGTGCTCGGCCCACCGAGGTGACGAGGACGTCCGGGTCGTCGACGTGCAGGAACGTCCCGGTCTCGGCCGCGGATGAGGCGCCCGTGGCGAGCGTGGCGACGAACGGGTCGGTGAGGCCGGCGGCCGTGCGGGCGCCGAGCCTGCGGCCCGACCCGGCGGCGCCGGACGCGAGGGCATAGCGGAAGGTGGTCTCGCCCTGCTGCTGGGACGGGAAGTTGGTGTCCCAGATGTTGTTCAGCGCCCACGAGTAGACGGTGCCGTCCTCGTTGTCGAGGGTGGGCGGGAACGGCGCGTACGGCATGTGGATGGATCCGAACTGGACGAGCGGCGCCTCCAGCGTCGCCCACGCGACGGTCAGGTCGGGGTCCTCGAACGCGACCCAGTGGCGGATGGGGCGCATGTGCTCGGCCGATCCGGGGACGCTCGGGACGCCGGTGCCGCCGACGCCGCCGGTCAGCTCCCAGGCGGCGGGCGGCCCGTCCACGGCGAACGGGAACGCGAAGAACACCGCCTCCTTCGCCGCCGTGGGCTGCTTGCCGAGCTGGTAGCGGACGTCGACGCGCGGGACGCCCGCGTACAGGTCGATGGTGGTCCGCAGCCAGTCGACGCCCTTACCGTGCTGCTCGATGACGAGCCGTTCGCCGGCCGGGGTGCGCTCGCACGCGGTGACGGTCGCGTGGGTGCCGACGGCCCGGTCTCCGAGCATGGTCTTGTCGTGGACGAGCATGTGCCCGGACATGTGGTTGAAGTGCGGTGCGGTCGCGTACCGGTCGTAGACGTACTGCCCGAACCCGGCGACGGAGCCCTGGTTCACCAGTTCACGGCCGGCGACCTTGTCGAACACCGAGCCGATGTGGCCTTCCCTGACGTCGTAGGCGACGCGGTAGAACTCGTTCTCGATCGTCCCGCCGGAACCGAGGTCGACCGGCTCGGGCGCGGCGGCCTCGCCGCGGACCACGTCGACGCGGACGTGCCCGTGGCCGGGGACGTCCGGCAGCACCGCCTCCAGGTGGCGTCCGATGGGACGGGTGGGCCACTCGTCCGGGTCGACCTCCTCCTCGCGGTGCGGGACGGGCTCGCCCGTGCGGGCGTCCACGAGCGTGATCGGGACGTCCGCGGCGACGACGTCGCGGGGCAGGAACGCGCGGGCCACGTCGGTGCGGGCGGCGGTGCCGGGGTTGACGACGAGGAACGAGGCGAGCGCGTCCGGCGCGGCCCCGAACGTCGCGCCGAGCCGCCGTGCGCCGGACTGGAGCAGGTCGAGCGCGTCGTCGTGGGCCTGGTAGCCGACCTGGGACTTGCGGGTCCACTGCAGCCCGCCGGAGTCGCCGCCCTCTTCGGCGTCCTCCCACGGGTTGGCGGCGCCCCAGGTGTGCTCGTCGAACAGCGCGGCGCGGTCGTAGGCCTCGTCGATCGCGGCGGGCGCGCCCGTCCGGTCGCCGCTGCGCTCGTCGGCGAGGGCGTGCAGCGTCTCGGCGGACCGGAGGATGTTCTGCGCGCGGCGGACGTGGCCGAGGGGGCGGGCGCCGGAGCCGAGGCCGTCGGCCCACCAGTCGGTCCAGTCGCCCTCGTGGGTCTGGAGCCGGTCGCCGTGGTGCTCCTCGACGTACGCGAAGAAGTCGGCGTTGGTCGCCATCCGCAGCCGCGGGTACGCCCACGTGTCGTTCCACCGGTGCGCGATGTCGGCGGGGACGATCGACGGCCCGGCGTTGTCGGCGTGCGCGCCCTGCACCCGCAGGTGGACGGCGTCCAGGAAGTCGGGGTCCTTGGCGGCGCCGACCTGGCCGGGCGCGGCGTACCAGCCGAACGTCCCGGGCCCGTACGGGTAGGGCCGGTCGGCGAGGGAGCCGAGGTAGCGGGGCAGCAGGTCCTCGGCGAGGTCGTAGCCGTCGACGAGCCCGACGGTGTTGCCCTCCATGTAGGCCATGCCGTGCGGGGTGTCGGTGAACCAGACGATCAGCTCGCCGCCGCCGGGCGACCGCCACCGGAACGGGCGGGCGAGCTTGTCGCCGCCCGTGATGTAGGGGACGGACCGTCCGGCCCAGTTGTGCGCCGCGGCCAGGTACCGGACGCCGGCCGCGTTCAGCGCGTCCACGGTCCCGGCGACCGCGCCCGGGATGTCGGTGTGCATGGCCGACCGGACCTCGATGCCGTACTCGTGCCGCAGGTGCTCGACGAAGCGGAGCTGCCGGTACAGCTCCTCCGTCGAACACGCCTCCGTGTGCAGCTGCATCGGGAACGCGGTGACCTCGATGTCGCCCGCGCGGGCCCGCTCGGTGAACTCGGCGACCTGGTCGTCGGGACGGGTCGCGAGCCAGCGCAGCGCCGGCATCGACGACTCCACCGACCAGCGGAACCGGGCGTCGTCCGGGCGCCCGTCGGTCTGCCGCGACAGCCGCAGCGCCGCGTCGAGGTAGTCCAGGTGGTGCCGGAGGACGGTGCCCTGCGTGTCGGTGTAGCCGATGTCCAGGTGCGAGTGGTGGACGACGAAGACGTTCCACTTGCGCTGCGGGGCGATGTCGAGCGGGGCGGCGCCGACGAGGCCGTCCGCCCCGCCGGCATCGGGCCGCCGGACCTCCAGGGTGACGCGGCGCGGGCCGTCCACCTCGGGGACGAGCAGCGTGACGGTCTCGCCGGCGGCGGCGACGCCGCTCGCGATGACGGTGTCACCGTCCCTGAGCATCAGGTCCACGGGGCCGCCGCCGGACGGCGTCAGCCGGACGGCCTGCCGGAGCGCGCCGGTCTCGTCCCGCTTGAACAGCGGGAGCACGGCGGCGCGGACGGACAGTCCGCGCACCGCGAGCACCTCGGCGGAGGTGTCCTGGCGCAGCGCGTCGCGGATCCCGTCATAGTCGGGCGAGCCGAGGCTCGCCTGAAGCAGGCGACTCGTCATTTCTCAGCGTCAATCCTTCTCTAGGGAGCTTCTCTGGGGAGCTTCTCGTGGGCTTTCTCTGTGGCGTCAGAACTGGGCGAGGGTCAGGCCGCGCGTGAACAGCCGCTGCGTCGCGAGGAACAGCACGACCGTCGGCAGCGAGACCACCAGCCCGGCGGCCAGCGCGATCGGCACGGGCGTCCCGGCGTACACGTCGGTGGTGAGCGCCGACAGCTCCGCCCACACCGGCCGGACGTTCTCCGACTGCGACAGCGTCAGGCCGAACAGCAGGTCGTTCCACACGAAGGTGAACTCCAGGATGAACACGGCGGCCAGCGCCGCCGACGACAGCGGGAGGTAGATCCGCCAGAAGATGCGGAACGTGGACGCGCCGTCCAGCCGCGCCGCCTCGAAGATCGACACGGCGACGTTGCCGAAGAAGTTGCGCATCACCAGCGCGGCGAGCGGGACGTTGATCGCCGAGTAGATCAGGATCAGCCCGAGCCGGTCGTCGTACAGCGCCGCCTTGCTGTAGCCGACGAACAGCGGCACCAGCAGCATCTGGAACGGCACCACGGTCCCGGCGAAGATCACCACGAACCAGGTGAAGCCGTGCTTGAGCCTCAGTACCACGATGGCGTACCCGGCGAGCGCGCCCAGCAGGACGGCCAGCGCCGGGGAGACGACGCTGTAGAGCAGCGTGCTCAGCAGCGAGCCGCCGACGGCGGTCTGCTCCCACGCCCGCGAGATGTTGTCGAACAGCCCCACCGACGACGGCGGCGACACCGCGTCCGACGGGTCGTAGTCGTCGGCGGGGCGGACGGCGTTCGCCACGATCAGGTAGGTGGGGAACAGCCACACCACACCGAGCACGGCCAGCACGGCGCGGCGCACCGTCCGGTTCAGCGCACCCGCTCTCCGGCCGCCGCTTCGCTCCGTCATGACACCTCCTCCTTGCCGATCTGGCGGCGCAGGTAGACGTACGAGGCCAGGCCCGTGATGGTGGTCAGCAGCACCGCGACCGCCGAGCCGTATCCGTACTCGTTGGCGACGAACACGTCGCGGTACATGGTCACGGCGAGCGTCTCGGACGAGCGTCCCGGCCCGCCCTGCGTCATCACCCAGACGATGTCGAAGTTCTTCAGGCCCGCCACGAGCGCGAGGCCGAGCACCACCGTGGTGATGGGCCGCATCAGCGGCCAGGTGACGTGCCGGAACATCGACCATCCGGACGCGCCGTCGATGCGGGCCGCCTCGATGGGCCCCTTCGGGATCGACTGCAGGCCGACGACGAACAGCAGCATGTTGACGCCGAGCTGCTGCCACGTCCACACCACGATCATCGCGAGGGTGTTGCGCGGGCCGTCCTGGAGGAAGGCGGTGTCGCCGCCGGGCATGCCGAGCGTCGTCAGGATCTGGTTCGCCATCCCGTCCGGCTGCAGGATGAAACCCCAGATCACGCCGAGGCCGGCGCCGGACATCGCGTAGGGCAGCAGGAACGGCAGCCGGAACCACCCGCCGCCCCTGACGTCGTAGGACAGCACGGCGACGAGCAGCCCGCCCCCCACCGGCAGCGCGATGGTCCCGACGACCCACAGCAGCGTGTTGCGGATCGAGGTGAGGAGGGCCTCGTCGTCGAGGAGCCGCCGGTAGTTGTCCAGGCCGGTGAACTCCGGCGACGCGAGCCCGTCGTAGGAGGTGAAGCTCAGGTACGCCGTCCACAGGAACGGCAGGTAGAGCAGGACGGCGACGAACAGCACGGCCGGTGAGATGTAGACGTGCCGGAACCGGCCGTGCAGCGCGAAGCCCTTCCCGGGGCGGCCGCCGCGCGAGCCGCGGCGGCCGTCGCCCGGACGGTGCCCGCGCGCCACCGCCGGCATCGGACGGTCGGCGGTGGCCTTGTGCGTGCTCATCGACGGATCAGCTTCCGCCGCCGTTGGACTTCCAGTAGTTCTCGTTCACCTTCTGGATGGCCTCGAGAACGTCCATGTAGGAGCCCGGCTCGTTGAGGAACTTGTCGAACCCGCTGAGCGCCTCGGTGAGGACGGGCGCGGGCGCCGCCTCGAAGTAGCGCAGGATGAGCCGGTTCTCGTTCGACGCCGCCTCCTTGGTGACCTTGTCCAGCTCGGGGTCGGCGACCTTCACCTTCGGGTTGCCGGACACGTCGCCGCGCGCGTTCGCCCACTTCTCCTGCGCGGCGGGCGTGATCCACCACTTGAGGTACTTCATGCTGGCATCCGGGTCCGGGGCCTTGCGCAGCGAGCAGAGCGGCCCGCTCTCGAAGATCAGTGACCGCTTCCGCAGTGACGGGTCCACGTTCGGGATGAAGAAGAATCCGTAGTCCTCGCCCTGCTTGAGGCCGCGCTGGGTCATGCTCGTGTTGAACCACGTCCCGTTGATGACCATGGCGGCCTCACCCGACTTGAAGTGGTCGGCGGGGTCGGACTTGTCGCCCGGCTTGGTGAAGTAGCCGGCGTCGATCATCGACTTCCAGCGCTCCATCACCTTCACCACGCCGGGGTCGGTGTAGGACGCCTCGCCCTTCGACAGCCGGTCGTACAGGTCGGGGTCGCTGCCGGCGAGGAGCTGCTCGAACCAGGCGAAGGAGAACAGCGACGTCGGGGTGGTCTGGTTGAAGGGCACCTGGCCCTTCGACTTGAGCGTCTGCGCGAGCTTCTCCAGCTCCGCCCAGGTCTTGGGCGGCTCCAGGTCGTGCTCGGCGAAGAGCTTCTTGTTGTAGAACATGCCCCAGTAGGCGGTGTTCAACGGGACGCAGTACTGCTTGCCGTCGACCGTGTAGTACGTCTTCAGCTCCTCGGTGAGGTCGCCGCTCCCGATGGCGTCCTGCCAGAGCTTCGTCGTCTCGGCGACCTGGTTCTGCTCGACGATCTCCTTCAGCCGGCCGCCGGTCGTCCAGGTGAACAGGTCCGGTTTGACGTTGGTGCGGAACGAGCTCTTGATGAAGGCCGTGTAGGTCGGCTCGTCGGTGTAGCCGACCGGCTTCATGTCGAGCCCGGTCTGCTGCTTGCCGAGGGCGGCCATCTGCTCGAAGAAGGGCTTCCAGGCGCCCTTGTCGTTGTAGAGCTTCAGCTCGGACGTGTCGCCGCCGCCGTCGCCGGATCCGCAGCCGGCGGCGAGCAGCAGCGCGCCCATGGTGAACGCGGTCACCCGCAGTCGCTTGGACGGCAACATGGTGAGCCTCCTTCATCGGGTGGTGCCCGATCGGGGTGGTCGAAGGATTCGGAAATTCGGGTGTTCGGGGGAGGACGAACGGGCCGCGCGACGCGTCCGCCGGCGGCAGGGGTGCGGCGTGCTCAGCCGAGCCGCTGCTCGATCACGTGTTTGACGTCGGCGAGGTGGGAACGCATGAGCGCCTCGGCCTCGCGTTCCTCGCCGGCCTCGATGGCACCGAGGATCGCCCGGTGCTCCTCGTAGTCACGGGTGCGGTCGTCGAAGATCCGCTGTATCTCGCGCTGTTCGGAGGAGTGCACCATCAGCAGCGAGTCGATGACCTCGCAGAGGACGGAGTTGCCGGCGGCGCCGGCGGTGGCCCGGTGAAAGGCCATGTTGGCGTCGTGCAGCCGCGCCTCGGCCTCCTCCCCGGAGGTCAGGTTCCGGGCCGCCTCGGCCAGGACGGTGCGGAGCCGTTCGAGGTCGCCGGGCTCGGACCGGTGGGCCGCCTGCGCGGCCAGCGGCGGCTCGATGAGCAGCCGGGCGTCCAGGAGCTGGAGCAGCCGGTCGCCGTCCAGCGTCCGGACGTTCGGGTTCGGGATGATCACGCGTTCGAGGTCGGCGCCCACGTAGATGCCCGAGCCGTGCCGGAGCTGGATCGCCCCGGTCGCCTCCAGCCGGCGCAGCGCCTCCCGCAGCGTCGGCGTGGTCACCGCGAAGCGCTGCGAGAGCTCCCGTGCCGACGGCAGCCGGTCGCCGGCGCTCAGGCCGTCCGACCTGATCAGCTCCAGCATCCGCTCGGTCAGCGCGTCCGCCAGGCTCGGCCGGGCCACATCGTGTGACATCGCCACCTCGTTCCCCAAGAAGTAAAGTCATCTAATCACTTAGCGATTGTGTTGTCCAGCCTCCCGGCGGGCCCCCGGACGAGGTTCCGCCGCAGGACGGCCCGCTCCTCCGCGAACGCCAGACGTCCCAGCCGCGCGGTCATGATCCCGTCGAACCCGTGGCAGGCGCCCGGCACATGGTGAACCTCGGTGGAGACCCCCGAGACGATCAGACGGTGCGCGTAGGCGAGATCCTCGTCCCGCAGCGGATCGAACTCCGCGACCAGCACGTAGGCGGGCGGAAGGCCGCTCAGGTCGGCGGCGCGGGCGGGCGCCGCATACGCCGGGACGCCGACCCGCCCGCCCAGGTAGTGCCGCCACATGTGCTCGACGTCGGTGCGGTTGAACAGCGGCGGCTCGGTGAACGCCCGCATCGACGGGGTGTCCATGCGGTCGTCCAGGACGGGATAGAGCAGCATCTGGAACACCAGTGGCGGGCCGCCCTCGTCCCGTGCGCGCAGTGCCACGGCGGCGGCCAGCGCGCCCCCGGCGCTCCCTCCGCCCACCGCGACCCGCTCCGGGTCGCCGCCGAACCCGGCCGCGTGCTCGTGGGCCCACACCGTCGCCGCGTAGCAGTCCTCGAACCCGTCGGGGAACGGATGCTCGGGCGCGAGACGGTAGTCGACCGACACGACCGCGATCCCGTCCTTGGCGGCGAAGGCCGCGCAGCGGCCGTGCTCGTTCTCCAAGCCGCCGGTGACGAACCCGCCGCCGTGGAAGTACACGAGCACGGGCGCCGGACGCGCGGCGCGCTCCGGGCGGTAGATCCGCACCGGGACGGGAGGCGCGCCCGGCGGCCCCGGAATCGTTCGATCCTGGATCTCGGCGCCTGCGCCGGTCACGGGCTCGTCCAGGGCGGCGGCGAGGTCGCGCATCGCCGTGCGGGCCTTGACGGGGTCGGCGAGCCCGACGTACGGCATGCCATCGAGGGCGGCGGCGAGTTCGGCGTCCATGGGCCTCCTGCCTTGGCGAATTCGGAGAGGTTCGGAGAGGTTCGGAGAAGAACGCGCCCCCGGGCGGGAGGTCCCCCGGGGGCGCGTTGGAGGCGGTGCCGCCGTGGACGGAACGGCGGTACCGCGGCTCTGGATCAGCCGGAGACCGGCAGGTTGATGTACCGGGCGCGGTAGATGGTCACGTCCTCGTAGTTGTCGACCTTCCCGTCGTCCTTGGCGTCGTCCAGGCTGTTGACGTTGTAGGAGATCACCAGGTTGCCGCTGGACGACAGCGACGCGTGCTGGTGGGCGTTGTAGGTGTAGATCTCCGGGTTCTCGTACGAGCCCTGCGCGCCGGTCTCGGGTGTGGTGTAGACGGTCTGCTCACCGGTGAACGGCCCCGCCGCCGAGCAGGACGTCAGGACATCGATCTCGGCCCCGAACGCGAACTCCGTGTCCTGGTTGACCATGAGGTAGTGCGAGCCGCGCCTGGTGACGCTGAACTCGTTGGACACGCCGCTCATCAGCCGCGCCGACGCCGTCTCCGACCGCGACCAGCCGTTCGTGGTCCGGTACTCCCACGTGCCGCGCAGGTCGGTGCCGCTCACCCGCGCGATGTGCAGGTACTTGGTGTTCACCTTGGTGCCGGGGTCGGTGTAGTCCTCGGTGCCGTAGATGTAGGTGTGGCCGCCGTCCCTGAGCAGCGCCGAGCCCCACTGGACGCCGCGGGCCGAGGGCATCGCACGGACCTGGGTGGGCTCGGACAGGTCGCTCGTGGAGAAGCGTGCGAGGACGTTGTCCTTGAACTTCATGTCCCACCCGGTGCCGTTGGCCGGGTCGGGGTCGTAGTACTCGCGGTAGAGCTGCTGGATCTCCGAGCCGGTCTGGGTCAGGTCGCCGGCCCAGTACCAGTGGGCCGGCTGCGCGGGCGGCATGACCGCCTTCGGGTCGGCGGCCGTCCCGCCGTGGACGGTGGTGAGCCGGCCGCCGGCCGACTGCACGACGAAGGAGCTGTTGATGAACGGGGTCGTCCCCCCGTCGTCGGTGGTGGGCGAACGGGAGCCGTCCGCGTTGACCTTGCCGAGGAACGTGTCCGAGTAGGCGTACACGATGCGCCCGTCCGACAGCTTCAGCGAGTACGTCGTGTCGGCGCCGGTCCAGTCGTCCAGCAGGGCGTTGCTGTTGCCGTAGGCGGTGAACTTGTCGTTCACGGCGGTGTTCGGTGTGGCCGTGCCGAACGTCGGCGCGGGGCGGCCGGAGCAGGCCGGCCCGGCGGCGCTGTTCCCGTGGCCTTTGCCATGCCCCTTTCCGTGGCCGTTTCCAGGTGAGCCGGCGGCGGCCGGGACGGCCGGGACGGTGGCCAGCCCGGTGCCGAGCACCAGGGCGGACGTGACGGCGGCGGCACGCGTCCGCCGCCGACGTCGTGGCGGGACGGGAGAGGGGCGGGAGGGGACGGGATCCTGCATGGAAACCTCCGCGAGCGCACACCGTGTGAACCAGGGGACGGATGGGGTTGGCGGTTCACACGCGGCCCGTGCGCACATCATTATTCATTAGATGACTTGGTGTCTAGATCTCTGGGAGAGCGGCGGGATTGCGGGCGAGGAGGCCGCCGTCCACGCGGTGCTCGGCACCGGTCACGAACGACGAGCGCGGCCCGGCGAGGAACGCGACCATCTCGGCGACCTCGTCCGCGCCCGCCACCCGCCCGAGCGGATGCGCCCGTCCCCACTCGGCGACCTGCGCGTCCTGACTCGCCTCCCCGCGGAACAGATCGGCGGCCCAGCGCAGCATCGGGGTGTCGACCGACCCCGGGCAGACCACGTTCGCGCGGATGCCGTCGGCGGCGTGGTCGAGCGCCATCGCCCGCGTCAGCGCGTTGATCGCGGCCTTGCTGGCGCTGTAGGCGGCGACCCGGTCCTGCGAGACGAACGCCTGCACCGACGACATCGTCACGATCGCCCCGCCGCCCCGGCGCCGCAGCTCGGGGACGGCGGCACGGCACGCGAGGAACACGCCCTTGGCGTTGACGCCGAGCACCTCGTCCCACAGCTCCTCGGTGGTCTCCTCGACCGTCCCGTAGCGCTGGACGCCCGCACAGGTCACCACCACGTCGAGACCCCCGTGCCGGGACACGGCGGCCTCGACCAGGCCGTTCATCTGGGCGGCGTCGGTGACGTCGGCCACCACGCCGGTGACCGCCAGCCCGTCCGCGCGCAGCTCCTCCTCCGCCCGCCGGACTCCGTCCTCGCCGATGCCGCAGAACACCACCGCGGCGCCGTCCGCCGCGAGCCGTTCCACCACGGCCCGCCCGATCCCCAGCGACCCACCGGTCACGATGGCGACCCTGCCGTCGAACTCCTTCACGTGTCCCCTCCGATCACGCCCGCGCACAGCCGGAGACTCCGGGTGGAGTGCGGATCCAGCCGGAGCGCGGTGCCGTTGCCGGCCGCCGCCGCGAGCCCGTCCGTCGGGTATCCGGCGAACGGCTCCAGACCCATCACGTAGGCGCGGCCCCACCATGGATGCCCGGTGGTCGCGCCGAACTCCTGCCACAGCCAGAGATGCGGCAGGACGGACACGTCCCAGCGCACCCGCATCCCGAGGCCCCCGTCCGGATCGACGACCTCGTAGCGGCCCTCGTCCAGGCCGGTGAGGTAGACGATCTCACTCGGCGCGCCGTGGCCGGGGACGACGCCGAGATCGACGGTCCCGCCGGTGTCGGCGGGGACATGCGGCCACGCGTGCGGCCCGCCCGCCGCGACACGGCGGCCACCGGGCCCGATGGCGGTCTCGTGCGGGACGACCCGGGCGGCGCCGGGCAGCCTGATCCGGTGCCCCGGGCGCAGGAAGGGCGCACCGAACACGATGTGGTGGCCCCACATCACGTCCAGTGGCACACCGGACTCGTTGCGCAGTTCCTCCTCGACGATCAGCTCGGGCTCGCCGGACCGGAGCCGGAGCGTCTTGACCAGCCCGAGCGGCATCCGCCTGGCCCGCACGCCGAGCCTGACGGCGACCTCACCGGGGCCGTCGGCCACGATCCCGGCGTCCCACGGAAGCCCGGCGACCTCGCCGTGCTGGGCGAACGCGGCGCCCCGGTAGGTGCTCGGGGCGCCGCCGTTCGGCAGGACCTCCTGCCACCCGCCCTCGTAGCCGTCGAGGAACGCGGCGGTGTCGTCCGCCGCGCCGCCGGCGACGTCCCGGGGGTTGCGCAGGCCATCCGGCGACAGCCACACGAAGTCCATGTCGCGCGGCTTGAAGCAGAACTCGGCGATGTCGCCGCCCTTGCCCGCAAGGACGGTCACCCTCAGCAGCTCGTTCTCCAAGACCAGGGCGTCCAGGCCCGCCCATGTGATCTCGTGGACGCGGGCACCCCAGTTCCGGGACGGCCGGTGTCGTCGGTACGTCATCGGCGGCCGGTCAGCTCCAGTTCTCCGCGCCGCTGAAGGCGAAGTGCTCGCCAGGCGTGTAGCGGGGGCGCGGCTGGTACTCGTTCACGCCCGGCTCGCCGCGCAACAGCAGCGCGGACGGGAACGGCAGCGGCTCCTCGGTGATCCGGGTCGAGGTCGGGATGTAGCGGATCGTCAGGCCGCAACGCCGGTCGGGCGACTCGTTGGCGTCGCTGCCGTGCATGATGTTGGGGTGGTGGACCTCGACGTCCCCGGGTTCGAGGACGAGGTCCACGGCGCGTGACTCGTCCACCCCCGCCGCGCTCTCCACGCCGAAGACGGCCCCGGCGTCGTCGCGTTCCCTGATCTCGTGCAGGTCCTCCTTGTGGCTGCCGGGGATGACGCGCAGGCAGCCGTTCTCCGGTGTCGAGCGGTCGATGGCGAGCCAGAGCGTCACGACGCGCATCGGGTCGAGCGGCCAGAACGCGCCGTCCTGGTGCCAGAGGACCGCCTTGCCGGTGTAGGGCGGCTTGGAGATGTAGGCGGAGGCGAACAGGGCGATGTCGGGCCCGATGAACCGCTGCGCGACGTCCAGCAGCCTGTCGTCGGAGACGAGCCGCACCCAGAACGGGTCCTTGGCGACCAGTTCGGTGGACAGGTCCTCGCCGGTCCGGTCGGGGTGGTGTTCCTGCAGCCAGCGGACGTGCCGGTCGGCCTCGGCGAGCAGCGCGGAATCGATGACGTTCCTGAAGATCGCGTACCCGTCGTCGTCGTAGCCTCGCATCGGATCGTCGTCCATGAGCGTGCCTTTCTGTGTCGGCCGAGGGCGGGGGCTCTTGCGGGATGGCATCCGCACACGCAGTCTTAGTCATCAGATCACTTGTTGTCTAGATGTATCGTCGCCCCTGTCGCGGCCGCCCAGCAGAGAGGAAGCCATGAGCACGCTGGACACCCTGATCCCGGCGAACCCCGGACGGCCCGTCCGGATCGCCCTGATCGGCGAATGCATGATCGAGCTGAGCCATGTCGCCCCCGACCGGCTCGCGCTGGGCTACGCCGGGGACGTCTTCAACGTCGCCGCCTACCTCGCCCGGAGCGCCGCCCCCGGGACGGTCGACGTCCAGTTCGTCACCCTTGTCGGCGACGACCCCCACAGCACCAGGATGCGGGAGTCCTGGGCCGCCCACGGCGTCGGCGCGCGGCACACCCGCGCCGTCCCCGGCGGGCAGGCCGGCCTCTACCTGATCCGCACCGATGCCGACGGCGAGCGGACGTTCCACTACTACCGGTCGCAGTCGGCCGCCCGGGGCCTGTTCGGGCCTGCCCAGCCGGACGAGGTCGACGACGTCATCGCCGGTCACGACGTCGTCTACCTCTCCGGGATCACCCTGTCGATCATGACCGGCCGCGCACGGGAACGGCTGCTCGGCGTCCTGGACGAGACCCGGCGGCGCGGCGGCCTGGTCGCGTTCGACGGCAACTACCGTCCCGCCGGATGGTCCTCGCCCGCCGCCGCCGCCTCCGCCATGTCCGCCGTCCTGTCCCGCACCGACGTCGCGCTGCCCACCCTCACCGACGACCGCGCGGTCTTCGGGGACGCCTCCGCCGCCGACGCCGTTCGCCGCCTGCGAACCGCCGGGGTGTCCGAGGTCGCCGTCAAGCTCGGCGACCGCGGTTGCGTGATCGCCGGCGACGGCGGCCAGGAACCCGTCCCGGCCGTGCCCGGGGTGTCCGTGGTCGACACCACGGCGGCGGGCGACGCGTTCAACGGCGGCTACCTCGCGGCCAGGCTCGGCGGCGCCGGGCGGCGGCCGGCGGCCGAGGCGGCCAATGCCCTCGCCGCCCGCGTCATCGCCCACCGCGGCGCCCTGCTGCCCGTGGAGGCCCGTCCGGCCGGGCTGTACACGTGATGCACGCCTCCCTCTCGGAGGGTTTGGAACGCGTCCTTTCACGTCGGCGCGGACATTGGTGAGAAAGCCACGCGCGCCGGAGTCTCTCACAGGGCTTCGCAGGCGGTAGTTTCGGAAGCAGCGGGACCATCCTGCGAGGGAGTGACGTGACCGAGGAAACCGCTGCAATGCCGACCAGTACGAAGTTGTCCGTCCGCGACGTGGTGACGGTGAAGCTGCCCGCCGCGAGCGCCTACCTGTCCGTCCTGCGGACCGCCACCGCGGGGCTCGCGGCCAGGCTGGACTTCACGCTGGACGAGATAGAGGACCTGCGCATCGCCGTCGACGAGGCGTGCGCGATGCTGCTCGCCCAGGCCGTTCCCGGGACCGACCTGGTATGCGAGTTCGAGCTGACCGGGGACGCCATGCGCATCGCCGTGTCGGTGCTGACCGTGGACGGCGAGGAGCCCAGCCGCGACACCTTCGCCTGGACGGTCCTGTCGTCGCTGGCGGGCGAGGTGGACGCCCAGGTGGGCGCCGACGACCGGGTCACCGTGACGCTGCAGAAACGGCGCGGTACGGCGGGGGCCCCGTGACGGAGAAGACGACGACGGAGCAGACGGTCGCCGACGTGAGCACCGAGCGGACCGAGAGCGCGGTGCCCGACCGCGCTCGTGCGCGTGCCCTGTTCGAACGCCTTGCCGAGCTTCCCGAGGGCGATCCGGAACGCCAGCGCATCCGCGATCAGCTCGTGGAGCTGCATCTGCCGCTGGTGGAGTATCTCGCCCGCCGCTTCCGCAACCGCGGCGAGTGGCTGGACGACCTGATCCAGGTCGCCACCATCGGCCTCATCAAGTCGATCGACCGGTTCGACCTGGAACGCGGCGTGGAGTTCTCCACGTACGCGACCCCCACCATCGTCGGCGAGATCAAGCGGCACTTCCGCGACAAGGGCTGGGCCGTGCGCGTCCCGCGCCGGCTGCAGGAGCTGAAGCTGTCGCTGACCAAGGCGATCAGCGACCTCGCCCAGCGTGAGGGCCGGGCGCCGACCGTCAGCGAACTCGCCGCGCACCTGCAGATGAGCGAGGAGGAGGTGCTGGAGGGCCTGGAGTCGGCGAACGCCTACTCCACCGTGTCCCTGGACGCCCCCGACTCCGGCGACGAGGACGCCCCCGCGGTGGCCGACTCGCTCGGCATGGTCGACGAGTCGCTGGAGGGCGTGGAGTACCGCGAGTCCCTCAAGCCGCTGCTGGAGAAGCTGCCCGCGCGGGAGAAGAAGATCCTGCTGCTGCGGTTCTTCGGCAACATGACCCAGTCGCAGATCGCCGCCGAGCTCGGCATCTCCCAGATGCACGTGTCGAGGCTGCTCGCCCGCACCCTGGCCCAGCTCCGCGAGGGCCTCACCGCCGACGAGTGACGGACCGCTCCGGACGGTGCCGGGGGGCCTCGGCGGCTCCCTCGGCGCCGATCACTTCTTCGTGTCGTCCACCTTCAAGCGGTCCATGAGGCGCTGCCCCAGCGAGCGCGGTCCCTCGGGCGGTGTTTCGCCGGCGACGGAGCGTTCAGCGTCCCCGCGGTCGTCATCCCGGTGTTCGTCTTCCCCGTGGCCTTCGTCGCGGTGGCCTTCTTCGCGTGCGTCTTCCTCGTCGTGGTCTTCGATGAGCCAGGTGGTGCTGGGCGGGCTGAGCACGGTCACCAGGGCGAGGACGGCGATCACGGCCATCGGGATCGCGATGGCGGGACGCTCGCTCTGCCACAGCGACCACGCGACCGGAAGCGCGAACAGCTGGGTCAGCACCGTGGGGGCGCGGCTCCACTGGTCGGCGCGCAGTAGCCCGCGGGCGCAGGCGAGCATGCCGAGGCCGGCGGCGAGGGCGAGGACGGTGACCCCGATCGCGCTGGCCGGGTCGACGGCGGCGCCGGTGGCCGTCTCCACGCCGGTGTAGACGCCGAATCCGACGGCGGCGACGCCCTCCGCGGCTTCGAGGGCGGCGGCGGCCTGCACGGTGATGGGACGCTTCGACACAACCCGAAACCCTACTCCCGCGGCGGAGCGCACCCGCGCGCACCCGGAAGTGAGGCGAACACCGGGCGAACGCATGCGGAACGCTCGATACCCTGACGCCGTGCGCGCCATGCTCATCGCCAACCCCAAGGCGACCTCGACCTCCCGGCGGGCCCGCGACATTCTCATGCGGGCCTTCACCGGCGACCTCGACCTGGTCCTCGCCGAGACCGGCCACCGCGGCCACGCGACCGAACTGGCCCGGCGGGCGGCCGTGGACGGCTACGACGTCGTGATCGCGCTCGGCGGTGACGGCACGGTGAACGAGGCCGTCAACGGGCTGCTCGCCGACGGGCCGTCCCCCGAACTGCCGGCGCTGGCGGTGCTGCCGTCCGGCAGCGCGAACGTGTTCGCCAAGACGCTCGGCCTGCCCGCCGACCCGATCGGCGCGACGAAGTCGGTGCTGGAGGCGCTGCGGGCGGGCCGGCACCGGACGGTCGGGCTCGGGACGGCGAGTCACGAGGGCGGCCCCGAGCGCTACTTCACGTTCTGCGCGGGCGTCGGGCTGGACGCGGAGGTCGTCCGCGAGGTGGAGCGCCGCCGCGCCGCCGGGGCCACCGCCTACACGTCGCTGTACGTGCGGACGGCGGTCCGGCATTTCTTCTCCGGGACGGATCGGCGGCGTCCCGCCCTCACTTTGGAGCAGCCCGGCCGCCCTCCGAAAACGGGACTGTTCCTGGCGTTCGTCTCCAATACCTCTCCGTGGACTTACATGGGGCACGTCCCGGTGAATCCGAGCCCCAGGGCGAATTTCGCGCGCGGCCTGGACGTGTTCGGGATCCGTTCGCTGGAGGTGGGTCCGACGCTGGGGGCGGTGGCGCAGATGCTGACGACCCGCGCCCGTCCGCTCCAGGGCCGCCACGTGGTGAACGTGCACGACGCGTCGGAGGTGACGTTGCGCGCGGAGCGTCCCGTGGCCTTCCAGCTGGACGGCGACTACCTTGGCGAGCATCGGAGCGTGACGTTCCGGTCGGTTCCCAAGGCGATACGGATCGTCATCTGAGGCGCACGTTCTTACTGCGCAGGGTCATGGTCTGCCAGGTGAGAGCCAAGTAACACCCCCGTTTCGCGGGTGTGACACATGCGACACCCATACTTTGAGAATCCTTTCTCAAAGGTCTTGCGTCCGCCCGCGCCGCCCTGACAGGCTCAAAGTGCGTTATCCGAGACAGGAGCCCCAACGCCGTCGGCTTCCCTGCTCGCAGCGCCGCCGAACATTCACCCCTGGACCTGGCCACCGCCACCCCGGGTGTTCGCGACATGTGAAACCGTTCACAAAAGTGGAGTTTCTCCACCACCTGACGAAGGAGTGGACCGCATGGACTGGCGCCACCGCGCAGCCTGCCGTGACGTGGACCCCGAGCTGTTCTTCCCGATCGGCAACACCGGGCCCGCGATCCTGCAGATCGAAGAGGCCAAGCAGGTGTGCCGGCGCTGCGATGTGACCGACGCCTGCCTGCGCTGGGCGCTGGAGTCCGGCCAGGACTCGGGCGTCTGGGGCGGAATGGGCGAGGACGAGCGCCGCGCCCTCAAGCGCCGCGCCTCCCGGATCCGGGCCCGCAGCAGCCTCTGACCGGCGTCCCGTCCCGCCGCCGCCTCCGAGCCTCCCGGCCGGAGAGCGAGCCCCGCGCCCGCGAGACACCCCGAGCGCCCGTGGCCGTCGGCCGCGGGCGCTTCGACGTTCCCCTCACCCAGACCCCACCAGCCGGCCGACGAACGGCCGCGCCGCACGACGATCGCGATCAAGCTCTCGGACGATGGTTGTCCAGGGGGACGTCCACGACGACCTCCGTGCCGCCGCCGGACCGGGGGCGGAAGTCGAGGCGGCCGCCCAGCTCGCCGACGATCAGGGTGCGGACGATCTGGAGGCCGAGGCTGTCGCTGCTCTCCACGTCGAACTCCGCGGGGAGCCCGACGCCGTCGTCCGCGATGATCGTGACGAGGCGGCGCCCGGCGGGCTCCTCGCCCTCCTCCTCGCGGGGCCCGTCGTCGCCCGCTTCCGGCCATTCTCCCCAGACCGTCACGCCGCCCGGCTCGCGCGGCACCTCCCCCTCGCCGTAGCGGTGCGCGACGACCTCCAGCGTCCCGAACCGGCTGGCGAGGCCGTGTTCCAGGGCGTTCTGCAGCAGTTCGGTGAGCGCCATCGCCAGCGGCGTCGCCACCTCGGCGGGCAGGACGCCGAAGCTCCCGGTCCGCTTGGGCGTGACCTTCGTCTCCGGGGTCGACACCTCCGCCGCCATCGTGATCACCCGGTCGGCGATGTCGTCGAAGTCGATCAGCTCGTCGGGGGTGTGCGACAGCGTCTCGTGCACGATCGCTATGGATCCGACGCGCCGGACCGCCTCGTCCAGCGCGGCCCGTCCCTCCGGGATCTGCAGGCGCCGCGCCTGGAGCCGCAGCAGCGCCGCGACCGTCTGCAGGTTGTTCTTCACCCGGTGGTGGATCTCCCGGATGGTGGCGTCCTTGGTCAGCAGCTCCCGGTCGCGCCAGCGCAGCTCGGTCACGTCCCGGCACAGCACGACAGCGCCGATCCGGGTCCCGCCGACGATCAGCGGGATCGTCCGCAGCTGCATGATCGACCCGCGTGACTCGACCTCCACCTCGCGGGGCGCGCGGCCGGACAGGACGACGCTCAGCGCCTCCTCCATCGGCTCCCCCGTGTCGCACAGGTCGGCGGTGACCTGCCCGAGCGCATCGCCGACCAGGTCCGCCGGGTAGCCGAGCCGCCGGTAGGCCGACTGGGCGTTGGGGCTGGCGTAGGTGACCCGTCCCGAGCGGTCCAGCCGCATCAGCCCGTCGCCGACGCGAGGCGAGCGGACCATGTTGGGCTCCTCCCCCTGCACCGGGAACCGCCCCTCGGCGATCATCGTGGCGAGGTCGCTGGCGCTCTGCAGGTACGTCAGCTCCAGCCGGCTCGGGGTCCGGGCCGAGCTGAGGTTCGTGCTGCGCTGGATCACCCCGAGGACCTTGGCCCCGCGCCGCACCGGGATCGACTCCTCCCGGACGGGGATGCCGCTGCCCCACTCCGGGTCGCCTTCCCGGACGATCCGCCGCTCCCGCCACGCCACGTCGATCAGCCCGCGCCGTCCCGTCCGGACGACCTTGCCGACGAGGTCCTCCGGGTAGGCGGTCGGCCCGGTCGTCGGCCGCATCTGCGCGATCGCCACCCACCCCGGGACCGCCGCGCCGGTGTCGAGCACGCCCCGCTGCCCGCGGCCCCCGCGCGACGCCGCGTCGGCGGGCAGCGCGTCCGCCGACCGCAGCGGCACCCAGAGCAGCAGGTCCGCGAACGACAGGTCGGCGAGGAGCTGCCAGTCCGACACCAGCGCGTGCAGCCATTCCAGGTCGGCCTCGGTGAGGTCACTGTGGTCGCGGACCAGATCGGTCAAGGTAGGCACGCCACCATCATCGCCGATCGGTTTTGGTGCCGGGCCCGGTGCCCCGGCCCGCGGGCGGCCTGACAGGATTCCCGCATGACCGCAGGACGAGACCCTCTGGCCCGGTTCCGGGACGCGGCCGCGCGGCGCACCGAGGCCGGGCTGCGGCGGACGCTGCGCCCCCGCGCCGCCGGGCCCGGTGGGCCCGCGGACCTGGCGTCCAACGACTACCTCGGGCTCGCCGGCGACCCGCGCCTGGTCGAGGGGGCGGTCGCCGCGGCCCGCGCGTGGGGCACCGGCTCCACCGGCTCACGTCTGGTCACCGGAACCACCGAGCTGCACGCCGAACTGGACCGGCGGCTCGCCGCGTTCACCGGCAGCCCCGCGGGGCTCGTCTTCTCCTCCGGCTTCCTCGCCAACCTCGGCGCCGTCACCGCCCTCGCCGGGCCCGGCACGCTCGTCGTGTCCGACCAGGTCAACCACGCCTCCATCGTGGACGCGTGCCGGCTGTCGCGATCCCGCGTGGTGATCGTCCCGCACCGGGACGTCGCCGCCGTCGAGCAGACCCTCGCCGGCCGCGACGAGGACGACGCCGTCGTCGTCACCGACGCGGTGTTCTCCGTGGACGGCGACCTCGCGCCGCTGGGGGCGCTGCACGCGGCCGTCCGTGCCCACGGCGCCCTCCTCGTGATCGACGAGGCGCACGCGCTCGGCGTCGTCGGCGACCGCGGCCGGGGCGCCGCGCACGCCGCCGGCCTCGCGGGCGAGCCCGACGTCATCCTCACGCTCACGCTGTCCAAATCGCTCGCCTCCCAGGGCGGCGCGGTCCTCGGCGCCCCCGAGGTGATCGACGCCCTGGTCGACACCGGCCGGTCGTTCATCTTCGACACCGGCCTGAACCCGCCCGCCGCCGGCGCCGCGCTCGCCGCCCTCGACGTCCTCGAATCCGACCCGGAACTGCCCGCCCGCGCCCGCGACCGCGCCCGCCGGATCGCCGCGCTCGCGGCCGGTTCCGGCCTGGAGACCGGCGAACCCGCCGCGGCCGTCGTCCCGGTGTTCCTCGGCGAGCCGCACGCCGCCGTCCGGGCCGCCGGGATCTGCGCGGAGCACGGGCTTCGCGTCGGCTGCTTCCGCCCGCCCTCGGTACCGAAGGGCCGCGCCTGCCTCCGCCTCACCGCACGTGCCACGCTGGACGAGGCCGACTTCACACTCCTCGGGGCGGCCCTGGCGGAGGTGGCAACATCTACCGCCCGTAGTCTTCACGCATAACATCGGGGAAAACCGATGATGAACGTGAGGAGATGCCGTGACGGAGGTCAGGGGCGGGCCCCGGCACGGGGGCGGATTCGAGCACGGATTCGATCGGGCCTCGCTCGGCGACATCGGTAAACGCCACCCGAATCAGGCACCCCGCATCCCCAAGTACTACAAGCTCAAAGAGCTCCTCGTCGAACTGATCCAGTCGCTCCCGCCGGGCAGCCCCCTCCCGCCCGAACGGACCCTCGCCGAGAAGTACGAGACGTCCCGCACCACCGTCCGCCAGGCCCTCGCCGAACTCGTCGTCGAAGGGCGCCTGCAGCGCATCCAGGGCAAGGGCACCTTCGTCGCCAAGCCGAAGGTGTCGCAGGAACTCCAGCTCGTCAGCTACACCGAGGACATGCGGCACCACGGGCTGCGCCCCGAGACCCGCATCCTGGAGGCCGGCTATGTCAGCGCGGACGAGCGCCTCGCCACCCTCCTGTGCATCCGTCCCGGCGGCCGGGTCCTGCGCGTCCACCGCCTCCGCCTCGCCGACGGCGAACCCATGTCGATCGACACCTCCCACCTCCCGGCCCGCCGCTTCCCCGGCCTGCGCCGCGAACTCCCCCGCCACCGCTCCCTGTACGAGACGCTCGCCACGGCCTACGACGTCCACCTCACCGAGGCCGAGGAGACCATCGAGACCGTCCTCGCCACCCCCCACGACGCCCAGCTCCTCGGCGTGGACGTCGGCCTCCCCATGCTCCTGCTCTCCCGCCACGCCTTCGACACCACCGGCCAGCCCGTCGAATGGGCCCAGTCCTTGTACCGAGGCGACCGCTACAAGTTCATCACCCGCCTCCGCCGCTGACCTACTCCTTCCCGCAACCCCTCGGATTTTCGACCACAAGTTCGAAGGATCTGGCTACGCTGGGTGCATCCCTTCTCTACGCTGACTCGGGAGCAGGCCGTGAGGGAGGAGTCACAAAACGTGAGCACTACGCGAGAGGTGCGGGTGTCCGACTTGCCCGACACGCCCTACAACCTGTGGGTACGCGGTGAGCTTGAGGACTACGTCGACGCCCCCGAAGGATCCAGGATCGAGATCATCGAGGGAGAAATCGTCGTGTCCCCCGCCCCCACAATCGCGCACGGCACACCCTTGCGCTACATCACACGGGCGCTAGACAGAGCTGCCGACGCAGACCCTGAGTACCCGTGGGCTGCGCAGCAGGTCGCCGAGATAAATCTGGTGGGGCTGGTACACGGGTATATCCCTGATCTCTTGATCGCGACCGAGGAAATCCTCCTGGCCGCCTCCGACGCAGATGTGCCCCGGCTGATGTCGGACGAGATCGAGATGGCAGTGGAAGTCACCTCCCCGAAGGGAGCCGAGTTCGACCGGCCGCCGCAGCCGACTCCACGGCGCAAGAAGAACAAATGGAGTGGCTACGCAAGGTCCGAGGTGCCGTACTACCTCCTCGTCGACCGTTCCCCCAAGATGGCCAAAACGACGCTGTATTCCATTCCCGACCAGGGCACAGGCGCCTACCTGCATCAGGAGTCCTGGGACTTCGGAGAGACGATCCACCTTCCCGAGCCGTTCAATATCGAAGTCGATACCACGCACTGGAAGCCCTGGAAGGACTAAGCATGGCTACTACGTCGTGCAGCACTTCTACTGCATCGAACTCCCGGACAAGCCGTTCAATCTTTGGCAGAGCGGTGCGCTCCCGGACCTGGTCAACGCCGAGGAAGGCGCCAAGGTCGAGGTCTTCGGAGGGGACTTGATCTCCATCCAGGGAGCGCCGTGTCCCTTCCTACCCAAAACTCCGCGCCCCTGGCTCCGGTCGCTCCGAGAGGCTCACGAGGAGATGGAGGCCATGCGGCAGGAATGGGGCGAGTCGTGAGAGGAGGAGCGCAGCGACGCCCCCGCGGATACAGCCGGCGGCTGACGTCCCTACAGAGTCTGGCTTAGGGCCTTGATGGGCATTTGCAGGTCGGTGAGGAGCTGTAGGTCCTTCTCTGCGGGGCGGCCGAGGGTGGTCAGGTAGTTGCCGACGATGATGGCGTTGATGCCGCCGAGCATGCCGTCGCGGGTGCCGAGGTCGCCGAGGGTGAGTTCGCGTCCGCCGGCGTAGCGGAGGATGGTGCGGGGCAGGGCGAGGCGGAACGCGGCGATGGTGCGGAGCGCGTCGGCGCCCTCGACCAGCGGGAGGTCGGCGAACGGGGTACCGGGACGCGGCGCGAGGAAGTTCAGCGGGACCTCGTCGGGCTCCAGTTCGGCGAGCTGGGCGGCGAACTCGGCGCGCTGCTCGATCGTCTCCCCCATGCCGACGATGCCGCCGCAGCACACCTCCATGCCGGCGTCCTTGACCATGCGGAGGGTGTCCCGGCGTTCCTCCCACGAGTGCGTGGTGACCACGTTGGGGAAGTGGGAGCGGGCCGTCTCCAGGTTGTGGTTGTAGCGGTGGACGCCCATCGCGGACAGCTCGTCCACCTGCTCCTGGGTCAGCATCCCGAGCGAGCAGGCGATGTTGATCTCGACGGCGTCGTTGATGGCCTCGATGCCGTCGCGGACCTGCGACATGAGGCGCTCGTCGGGGCCGCGGACGGCCGCGACGATGCAGAACTCGGTGGCGCCGGTCTTCGCGGTCTCCTTCGCGGCCTCGACGAGCTCGGGGACGTTCAGCCACACGGAGCGGACGGGCGACTCGAACTTGCCGGACTGTGAGCAGAAGTGGCAGTCCTCGGGGCAGCCGCCGGTCTTCAGCGACACGATGCCCTCGACCTCGACCTCGGGTCCGCACCAGCGCATCCGGACGTCGTGGGCGAGCGCGAGGAGGTCCTCCAGCCGGTCGTCCGGGAGGGTCAGGCATTCGAGGACCTGGTCGGAGGACAGGCCCCGGCCCTCCTCCAGCACCTGGCGGCGGGCTACGTCGAGGATGTCGCTCACGCCACCTGGCCCAGCGGCCCGGAGGGCGGCCTCGCCCTGCGGCTCGGCCGTACGTGAGCTTCGCCGCCGTGCCTTCTGGTTCGCTTCGCTCACGTACTACTCCTTGTCGAGGCCGAAGCTGTCGCGGAACGCGGCGGCGTCGAAACCGCCGCCGAACGAGGGGGCCAGGCCGCGGTGCGCGGCCAGGAGGAACTCCGCCGGGTCAAGTGCGCCCGCGCCGGCGGGCAGGACGCCCGACAGCGGCCGGGCCGCGATGGTCTCCAGGTCGCGGATGTTGCTGCGCATCGCGAGGTCCGGGTCGTCGGGCCATTCGCCGATGACGACGCCCGCGAGCTGCACGCCGCGGTGCGCCATCGCCTCCAGGGTGAGGGCGGTGTGGTTGAGGGTGCCGAGGTCGGGGCGGGCCACGACGACGACGGCGGCGCCGAGCCAGCGGGCGAGGTCGGCGATCGTGGTGCCCTCGTCGTCGTAGCGGACGAGGAGGCCGCCCGCCCCCTCGATCAGCACGAGCCGCCGGCTTCCGGACAGGTCCCGGACGCGTTCGGCCACGTCGGGCAGCCGGACGGGCGGGACGCCGGCGCGGCGGGCCGCGGCGGCGGGCGACAGCGGGTCGGGGAAACGCGCGAACTCGTGGACGTCGTCAAGGCCGGCGAGCCGCCGGACGTCGTCGAGGTCGCCGGGCTGCCCGTCGCGGGCACCGGTCTGGCCGGGCTTGACGACGGCGACGGACGCGCCGCGCGTGGCGGCGACCGCGGCCAGCGCCGCGGTGACGACGGTCTTGCCCACGCCCGTACACGTCCCGGTGACCACGAGCACACTCACAACGCGTGACACTAGCGCGGGGCCGTCGCGCGGACGGTCGCCGATTCCCACAGTCTTCGGCGGGCGTTTTTGTAAGAGGTTCGAAGGGCGGAACCCGGGGGGCGGGCCGGCCGTCCAAGTGTCATGGCCGGTCCGTATGCACGTACCCGCCGGGCGCCGGTGCTCGCCTGCACGGTCTTGACGGCCTGCATGGCACTGACCGCGTGCGGCGACGACTCCGGGACTGCCGGGCCGCCGTCCCCGCACCCCACACCGACCGCGTCCTCGTCCGCTGCGAAGGACCCCACCGGGGAGCACCTCGTGCTGCGCCGGCGCGAGACGGGAGGCATCGCGGGCATCGGCGGCCCGGGAAGCGTCCCCGAGTTCTCCCTCTACTCCTCGGGACGCGCGATCGTCGCGTCCGAGGGGGCGCGGGGCGGCCTGACGGAGTACCGCCTGAAGCCGGAGGCGCTTCAGCGGCTCCTGGACGGGGCCCGCGCGGCCGGTTTCGGCCGTTCGCACACGGTCGGCTCCGACCGGATCGCGGACGCGGTCATCACCGTGGTCACCATGGGCGACGCGAAGACCCGGATCATCCAGCCCGAATCCCAGGCCGGCGCGGAGGCGAAGTTCCTGAAGCGCCTCGATCCGGCGGGCTGGCCCGCGTCCGACCAGGCGGCGCCGCCCGAGCCGTACACGCCGGAGAGGACGGCGGTGCTGGCGGGACAGACCCCCGGGACGGGCGCCACCGTCAAGGAGTGGCCGCTCGGCCCGCTCGGCGACGGTGTGCGGGCGGCGGGCGCCATCTGCACGCTGGCCCCGTCCGGGAAGGTGCCCGAGACCCGGGGCGGCGTCGTCTGGCGCAGCGAGGGCGGAACGTACTCGGTCAGGCTGCGGCCCCTCCTCCCCGGCGAGTCGTCCTGCCGGGACCTGAACTAGCGGCTGGTGAGGTCGGCGGCCACCTCGCGGGCCGTGGCGGCCAGGTCGGCGGCCAGCTGGTCGAGGCGGGCGTCGAGGTCGTCGGCGAAGCTGTGGCGTTCCAGGTTCGGGGCGGGGACGGCTTCGGGCATCCACGCGGAGTGGATCAGGAACGGCATCGTCGTCCCGTTGGGCGGGGCCAGGACGGCGATGGGGCCGCGTCCGACGTCGGCGGCGTCGAAGAGTTCGATGCGGAACCGGTCGTCGTTGTGGACGGCCACGACCAGGTATCCGTGGTGGCCGCCGGGGTCGGTGCCGGCGTAGCGGGTGCCGCCCGGCCGCGTGGGACGAATGCCGGCGACGTGGGGTAGTCGTCTAGCGCGAACGTCCATTCGGACAGGGCCTTGAGGTCTTCGCGGTCGTGGGTGACGAGGACGGCCGGGGTCTCCTCGGCGGGGAAGAGCGACGGGTCTATGCGGCCTGCCACCACCGTTCCGGGTCGCAGGCGCGTGCGTGTTCCCGCACCTGGCCGGTCTCGGGGTCGAACCGCAGGACGGTCGTGAGCGGGGGGTCATGCCGTGGCAGTACATGCCGCGCAGGGCCGGGTCGATCGGGCGGCCGAACAGGTCGATGTCGTCTTCGCGCAGGTACATCCCGATGTCCACGCCTTCGCTGTGCTCCATCACGACCTGGACGCCGTCGGTGTCGTCGTAGCGGGCGTAGAAGTGGTTGACCTCGGGGGCAATGCGGAATTCCTTGCAGGTGACAGTGCCGCGTCCCGGGGCGAGGTCGTCCTTGCGAATGAGCAGTACGGGCCCGTCGGGGTTGTTGGCGACGGTCCGCTCGCCGCCGAAGACCTCCTCCGGGTCGATCCTGTAGGCGGTGTCGGCGAGGACGAGCCAGTCGCGGGTCTGGGTGATGGTGTGCGTGGCCTGCGGGAGCGCCGCGTTCTCGACGTCCCAGCGGTGGACGCGTGTCCCCGTCCCGTCATATCGGATCACGGAGACCGCGCCGGTCAGGACGTCGCGGCTGACGCTCCACAGGCAGCCGCGCTCGGGGTCGACGACCGGGTGGGCGGTGGTGGAGATCAGCGGCAGGACGGCCTGGTCCACGGCGGGTTCCAGTCGTCGCGGTGCCCGACCTCGGCGACGAACTCCAGCGTGACGGGGTCGACCTCGACGGGGCGGCCGGCGTCCCAGGTCGCGAAGAGCCGGTCGCCCCACGGCAGCGGCGCGGTGTTGGCGGCGTTGACGAATCCCCACGGCGAGCCGGTGCCGACCGGCCCGGCGGTGAACAGGTCGGGGCGTTTGGCGCGCAGCCGGACCGACGGGGTGTCGAGGACGCGGGCGCGCCAGGCGAAGCGGCCGGCGGGCGCGCCGCCGGTGCCGGGCGTGAGCGACAGCCTGGCCATGATCCCGTCGCCGAAGAAGGCGTGCAGGGGACGGGTCCGCTGGTCGGACGTGCTGACGACGAAGTGGCCGCGGACGTCGTCCGGCCATGCGCCGGCGACGACGTCCAGGTCCATGTCGGCGATGTCCTGCCTGCCGAGGATCGAGCGCGGGACCGGCATCGGCACCTTCCGGGGGTCGGCTTCCCGCCAATCAATCGCGGGACGGCCATGGTCGTCAACCCTCTAACTACTACTGCACAAGTAAGCGATCGCTTGTTACGGTGCGTGCATGAGCGCTCGGCACGGCGGCGACACGGCGATCGCGGAGATCCGCAGGCACGGCGTCGAAACGATGTTCACGTTGTCGGGCGGGCACGTGTTCCCGTTGTACGACGGCGCGGTCGGCGAGGACGGCGCCAAGACGGGGACGGACGCGGTACCCCGCATCCTGGACGTCCGGCATGAGCAGACCGCCGTGTTCGCGGCGGAGGCCACGGCGCGCCTCACCCGCCGCACCGGGCTCGCCGTCCTGACGGCGGGCCCCGGCGTCACCAACGGGGTCAGCGGCATCACGACCGCCCACTTCAACGGGTCACCGGTCGTCGTCCTCGGCGGCCGCGCCCCCGCGGGCCGGTGGGGCGCGGGCGCGCTCCAGGAACTCGACCAGCCGCCGCTCCTCGCGCCCGTCACCAAGCTGGCGATGACGGCGGGCGGGCCGGACACCCTCGCCTCCGACGTCGCCCGCGCCTTCGCGACGGCCGCCGCGCCGCACCGCGGACCGGTGTTCCTCGACGTCCACATGGACCACCTGTTCGGCCCCGCCGGCCCGAACGGCGCCGGCAAGATCCCCGAGCCGCCGGAGCGCCCCGCCGACCCGGAGGCGCTGAGCCGCGTCGCCGGCCTGCTGAAGGCCGCGCGGCGTCCCGTCCTCGTGCTCGGCTCGGACGTGTGGATGGACGGCGCCGACGAGGCCGCCCGCGCGTTCGCCGAGGAGCTGCGGCTGCCCGTGGTCGCCAACGGGCAGGGACGCGGCATCCTGCCCGCCGGGCACGAGCTGCTCGTCACCCGCGCGAGGGGCGCCGCGTTCGGGGACGCCGACCTCGTCATCGTCGCGGGCACGCCGCTGGACTTCCGCCTCGGCTACGGCTCGTTCGGCGACGGGACGGCCAAGGTCGTCCACCTGGCGGACGCGCCGTCCCATCTGGCGTCCCACACCCGAACCGCCGGGGCCGCCGCCGGGGACCTGTCCCCGATGTTCACCGACCTCGCCGCCGCCTGCGCGAAGGCGGGCGTGGCCCCCACCGTCTACGCGCAGTGGCGGGACGGACTGCGCGACGCCACCTGCGCGGCCGTCGCCGACGACATCGACCTGCTCGCGTCCGGCGCCGACCCGATCCACCCGCTGCGGATCTACGGGGAGCTGTCCAAGGTCCTCGACGACGACGCCGTGGTGATCGGGGACGGCGGCGACTTCGTGTCCTACGCGGGCAAGTACGTCGAGCCGCGGCGGCCCGGCGGCTGGCTCGACCCCGGCCCGTACGGCTGCCTCGGCACCGGGCTCGGCTACGCGATCGCGGCGCGCCTCGCCCGCCCGTCCGCGCAGGTGGTGCTGCTGCTCGGCGACGGAGCCGCCGGCCTGTCGCTGATGGACGCCGATAGCCTGGTACGGCACGGCCTGCCGGTCGTCATGATCGTGGGCAACAACGGCTCCTGGGGGCTGGAGAAACACCCGATGCGCATGCTGTACGGCTACGACGTGGCCGCCGACCTGCAGCCGCACTGCCGCTACGACGAGGTGGTGAAGGCGCTCGGCGGCGCCGGTGAGCTCGTCACCGACCCGAACAAGATCGGGCCCGCGCTGCGCCGCGCGTTCGATTCGGGCGTCCCGTACCTGGTCAACGTCGCGACCGACCCGGACGTCTCCTACCCGCGCAAGACCACCGGTGTCTGATCCGGTGATCGTCCGCCCGGCCCGCCCGGACGAGTACGACCTGATCGGGGACCTGACCGTGGAGGTCTATGTGGACGGCGGCCTGGTGTCGCCCGCGTCCTCGTACGTGGGCATGCTCCGGGACGCCGCCGCCCGCGCCGCCGAATCCGAGCTGCTCGTCGCCGAGATCGGCGGTGAGGTCGCCGGGGCCGTCGCGTACTGCCCGCCCGGCAGCCCCTACGCCGAGGTCGCCGGGCCGGACGAGGCCGAGTTCAGAATGCTCGCCGTCCGGGAGAAGGCCCGCGGCAGGGGCGTCGGCCGTGCCATGGTCCGGGCCTGCGCCGACCGTGCCCGCGCGGCAGGGCTCACCGGCCTGCGCCTGTCGACCGGGCCGGACATGACCGCCGCGCACCGCCTGTACGAGCGCATGGGTTTCGTCCGCACTCCCGACCGCGACTGGGCGCCCGTCCCCGGCGTGGACCTGATCACCTACGCCCTGGCGTTCTAGGACGCGGTACCCGCCTCCGGCGCGCCGTGCTCGGAGCACCGGGCCGTCCAGCCCAGCGGCGTGACCTGGACGATCATGCGGCGGCGGCAGCGCGGGCAGTAGCGCGGCGGCTCCATCAGGCGGGCGGCACGGCACGCGGTGTGGTCGCCCTCGGCGGCGGGTTCACCGCACCGGTCGCAGTAGCGCGGCATCGGCCTCCCCGACCCGGCCCCCTCGGCGGCCGCCGCGTCCCCGACGCTCGCCACCATCTCCGCGCGGACATCGGCCACGGCGGTTCCCTTTCTTCGAGCGGTTCAGCCGGACCGGGGGGCGCGCATGCGTCCCACCACCCCGGTGTCGTAGGTCCCGTCGGCGAACTCGGGACGGCCGAGCAGTTCCCGCAGGAAGGGCAGGTTCGTCGCGAGCCCCTCGATGCGGAACGCGCCGAGGGCGGCGCGCGCCCGGCCCAGCGCGTGGCCGCGGTCGTCGCCGTGGACGCACAGCTTGGCGAGCAGCGGGTCGTAATGGGAGGTGACGGCGGTGCCCTCGGCGTACCCGGCGTCGATGCGGATGCCGTCCCCGACGGGCTCCTCCCACACCTTGATCTCGCCCGAGGCGGGGAGGAACCGCTGCGGATCCTCGGCGAGGACGCGCAACTCGAGGGCTTGGCCTCGGGACGTCACGTCCGTGAACGAGACGGGCTCGCCGGCGGCGACGCGGAACTGCTGCTCGACGAGGTCGATGCCGGTGACCAGTTCGGTGACGGGATGCTCGGCCTGCAGGCGGGTGTCCATCTCCAGGAAGAAGAAGTCCTGCGCGGCGGGGTCGACGAGGCATTCGACGGTGCCGGCGCCGCGGTAACCGACCGCCTCGCCCGCGCGGACGGCGGCGGCGAGCATCCGCTCGCGCAGCGCCGGGGTGACGGCGGGCGACGGGGTCTCCTCGGCGACCTTCTGATGGCGGCGCTGGACGGAGCAGTCCCGCTCGCCGAGCGCGACGACGGTGCCGTCGGCGAGGCCGAGGATCTGCACCTCGACGTGCCGGGCGCCCGGCACGTAACGTTCGATCAGTACATCGCTCCGCCCGAACAGGCGCTCGGCGCCGGCGCGGGCCGCCGCGTACGCCTCGCGCAGCGTCTCCTCGTCGTGGGCGGCGCCCATGCCGATGCCGCCGCCCCCCGCGGCGGGCTTGACCATGACGGGGTAGCCGATGCGCTCGGCCTCCTCGGCCGCCGTCCGGACGTCCGGGACGGGCTCCCACACGCCGGTCGCGACGGGGACGCCCGCCTCCTTCATCAGGTTCCGGGAGTTGATCTTGTCGCCCATCCGGGCGATGACGAGCGGCGGCGGCCCGACCCAGACGCGGCCGTGGCCGGCGACCGCGCGGGCGAACGCGGCGCTCTCGGCGAGGAACCCGTCACCGGGATGGACGGCCTGCGCGTTCGTCCGGCGCGCGGCCTCCAGGACCGCGGGAACGTTGAGGTAGCTGCGCGCCGGGTCGCCGGGGCCGAGGAGGACGGCCTCGTCCGCCTCGGAGACGAACGGCAGGTCGGCGTCGGCCTGCGAGTACACCGCGATGGCCTTGAGCCCCATCGCGCGTGCCGTGTGGATGACCCGGCTGGCGATCTCGCCGCGGTTCGCCACGAGCACGGACTCGAACACCTGCGGACTCCCTCCACGCGGACCGGCGGGGCCGGTGCCCCGATGCGCCGAGACTAGCGGGGGCGGTGTCCCCGCGTCCGGCCCGTGCCCGACGAATCCCGGCTCAGGGATCTGCGCGCCCGGGCCGCCGGCGGCTCCCCCGCGTCGCGCCCCGGACGTCCGCCCGTCGTGCCGGCGACCGCGTCCGGTCTCCGCCGTGATATCGGCGAAATCACCGGTCTGTTTTCCGGCGGTTCGGCGAATTCACTGCTCAGTGGTCCGCGGCGGCATTGTTGTGCCAGGGCACAATTGACTTCGCGTCGCACACGGTTCACCGTGTGGACGTCGCGGCCGACCGTTTCCGCATTGTCGCGGAATAATCTGTGAACCCTTTCATATCGGTCTGCCGCCGCATGCAGAAAATGCGCCGCGGTTCCCCGCTCGGCGCGGCTCCCCAAGGAGGAGACCTTGTCCCTCAGAAGATTCCTCGTCGTCATCGGCGCGGCAACGACGCTGGTCGGCGCGGCGCTGCTCCCCGCCACCGCCCAGGCTGCACCGGACGAGACGACCGCACCGGCAACGGCGCGGTCGCAGACCGTCACCCTGCGGTACGGGCCCTACACCATTCCCGCGGCCGCCGGCGGTGAGCACGGCATGCTGCCGAACCAGATCGACTTCAACATCGGGAAGCCGTGCGAGAACTGCTATGTCACGGGCTTCAAGCCGAATCTCGTCTACGCGGACGGGAGCAACGCCAACATCAACACCGGGCCGATGCTGCACCATGCGGTGATCTTCAATTCGTCCGCGCGGGACACCGTGTGCGGCGGGCCCGAGCGCGTGCTCGCATCCGGCAACGAGCGGGTGGAGAGCGTCTTCCCGGCCGGCTACGGGTTCCGGATCGGGTCCCGCGACCGCTGGACGCTGCTCGCCGACCTGATGAACCACGCGCACGAGGAGAAGACCGCCTACGTCGAGCTGACCTTCACCTACCAGTCCATGTTCGGCTCGCGCGTCACGCCGGTCACGCCGCTCTGGCTGGACGTCGGCGGCTGCGCGGGCTCGACCTGGGACACGCCCCCCGGGCAGGAGAGCGAGAACTCCCGGACGTGGCGCTCGACGATCTCGGGTGACCTCGTCCACATCCGCGGGCACGTGCACCACGGCGGCATCGCGGTGCAGACCGAGAACGCCTCCAGCGGGCAGCTGATGTGCCGCAGCGTGGCCGAGGAGGGCGGCACACCGGAGTTCATCGACCACCACGGCAACACCGAGATCTCCGACATGCCGTCCTGCAGCGGTACGCCGATCGGCCGGATCGACCGGGGCGACACCCTGAAGATCACCGCGTCGTACAGGGCGTCCGAGGAGGGATTCAAGGGCGTCATGGGCATCATGACCGGCTGGGTGACCGAGAGATGATCTCGGTGGACCGGCTGGGCGAACCGGTGCTCGCGCTGTTCCGCGCCGTCGTCGGGCTGCTGTTCCTGTGTCACGGGGCGGCGTCGCTGTTCGGCGTGCTGGGCGGCAACCGGGGCAGCGGCCAGGCGCTGGAGTTCGCCGCCTGGCCGGGCTGGTGGGCCGCGCTCATCCAGCTCGTCTGCGGCGCGCTGGTCCTGGCCGGCCTGTTCACCCGTCCGGCGGCCGTCCTCGCGTCAGGTTCGATGGCGTACGCGTACTTCGTCGTCCACCAGCCGGACGCGCTGCTGCCGATAAGCAACGGCGGCGAGAGCGCGGCGATGTTCTGCTGGGCGTTCCTGCTGATCGCGGTACTCGGCCCGGGGGCCTGGGCGCTGGACTCGTTCCTCGCCCGCCGCCGCACCGAGCCGGTGAGGGCCGCCTCGCGCACCTGATCCGGATCAATGCGGAGGGGCCCGGCGGTTCGCCGGGCCCCTTTGCGCACGTCCAGCGCGGTGGTGATGACGCGCCGGCCGGGATCAGCCCGCCGAGACGATCCTCTCGGCGACCGAGGACGGAACCTCGGCGTAGCGGTCGAACTGCATCGTGAAGACGCCCCGGCCGGAGGTCATGCCGCGCAGGGCCCCGACGTAGCCGAACATCTCCGACAGCGGGACCAGGGCGCGGACGACCCGGGCGCCGGTGCGCTCACCGGTGCCCTCGACCCGGCCTCGGCGGGCGTTGAGGTCGCCGATCACCGAGCCCAGGTACTCCTCGGGGAGGGTGACCTCGACGGCCATCACCGGTTCGAGCAGCACCGGGGACGCGCGCCGGACGGCCTCCTTGAACGCCATCGAACCGGCGATCTTGAAGGCGAGCTCGGACGAGTCGATGGAGTGGAAGTCACCGTCGAGCAGGGTGACCCGCACGCCCGTCATCTCGTGCCCCGCGAGGACGCCGGTCTGCATCGCCTCCTGGCAGCCCGCGTCCACGGACGGGATGAACTCCTTCGGGATCCGCCCGCCGGTGACCCTGTTGACGAACTCGTACCCGTCCTCGATGGGTTCGAGGGAGATCTGCACCTTCGCGTACTGGCCCTTGCCTCCCGTCTGCTTGCGGTGCGTGAGATCGACCTTGTCCACCCGGCGCCGGACGGTCTCGCGGTAGGCGACGCGAGGCCGGCCCACGTTGGCGCCGACGCCGAACTCCTCCTTCATGCGGTCGACGAGGATCTCCAGGTGGAGTTCGCCCATGCCGCCGATGACGGTCTGCCCGTTCTCTTCGTGGACCCGGAAGGACGGGTCCTCCTCCGAGAGCCGCTGGATGGCGGCGCCGAGCTTCTCCCTGTCGCCCTTGGACCTCGGCTCGATCGCGACCTCGATGACCGGGTCCGGGAAGTCCATGGACTCCAGGAAGACCGGGTGCGCGTCGTCGCACAGCGTCTCGCCGGTCGTGGTCTGCTTCAGGCCCATGACCGCGACGATGTCGCCGGCGCCCGCCGACTCGATCTCCTCCCGCCTGTCGGCGTGCACGCGGTAGATCTTGCCGATGCGCTCCTTGCGGGACTTGACGCTGTTCAGCACCGAGGCGCCCGACACCAGCCGCCCCGAGTAGATCCGGACGAAGGTGAGCCGGCCCAGAAACCGGTCGCTCATGATCTTGAACGCGAGCGCGGCCGGCGGGGCCTCGTCCGAGGCGGTCCCGACGCCCGGCTGCTCGACGTCCAGCGGCGACGGCAGGTACCGCACGACCGCGTCCAGGAGGGGCTGGACGCCCTTGTCCTTGAACGCGCTGCCGCAGAACACCGGGGTGACCGTGACGCCGGACGCGACCGTGAGCCGCCGGATCGCCGCGTGCAACTGCTCCTGCGACGGCTCGGCGCCGTCCAGGTACAGGCCCATGACCTCCTCGTCGTGCTCGGCGACCGTCTCGATGAGCGCGCCGCGCCACCGCCGGGCGTCCTCGGCGAGACCCGCCGGGACGTCCACGACCGTGTGGTCGCCGTCCGGCCAGACGTGCGCCCGCCCGGAGACCAGGTCGACGACGCCCTCGAACTCGGCCCCCGACCCGATCGGCAGCTGCATGACCAGGGGGACGGCCCCGAGCCGCGCACGGATCATGTCGACGCACCGGTGGAAGTCGGCCCCGGCCCGGTCGAGCTTGTTGACGAAGCAGATGCGCGGCACGCCGTACCGGTCGGCCTGCCGCCACACCGTCTCCGACTGCGGCTCGACGCCCGCGACGCCGTCGAACACCGTCACGGCGCCGTCGAGCACGCGCAGGCACCGTTCGACCTCGATGGTGAAGTCGACGTGGCCGGGCGTGTCGATCAGGTTGATGGTGTGCTCCACGCCGTCGAGCGTCCAGTGGCATGTCGTGGCGGCGGACGTGATCGTGATGCCCCGATCCCGTTCCTGTTTCATGAAGTCCAGCGCGGCGGCGCCGTCGTGGACCTCGCCGATCCGGTGCGAGACGCCGGTGAAGAACAGGATGCGCTCGGCGGTCGTCGTCTTGCCGGCGTCGATGTGCGCCATGATCCCGATGTTGCGAACCTTGGCAAGGGCAAGGAATGTGGCTGTCATCGGGAATCCTCCTTCGCTCTTGATGACGACCGCCGCGGACAAGATCGTCCTTTACGGCAAGCGCGACGGTACGGCGCGGGCCACAAGAAGGCGAAGGGTTTTCCGGTCCTCAGGGGGTACGGCCCCGGTCGATCTGGACGAGGGTCTCGATGACGCTGCGCAGGTGGGCGCGGGCGGCGCGTTCGGCGGCCTCGGGGTCGCGGGCGCGGATCGCCTCGATGATCTCCAGATGCTGCGGGAGGGAGACCTGCGGCCGGCCCGGGTGCATGGCGAGCCTGAACTGGTGGCGGACGTTCTGGGCGCGCAGCCGTTCGAGGACGCCCGCGGCCGTCCGCTGCCCGCTGATCTCGCGGATGCGGCTGTGGAGCCGCTCGTTGAGCCGGGAGTAGCCGAGGACGTCGCCGGAGGAGACGGCGGCGCGCATCTCCTCGCCGATCGCCCGGAGGTCCGCGCCGTCCTCGGCGGTGGCGCGCCCGGCGGCCTTGGCGGCGCACAGTCCCTCGATCACCATGCGGACCTCGGAGATCTCGACGGCCTCGTCGAGGGACACCGCGCGGACGCGGGCGCCGCGGTTCTGCATGCGCTCGATCAGCCCCTCGTTGGCCAGTTCGAGCAGCGCCGCGCGGACGCTGGCGCGGCTGGCGGCGAACTGCTCGGACAGGTCGGCCTCGATCAGCCGCTGGTTCGGGACGAACTCGCCGCTGAGGATCGCCTCGCGGATCCCCGCCACCACGTCGCTCACGGCCGCTCCGAAAGTGAGTAATTTTCATCCTTGGTTGACTCCGGCCGTACTGGTCCCCGAGAACAGGCCGGATGAGAACGACAAATTGTCGCCAATTTTGTCGCTGATCTAAGGTAGCTCAGGCAGGGAACCCGTCGTGGAGGAGGAACGGTATGCCGACCATCGCGGTTCTGGGGCTCGGTGAGGCGGGCGGCGCGATCGGGAACGATCTCGTCGCGGCCGGGGCCGCGGTGCGCGGGTACGACCCGGCCGTCCCCGCACCGGACGGGATGGTCGGGACCCGGAGCGAGGCCGAGGCCGTCGCGGGGGCCGATCTCGTGCTGAGCGTCAACAGCGCGCATGACGCCGTCGCGGCGCTCAAGGCGGGCCTCGACGCGGTCGGCGACGGTGTCGTCTGGGCCGATCTGAACACCGCGTCCCCCGGGTTGAAGCGGGAACTGGACGCCGCGGCGAAGGCCGCCGGGGTCCGCCTCGCCGATGTGGCGATCATGGCGCCGGTGCCGGGACGCGGGCTGCGCACCCCGATGCTGGCCTGCGGCGACGGGGCCGGGGACGTCCGCCGGGTCCTCGCGCCGCTCGGCGCGTCCGTCGAGGTGGTGGACGCCGAGGCCGGGACGGCGGCGGGCCGCAAGCTGCTGCGCAGCGTCTTCTTCAAGGGCCTGGCCGCGTCGGTCGTCGAGGCGCTGGAGGCGGCGCGGGCCGCGGGCTGCGAGGACTGGCTCCGCGAGAACATCGTCAAGGAGCTGACGGCGGCCGGCGAGGGCACCGTCGAACGGCTCGTCAGCGGGACGTACAAGCACGCCGTCCGCCGCGCCGCCGAGATGGAGGCCGCGGCGACCATGCTGGACGACCTGGACGTCCCGCCCGCGATGGCCGCCGCCAGCCGCGACCTCCTGACCCGCCTCTCCCGTTGACCTGCGGCATGTCGCACTTATGAAGCCCTGATAAGGGCGACACGCCGCACGTGAACGTGGTTCGGCGCCGTTAGGCGACCGGCGGGGTGCCATGGGTGTGGAACGACTCGATGGTCTTCAGGCCCCACGCCTGGCCCTTCGCGCGCTCCGCCTCCGTCCAGGTGATGGTCTTCCAGTCCGGTGCCAGGATGAGGCGGGCGGACGGGTTGCACAGCTCGACGCGGTTGCCTCCCGGCTCGTAGACGTAGAGGAAGAACGTCTGCTGGATGGCGTGCTTGTGCGGTCCCGTCTCGATGAAGACGCCGTGGTCGAGGAAGATGTCGGCGGCGCGGAGGATGTCCTCGCGGGTGTCGGTCGCGAACGCGATGTGGTGCAGGCGGCCGTTGGTGCGCGTCCAGTCGCGCGTGTAGACGAGGTCGTATGACTTGTTGGTGAAGGTGACCCAGCGGCCGGCGATGGTGCCGTCGTCCAGGCGGATCTGCTCGGTCGGGTGCCCGCCGAGCACGTCCCGCAGGAAGTCGGTGCTCGGCTCGACCTCGGCGGCCAGGAAGTTGACGTGGTCGAGGCGTCGGACGCACACGCCCATCGCCGGGTACGCCTGCGCCTGGTTCTTCAGCGACGGAGCCAGCTCCGGGGGCGCCTGGTACCACTCCGACTCCCAGTAGATCTCCAGCTCGTGGCCGTCGGGGTCGCGGAACACGTAGGTCGGGCCGAGGCCGGGGTCGCCGTCGCGCCAGCCGATGCCGAGCCCCGCGTCCTCGATCGCCTTGACGCGCCGGTCGAGCGCCTCCGGGCCGGCCGCGCGCAGCCCGGTCCGCCGGATGCCGGACGTGCCGTGCGCGGTGAGCTTGAGGGTGTGGTGCTCGTAGTCGTCCCATGTCCGCAGGTACACCGAGTCGCCCTCGGTGCCGTTCTCGGTGAGGCCCATGACGCGGGTGAAGAACCACAGGCTCTTCTCGGGTTCGGGCGTCAGCAGCTCGACGTGTCCGACGTGGGCGATCTCGTGCTTGATGGTCATGGTCTGCTCCGGGGGAAGACTGTTCCGTCGAAGAGCTTGCGGGCGGTCCGGACGATGCTGGACCGGCGGACGGTCATGCCGTCCAGCTCGACCTCCACGTCCAGGCGCCCGGTCGGGTGCTCGACGCTCATCGGGACGCCCGGCGGCGGGAACTCGGCGAGGTCGTGGCCGACCGCGCCGTCGATCAGCACGGCGGTGGCGACGCTGACCGCGCCGAGAACGCCGATCGAGGCGTGCACGCGCAGCGGGATGAACGTGCGGGTGCAGACCATCCCACCGGCGCGGGGCGGCGCGACGAGGGTGGTCTTGGGCACCGAGGCGCCGGTGACGTCGCCGAGGCCCATCAGCTCACCGGCCTGCAGGCGCAGCGACTGGACGCGGTCGCGGAGCGCGTCGAGCTCGTCCGGGCTCTCGTACCCGGTGACACCGAGGTCGGACGCGGCGGCGACCACCACCGGCATCCCGTTGTCGACGCAGGTCACCTCGATGCCGTCGATCACATCGCGGAGACGGCCGGTGGGAAGCAGCGCCCCGCAGGACGATCCTTCCGTCTCCGCGAAGTCCAGGACGACCGGTGCGGCGGTGCCGGGCACACCGGAGATGGCGGTGTCGCCGTCGTAGTCGACCACGCCGCCGGGCGTGGGGAAGGTCGCGGTCGCGACGCTGTGCGAGTTGACCATCCTGATGCGGACGCTCGTGCGCTCGTCCCCCGCCGCGACGAGCCCGCGTTCGACGGCGAACGGCCCGATGCCGGCGAGCACGTTGCCGCAGTTCTGCCGGTCGGAGACGACCGGTTCCTCCACGCCGACCTGGAGGAACAGGTAGTCGACGTCGGCGTCCGCGCCGGCGGCTCGGGAGACGACCGCGACCTTGCTGGTCAGCGGGTGGGCGCCCCCGATCCCGTCGATCTGCCGGGGATCGGGGGCGCCCATGACGCGCAGCAGCAGGTCGTCGCGTCCGGCCGGGTCGGACGGCAGGTCCCCGGCCAGGAAGTAGGCGCCCTTGGACGTGCCGCCGCGCATCATCATGCAGCGGACGCCGTCGCCGTTCACAGGCTCACGCTCCCGACTCGGCATGGTCGGCGTACTCGACGTATTCGGCGTACTCGACGTACTCGATGCCCATCCCGGGCAGCCGGGCGCGCAGCCCGTAGCGGTCGAGGCCGAGTTCGCCGCGCCGGAACGCCTCCCGGGTCGCGGCCTCCTTCTCCTCCCGGGCCTTCGAGGCGGCGATCGCGTCCGGGACGCGGCCGCGCGGGACGCACAGCACCCCGTCGTCGTCGGCGAGGATCACGTCGCCCGGCCGGACCACCTGCCCGCCGATCGTCACCGGGACGTTCACCGACCCCGGTGTCGCCTTCACGGTGCCCTGGGCGCTGACGGCGGCGGACCACACCGGGAAGCCCATCGCGTGCAGTTCCGCGACGTCCCGTACACCGGCGTTGATGACGAGGCCGCGCACGCCCCTGTGCTGGAGCGCGGTCGCGAACAGCTCGCCGAACATCCCGTCGGTGGACGGCGACGTGGTCGTCACCACCAGCATGTCGCCGGGCCGGCACTGCTCGACCGCGACATGGATCATCAGGTTGTCGCCGGGCCACGACAGGACGGTCACCGCGGTCCCGCCGACGCGCGAGCCCAGATGCACGGGACGGATGGACGGCCCGAGGCACCCCGTCCGTCCCATGGCCTCGTGGACGGTCGCGACCCCGTACCGGGCGAGTGTGTCGACCGAGGCGGCGTCGGCGCGCGGCGGGTTCGTGACGACGACCGTCCTCACGCCAGGACCCCCGTCGTCTGCGGGTACAGCCGGACGTAGGCCTCGGCCCTCGTGTCGTGCGGGAGCCCGAGGTTCGGGCCCGCGTTGCGCTTCAGCTGCACGCCCCGCCGCTTGGCGAGGTCGGTGTAGTAGTCCCACATGTGCCGCTGCGCGGGCAGGCACTCCATGGCCCTGCGCTTGCGGTCGAACACCGCCGTGATGTCGAGCAGCACGTCCGGCTTGAACCCGCACTGCTCCGGCTGGTGCGGCTCGAAGAAGAACACCGGGGGCGCGCCGAGCGGCTCGCCGGGCGCGTCGTACCCGATGGCCTGCGCCAGCACCCGCGCCTGGAGCGCCATCCGCGCCGCCGCCGGATGGTCGCCGTTGTAGGGATCGGCGAGCGTGTGCGTGAGCACCACCGCCGGCTCGAAGTCCCGGTACACGCGGACGAGCCGGTCCACCAGCTGCGGCGTCTCGATGAGCGGGTAGTCCCCGGCGTCCAGGAACTCGATCTCCGCGCCGAGCTCGGCCGCCGCGGCCTCCGCCTCGGCCCGCCGGACCCCCTTGATCTCCTCCAGGCCCTTGCCCTCGCGCCACGCCTTGGCGGACTCGCCGCGCTCACCGAAGCTCAGGCACACGACCTTCGCGCGGTCGCCGCGTTCGGCGGCCAGGGCGATCGCGCCCGCGGCGCGCCACACGAAGTCACCGGCATGCGCGCTGATCACCAGAAGGGGACTGGACGGGGTGTCGTTGCTCATGGCACCACACGATGGGCCTTGTCACCCAAATTGTCAACAATCCTGAGAACATTAAGGTCGGCGACCACGGACCTGGTCGAGCAGAAGGCGGCTGAGCCGCAGGAGCTCCTTGTACGGGTCCCAGAGGCCGCCCACGTCCGTCCCCGGGCCGCGGCGGGGCGCCTCCAGCTCGTCCTGCATCCGCTCGGCCTCGGTGAGCGTCTCCTCGTCCGGCGTCTCGGGCAGTTGCCGGACCAGGTCGGCGAGCGTGCGGAGGAGGGCGGCGTAGTCCTGCCGGAAGTCCGGGTCGATCTGCTCGCCCTCCTCGTCCCCTTCGCCGTCCCCGTCCGTCCTCAGGCGCAGGGTCGAAGCGATCGAGCGCGCGTACGACATCGCGTTCTCCAGCGCGTTCAACTGGGCGGGGGACGCCCACTGCTCGGGGACGTCCCCCCAGCGGAACCGGTAGCCCCACCATCTCGCCCGCGGGTTGGCGCGCAGGCTGGCCTGCCCCTGCTCGACCGCGTACCGCGTCTGCTCCTGAACGCCCAGCAGCGAGGACTCGCGCTCCTGCCAGACCCGCCGCGCCTCATCGGGGGCGGTGAAATACTCGGCGAGCGCGTCCATGGCCTCGGCCAGCGCGCCGCGCATCTCCCCGACGGCGTACTCGCCCCGCCGCAGGTACAGCGGAGGGAAGATCACCGTGTTCACGGCCAGCCCGACCAGCAGGCCGATCATGACGTCGCCGAGGCGCGGCAGCACGTACCCGGTGACCTGGTGCCCGCCGAACAGCAGCGCGAACAGCGCGATGAACGCGACCTGCGGCGCCTGGTCGCCGAGCCTGCGCCAGCCGGCGATCATCATCGCGACGAAGAGGACCACCGCGATCCCGAGCGTGGTCGCCCCGATCACCAGACCGACCGGTATCGCGATGCCCGCACCGAGGGCGAACCCGGCGCCGTACGCCAGGCTCTCCTTGACGGACCGCGCGACCGTCGGGTACACGCCGAGCAACGCGGCCAGCGGGGCGAAGTACGGCTGGGGGTGACCGACCAGGTACTTGGCCGTCAGCCAGGCGACCACGGCCGCCACGACGGCCTTCAACGTCAGCTTGAGGCGCTCCGCCCAGTACCGGCCGCCGGCGAAGGGCATCAGATGGCCGCGCAGTCCCCCGATTCGCACCGGGGGACGGTTCCCGCGAACCGGCCTTCAAACCACGAGGGCCACCACGTGGCCCGCCGGGGGTGTGGGTGGCCGGCGGGCCGCGCGATGGCCGGTTCGGGGCGGGTCAGCCGTTGGCGGGGTCCAGCGAGCCGACGGCCTCGGGGGTGAGCACGGCGGCGCGCTCCCGCTGCGGGAAGTGGCCGACGTCGATGCGCGCGACCTCCTCGGCCGTCCGGTAGTCGATCACCGAGATCTGGTTCTTCTCGGCGAGCGAGACGTAGCAGTCGCGGCCGTTCGGGCCGGTCTGGGTCCAGTACGGCAGGGCGCCGGTGTCGTAGTGGACGGTCCCGTCCGTGGTCAGGCCGGGCCGCGAGACGATGGAGACGTAGTCGTCGATCGTCCCGGCCATGCACAGCTTGGTCTCGCCGGCGTTCATGGCCATGCCGTGATGGGCGGAGTTCTGCGGGTATTCGTCCGGGCTCAACGCGGCGCCCTCGTCACTGAACGGCATCTCCACCGTCCGCGTGATCTCACTGGCCGTCAGGTCGTACTCGACGAACCCGTTCAGGTAGGACAGCTGCGCGTACATGGTCGTGTTGTCGCGCGTGAAGACCGCGGGACGGATCCCGTACTCGAACTCGTAGGTGCGCAGATGCTCGAACGTGTTCGCGTCCACCGCGGTGACCGACCTCGACCCCTTCAGCCCGTTGAGGATCTTGGGCAGCGAGGTGATGCCGATGCTGGAGTTGTACAGGATCGTGCCGTCGGGCGAGTAGTCGTTGGCGTGCGGGTAGCTGCCGGTGGCGAAGGTCGTCACCAGCTCCCCGGTCGCGGTGTCGATGATCTCGGCCTTGCTCGCCGTGGTGGCGCTGACGACGAATTTCGTCCCGTCCGGCGACAGCGCGGCGTGGTCGGCCTTGAAGCCCTCGATCTTGCGCCGCCAGAGCATCCGCTCGCTGGCGATGTCGAAGGCGACGGCGTCCGACAGCACGCCCCGCGAGACGTAGAGGGTCGTTCCGTCGGGGGACACGGCCATGTCGTCGACGAGCTTGCGGTAGCCCTGGATGTTGTTGACGACCTCGTAGCCGATGCGCTCGACGGGGTTCATCGCGTCCAGGCGCTCCTGCAGGTCCGGGACGGCGTTGATCGAGCCGAGGTTCTCGTAGGTGGCGGTGTCGATGAAGCTGACGGTGCCGCCCTGGCCGTTGCCGACGGCCATCACGTCCCGCAGTTGGACCGCCTCCGCCTTGGGGGCGAGGCCGCCGGCCAGCGCCGTCACCGCCGCCAGGAGGGCGCAGACGAGCAGCGCGGCCGGTCTTCGGGGACTGAGGGAGGGCATGACTACCTCCTGTCGGGGTGGGTCTCCAGTCTGAAAACGGCCGTATTCTGACTGGGTTACTGGACGGTAGGACAACGGGACGCTCGACACAAGGCCCATATGCGGGAAAATGCCGTCCCGGGCGCGAAGGGAGCGATGTGGCAGGCAGGCGCGCAACGCCGACCGGCAGGTACGGCGGCCGGTCGGCCGCCGAGCGGCGCGCCGAGCGGCGCCGCAGATTCCTGGACGCCGGCCTGGAACTGTTCGGCCGCGGCCCCGGCTACCGGGCCACCACGGTCGCCGCCCTCAGCGAGGCGGCCGGCCTGTCCACCCGGCAGTTCTACGAGGAGTTCAGCACCCTGGAGGACCTGCTGGCCGAACTCCACCTGGAGGTCAACGACACGGCGGAACAGGCCGTCGTCAGCGCCCTCCCCGGCGTCGAGGGCCTTCCCCTGGCCGAACGCACGGCCCGCCTCTTCCGCGCCTACGCCGCGAGCATCACCGCCGACCGCGCCCGCATCCGGATCGCCTTCGTCGAGATCATCGGTGTCAGCCCCCTGATGGACCGCCAGCGCCTCGCCCGCCGCGCCCGCTGGATCGACTTCATCTGCGCCGAGGCGGCCGCCGCCGCCGGACGCGGCGAGATCGCCGACCGCGACTACCGGATCGCCGCCGCGGCCTTCACCGGCAGCATCACCGGGCTCCTGCACGACTGGGACGCCGGCTGGGTCGACGCCTCCCTCGACGAACTCATCGACGAACTCGTCCTGCTGCTCCTCGGCCGCCTCCACGCCGCCGACGGATGACCACATCTCACCCGTCCCGTAAGGGATGAATAGAGCGCACGTCAGCGCGCCCTTGTCAGGGTTGACGCGTACGGAGCGCTTCGGTTAGAAGCGCAACGGGGGACCTTACAGTTTCACACCGGTGGTTCCGAGGACGGAGGACGATCTTGACGAGGGTCGTTTCCGCGGCGGACGGGCGAGAACTCGCCGTTGAGGAATGGGGGGTCCCGACCGGTTTCCCGGTCTTTCTCCTGCACGGCACACCCGGCAGCAGGCTCGGTCCCATCCCGCGGCCCATGGTCCTGTACCAGCTCGGAATCCGGCTCATCAGCTTCGACCGCCCCGGTTACGGCCGCTCGGACCGGAAGGTCGGACGCGTCGTCGCCGACATCGCCGCCGACGTGCGGCTGCTGGCCGACGCCCTGGACCTGGAGGAGTTCGCCGTCCTCGGGCGGTCCGGCGGCGGCCCGCACGCCCTCGCGTGCGCGGCGCTGCTCCCCGGCCGCGCCACCCGCGCCGCCGCGCTGGTCGGGCTCGCTCCCGCGCAGGCGGAGGGCCTGGACTGGTTCGAGGGAATGGCGCCCGCCAACACCAGGGAGTACATGGCCGTCCGGGGGCAGGGACCGCTCGTCTCGGCCAGGCTGCGTTCGATCGCCGACCGGATCCGGGCCGACCCCGCGCAGCACGTCGCGGACCTCTACGCCGGGCTGACCCAGTCGGACCGCCGGGTCGTCCTCGAAGCCGGCATGCGCAGGATGCTCCTGGAGACCTTCACGGAGGCGTTCCGCACGTCCGCCGACGGCTGGATCGACGACCTGCTCGCCTTCTGCGCGCCGTGGGGCTTCGACCTCGGCGACATCGTCGTCCCGACGATGCTGTGGCACGGCGCGAACGACACCTTCTCCCCGGCCGGGCACTCCCGGTGGCTGGCCGACCGGATCCCGACCTCGACCGTCGTCGTCCAGTCGGGTTCGGCCCACTTCGGGGCGTTCAACGTCCTGCCGGACGTGCTGACGTGGCTCACCCGGCCCGCAGGCCGCCGCTCAGAGCGGCTGTAGTTCGAGGTCGCGGTCGACGCGGACACCGTCCCGCGCCTCCCCGATGAGCGGATGCGGATGCCGCTCGGCGAGGACCAGCAGCCCGGCGACCGCCCGCTCGCGCAGCTCCGCGGCCTCCGAGACCCGGCCCATCCCCTCCAGCGTGATCGACAGGTTGGACCGGCAGGCATGGGTGTCGGGATGCTCCTCCCCGAGGACCCGGGACAGCCTGGCCAGCGCGTCGCGCTCCGTCGCCTCGGCCTCCTCGAAGCGCCGCGCGTCGCCCAGGCAGTTCGCGTGGTTGACCGCGGCGAGCGGCACGAACGGGTGCTCGTGGCCGAGCAGCCGGCCGAGCGCCGCGACGGCCCCGGCGGTCAGCTCGCAGGCCTCCTCCAGATCGCCGGTGCGGCGCAGGTGGTACCCGAGGTTGCTCTCGATCATCACGGTGTACGGGTGGTCGTCGCCCATCTGGGCCCGGTGCGTGGCGAGCGCGGCGCGGGTGCGGTCGCGGCCCCCGACCAGGTCGCCCATCTCCGCCATGCAGGCCGCCACCTCCAGGTCGGCGGGCAGCGCGTCCGGCGACTCCGGAAAGTACCTCTGGTAACGGGCATAGGTCTCCTCCGCCAGCGCCAGCGCCTCCTCGCGGAGACCCGCCCTGCACAGCGACCTCGCGAGGCTCTTGGCCGTCCGCAGCGTGTCGAGGATCTGGTCGCCGAGCACCTCCAGGTACCGCCGGTAGACGTCCCGCAGCATCGCGACGGACTCGTCGAAGCGGCCCGCCTCCCGCAGGTCCCGCGCCAGGTTCGCCTCGGAGAACAGCGTGTAGGGATGGTCCTCGCCGAGCGAGACGCGGCGCTGCTCCAGGTTCTGCTTGTCGTAGCGGTAGGCGCTGCCCCAGTCGCCGGTCAGCCGGTAGTCGAGCGCCAGGTTGTGCGCCACCATCAGCGTGCGCGGATGCTCCTCCCCCCACGGCGTGGCGGCCTGCTCGTACGTCCGCCGGTCCAGCGCGAGCGCCTCCCGGAACTGGCCCTTCGCCCGCAGGTCGGCCGCCAGGTTGCCGGCCGTGATGAGCGTGTGCGGATGCGTCGGGCCGAGCGTCGGCGAGCTCTGCTGCCGCCGCAGCACGTCGACGTCCAGCTCGTACGCCTCGTCGTAGTGGCCCTGCGAACGCAGCACGTTGGCGATCTGCGACTGCAGGAACAGCCACTGCCAGTGGTCGCGGCCCAGCTTGCCGCTCCACTCGGCGGCCAGCTCCTGCCCGGCGGCCATCGCGCTGTCGAACACGCCCCGCTTCCACTGGTACCGGACGAGGTCGGTGAGCATCTGCCGGACGTCCTCGTCGTCGCACTGCGCCGCGGCCGACGGCTTCACATGCGGGAGGATCTCCTCCAGGTTCGGCCAGTTGCCCGGATCGTCGGTGTCGCCGTGCTTCGGCCGGGCCCCCAGAAGGATCTTGTGGACGTCGTGGCACGTCGACTCCGTCAGGCCCGGCTCCATCCCGTGCCGGATGACGGCCTGGACGAGCGGATGCACCTGGATGGAGTTGTTGCCCTGGTCGACCTTGGCGAGCGCGAACCGGCTGATCTCCCGGACGTGCTTGCCGAGCACCAGCTTGTCGCGGAGCGTCTCGTCGTAGGGGGCGAGGACGCCGGCCGTCTCGTCGCTGTAGATCAGGTCGAGCGAGATCGGCTCGGAGGAGAAGTAGGCGAGCAGCTCCAGCAGCCGCGCCGCCGCCGGGGACGCCTCCCGGAGCTGCCGGAACGTGACGCTCCAGGTCATCGCCACCGACTGCGGGAAGCTCTCCCCGCTGCGCTCCAGGGTGGAGGCGGTCTCGTGCTCCAGCGCGTCCAGGTACTCGCTCGCCGGCATGTACGTCGAGGCGAGCCAGGCGGCGGCCTGCTCGATCGCGAGGGGCAGATGGCCCAGCGCCTTGCCGATCTTGCGCGCGTTCTCCTCGGAGATTTCCGGGACGCGGCGGACCAGGTGCGCGGCCGCCTCGTCCTCGGTGAACACGTCCACCTCCAGCGGCATGGCGAGCCTGGTCCAGGCCGGGTCGCGGGAGGTGATCAGGACGTGCCCGTCGCCGCCCGGCAGATAGGACCCGAGCTCCTCCGGGCTGTCGGCGTTGTCGAAGACCAGCAGCCAGCGGGAGGAGGGCTCGCCGCGGCGCAGCGCCTCCAGAGCGGCACCGGCCGCGTCGGTGATGTTGTCGCCGACGCGCAGCCCCATCTGCTCGGCCAGGTTGGCAAGGCCCACCCGGATCGAGTCGGGCGACTGCGCGCTGATCCACCACACGAGGTCGTAGTCCGCCTTGAACCGGTGCGCGTACTCCAGGGCGACCTGCGTCTTGCCGACGCCGCCGAGCCCGTGCAGCGCCTGCGGCATGACGATACGGCGGGTCTTGCCGAGCAGCTCGTCGCGGAGCACCTCCAGGAGCCGGCCCCTGCCGGTGAACACGGCGTTGCGCCGGTCGGCGTTCCAGATCGGCGGCGCCGTCCGGGCGGCGCCGGGGAAACGCGGCCCCACCCGGGAGTGCTCGGCCGGATGGTCGAAGGTGTAACCGGGCCGCCCGAGGGCCTGGACGAGCGCTTCGGCGCCGCCGCGCTCCCCGCGCCCGGTCAGGTCGAGCGGAACCTGATCGCCGAACATCGTGCCGAGCGCGGCGTCCTGCACCCGGACGATCGTCAGCCGGCGGCGCGGGGCGGCGGTACGGCTGGCGAGCGAGTCCCACACCCGCTGCGCCTGCGGCGAGTTCACCGAGTCCGGCGACACCAGCACGACCGTGTGCTCGCCGGGCTCCCCCGGCTCGTCGCCCGGCGCCTCGCCCGGCGCCGCGTCCACGCTGCGGGTGACGACGCGGAAACCGGCGCGGCCGAGCGCCAGCGCCATCCAGTCGACCCAGGGACGGTCGGCGGAGACGTAGCTGATGAGCACGTCGGAGACCTCCGCCGGGCCGCGCCGGGTGAACCGGTCGAGGGTGGCCAGGCGCAGCTCCTCGCCGACGGGCGTGTACCCGCTCACCCGGCCCTCGGTGATCACATTGGTGAGCCGCTCGAACGCCGCGAGCATCGAGTTGGGCGACCCCGGAGCGTCACCGAACGTGGCGAGGGTCTCCTCGAACGCGTAGTACGGCCGGTACGGGATCTCGATCGACAGCCAGTAGCCGTTCGCGTCCTGCCGGGACATGCCGCGCGGGAAACGGTCGAAACGCGCGCGGGCGTACGCGCGGCCGGCCTCGACCTTCGCGTTCTCCCCGAAGTCGATGCGCATCGGGACGGGCAGGATGCGGATGGGCCGCACATGGTCGCGCCTGTCGATGTTCATCGCGATGTCGGCCGCGCCGTCGATGCTCTGGTAGCTGAGCGTGAAGCAGTCGACCAGGACGTCCGGGAACTGCAGTGTGCAGATGTCGGCGATGTCGCTGTATCCGGTGCGGCTGTCGATCAGGACGTAGTCGTAGTGCCGCCGCATGTCGTCGCGGAGCGCGTCGAAGAACTGCCCGCCGCCGAGCCGGCCGTAGAAGTTGTCCCAGTCCAGCGTGCGGGTGAGCGACGAGTAGTTCCGGTTCTGCCGCCCCGCAGAGATGAAGTCGAGCGTCCCCTCTCCGGGGAACTCCCATTCGAGGGTGACCGCGTGCCGCAGCACCCGCGCGTACTCGCGGTGCCAGTCCCGCGCGTCGTCCTCGTGTTTGGTCGTCGTCGCCCACGAGTACTCGTCGAGCATGTCGATGACCCCGGGCGTCGAGGTCAGGATGTTCTGGTCCAGGAACGGATGGAAGAACTTGTGCAGCCCCGGCGATTCCAGGTCCCAGTCGAGGACGAGCACCTTCTGCCCGGCCGCGGCCATGATCCAGGCGACGTTGGCGAGCGCGCTCGTCCGCCCGGTGCCGCCCTTGTAGGAGTAGAAGGTGACGATCGTTCCGGTGTTCGCCATGGGTTCTCCTCGCCTAGGTCCCCGGGTCCCGGAGGGTGGGCCGGGACATGGAGGCCGGGGCCTGCGGCGGATGCACGTTGGTCGTCCTCAGGTACCGGGTGAGCGCCTCGTTGACGGCCTTGGGGAGCGCGTCACGGAACGCGCGGGCCGAGGTGACGCACGGGGCCGAGCCCTTCAGCGCGGCCGCGTTGGGCAGGACCTCCGCCAGGTCCGCGCCGAGGACGTCGGCGGCCTGCGCCGTCTGCGGGTCGTCGGAGTTGAACGGGGCCAGGAGGTGGACGGGGTCCCGGTCGATCTGCCCGAGCCGCTTGCCGATGACGCGGTCCTTGACCGCCCACGGGTCGACGACCAGCACGCCGGGTGCGTCCCCCGGCTCCTGCGGCGGCTCGTCGGCGCTCTCGACGATGGACCGGTGACCGAGTTCGCTGAGCACCTGCTCGGCGAACGAGCCGATCGGCAGGGTGTGGTCCTCGCTGCGGAACGGCGTCCACTCTCGGGGCGTCCGGCCGTAGTAGTAGGTGTCCCGTTCGGGCGGCAGCTGGTCGAGCGCCTGCGCGGCGAGGGTGAGCCGGACGGCGGGACGCCGCGACCCCGGCGCCGCGCCGGCGAACGGGCTCCGCACCGCCGCGAGCGCCGGGACGGGGCTGGACGCGAGAGCGCATTCGGCGGCCCGTTCCTTGACGACCGTGGCGAGCCGCAGCACCGTCTCCTTGTACTGCTCGCGGAACCGGCCCAGCTTCATGATCCCGTAGAGGCCCTCGGTGCCGTAGGCGCGCGGGAACTCGGGCGGTATGTTCTGCATGCTGTGCAGCGGTTCGGGGATCTCCCGGATGTCCATCGGCGTCCACAGCGCCGGGATGATCGCGGGCGGGCGGTTCAGCCCGGCGGTCTGCGCGTGGTAGCGCTTCAGGAAGGCCGCCCATTCCCTGCCGCAGTAGTCGCTGGTGAAGTAGGCCGGGGAGAACAGCGCGACGAAGACCCGGCAGTTCGCGAGCGCGTCCGCGAGCTGGTCCGGCCACTCGCTGCCAACCGGAATCTGCCTGTCCATAAAACCGGGATTCAGCGTGCCCGTAGCCTGGCCTATGTCATGGCAGAGATCATTGAAGAACTTGGCCACCCAGCGGTCGGAGTCTTCGGGGCGGTAGCGTGACCTGGCATAACTCAGAAAGAAATGCGGGCGCCTCTCCTCCGCCTGAATTCTGCCCGCCATGCCGCTCCCTCCGCGTCCCATCAATGTATAGCGGCAGGGGCGGAGAGATTACAGCCCGTCAAATGTGCAGTTTTACCGAATCGGCCGCAGTTCCGGGACGTCCCACGACTCCAGTGTCCGGCGCATCTCCGCGACGAACTGCTCACCCAGGCCGGTCAGGGACCCCGACTCCTGGAGCGTGCCGGTCGCCGCCAGGGTCTTCGGATACCAGTCGCCGAAGTGGCGGGCGGCCTCGGCCGCGACGCCCGGCTCCGCCGACCGCGTCCGCCGGCGCCAGAAGTCGGCGACGGCGACGTGCGCGTACGTGCCCTGCAGAAGCCCCTCCAGGGGACGCGGATCCCGGCGCCACGGCGCGTGGTACAGCCGGTCGTCGGCCTTGTCGTAGAGGTCGGCGAAGTCGAGGACCGCGCCGAGCTTCACGTGCTGGAACTCGTGCAGGATCAGCAGGCACAGCATCGCCGGGCTCTCGGGCAGCGCGATCCCGACCGACCCGTAGGCGTCCCGCGCCGCCGAGCTGACGCTGGCGCCGGAGGCAGGCGGATCGAGCGGGACGATCGTCGTCAGCGCCTCCGCGATCGCGGGCGCGTACTCCGCGTACTCCTTCTCCAGCAGCGTCCACGCCTCCTCGAAGAAGGCCTGCCACCGCGCGAACTTCCCGGCGCCGAGCCGTGCCGCCGCGGGATGGTCGTGGCAGCCGCGGAGCGGATCGAGGTCGTCGAGCGCGACGGTGAACGTGCCGGCGGTCAGGTGCCGGACCGCCTCGAACCTCCCGGCGCCGTCCACCTCCAGCCTCCCGGCGTCGACGCGGACGGTGGTCTCCCGCCGGCCCGGCACCTCGTGCAGCCCGATCCCCGGGACGTAGACGCCGCCGTCGCGGACCGGAACGGTCAGGGTGACGTTCTCGGCCGCCCGCGCGGCCGCCAGGCACGCGACGGTCGCCAGCAACCCGTCGTCACGCCCCGCGCCGCCCGGCGCGTTCCGTGCGCGGAGCCGTTCCGCGGCCCAGGCCCGCAGGTAGGGATGCGACAGCGCCCAGTCGTAGGCGTCGGGGTCCGCGGCCCCGATCCGCTTGATCGCCTCCCACGCCTCCGACGGTTCGGCGGCGGCGCCGGCCGCGGCGATCAGGGACCGGCGGCCGATCGCCTGGGCGGTCCCGAGCCGCGCGATCGCGGCGCGGTCACCGTGCCCCGTCGCCACCGACCGCACCACGGCGGGCGGCAGCACATGCGGCGGGGTGGTCCGCTCCTGGACGTGGTCGATCAGCGCGCGGAGATCTCCGCAGAAGACGCTGGGGTTGTCGAAGCCGGTGCCGTCGCCGCTGTACCGGTGGGCGAACAGCCCGCCGCCGCAGGTGGCGACGACCGGGCATGCCCGGCAGGTGCCGCACAGGGACGCCAGCCCGCCCTGCCGTGCCCCGATGCCGGTGTGCCGCCCGACGTCGTCGATCGAGTGCCGGAACACGTCCATCCCCGTGTCCGGGGCGCCGTCGAACGCCGTCTTCAGCGAGTCGGCCTGCTCGTAGCCGCCGTCGGCCTCCACGACCAGCAGGTCGCTGGCCTCCAGCCCGAGGGACTCGGTGAAGCTGGGGCCGCCCCGCGACGTGCTGATGATCGAGTCGAACATCCGCACCGGCACCGGCCGGCCGTCGCCCAGCCACCGGTCGGCGATCACGTTCAGCCAGTCGGCGTAGTCGGTGCCGGGGGCGGAGGCGGACGGGCGCGGCGGCGGACGGTCCCACGTGTGGTGCGGCCAGAGGAAGTCGATCGCGGGCGGTCCGTGCGCCACGAGCGCCTCGTAGACCGCGATCGGGTCGTTGGCGGCGTCGATGGTGCAGAGCAGCCCCGAGTAGAGGTCGGGATACTCGCGGCGGAGCAGGTCGATGGCCCGGACGACCTTGTCGTAGCTGCTGCGCCCGTCGCGGTACAGGCGATGCCGGTCATTGGCCGCCCTGTCCCCGTCGAGCGAGATGCCGACCTTGACGCCCTGCTCGCGGAACATGTCGCAGAACCGCCGGTCGAGCAGGACGCCGTTCGTGTGCAGCCGCAGGTCGATGTCGCAGACGTCGCGGAGCGGGGAGCGCAGGGCGGTGATGAGGGCGCGGAGGTGGTCCGGCCCGGCCAGCAGCGGCTCCCCGCCGTGCAGGACGAGGCAGACCTCCGTCAGGCCGTGGGCGCGCGCATGGCCGGCGATGCGTTCGGCCGCGCGCCGCATGGTGCCCACGGCCATCTCGGCCGGACGCCTCCGCCAGCTCTGGTCGGCGTGCTCGAATACATAGCAATGGTCACAGGCGAGGTCACATCTGCTGTGCACCTTGAGCACGAATTGCCGGAACAGCGGTGACGGAGGCATGACTTCGCAATGTTCGTAATGTGACGTCAGATGAAGGAGTTGAACGCCGCGACCCGGACGGCCTCGGACCCGTCCCCGTCCATCTCGCCAGTCCGGGTGAGTCTCGCCACGAGGTCGGCGGCCTCGGGCTCAAAGGCCAGTTCCTCGGGCTTCAGCGCCCGCAGGTCGGTGAGTTCCGGCGCGCCCGCGTCTTCAAGAGTGATCATGATCGTCCATCCGTTGTCACAGTACGTCACGACTGTATGCCCGTCCACAAAAGCACGTACCGCGCGGGCCGGCGCTCCGGCGGCCCTTTAGTACGGCACGATCGAACTTTTGTGCAGACCGGAAACACGCCGTGCCCGGTAGCGTGCCACAACTCACTTCCGTTGTCTTCTTTTGGCCCTGACCGTTACCGCCTCGAATCCCGGCGTTCGCCCTGGAATCGAAAAGCGCCTGTTCCGGTGCAGGGACTTCCCGCCGGGTTCATCGATCCGGTGACCGAATCCGGACATCTGAGATGTGTGGACTTCTGCACACAACCTTGACGCGGACAAGCACTGACATTCCACTCAAAGTGTGGAGGCACTTGCCGAATCGCACTATCCAGCCCTTTTTCGGGCAGCGGATACGAGCGCGGCGACCGGGCAGCACCGGCTGCTCGTCGCGACCGCGCTCCGGCTCATCGCGCTGCTCACCGCCGCCGTGCTGGGGACGCTCACCTTCGAGGTGAGCCGGATCGACGCGGCGGCCCTGGTGGCGGCCGCCGGACTCGGCGTGGGACTGGTCGTCGAGGTCTACCTGCTGACCGAGCGGCCCGACCGGCAGTGGTACGAGTCGAGGGCCGCGGCGGAGTCCGCCAAGACCCTGGCCTGGCGGTTCGCGGTGGCCGGCCAGCCGTTCGGCGCGGACGACGTGGACGACCGCACCGCCGAGTCGCTGCTGCTGCACCGCTTCTCGGTGATCCGCGGCAACCTGCGCCGGCTGGTCGTCGACCACGACGCCGGCGGGCTCCAGGTCACCGACGAGATGCGGGAACTGCGGGCCCGCGACCTGGACGCGCGCCGGCGCGCGTACCGGGCCGGGCGGATCGAGGACCAGTACCGCTGGTACAGCCGTCGCTCGGCCGAGCACGGGCACAGCGTCGCGCGCTGGTCGGTGTTCCTGGCCTCCCTGGAGGCGTTCGGCCTCGTCGCGGCCGTCCTCAACGCGGTGGGCATGCTCGGCCTCGACCTGCCGGGGATCGTGGGGGCCGTCGCCGCCGGCGGCCTCGCCTGGGTACAGACCCGGCAGCATCAGCAGCTCGCCACCGCGTACGGCATCGCGGCGCAGGAACTCGCCGAGATCGCCTCGCGCGTCGAGTGGCCGGAATCGGAGCCGGAATGGGCGCACTTCGTCGACGAGGTCGAGGAGGCCATCTCGCGGGAGCACACCCTCTGGTGGGCGTCCCACGTATGAACCGGCGGACGCACCTGCGCATCGCCGTCACCGGGCACCGGGACCTCGACGGGCCGACCACCGCCCTGGTGGACGCCGCGATCCGCGCGCGGCTTCGCGCGCAGCGCACACGCGACATCGTGGGCGTGTCGTGCCTGGCCGCAGGCGCCGACCAGATCTTCGCGCGCGCCGTCCTCGACCTGGGCGGCCGCCTGGAGGTCATCATTCCCGCCACCGGCTACGCCGCGGCGCTCGGCGGCACGGCCCGGGGCGGCTTCGAGGAGCTGAAGGCGCGTGCCTCGCGGGTCCGTGCGCTGACGCATCGCCTGCCCGGCCCCGGCCCCTACCGCGACGCCGGGCTGACGATGCTCGACCGCGCCGACCATCTCATCGCCGTCTGGGACGGCGCCCCGGCGCGGGGACCCGGCGGGACCGCCGAGGTCGTCGAGTACGCCCGCGGTGCGGGCCTGGCCGTGCACGTCATATGGCCCGAGGGCGCCCGGCGCACCGGAACGCCGCGTCCGGAGAGCTGAGCCCGCGCCGGTCAGGGACGCTTCTTGACCGAGTCCAGGTCGGCGACCGCCGGGGTGATGACGGCCAGGCGGGCGCCGGCGGGATCGGTCATGACCGAGAAGCGGCCGGGCTGGATGTCGGTCGGCGGGACGTGGACCAGCCCCCCGAGATCGGTGGCCCGCGCGGCGGCGGCGTCGCAGTCGGCGACCCAGAAGTAGGGGATCCAGTGGGACGGGAAACCGGGCGGCCACCACTCCTCCAGAGGGACCATGCCCGCCACGGACCAGTCGCCGATCTTCCAGTTGGTGTACGCGGGCGAGTAGTAGGAGCGGTCGACGGCCTTCCAGCCGAACACGTCCCCGTAGAAGCGGCGGGCCTCGTGGATGTCGGGGCAGGCCAGTTCCACCCAGCACATCGCGGACGGCTCGTCGACGACGCCGGCGCCTTTGAGGTTGTAGGCCACCCAGAGGGCGAAGTAGGCGCCCTGGGAGTCGGAGCACTGGGCCATACGGCCGAGGTCGGCGATGTCCATGGGTTCGACGAGTTCCCGGCCGCCGGCGGCGCGGACGGCGTCGAGCGTGGCCGGGAGGTCGTCGGTGCGGAAGTAGATCGTCCAGGACGCGCGTTGCGAGTCGTCGGCGAGCTCGTACATCCCGCCGATCTCCGGTCCCTGGATGTCGCCGAGGGTGAAGACCTCGTACTCCCCCATCCCCTTGGCGGTCAGCGTGTACGTGTACCAGCCGAACAGCTCGCAGTAGAAGTGCTTGGACGCCTCCAGGTTCGGGCTGGCCAGCTCGACCCACGACGCGAAACCTGGAGGGAATTCGGTCATCTCGGGCATGGCAGTCCCCTCGAAGGTCGCATGCCCTCACGCTAGGAACGCGTGCGCAATCTCCGGTGTCGGAAACCGCCAAGCCCATCTCAATGATTCAGATGCCGACAACGGTCTGCAGCAGTCCCCAGACGAAGTGGGCCACGTACGTGTCGCCGGATGTCGTGATGGTCGCGTGCCATCGGCTCGGCACGTCACCGTCCTGGTGAGCCACCGTCCCGAAGCACTCGTCGACGTCGCCGACCACGCACGACCACGGGACGAGGTCGTCGACGGTCTCCAGCCGAGGTGCGGGGACGCCGTCGCGGACGAGCCATTCGTGCATGACCGACCCGTCCGGCGCCATCATGATCTCGAAGCGCAGGCCGGGCCACAGGGTCAGCGGCGGCCACCGCGCGACATCGCAGGCGACGTCGCCGAGCCGCCGTTGCGCGACGGAGGCGGGCGGGCCGAGAACGGCCTCGTAGCGGCGCAGCCCGCGCGGGAACGTCCGGGACCGCAGGATGCGCTGCCAGCGGGCGTTGACCTCTCGCATCTCGGTGCGGGAGGCGCCCAGTTCGCGCATCGCGTCCTCGACGAGGCCCGGCTGGTAGTCGGCCATCCGGCGGAGCAGCACGAGCTGGAACTCCCGCCGCGCGAATCCCTTCATCACCGGCCACGCTACCGGCCGGGCCGCCGGCGGGCCGTCAGTCGTCGTCGATGAGGTCCGTCCAGTGCAGGTCCTCCGTCTCACCGGTGACGGGATCCTCGGGGTCGTAGTCGGACGGCCGGGGGGTTTCGGGGCCGTCCGGCCCGACGCGGACGACGTACTCGACGCGGACGATGCGGAAACGGCGTCCGAGGACCGTCACCTCGTCGCGCCGCGTCCCGTCCCGCAGCAGGCCGGCGGCCGCCCGGTACTCGGCGAGGACGGCCGGGGACGGCCGCAGCATCATCGGCACGATCGTGTCGAAGTACGCGGCGAGGTGGTCGCGGACGTGGGCGGGACTGTGCAGAAAGGGGCCGTGCGGCGGCCACGCCCCGTTCTCCCGCTCGGCGGCGGCGAACCGGGTTGCGAGCCGGGCGACCCCGGGATGGGTCTCCAGGGCGCGGCGGGCGTCGCGGGTCACCTCGGGCGGGACGCCGGGCCCTTCGGGGACGTGCTCCCACCGCTCCCCCAGCAGTTCCGGGCAGCCCGGCCGCCGCGCCGGGGGGAGGAGGCCGTGGTCGAACCGGTCGGGGTCGCGCCGCGTGCGGGGTTCGGGAAGGTCGTCGGGGTCGGTGGGACGCGGTGGCTCCGGGCCGTCCAGCCCGAACCGGCAGAACCGGTCGGCGCGGACGACGCGGAACACGCGCCCGGCGACGGTCAGCTCGTTGCGGCGCTCGCGTTCCAGACGCACCGCCCCCTCCCAGTACGCCTCGCGGTCCGCCTCGGGGGTCGCGCTCGTCCGGGCCATGTTGCGGAACCACCAGCCGAGGGAGTCGCGGGCGTCCTGCGGGGTCATCCGCTCCATCCCCGACATCATCCAGCCCTCGGCGACCCGTTCCATCACCCCGTACGTCGGGCCGTACCAGAGGACGGCGGGGTGGGTCTGCCGCGCCCGTGCTTCGCCGAGTCGCGGCGAGCAGGCCGCGGCCGACAGGGATAGGGGGAGGTCACCGGCGAGAGCCGCACCATCACTTCCCGTCATGCCCCCATCGTCACAGGGGACGGCGGGTCGCCGCTCGCGATTCGGCGATTCCGCCCCGGGACCGGACGTCCCGGGAGGACGTCCCGGGGCCGGGCGCGCAGGCCCCGGCGCGCCCGCTCCGGCGGCGTCAGGACTTGCGGGCGCCGATGGAGGCGGCGATGGCGGGCCAGCTGCGCGCCAGCTCGCGCCTCCAGTACTTCCAGTTGTGCATCCCGGGCCCGTACAGGTGGGAGGTCACGGGAATGCCCGCCCTCTTGGCGGCCGCGACGAAGTTCTCGGTCATCGTGCCGGAGAGCTGCTCGCCGATGCGGCCCGCGTCGTGCGGCGGCGTGTTCGGGGGGTCGTAGGGGCCGGGCGTCCCGTTGCCCGACGAGACGTAGACGCCGGTGCCCTTGAGCCTGGACACCATGACGGTCGCGTCGTGCTTGCGCCAGTTCCCCCGCGCGGTGATCGGGTCACCCCAGATCGCGGTGCCCGCGTCCCGGTTCATGGACGTCAGGATGATCGGCATGCCGGGGGCGGTGATGTTGAGCGCGCCGCTGTAGGACGCGGCGTACTTGAACGTCCCGGCGTGGCGCTCGGCGTAGGTGATGGCGCCCTGGCCGCCGGACGACAGGCCGATCGCGGCGCGCACCGACCCGGCGTGGAAGTTGCGTTCCATCAGCGGGATGACCTCGCGGATGTGGAAGGTCTCCCATTCGGGGATGCCGCCCTTGCCGCCGTTGTACCAGTTGGTGTACGAGCCGTTCCAGCCGCCCTCGGGCATGACGACCATCGCGTTGTACGGGCCGATGATCTGCTCGATGTTGGAGTCCTTCGTCCAGGACGTGTAGTTGTTGTTGCCGCCGTGGTAGGCGTACACGACAGGCCACGTCTTGGTGGTCTTGGACTTCCAGCCCTCCGGGACCATCACGCGGGTCTTCACCTCGGCGCCGAGCGCCGGGGACGCGATCGTCACGTCGAACATCCGCGAGCTGAGCTTCTTGACACCGGTGACGGTGGCGCCGTCGGGAGCCTTGGCGTACCCGCCGGAACCGGAGCCGGCGGGCAGCTTCGGCTTCTTGCCGCGGTTGGCGGCGTTGGTGTCGGGGTCGCCCGGACCGGGCGAGCCGCCGCCCGTCGTGAACGGGTTGGTGTTCAGCGGCACGTTGGGCAGCTTCGACGTCTTCGGCGACTTCGACGGGGACACGGGCGTCCCGGGCGCCGACGGCTGCGTCGCGGGGCCGAACGAGGGCACCGGTTCGGAGTTGCCGCCGGCCTCCGACAGCCCCTTCGGCACGCCGACGCCGGCCTGCGCGAGGCCGACCATGACGGCGGGCAGCAGCACGGCCGCCGCCGCCGTTCCGGCGATGGCGATCTTCCTGTCGGTACGCTTCTTCATGGACTCCCCAGCCGGCTCAGGCCGTCCCGGGCCCGACGCTCCACTCGAACGTCGAAACTACTGTCCCCGCAGTCACACCCGCAAGTATTGTCAGTGAATGCAATAAAGGCGAGATGATCCGTGACGCTGCGTCACGTGGTTCCGGTCACAAATCCGGCCCGGGACGGATGGACTGGGCATGCCGGAACACGTTCAGCGGATCCCAGTACCGCTTGATCTCCTGCAGTTTCGCGTAGGCGTCCTTGTAGTAGAGCATCTCCCACGACTGACCGGACTCGTTCCACCGCTCGTCGTTCAGGTCGGTGTCCGGATACCCGATGTAGCAGCCGTCCGTGACGTCGCCGCCCGCCACGGGCACGCCGCCCGTCTCTGCGAACGTCGCCCTGTAGGTGTCGCGGATCCACGCGATGTGCGTGTCCTCGTAGGCGTCCTGCCTCGTCCAGTAGACCTGGTACTGCAGTTTCAGGACGGAATCGCGCTGGCGCACCGCCGTCTGGTGCAGGGGGCTGTTGATGGCGCTGCCGTACGAGTCGACCTGGATGAGCGCCTGCTTGTTCACGTAGTCGGTGTACTTTTCGTTGCCGAGGTAAGCCCACATCGCGTTCATCTGCCGTTCCGTGAACGGCTTCCGCAGATAAGCGGACTTGTATTTTCCGCAGCGGTTCTCCCCGCTGGCGTTCAGCGCCTGTGCCGCCGTCAGCCACGGCATCACCCGGGGAGTGTCCAGGTGGACGAAATGTTCGCCCATCACCGACCTCATCTTCGTCGCCGACGGCCCGATCCGGCCATCGACGGCCTCGATGAAGTCGGTCATCGCCTGCGGCCCGTCCGGGTCGTCCACGTCCACCTGCGCCAGCAGCCCGATCTGGCCGTTGCTGACGTGGTTGAGCTTGAGCAGCGCGAACAGCTTGCCGGCCGCCGTGGACGCGTCCTGTTGGGCGTGGAAGTACGTCCCGTACGCGGTGACGAGCGCGGTGAACTCGTCCTTGGTGAAGTCCTTCCAATCCCAGGCGAGCGCGGTCAGCAGCACCTGCTTCGGCGGCTCGGGCAACCCCCGGAACCAGAACCGGGTCACGACACCGAAGTTCCCGCCGCCGCCCCCGGTGTGCGCCCACAGCAGCTCGCGCAGCCGCTCGTTCTCGTCGTCGCGTTTGGCCACGACGAGCTTGACCGTCTTATCGGCGTTCACCACCGCCACCTCCACCGCGTAGAGGTAGTCGACGGTCAGCCCGTGCTGGCGGGACAGCAGCCCGAACCCGCCCGCCGGAATGTGCCCGCCGAGCCCCACCGAATAGCACGACCCGCCCGGCAGCGCCTTCCCGCTGACCGGATACAGGTGGCTGTAGACGTGCCAGTTGGTCGCCCCGGCCTCCACGCAGTACGCCTGCATCCCGCCGTCGTACGACACCCCGCACATCGGGCTCACGTCCAGGATCACCCGCACGTCGTCGCCGCAGACGAAGTCCTCGTAGCAGTGTCCGCCGGCCTTCACGGTGATCCGTGCCCGTTCCGGGTTCTCCGGGATCTCGCTCACCGCCTCGGCGAGCGCCGCCCGCACCTCCTCGGGCGTCCGCACCAGCCGCACATACTCCGGCTCGGCGATCCACCGCTGGTTGAACCCCCGGCTGAGCGCCGGGTACCGCTTGTCGCCGGGACGGACGACCATCGAGATCTCGCTCATGGGGAGCATCGCCTCCGCGCGCCTCGGAGCACCAACGCGAAGGTCCTTGCCCATCCACCCCGCTTAGCAATCGGTCAGTGACACACAGTTAACCCCTTGGAGAGGTCGGTTCCATGTCGGCGAGCAGCGAAACGGCCACGGCCTCCTCCAGGACCGCGGCGTCACGAACACCCAGCGCCTGCGCCAGACCGTCATCCCAAGGCGCCTCGGTCACCCGTCCCGGCGGCGGATGCGGCCCCGGCGCCGCGTCCAGTGCCGCGAGATAGTCCCCGGACGACATGCGCCACGGACGGGCACCGGTCTTGGCCATGACGTAGGCGGCGATCCTCAGGCCCTCGCCGTCGAAGTCGCCGTGGTACCGGAGTGTCGCCCCGGAACCGCCGAGCGTGCGCAGCAACCGGATGACGGCGCTGTTCGGCCAGCCCGACGAGCACACCAGCGGAGGGCAGCGGTCACCGAACCGCCGCACGGCCAGAGCCAGCACGGTGGGATTCTCGGTCACCCACACCTCTGGCACGTCCAGACGGAGATCGGGCGAGTCGAGCAACTGCTGAAGGGTCACCACGGCCGCCTGCCCCGCGCCCGCCCACATCCGGAGAGCCTGCGCGAGGACGCTCGCGCCCGCCGGCCTCAAACCCGCGACCAGCACGGACGTGGACAGCGCGTCGCACTCGACGCCCGCGAGTTCCCACAACGCCCTGCGCTCCTGCGCGTCCCCCGGCGGTTCGGCCCCTTGGAGGAACGCCTGGGCGCGCAGAACCAGCCCGGAAAGCCGCCCGCCATCGTCCAGCGCATGCGAATCGCCCAGCACGCCGGTGGCGAAGGAGGCGAGCGGAACGCCGTCGGCGGGCAGCGCCGCCAGCACCTTGAGCGCCTGTTCGAGCAGCGCACGCGTGGACGGGACCGACGCCGCGACGAGCCCCTGGCGGCGGACGTCCGCGACCCATCCGAGCAACGCCGGTTCGGCGGTCACGACGGGATGCCGTTCGAACCATTCCCAGAGGGCGGCCCGCTCGCGCTCCCGTTCCCTTCTGTCGCCCGCCCGGTCGCCGATCGTCCCGCGTATCTCCTCGGTGACCGTCCTGGCGTCTGATCCGGTGAGTTCCAGGAGGACGGCGTCGAGGCGTGCCACGGCGAGGGAGACCGTGGACGGGGGGTAACGGTCCATGCCGAGCAGGTCGGCCAGGGCGGCGCGCTGGGCGTCGTCCAGGTCCTTGACCGTGACGCGGCTGACCTGGACGCCAGTGGAGAAGCGCCGATGCAGTTCGCTCCACAGCGGTTTCAGGTCGTTGTCGCGGAGGCGATCGGGAACGCTCATACGAGGGCATCCCCATCCACGGTTGCGGGGTCCGCGGCTTCGGTGCGGTGCCCGTCCCAGACGAACCGCGCGGTCGTCACGGCGTCGTCGCCGTCGCCGGTGATGAGCTGGTGGATGGCGATGCCGTCGAGTTCCCGGTAGTCGCACCATTCGTGATCGGACGTCAGCACCAGATCGAGCTCGAGATTTACGAGCAGGTCGAAGACCTGACCGCGGTTGGCGGTGTCCACGCCGACGAACACCTCGTCCAGCAGGATGAACCGGGGGCAGCCGGAGTCGGTCTGGTAATGCGCCGCGACGGCCGCGAACAGCGGAAGGTGCAGCGCGATGGCCTTCTCACCCCCCGACAGGGCGCCGTGGAGCTTGCGGGTGAGGTCCTGCCAGCCTTTCCCGTCGCCGCGTTCGAGCCGGACGGTGAAGCGGTGCCAGGCCGTGTAGTCCAGCACCTCCATGAGCTGCTCCTCCCAGCTCGCCGCCGTGTTCGCAGCCCGCGCCTCCTCCACGCGGTCGCGGAAGAACCGGTACAGGGCCTCCCGGTCCTGCTCGTTCAGCCGCGTGGGGTCGCGCAGCAGCAGGTCGCGCGCGGCGCGTATCCCGGCGCTCTGCTGCGGATCCACCTGCCACACCAGCCGCACCGCCACCTGCGACGCCGTCCGGACACGTTCGAGCCGCCGGTTCATCCCCTCGACGAGTTCCGTCGCCTGCCGGATGCGGTCGGCGAGATGCCTGCGCGTGTCTCCGGCGAGCGTCCGGTCGAACAGGTCGCGTTCCTTGTCGGTGATGTCCTGGCGCCGCTGGTCGCGTTCCGCCCGCAGCGCCGCACTCAGCTCCGCCGCCCCGACGCGCACCCCGTTCATCGTGGCGGTGAGCACCTGAACGTCGTCGTCCTGGACGAGTTCGAGGTCGGCCTGGTCCGCGAGGACATCCCTGGCGTGGTGCATCGCCTCGGAGAGTCTCCCCTCCGCTTCGCGGACGTTCTTCGGCTCGTGCGGCGTCTTGTCCAGGGACACCCCGACCGAACGCGCACATTCGAGCGTGGCCTTGACACCGTCCTCGGCGGCGAGCCTCACATCGAGCCCGGCGTCGTCGGGCAGATGGCCCGTCACGAGATGACGGAACCGTGCCGCGGCCCGGTCACGGCCGGCGACCGCCTCGTCCCGCGCCTGTTCGGCCGTGCTCACGGCCTCTTCCAGACGCCCGATGCGTTTCTCCAGTTCGAGCAGTTCCTCGCGGAGCGACTCACCGCGAACCCTGCACTGCTCCGCCTCGGCCCTGGCCGCGCGCAGGTTCTCAAGGACCTCCTTGTGCTCGGCGCCGATCGAGGCGTCGATGGCGGCGAGCTTCGCGGCCAGCTCCACGGCGGTTTCCGCCTCCTCCCGGGCACGGTCCCCGGACTCGGCCGCGGTCGCCTCGTAGTCCACGGCGATTCCCTCCGCGGACGCGGCACGGGATTCCGCGGAGAGGAGCGCCTCGCAGTGCTGGACCCACACGTTCCCGTTCTCCCGGACGTCCCGGACGGCTTCCGCCAAGGCGTCGAGTGCGGGTTCACTCACCGGAAGACCATGCTCGGCACCGAGCGCGGTGAGGGCGCGCAACGCCGCCGAGACGGCCGCCTCGCGGTCGCGCAGCCGCTTCTCGTCGCGCTTCAGCTCGTCACCGCGCTGCCCGGTCCTGCGGCGCGCGGCGTCCAGCGCGTCCGCCGCCGCGCTGAGCGGCTGGTGCGACGGGCGGTCGCCCAGCTCCGCGTCAAGCGCCTTCCTGGCGGCCCCGACGCGCCCGGCCTCCTCGTCGCACGCGGCCCGCTCGCCCTCCAGGCCGGCGATCTCCTCGTCCAGCTCGGCGATACGCCGCCGCCGGGCGCGTTCCTGTGCGGTGGCCCCGATGTAGGCGGGCTCCGGTTTGGTCCAGCGGCCCGTCACGGTGCCGAGGCGCCAGGACCCGTCCATGCCGATGGCGGCGGGATGGTCGATCTCCAGGGCGTTCCGCGCGAGGGCGACGCCGGACAGGACGGCGTGCAGCACGTCCGGCGGGACCCCGGTGGCGGGCTCGGCGGTGAGCACTCCGGCGAGGCTCGCGCCGGGCGCGGGACGGGCGATCAGCGTGGCGGCGAAGGCGTCGTGCTCGTCGCGCAGCAGACCGCCGTCCGGCATGACCCAGACGTCGAGGAGCCCGGCGGCCTGGAGCGCGGCCTCGACACCGGCCTGCACGTCCAGGGCCACGTCGGCGGCGAACGCGACGAGCCGCCACAGCGGCCCGCCGGGACGGCCGGTGCGGTCGGCCGGACGGGTGTCGGGGGCGTCCGGTTCGAGCACCCTCTTCCGGACGAGGTCGTCGCGTCGCCGTTTCCGGTCGGCCACCTGCTCCGCCAGGGCGTCCCGCCGGGTCCGCAGCACGGCTTCCTCGGCGGCGAACTCGTCCATTCGTGCCATGCGCGCGGCGAGGACCAGCTCGTCGCATTCACGCTCGTCCTCCACGGCCGCGATCAGTGCGTCGGCGTCCAGGGACGAGAGCTGCACGCAGTTGCGCGCCCACGCCTCGATCTCCGCCGCCAGCGCCTCCAGCCGCCGCTCGTGCTCAGCGGCGGCGGCGTCGCGTTCGGCGACCGCCTCGTCGAGCCGCGTCCGGCTTTCATCGCGGTCGCCCTCCGCTTCGCCGCGCCGCTCCACCGCCGTGCCGTGTTCCCGGATAGCGGTCCGCAACTCACCGATCTGCGTGTCCCGGCTCGCCACCGCCGCCCGTAGCAGCCCGCGTGCCCGCTGGACGCCGTCCGCGGTTCCCGCCTCGACCGCCGTAGCGGCCTCCTCGTGGACGGCCGCCAGACCGGCGCGGTCCGCCGCACGCCGCGCGCCCGCGAGGGCCTGACCGGTCAGGGAGTGCTGCGTGCCCGCGTCGGCGCGTGCCTGATCGGCCTCCTCGCGCCTGCGCCGCGCGCCCTCGGCGTGCCGGTCGGCGACGTCCCGCGCCCTCGTGGCCGCGTTCTCGGCCTGGCGGACGTTCTCCTGCAGATTGGCCAGCTCATGGCCTCTGCGGTAAGCGTCGCTCTCCTTGAGCCCGTCGATGTGGGCACCGAGGGTCCGTGCCCTTTCCTCTTCCTCCTCCAGCCGTCCCTTCGCGGTGTCGCGCTCGGCGCGCGCCCTTTCGTGGTCTTCCTTGCCGATCCGGGCCTTGGCGGTGAGGCCGTCCATCGTGCTCGTCGCCGAGATGAGACGTGCCGACGCGGCGCGCAGGACGCGCTCCGCGTAGGTGCGCTGCCGGGCGGCCAGACGTCCGGCCTCCTGGACGTGGCCGTCCAGCCTCCGCAGCTCCTCGCGCTGCCGGTCGAGCCGTTCGAAGCCCTCGGCTATTTCGTGGATCTCCCCTTCGCCGAGCGGCGGCAGCGCGCTGGACAGCAGGTCCGACAGCAGGCCGGGGTCGAGCCGCTCGGAGAGCTTGGGCGTGCGGAGCTGCCGCAGCGCGGTGAGGAGCGAGTCGTAGCGCTGCTCGGTCAGGCCGCCGTAGAGGGTCCGCCGGACGGCGGTGCGGTAGGCGTCCGCCGACTCGTGGACCTGCCCGTGCTGCCCGATGGCCTCGGCGAGGTGAGCGCGGGTGAGCGGCTGGCCGCCGTCGCCGGTCAGGGCGAGGCCGCCAGCGACGCCGATGCGCTGCTCAGTCGTGAAGTACGCGACGGTGACGTTCTTGGTGTTGGTGGTCGCCTGCAGCCGGGCGCCGCAGGTGAACCAGTGAGGGCCGTCGGCGAACTCCAGCCACACGTAGCCGACGCGGGTCTTGCCGGTGTGGCCGTCGCCCATGAGGTTCCAGTGCATGGTCCGTTCGCTGCCGCCGAACGTGGACAGCCGGCTGGGCTTCAGGCTGGCGTCCAGCAGATACGGCAGCAGCAGTTCGAGGACCTTGGACTTGCCGCTGCCGTTGGGTCCGCGCAGGAGCAGCCGTCCCTTGTGGAACTCGAAGACCTCGTCGTAGTACCGCCAGACGTTGAGGATCCCGGCGCGGGTCGGCCGCCAGCGCGGAGCCGGCGCTTCTGCTGGGACGAGTTCGGTGACGGTCATGGCTCCTCGCGGTTGACGGTGTACCGGTGGGCGGCGGGCATCGCCCGGACGAGGCCGTCCTCAAGTTTCGCCAACCCGAACCCGGACAGGACGGCCACGGCGTCGTCCGCCAGCCGCCCGGCGCCGCCATCCGACTGGTAGGCCATGGCCCAGCGCGGACGGCTCGCGAGGAGCCGCCCGGCCTCGTCCACGAGCCCCGCCAAGGGCAGCGGCCCGGCTTTGACGAGCTGGTCCATAAGCAGCAGGGCCGCCACCTTCGCGTGGCTGCCGTCGTCGGGGAACTTGGAGTCCGTGGCCACGGCGTCGGTGTCCACGAGCAGGTAGCCCTCGGCTCTCTCCTCGAACTCCAGCCCCGCCTCCTCCGCGGCCCTGCGGAGGATCTGCCGTCCGGTCGGCGAGGCCGCGTAGGCGAGTTCGGCCGGGCCGAGGTCCTCCCGGTAGACGACCGGGTCGTCGAGGAGGCGGCGCAGCAGCGAATGCCTCGCCCACAGGTTCCGCTGCGTCTCGGTGGACTCGTCGGAGCCGTAACGGCGCTCGACCGTCAACTCCCCGAGGTCCGGCCAGTCGGTCTCGGGGAGCCTCGACGGCGCGACCGGTGCGGACAGCAGCCGGATGACACGTGTCGCATCCACCCGGTACAGGACCTTCGCCTCGGCACTGTCGAGGTAGGCGTCGGTCGCGCCGTCGACCGCCGTCACCGCGCCGTGGTGCTCCAGCAGTTTCAGCGCGTCCACGAACGCGGCCCGTTCGTCGCCCCGCACGGGGTCGAAGGCGGGGATGTCCTCGTCGGCGGCGGCCGCCTGCACGACCCGCTGCGCGAGCATGCCGATCGTGGTGACCGGTGCGGCGAGCGTCTCGGCGGCGGCCAGGCACAGCAGCGTGTACCGGCGCCGGTCGAACGGCGCACGCGTCGAGCGCCGCCTCCTCGCCGGACGGGACGGATCCGCGTCGCCCCTCACCTTGACCAGCCGGGCGTAGCCGAGGCGGGGCTCCACGAACAGCCGCCAGCCGCAGAAGTAGTCGAACCACGGCGCGAGGGCCGAGTGGCGGCGGCGGACCAGGTCGAAGCCGTCGGGATCCGCATGCAGCGAGATCAGCGGCCGGCCCAGCAGCAGCCGGATCGCCCGCGACAGTTCCTCTTTCTCCGCCTGGACGAGCTGGTTCGCCAGCTTGCTCATGCGCCCGACACCTTGCGGCTCGGTCCGGCGGCGAGGAAGCGGATGTCCACCAGATAGTCGGGGCCTCTGAAGCGTCCCTTCGCCGTGCGCAGTTCCGCGACGCGCCCGTCCGGCGGTGGCCACAACCGCACCTCGATACGGCCGTCGGACGTGAGCGCCCGCCGCAGCCCGTCCGAGTCGGGGCGTGCCGCGAGGGCACGGCCGATCAGATCCAGAAGCCGCCTCAACGTGTCGTGGTCGAGCCGCCCGAACGCGGACAGCCGCAACGGCCCGTCAGTGGCGAGCCACTGCCAGGCCGCCTCCAGTTCCGCCCGCTCACGCTGGGCACGCTCCCGCCGCTCGGCGCGCAGGGCCTTCACGTCCCGGACCCTGGCCGTCCGTCCCATCCGCTCCGTGCGCCCGCTCGTGCGCAGCAGCGCCGACACCTCCACGGGCGGCGTCTCAACCCAGGTCGCCGCCGTGGGGATGGGCTCGGCGTCCGCATGAGCAAGGTGGGCGTGCCGCGCGGACGTCAGCCCGAAAGCCGTCCCCCACAACCGATGAGCATCGTCCTCGCTCGGCGCGTTCGCGAACCACCGGGCAAGGGTCCGGAAGTCGGACGCTGCGCTGGACGAACGCCGCCGCGACTCGGTGATCCGGTCGAGTACCTGGAGCAGCGACACGATCGCCCTGCGCGCCACGTCATGCAGTTGCCGGACGCGCGGCGTCCCTTCCTCCGGCCGGAACCACAGGAGAAGCCCGTCCCACTTGGCCCTGCGCGCGGCCAGCCACGCGACCGCAGGGTCTGCGCCCTGCAACGGCGGCAGTTCCGCCCCGTCCAGCGCCCGGCTGTGCAGGACGCTCACACCGCGCTGCTCCACCACGTCCAACGCGGCGCTGATCGCATCGGCGCGCACGTCCAAGTTGGTGACGAACTCCTGCAGGTAGGCGACCGTCGCGCCTTTCACGTCGTTGAACGTCGTGAGGTCGGCCCCCTCCGCCCGCATCAGCCGTTGCAGCTCACCATTGAAGGACTTGGTGTTGTTACGGAGCGCGTCGAGATGCCCTTCCAGCTCTTGCAGCGTCGTGAATATCCGCCGGTTGACGCCCGGGTCATCGTCCTTGAGCAACTCCCCCAATTCCCCAAGCCGATCACCAATCGCATCGAGCACGGCAGTCTGCAACGCCCCGGACGTGGTGAGCACGGCCAGCGCATGCTGCACGCCCGCGAACGCGGCCTCGCCCTTCCGCGTCAGCGAGTACTGAAGGTTCTTCCGCTCGTACTCCTCGGCCGTCGCGTAACTGCCGGCGTGGTTCTGCACGACATCGAGGAGTTCCCAGGCGGCGAGCTGCCCGAGCGCCCGCGTCAGCCCGGCGTCGTCCACGGGCGCGTAGAACCCGACCTGCCGCAGCCGCTCCCGGACCTGGTCGAACGTCAGCGACGTCTCCAGCCGCTCGTTCGCCTCCCCGAACGCGTACATGACCGCCGTATGCAGATCGGCCCGCTCGGTAGTGGTGAACTGGAACATCCCTTCCGGGACACGCGGCAACGCCATCCCCCGTGTCTCCTCCCAGGCATGACCTCACGGCAACGGGTCGAGCCTACGCAGCCACGCGGCGAAGTTCTCCAGGACTGCATTCTGCCCTGGAGTCATGGTCGTCGCAGGCGACGGTCGCGGAGGAAGTGGACCTCGGCCAGCCCCGTCGCCCACCTCCTCGACAGCGCCGCAACCGCTGGATCAAGCGTCCTTGCCGTCACGGCCCTTCGCACCACCGTGTTCGAGGTGCTGCAGGTGCACGGCCGCGTGATGGAGGCGAACCGGCTCGCCGCCGCGCTGCTCGCGGACTGCGACTCCGCACTGGACGCCTCACCACCCCCGAGACCCGGCGCATCCCGCTCCCAGCGATGTGATGAAGCACAATGCCGCGTGAGCCGCTCATCCTCCACTGAGCCGAGTCAGTTCGCCGTCCAAGTCCTAGCCATGTGTTCGCGAGCTTCGACTGGCGCGGAAAGACGTTGAAAGGCGCCGGGAGCGGAGCGATACAGGCAGTCCACTCCATATCGGTGAAGGAGCCGCACGGACTTGTCCCCGGGCTCGGCGGGGAAAAGGCCGGATAGCCTATTCACCGGCGTCGGACTGTGCGGGACGTAGTCTAGAAGCTGACCTAGGGCATCTCGCACACATTTGTGGCTGAAGTCACTCTTGGCTTCGACAATTTCTGTACCGCCGGGCCCAGTGATATGGACGTCGGTGATCCCCACCGGCGTTCGCAGCCGCCGGATGTCGTAACCGGCCAGCTTGCGACGTACTCACGCACCAGAAGTGCTTCGGCACGGTGGACACGTATTTCACGAGCAGATGACCGATAACTGGTGTGGGTCGTGTGAACTCCTTCAAGTTCAACCACAACAGTACGGTCGATGAGAGCCTGAACGACCTGATCTTCCCGAATGAGGTCTTCTTGGATGCTGGCAGAGGTGGTGACGCCGAGACCCTGCAACAGAACTTCGGCCTTGTCCCCTTGCAGAATACGAAGGCCCATGAAGTTGTCACCCTCATTGAAGCCCGGCAGCGTCCAGATCTCTCCATAACTTATCTCGGTGGCCTGAAAGCTCAGCAGACTGTAAACATTGTTCCAGCTGTCCTTACCGGAATCAGGCTTCCAGAGTGTGTCGGCGAAGGCGGCGTTGTCGAACAGGTAGCCGACCTCACCGATTCCGCGAACCGCATTTTGACCGGTGAACAACACGACGTCACCAGAATGCACACGCGACATCTTCCTGTTCTGGAAGGAGGTGGCTCCCCAGAACCGAGCCAGGCCCGAAGGGTGAAGATCCGTCAGTGCTTGCTTTTGGTCTTTGGTCAGGTAAGGCTCATGCGCGGACGCGGTGAACGGCACCTCGCGCCCCAGGGTGTCGGCCCACCGTCGCCGGGAGGCTGGGTTGCCATAGGAAGGCTGGATCACTGCAACCGTCACACTTGGCCCCGTTCGCCCGATTTACCACCTATGCCGGACACAAGTATCTTTGCACCTACCCACAATGTCCACGCAAGCTTCAGAACAAAATCTGCGTCCGAGCCAGCTACGCCCTGGTCATCTCGGCGATCAGGGCGTAGCAGTCGGTCTGCGTTGGGCTCCTCGCCGATCGGATGGGTAGGAGCCAGACAGGCGATCTCAACACGCCCCTCAATGCCCTACTGGACTTGGCTGAGGTCCAGATCACCCAATCCGCCCGTCGTCTGGGTGCTGAACACGGTCTCCTGCGCTTCTGCATCGCCGCCCGCCTCTTCGACCACAACCCGTGGGGTGGACCACCGTCGCTGAGGGGGCCAAGACCCTCGACTCCCGACGCCACCCGCCCTCTGCCGGACGAGGGGACAGACACCGCGACCGTCCCCGTCCCCGTCCCCGTCCACGACTTCACCGACGCGGGGTGGAACACCTGCCTCCCGGCAGCCCCTACCGGGGCTTCTGCGAGCCCGCGATCGATGAGGCCATCAACGAGTTCGGCTTCGCCCCGAGCCACGGGAGGCCTGCCTTCGAAGAGCTCAACCTCCCCCGCGGACTGCGCATCATTGACCCGACCTGCAGCCCCGCCGCTTCTTCCTCGGCGCGTTCCACCCAGTTTCGAACGCTGGCATGCCCAGGCCCCAACGTTCCGTGCCGAGATCGTGCTGGCGCGGAAGGTGGCGGCCGGTGAGCTCGAGACGCAGTGGCTTGCGCGCCACAGATCTACGCCGATGCTGGAGATTTCCGGGCGCGGCTGGAGGGTTACCGGCGGGTGGAGAAGCAAATCGAGACGATCGAGAAGCAGCCACGGACCATCGGACTCATTGAACGGCCGGAGTACAAGCGGCATTGGGCGTTCGAGCCGTGGAGAAGAAGGAAAAGGGCACGCTATGATACTGACTGCCGAATAGGTGTGAGTCTCGGAACCTGTGGTTCGCGCCGGACGAGGTGGGGTTGAGCAGCCGAAGACGCTGACGGTCGGGCGGCTTGGCTGACCGGCTTCAAGATGATGCCGACATCGTGTCGGTGGCTCGGCTGTATGCGGGCGAGGACATCGAGCTGATCGACGTGCTCGCCGAGATTCTGGACGCTGAGCATGTGCCGTTCATCCCGGCTCTGCGCTACAAAGACTCTGGGCTGCGCAAGCGAGCGCAGTGGGAAGGGACGTGGCGGTTGCAGCGCCAGGAGGACGAGACCGGCGAGCGGCTCGATATCCAAGTCCCGCCCAAGTACACGAGCGCGGACTTCGCCAAGAACTCGTACTGGCGGAACCGAGGGAAGCTAGACGTCCCCAAGGAGCGATTTATCTCGTACCCGGGGGCGAGCCCGGATGGGGACAGGCGCTCCTCATTGGGTGGGCTGGCTGGGATCACGCTGAGCAGGCGCACGCGCTTGTCACGTTGGTCGAGGAGCGGACCACTCGGGATGGGTGGGAGCTTGAGCGGCTTATGCCACTGCTTGCGGGGCTGGACGAGGTCTTGCCGTGGGTTAAGCAGTGGCACAGCGAGGTTGACCCGACGACCGGGTTGAGCCCGGCCGTCGCCTACGAGGGCTACCTTCAGCAGCAAGTGGAGCGGTATCCCGAACTCTCTCGGGAGGAGCTTGCCCTGTGGCGGCCTCCCAAGAAGGCCGCGAAGAAGAAGGCTGCCAAGTAGGCGGACGGCCGGGCTCATCGGCCTGAGATCTCCAGGAGGCGTTGGCGGAGGACGTGGCCGTCTGTGGCCCGAATGAACACGTCATCGCCTTGACCGCCATCCAGATAGGACGCACGGGGTCGGCGATGATGCCGAAGGTCGGGAACTCCGCCCTCAGTTGGGCCAGGTAGGCGGCTGGGTCGAGTTGCCATGCGCCCATGTGAGGAGTCTTCAAGCGGGGGCTCCCAGGTAGCCCTTGATCATCACCAGGGCGTCGGTGATGCGCTCAGACTCGGCGATGGGCTGCTGCCAGGACGTAAAGAACCAGCAACGCCCCTCGTCGTCCTCGTGCGGTCGGCAGGTGATCGTGTCGCCGGAGACCCCTTGGACTCCGCAGCAGCTCCGCGCGGTGGACGTCGTGTTGCGGACGACCAGCCCGCCGGCCACGTGGTGGGTCGTGAATCCGTGCGCCTTGAGGTGCATCCCCAGCGCCTTCAGCCGGACGTACGACTCGACGGCCGGAGACTCGCGCTCGGAAACGCTCACGGCCGCCTCCTCGTGGACTCGGCGAGGGCGATCCGCTCGGACAGGCGCGTTTGGGCGTCACAGAGAAGCCACAGCTCGCCCTCGTCCCGGGCCTGGACCTCACCCAGGCAGCCGTTGCGCATCTGGTAGTCGCTCAGGTTGGCCTGGCGGCGTGCGACGAATCCATCGTCCAACGGCTCGCCATACCAATCGGACATGAGGGGCATTTGCCCCATTCTCGGGGAATTATTCGATACCAACCTCTTGCTCATCTCGGGGACCTCGTTGTCTGTCGTTGCGTCGAAAAGCTTGCAATCACACTCACGGTCCGGGTTAAAGTGCGGTAGTGACCGTTCCACAGTGCTGATCAATCTGGGTCAAGATCAACTCAACCACTGCCCCCTGGTTAACCCTCCGGAGGCCCTCAATGGGTGAAAATCGAGCGCGCATCTTTTTCGGTACGGAACTGCGCCGCATGCGGGATGCGGCCGGACTTACCGGCAAGGAGCTAGCCGATGCGCTCGGCTGCACGCCGCAGTGGATCAGCACCATGGAGAGTGGACGAAAAGTCTCCGAACAGAGTGCACACGACCTCGACACGTACTTTAAGCTAGACGGCTACTTCTATCGGCTTTGGAAGCTAGCTAATGAGATAGAGGTGCAGACAGTGCTGCCTCCTGGGTTCTCCGAGTATGCAGAGCGCGAGAAGAAGGCTGCCTCAATACGCATTTACAGCCCCCTCGTCATCTCCGGACTCTTTCAGAGCGAAGGCTACGCCCACACCGTGATCAGCACCATCGAGAACAACAACACGTCCGAGCTGGTCTCAAAGCGGATGGAGCGACAGTCCGTCCTCACAAAGATTAACCCGCCCCGCGTGTGGCTAACACTCGACGAAGCAGCGCTTCGGCGTACCGTCGGAAGCCCCGACATCATGCGTGAACAGTTCATATATCTACTTGAGGTGAGCGAACGATCCAACGTCATGCTCAACGTCATTCCAGAGAGCGTTGGTTATCATGCTGGACTCGAGGGGACTTTGACACTCCTCAGCTTCACAGAAGGACCGGATGTCGCATATGTTGAGACGACTGGCGAAGGCTTGCTGATTGAACAGCCCGCCAAGGTCAAAGACAAGGTTGTACGCTGGGATCTGCTCAGGGGCCATGTGCTCCCCGCAGGGGAGTCGAGAGCCATGCTTAGAACCCTGTTGGAGAACCTATGAAGACGCCAGACCCTTCGGCCGTCCAGCGGCGCATGAGCAGCCATGGATACCACGGCGGCGAATGCGTCGAACTGGCAGGTCAGTGGCGAAAGAGCAGCCACAGCGGCCACAGTGGCGGCGAGTGCGTTGAAGTGGCAGACCTGACCTCCGTGGTCGGTGTCCGAGACTCCAAGGACCCGGACGGGCCGAAGTTGACCTTCAGCGTTGCGGCCTGGTCGGCGTTCACGCGTGAGATCAAGGGCAGCGCGCACGACCTGGCCTGACGTCCCCCACCGACTACACCCTGCGAGCCCCGGCCGCCTACGAAAGCCGGGGCTCGTCCCATGCCCGCCCACTGCCCATTGCGCCGCGCACCCCCTGCCCCCCGTCGCCCGCTCACCGGGCAGGGCGTCCACCGCCACGCCTTACGGCCACCTTCCGCTTCCACGTCCCGTCCCCGCCACGCCGCCTTACGGCCGTCCGCCCATGTCCCTAAGTGGTGCACGTCGCCCATCATCGAACGCACGCACCCGATACGGCCGCTGGACGGGAACACAGGTGCCACGTGCGCGCTGGTCGGCCTCACGGCCGCGCGGGCCTCCCGCCGCAGGCGCGCCGCCGCTTCGGGCGCGTCGTTGAGGCCCGCGATGACCTTGCCGGCCACGATCCGGTCCAGCATGTGAGCGCGGCGAGCCGGCGTCGATGAAACCGGCACCTCCGTTGACCCGGCGAAAATGAGTGACACGCTCGCCACCAGCGGAGTTGCCTTCATCAGGGCGATGACTTACCCGCATTGAACCCTTTTCATCCGGCCTGTCGCCGCGGCCGTCACCTGGTGCGGCTCACCGAGGATGAAAATTGTTCACCGCGCAGGTGGCCGTCGAGCGGTTTCCCGAGGTGCCGTACGAGGAATTCCTGTCCAGGAGTTCGCCTTTCTGGGCGAGTCGCATGCGCCGCAGACCACCGCATACCGGGACGGTACGCGGTGGTCTGCGGCAGGGGGTTCACCGTGTGCATTCACGTTCGCGAGTGGTCCCATGGCCGGGGGCACCCCCGCGGAGAGCGTGCGTCCGGTGGCCTGTTTCGCGGCCTAACCGGCGAGGACCGCGCATGGCCCCTAGTCGACCCCTGTGCAAAGCCGGGGCCCGTCGTTGTTGTAGTTCCGGTATTGCCACCAGTACTTGCTGCCGACCCGCTCGCCGTTGTCCACCGACCATATCGTGAAGCGGAAGCAGTGCTTTTCAGCCATGTTCCATGGTTGCCCGTCGGCGGCACTCCTGGTGATGCAATGGTTGTTGCCGAGGGTGTTGGTGAGGGTGTACTCCCTGACATCGGGGTCCTTGGTGACGTTATAGATCCGCAACCTGACCCCGCGGCCGTCGGCCTTGGTGTCGCAGAGTTCGACCCGGTCTCCGCGAGGTTTGAATTCGAAGGTCGCTACATTCCAGATTTTCCCCGGGCCGGCCACCGCGCTCGAGTGTTGCCGGGTCAGAGCTCGTGTTTCCGCGTGCGCGGGCGCGAGAACGACCATTGATGACAGTGCTGGAGCGAGCGCGACGGCGGCCACTGGTACGAATTTACGCATCAGCCTCTCCTTCGTTGGATGTACCGCGAAGGTAGTTTCCACGTCCACTGGGCGCCCAGACCTGTGGCCAGACTCGGCCAATAAATCCTGATCAAGTTCGCCACTGCGTGATGGGCGCCCGACTCAGCATAGATTTAATGGATCGGTAATGTGGTGAGAGGTAGCTATACCTGACTCACGCCAATATAGTGCGCGAATTCGCGGTAACCGTGGGTGATCAGGTCGCGCCGGGCCGGGTGGCAAGGGTTGACCTCAAGTTCGGTTGGGTAAATAGCATCGCGATCGTTCAGTGAACCCATTTCGTTCTCGGGCGGTCTGGGCGACGTGGTGGTTTTGTAGGACGGCGATGGCCTTGACGATGTGGCCGGCCTTGCCGGGGCTGCAGCGCAGCTTCCGCAGGATCCGCCATGACTTGAGCTGGGCATTCGACCGTTCGCCGGGCGCGCGGAGCTTGGCGTGTGACCGGTTGGCCTGCTTCTGTGACTCGGGTTTGTCCTTGCCCTTGTAGGGCGTGATGACGACCGCGGCTTCGGCTCCTTGGTAGGCCTTGTCGGCCAGGGTGAGGATGCCCGCCCCCCGTGCACTCGATGCTTGCCGGAAATGTACGGGCGGTCTGCCCGTACCCGGTCGGTGTGGACGAGCGTCCCGTCCAGCACCAGATGGGTCACCCGTCCCTACGGGCCTTCCGCAGCGCCTGCGCGAGTTCGGGCGAGCGGGCCGACAGCAGCATGACGGTCTCCTCGACGTATTTCCAGGCGGTGGTCGCCGACACTCCGAACCCCGCGCTGATCTCGGTGAACGTCTCGTCCTTGCGCAGATAAGCCAACACGAGCAGGGCCTGTCGACCGGGGGCGAGCAGCCGCCACGTCGACCCGATCGCCTTGCGTCGGCGGCGGATCAGTCCGGCGACGTAGTTCAGCGTTGAACGCGACAGATCGAGGGCGGCACGGTAGAAAGCACGTAGAGACCTCTGGTTCAGGCGACGTGATTGTGGTGATCAACCCGTCCACCAGGGGTCTCCCTACGTCACGGCCAACTGACGCATCGCGATCATGTTGTGACCAGCAGCCCACCACCACAGGATGAAAAGATGGTCGCCGCACCTCCGACGCTGGTCGCCCTGCTGACCGTGCAGGCTCCAGGGTGGGGCGGGGAGGCGGTCCTGGCGGACCTCGCTCCCGCACTGCACCACCTGGCCCGCCTTCCGGACTTCGCCCAGGCATGCCGAAGCGCGATCCTGGCCTCAGCCGACCGGCAGAGACCCGTCCCGGAACCACTGGGCTCCGGAGGCTACAGGTTCAGATGCCGGCTGGTCTCCGGTCATCGGGCCGTCTCCGGGAATAGGTTCGGCGGGTGAAGGTTCGCGTCACCGGGGTCGTGATCGAGGACGACCATATTCTGCTGCTCGACCAGGACACCGACACCGGCCGGTCCTGGTCTCTGCCGGGCGGGAAGGTCGAGGAGGGCGAACCCCTCGCCGACGCCCTGGTCCGGGAGATGCGCGAGGAGACCGGCGTCGACGTCACCGTCGGCCGGTTGCTGTACGTCTGTGACCATCTTCCCGGCGGCGGCACGCACGTCGTGCACATCACCTTCGAGGTCCGCCGCGTCGGCGGCACCGCCGGTGAGATTCCGGCCGGGGCCGACACCCGGCCGATCCGTGGTGTGGAGTTCGTGAAGCTCTCCGACCTGGTGGGGCTTGGGTTCACTGAGCGGTTCGTGGAGCTGGCCCAGGCCGGTTTCCCCGGCGCCGGGTCCTACATGGGCGCCAAGGCCAACATCGGCCTGTGACCCGGCGACGCCGTTCAAGAGCCTCGCCATCTTCGGGACGAGTCCACGCGACATCCAGAATGAACAGCCGCCGATCTACGCTCTCCCCGTCCCGCCGAATTCCGCACCCGCTCATTGGCCCCACGCCGCTCGGCGGCCCAGCTCGTCCCCACCACACAGCAGCAGCTCGGGAGACGCAACCACCAGCCGGCCGCGCCGGCCGCCTTCCCTGAGCGGGAGCCGCTCGCACCGAAACAAACTCAAATTGCACTATCTGTCCGATCCAAAAAAGCAGGAAGTGGGACGTGACGGGGCTGGGTATTGCTGAGCTCGAATGATCTCGCAATAATCGCTTCCACTACTGCCGACGATGGGGTCCACTGTGGCGAGGCTCTGGGAAGCCGATCCGAACGCGCGCTTCGCGCGTCGGCTGGGCAAGTCCCCGCACGAGCTGGGCGACACCAATGAAGGTGTAACGTGTCCGGATCTGTGGGAACTGACCAAGGTGACGTAGCGGCCATAGACCGCGACCTCACCGAGATCTACCGCGATCAGCTTCCGTCCGGCGTCAGCGTCGGGCCGGACGAAAGGATCGTCATTCTTCCCCGTAACATGATGATCGCAGCGAAGCCGGATATTCCGGATGCTTGATCGAATCCCGCTCCTTCCCGCGGACTCCCTTGGCGCAGATGAGTACGTGACCGAAGCCACGGCGCGTTCCGCGGAGATCGAGGACTACTTCTGGAAACTCGAACGGCGGCAGGCGTTCCAGGAACCGGGCGACGCCAGCTACCAAGCCTTCGCGCGCGGCGACTGGGACGAATCTCTGCGGATCAAGGACCAGGGACGCGGCGCCCTCCGCCGCCGCTTCGCCGAACAGGAATTCGTGCTCCGCCGGGTCCGGGTCGTCGAGTCCCCCGTCACGCCGTACCTCCAGTGGGAGATGCAGGCGTTGCGGGTTCGGGCCGAGGCGGGAGAGCAGATCCGCGTCCTGGACGCGTCCGCCATCCGCGACCGTGAGGCGGACCGCCTGATGCCCGAGGTCATCATCCTCGGGACGAGGGTCCTCTACGAAGTCCTCTATGACGAAGCAGGTCTCCACAGCGGTGGCCGCCGGATCACCGAACGGACGGTCATCGACGAGTGCCGGGCCGAGCTGGCCGCTCTCTGGCACAAAGGGGAGGACATCACGTCCTACTCCAAAGGGAGATCGCCCCGCTTCCGCCGCCCCCTGCGCAACAGTGACCTGTGCCGGGAACACGACTCACCAGAGGCGGGCATAGACGCACTGGCCTGACCGTCCTGCTTATCCTTCTCATCGTGTTCGCAGTGGGGTTGGTGGGGCTGTCCCCGGTCGCGCTCGACCTGTTCCGCGGCAACGTCAAGACGTGGGAACGGTTGAGCTTCATCGGCCAGACCTACGGCGCGGCGTCGGCGTTGCTATCGGCCTTCGCACTCATCGGCATCGCCGCCACCCTCATCCTTCAGGCGCGCGACACCGAGGTGAACCGGGAACAGGGCCGCCGCGTCCTGCACGTCGACCTGCTGAAAATGGCGCTGGAAAACCCGCTTTACCGGCGCGCCTGGGGTACATCGACCCCGCCGACGATCCTGAGGCCGACCTTCAGAACGTGCACATCAACCTCATCCTCTCGGAGTGGCAGACGTCCTTCGAGCTGAGAATGCTGGACGAGCGGCACCTGCGCCTGCTCGCGAAGGGCCTGTTCCAAGGGGAAGGCGGTAGGCGGTTCTGGACCACGGCGCGGGAGGCCCGGATCACCACGTCCTCCACCCGCCGGGAGCGTCGCTTCCACCAGATCGTGGACGACGAATACCGGGTGGCGGAACAGCAGGGCCCACCCCGCCCCGACGAAGAACCGCGCCGCGGTTCAGTGACCGGCCGCCACCGGGGGATCCTCATCGGCACGATCCTGGGCGGCATCGGCGTCATGCTCGCCGACCGCGTTCTCCGGACCATCCAGGACACGCGCCGCCACCAAAGCTGACCTTCACGTCCGGCATCGGCGAACGGCGGGCCGCCGCACACCGTCCAGGACCCCCGGAAAGCCCGCCCCATGCGGCCTGCCGTACAGGAAAACGACCGTGGCGCCGTCGCTGGCCGCCCCACCCACGCGTAGGAGTCAGTGCGGGCCATCGCCGTCCCGATCACACGGTCGTACGGCGCACCATCCGGATCGCCCAGCCCGCCGCCCAGCCACAGCTGTCCCCCGGTCGCTCCGCACAGCACGCACACCCGCGACAGCCACGCGTCCCAGGCCGACCAAGCGCAAGTCTCCGCACTCGTCAACAGCGACGAAGCCGGTCGCCGTCACTGCGCATCGGGCCGGGCACCGGGTGCCTCGGCGCCACCGTCCCCGGCGTCACGAGCACGGATCTGCGGCTCCCTGCATGAAGGCCCGGCGAACTTCCAGTCATCCGACCTGAGAAGGCCCCAGATCTCATGCCGGCACCCCTCGGTAAGGGACCACTTCAAGACGCTCTCCGAAACGGGGCGTCGGACGGGATGAGCAGCCTCGGGCCCCTGATCTCCGCTGTCCACGATCGCGGCGGCCTGACCGTGCGCACCATGATCGGTGACGCCGCCGACCGGCGCGGGGACCGCATCATCGCCGCGTCCCGGGCAGGGGAACTTCGGGAACCGCCTGGACGGGCGGACCATGCCCCTCCGCCCCGGCCGCGGTGCGCGCCCGGCCCTCGCCGGCGGGCCCGGCACCCGCGACCCCGGCGGGGTGGAAACCGGGGTCACGGGGCGGGAACCGGCTCAGCTGACGTCGGGCCGGCCGGCTACCGGGGTCAGGCCGGGTTGAAGTCGTACGCGGCGGTGACGGTGGCGGAGCCCGGGCAGAACCAGCCGCTGGTCTTGCCCACGGTCTGCTCGGTGAAGGTGGCGGTGACCGGGAGGTCGGTGCCGGTGAAGCTACCGCTGATGTCCCCGCCGTAGGTGCAGCCGATGGCGCTCATCGAGAAGCCGTTGATGCTCGCGACGCCGTTGTTGAGGCTGCCGTCCCAGGGCAGGCCCTGGGGCGTGACCGTGACACCGCAGCCGCTGACCGAGGCGTCAGTGATGGTGAGGTTTCCGTTGGCGTCGATGGTGCCGGTCAGCGTGGAGTCGGTGCACTCGGCGGCGATCCCCGCGTCGATGGTCATGTTCCCGTTGAGGGTGGCCGTGAAGTCGCCGGCCGTCCAGGCCATTGCGGGGGTGGCCGTCACGCCGATGGCGAGTGCGGCGGCGGCTGCGGTCGAGGCGATCGTGGCCAGCTTCGTGGTGCGGGACATGGGAGTCCTCATTTCGAACGGCGGGCGTCGCGCCTGCACCCGAAGGAATGGGGTGGGAGTCCTTCGACCATGCGCCGACCTCGCCCGTGGCCAATGGGCGGCGGGGCGTCGCAAATCGAGGGACGGGAGCCGGGAACCGTCGTGTCCGCATCGACGCGAGGCTCCGAACGGCAAGTAGAACGCGTTCTACCAAGAACAATAGCAAAAGTAATGAGCTGGTCAATACCCGGACAGAGATCTCCCATACTTCGATTGTGACTTAGCCGCAAACGGTATATATTGGCGCCCATAAATCCCTTCACCAGCCTGGATCGCGGCGTCAGCGGCGATTGGGTCCCTCGCCTGACCCCCGGACCGAAACCCGCTGCCACCAGCCGCGAGAGTGCGGAGCCGCACATGAGAACCTGTTACAGAGTCAGGTCGGGCGTGCGGTCGATATCGCGGAGAATGGTTCGGATACGGGCAGCCGAATACCACTCTCTTCGGACACGTGAAATGCACCCGCGCCGAGTCCTGCCGATGGGGAGCGTCCTCGGCTTCGCTCCGGGCGGAGGCGGCACGGCCCGGCGCACAGGGCCCGTCGATCCGAAAGTGAAATTTCACAACGGCCCTGATCTGCATTGAATTTCGCGTGCGGCGACCGGCCCCTGGGAACTCTGGCCTGGCGTTTCGTGCACCGCGGGAGGCTTCCGGGTGTCCCGGCGGGCGGACGGCCGGCCATTGTCACGCGGACGGTTTCCGTTCATCGTGGCGGCACCGCCAGCGTCCGTGAGCGTCCTTGAGGCCACCCCGCAATGTGACGCCGGGCGCGCAGAGCCGGACGGCAGGTACCCCGTATGAAAAGCTCCCGCAAACTGTGCTCCCTTCTCGCCATCCCGTCGGCGCTCGCCCTGGTCCTGGCCGGGCCCGCCGCTCCCTCCGCCGCCTCCGCCCCGGGTCCGGCGGAAACCGCCCGGCAGTACGTGGTGACCGGGCCCGCGACCGTCCAGGAGCGCAGCCAGGTGGCGCGGACCGGGGCGGCGATCGACGACGTCCGGACGGGCGAACTCAAGGTCACCGCCATCCCGTCCGAGGTGCGGGCGATCCGGAGGCTCGGCTTCACGGTGCGGTCCGCACCGTCCCCGGCCCCGGCCCCGACCAGGGCGGCGACGTCCTACCACACGTTCGCCGAGATGCGGCAGGAGGTGGACTCCGTCGTCGCAGCGCATCCGCAGATCGCCCGCCAGTTCGTCGCCGGAAGATCCTACCAGGGCCGCGACATCGTCGGCGTGAAGATCAGCGACAACGTGACGGCCGACGAGAACGAGCCCGAAGTGCTCATCATCGCCAACATCCACGCGCGTGAGCGGCTCACCGCCGAGCAGGCGCTCGACTACATCGGGCAGCTCACCGACGGCTACGGGACCAGTGACCGCATCACGGACCTCGTGAACGAGCGCGAAATCTGGATCATGCCGATGGTCAACCCGGACGGCCAGGTCTACGACATGACCAGCGACACCTCCCCCGGCCGGTGGTGGCGGAAGAACCGCCAGCCCAACTCGCGGTCGGTGGGCACGGACCTGAACCGCAACTTCGCCTACCGGTGGGGCTGCTGCGGCGGCTCGTCCGGCAACGGCTCCAGCCAGACCTACCGGGGCACCGGCCCCGAGTCCGCCCCGGAGACCAAGGTGCTCGCCGACTTCGTGCGGAGCCGGGTCGTGGGCGGGAAGCAGCAGATCGGGATGTTCCTGGACATCCACTCCGAGGCGGAACTGGTGCTGTGGCCGTTCGGCTACACCTACAACAACACGGTCCCCGGGGCCATGTCCGCGGACGAAGAGGCCGCTCACCGCACGATCGGCCGGGAACTGGCCGGGACGAACGGCTTCGTCCCGGAACAGTCCAGCGACCTCTACATCACCGACGGGACGACCATCGACTGGACGTGGGGCGAGCACCGCATCTTCTCGTACACGTTCGAGCTCGGCGGGGGCAGCTTCTACCCGCCGCCGTCCGCGATCGACCGCGAGGTCCAGCGCAGCCGCGAGGCCCTGCTCCGGCTGACCGGCTACGCCGACTGCCCCTACCGCGCGATAGGCAAGGAGGGCCAGTACTGCGCCGCCTGACGTCCACCGGCGCCGACCGCGTGGTGCATCGCGTCGGCATCGGGGCCGAGGCGGCCGGAAGCGCGGCCGGGCGATGAGAGACCGGCGGGCGGATCGCCCGCCGGTCTCGTCGTCGTCGGGGCCGGAACGAGACTTCACCTGGCGAAACTCAGCCGTCGAGAACTCTGCCGCACCCCCTCGGCGTCCCGGCTGCGGAGCGGGGTTTGACAAGCCGAGCTGCAAGGTACCTATAATTCGAGTTGTAGGTTTCTTCTGAAGCGATCAGGCGTCCCGGGTCGCCGGGAGACCCGGGGAATCTTCGGAGGTGAAGCACGATGCTGCTGACGTCGATCGACCCGTTCGTGCAGGAGTTCGAGCGCCAGTTCGACCGCGCCTTGCGGCAGGCCACCGGCGGCGGGAACGGCACCGGCATGCCGATGGACGGCGTCCGCCGCGCCGACGACGTCGTCCTGCGGTTCGACCTGCCCGGCGTGGACCCCGGCTCCATCGAGGTCACCGTCGACCGCGGTGTCCTGTCGGTCACCGCGCGCCGCGAGGAGGAGCTCACCGAGGACGAGCGCCCGTTCGTCCGCGAGCGTGTGATGGGGTCCTTCACCCGCCGGGTCTACCTGTCCGAGCACCTGGACGCGGACGCGATCGAGGCCGCCTACGACAACGGCGTCCTGGCCGTTCGCATCCCCGTGCTGGAGAAGGCCAAGCCGCGCAAGGTCGCCGTCCAGCAGTCCGGCGGCGGTCGCAAGGCGATCAAGAGCTGACCGGGCCCGCCGCCGGCAGCGGATCGGATCAGCCGGCGGCGGCCGATCAGCGCGGCCCCGTCCCGGCGAGGGCGGTACCCCAGGGTCACAGGTACCGCTTCACCGCGGCGGGGCCGCGGCCTTCCGCCGCGCGGCGGACCCGGGAGTCGCACCGCAGAGAGGGAGGGCGCGTGAAGCTGCCCATGGACGACGAGCACGCCGCCCTGTTCACCGTCGGCCAGGTCGCCGACATGCTCAACGTGCAGCAGGCGTTCCTGCGCCGCATCGACCACCAGCAGGTGGTCTCCCCTCAGCGCTCGACCGGGGGCCAGCGGCGCTACAGCCGCCACGAGATCGGCCGCATCCAGCAGGTCGTCGGCATGATGGACGAGGGCATGACTCTGCCCGCCATCCGCCGTATCATCGAACTCCAGCACGAACTCGCCCAGGTGACCCGCGAACGCGACGAACTCGCGCGCCGCCTGGACGCCCTGCGCTCCGGCCCCCGGGACCGCCCCTGAACGGGCCCCCGGGAGGTGGACCCGCGCCTTCCGAATTCGTCAGCAGACCTTTACCGTGCGGGTGATCTCCTGGTGGCTGGGGCTCTGCAGGACGAGGCGGTAGGTGTAGGTGCCCGGGGTCTCCCCCCGGAGGCCGCCGCTGGCGAAGGACGGCTCCGCGAGGACCTCGATCGGGTGGCCTCTGCCGAGACGGCCGTTGAGTAGATGGTCAGCTTCTCGGCCGTGAACGTGCCGTGAACGGCCGAGCTTGCAGCTAGGTCCCGGCCGGCTGCCGGGGTGCCTGCCGCGTCCAGTACCCGTCCCGGTCAGGGGCGGGTGCGGGGGCGGATGACTGCCGCCCCGCATCCCACGCAACAGCGCCTCGGTGGGCGATGTTGCGGGAAGCGTTCCGGTCCGCGTGCGCAACGACGCCGCAGCCCCGGCAGACGAACAAGGCCTGGCCCACCCGGTTGCGGCCGCTCACATGACCGCAATCGGCGCAGGTCTGCGAGGTGTAGGCCGGATCCACGACCACGACCGGGACTCCGGCGCGACGGGCCTTGTAACAGATGAACGATGCGAGTTGGGCGAAGGCCCAGCAGTGGAACGCGGCCCGTTGGGGCTTGCGGTGCCGTACCCGGGAGCGGATGCCCGTCAACTCCTCCAGGGCGATCCCGTACCCGGTGCGTTCAGCCTCGGCCACGATCCGTTTGGAGACGCAGTGGTTGATGTCGGTGGCGCGCCGCCGCTCCCTGCGGCGCTGCCGTTTCAGGACGCGTTTGGCGGCCTTGGTGCGCTTGTGTTGTAGTTTGCGGCGCAGGGCGGCCTGCCGGGCCCGGTGCCGGTTCAGCCCGCGCCCGGCGGCCCGGTACCCGCCCGAGGTGGTCGCGATGTTCTCGATGCCCAGGTCCACCCCGACGAACCCGCCGGGATCCTGGTTCATGGGCTGTTCGGGCACGTCGACGGTGACCAGCAGCAGCCATTTGCCGTCCCGGTACAGCAGGTCCGATTCGCCGCGCGGGCACTCGGCCAGCATCTGCGCGCCTGGGCGGAGCAGGTGAAGGCGATGTTCTTGCACCGGCCGCGGGTGGTCCAGATCGACACCATGCCGACGTCCAGGGCCATCGACAGGTTCCGCTGATCGAACGGCTGCGCCGCGTCCGACCGGAACGCGATCGGTTTTCCCTCGGCGCGGGCGCGACGTCGTGAGCCGGGCCTGCCGAGGTTCCCGGCGGGGATGTTGGCGCGCAGGGTGGTGTAGGCGTCGGCGACCTTCTTGATCACATGCTGGGCCGCCTGCGATCCGATCCCCGCGTCCCGCACCTGCTGGTAGGTGGCTTTGCGCAAGTCGTAGTTGCGGGCCCGGCCGGTGTCGAACGCGACCTGCGACACCTGGTTCGCCGCGGCGTTGCAGGCGTGCAGGGTCTCGGCCAGTGCGGCGGCCTGCGCGCGACCGGCCTCTCGTCGGCACCATGCACCAGGTAGACGACCCCCTGACCGCCCATGCCGAGCCGTCCCGACAGCCGGTACGGGCCGACACCGGACGGGTCGTCGGGTTCCAGGGGCTCGGTTGCCGGCATCGGATGTGACTCCTGGTGCGTGGGAGCGGAATGTTACGCAACCTTATTGGATGAAAGGTCCGCTCCCATGCGGATCACTGATCATCCGAAGCGTTCGCGGAGTGCCGGGCGACTGCCTCTGGACGGCGCGCTGAAAACGGGGCGGAGCTTCTCCTCAAGGGTGCGACCGTCCAGTGGCTTCACGAAGCGGAGGCCCTGGCGGGTTCCCGCCATGACGGAAGCCCGCCAGCGTTTTGTCTGGATTCCCGGTGATCACCGACCGCACAATCAAGATCCACTTCTAGGGGAGGGATGCCCATGTGGCTGAAGATCGCGGCGGCCCTGGGGCTCGGTGTCCTGGGGTCCGCGGCGCCGGCGGCCGCGGACGCCGAACCGGTGCCGGCGTGGCGGGCGCAGAGCGGTTCCTACGACGTCTCGCTGCCCACGGGGGACAAGGTCCACGTCGCGGGCAAGGCCGTGTCGGTGACGCCCGCGCCGGGACGCGACCCAGCCTTCTCGATCAGGCACAGCGGCGGCGACCTGTACGTGATACCGGACGACAGGTTCACCGACGACCCGGAGCGGTACAACGTGACGGCGCTGCACGAGCACCGGCCTCCGGCCGCGCCGAAGCCTCGGGCGTCCGGTGACCTCGTCACCGTCCGGGTGAAGAGCATCGCGCGGGACGGGCGACCGGGCCTCGGCCTGGCCCGGTTCCTGAACGTCGAGGACGCCTTGCAGGGCAACGCGCAACGGCCGCTGCCCGGGAACCCGGACGAGCAGTGCACCGACGAACGCTGGAGCCAGGCCGACTGCGTACGGCTGCGGCCCGGCACCTACTCGGTCCTGGGCACCATCAAGACGATGCCGTCGTGGGCGCCGAGCACCGGCTCCGGGAAGCCGCTCAACTACAGCTTCGTCGGCTACCCGGAGATCGAGATCACCGAGGACACCGAGATCGTCCTCGACGCGCGCAAGGCGAAGGAGGTGACGGTCGAGACCCCCGGGCACGCCACCAAGGCCAACCTGGGCGCGATCAGCCACCTGATGTGGACCCGCGGCACCGCCAAGGGTCAGGCCGTGGCCGACGGCGTGTACGTGCACGGGGCGAAGCTGGAGGAGCGGGTGTTCCTCCAGCCGACCGAGAAGATCCGCACCGGCACGTTCGAGGTCTACACGCGGTGGCGGCTGGAGGCCCCGGCCATCACGATGCGGGCCCGGGGCCGCTCGCTGCACCCGATGTACTACCGCGCGGACCAGTTCAGCGACACCTCGGATCAGTTCCCCCGCCTGGACGGCAAGGCGCGCATGCGGGTCGCGGACGGGGACGGGCCCGGCGCCGATCTGCGCGGCCGTCTCGCGCTCATCCGGCGCAAGGACGGCGTGTCCGTCGCCGAGCAGTCCAACAGGGCGGCCAAGGCGGGTGCCCGCATGGTCGCCATCTACAACGACGAGCCGGGCGTGAACGATGAAACGGGCGGCGACGGGACGCGGTTGCGGGTCCCGACCGTCCGCCTGTCCCACGAGGAGGGACGGGCCCTGCTGCGCGAGAAGAACACGATGGTGCAGGCCAAGGGTGTCGTGGAGAGTCCCTACCAGTACGACCTGGTGTTCCCTGAGAACGGGCGGATCTCGGAGAACCAGCGCCACGTCGTGCGCCCGCGGGACCTGGCGCGGATCGACAGTTCGTATCACGGCACGGGTTCCATGACCACCGCGCGCTACAGCAGCCGTCCCTGGGAGACCTTCACGGTCGCGTTCAGCAGGCCGCTCATCGGCGCCCCGAGAACGCGCGTGGAGTACGTCTCGGCCGATCCGGAGACGACCTGGTCGGCGTCGGCCTCGACACCGGAGGAGCCCTATAACTTCCAGTTCCCCCAGACGAAGATCCCGCACCTCGTGCTCGCCACAGGGGACTCCACGTACAGGCCGGGATACCGGGGCGAGCGCGCCTGGTTCAAGGCCCCGATCGGCGGCGCGGTCCCACAACTCGACCCGATCACCCGGCACGGTGACCTGATCCGCCTGCACGTGGGGCTGGCAGACGCGGGGGGAAACTTCGCGAACGCTGTCACGAGCCCGTTCCCCAACGGGTTCGCCACCGACTTCCGCATCTACTGGAACGATCGGCTCGTCGCCAAGACCGCCGGTCCCCCGAGGGGCGTCCTGCGGACCGTCCCGGGCGACGCGGAGTACCGCATCGAATACGACTTCCTGAACAAGTCCGCCTGGGCTCGGCTGTCCCCGATGACGAAGACGGCCTGGACGTTCCGTTCCGCGCACACCACAGACGTCACCCTCCTTCCCCTGCTCCAGATCGCCTACGACGCCGACGTCGACCTGCGCAACAGGTCCCGGTCCGGGAAGCTGAAACTGGACATCCGTCACCAGGACGGGTCGACCACGCCGTTGGAGCGCCTCTCGCTCGAGACGTCGTTCGACGATGGCGTGACGTGGACGAGCGTCCCCGTGAAGGACGGTGTCGCTCACATCAAGGGCAAGGGGCCGGTGTCACTGCGGGTCGTCGCCGAAGACACCGCGGGCAACGCGATCGAACAGGAGATCACTCGCGCCTTCGAGCTGCACTGACCGACGGCGGGAGCGAAGGGCGTGCCGCGGCCCTGTGCCCTGGCCGGCAGCTCCCTGCCCGGCAGCGCCGGCCCTCGGCCCATACGGGCGGGGGCCGGCTCCGCGGCTGCGCCGTGACCCGGCGGCTGGCCGAGGTCACGGTTTCGGAAGCGGGCTCGGACGTCGGGCCGGCCGGTCCCAGGGAGCGCGGCGGGCGGCCGCGATCTCCTTTCATCGGAGGAATCCGTCCCCCTCCGGGGATGCACGATCATGCCGCCGGGTGGACAGGACGCCCGCCTGGAAGCGGGTGCGGGCGCCCAGGCGATCGCAGATCTCGCGCACTCTGCGCTGGACGGTCCGGGTGCTGATCGCGAGCCGGCGGGCGATGGCGTCGTCGGTCAGACCCGCGGCGAGCATGGTGAGCACGTCGTCGTCCCGAGCCGTCTCACCGTCCGCGCCCGACAGCGGGACAGCGGTGTGCCAGAGGGCCTCGAAGAGCGAGACCAGGGCTTCCAGCAGGGCGGACGGGTGGACGATGAGCGAGCTGTCGACGGAGCTGGCCTGCTCCGAGGTCAGCGGCAGCATCGCGATGCGGCGGTCGGCGATGGCGAGCTTGATGGGGACGCCGCCCAGGCGGGCCTGTTCCCCGGACGCGACGGCGCGGCGGACGCGGTCGAGCGCGCCGGGCTCGTCGAACGCGTCGGGACCGTAGATGCCGCGGACGCGGATACCGCGGTCCATCGTGCGCTCCTGCTCGTCGCTGGACACGGCGGCGTCGGTGGCGAAGGGCGGCTGGACGAGGACCATCAGCTCCTCGCGGGTCCCGGTAAGGAGCTGCAGGTAGCGGCGGGCGACGGCCGCCCGCCCGCTGACGACCTCCACCAGTTCTTCGGGGTGCGGGGCGGCTTCGGCCAGGAGCGGGCCTATGGCGGCACGGCTGCGGGCTATCTCCTCCTGCCGGCTCGCGACGAGCGCCTCCACCGCGACGTGCGGCGGGGTGGCGAGGATGCGCAGGGGACGTCCGGCCAGGCGGGTGACGAGGCCGAGTTCCTCCAGCCGCGGCAGCTGCCGGCGGAGCGCGGCGGCGGACATGCCGAGGCGGCGCGCTAGGGCCGCGAGCGTGGACGGGCCTTCGCGCAGGAGAGCGCGGTAGGCCGCTTCTTCAGGGCGGGTTACCCCGAGTCCCTCCAGCAACGATGATTCGGCCACGTCATAAATCTAGGGCTTTCGGTCCGTTTGGTGGGTTCCCGCCACTGGCGGACCTCCGCCCCGGGGACGCGTGTCACGGCCGAGGACGGGCAGCGGGATCGTCCAGGAGGAGATCCGGGGCCCCGGGTGCGCCGAAGGGTCAGCCGAAGCGTTCGCGGAGGGCGGGGAGCAGGTCGGACTCCGCCCAGGTGCGGAAGTCCTTCTGGTGCTCGTGCCCGGACTGGCAGAGCGCGATATGGGTGAAGCCCGCGTCCGCGAACTTCTGGACGGCCTCGACGTAGTCGTCCACGTTGTCGCCGCACGGGACGGACTCGGCGACGTCCTCGGGACGGACGGTCTTCGTCGCGGCCTCGAAGTTCACCGGACCCGGGAGTTCGGCCATCACCCTCCACGCCGGCGTCGAGAACTTCCAGATGCGGTGCGCCCGCTCCTTGCACTCGTCGTAGTCGGCGCCGTAGGAGACGGGGATCTGCCCGTAGACGGGTTTGCCCGCGCCGCCTTCGTTCCGGAACAGGTCGACGACGTCCCCGACGGGCTGGTCGGAGATCAGCAGGTCGGCGTGCCGGGCGGCCAGCCGCCCTGCACGCGGCCCGTAGGCGGCCATCCCGATCCGGACGGGCTGGTCCGGCAGGTCGTACACCTTCGCGGAGTCGACGCCGAAGTGCCGGCCCCGGTAGTTGACGTAGTCGCCGCCGAGCAGCGCCCGGATGATCTCGACGGCCTCCTCGAACATCTCGTGCCGGACGTCCACCGACGGCCAGCCGCGCCCGACGACGTGCTCGTTGAGGTTCTCGCCGGAGCCGAGCCCGAGCGTGAACCGCCCGTCCGACAGGACGCCGACCGTGGCGGCCTTCTGCGCCACCACGGCCGGGTGGTAGCGCATGATCGGGCAGGTCACCTGCGTCATCAGCGGGATGCGGTGGGTGGCCTGGGCGAGGGCGCCCAGGACCGACCAGGCGTAGGCCGAGTGGCCCTGGCTCTCCAGCCACGGGAAGTAGTGGTCGGAGATGGCCGCGTAGCCGAAGCCGGCCTCCTCGGCCTCCACCAGGTCGGTGACGAGTTGCCTGGGCGGTGTCTGCTCGCAGAGCAGCGTGTATCCGAATTCCATGTCGACTCGCATACCCGTCCGGACGTCCCGAATCGTCAAGACACGGTCAGCGTCCCCGAGGCCCGTGCGTCCCATCGCGCCAAGCCTGCCGTGGCGGCGATGCCGCCCCCTCCGGGTCAGGTTCTCCCGCTGGTCAGGGCGGGAGTGAGGCCCCTGATCCGGGGCCGCGTCATGCTTCGTGTGGACGGCCTTGACACAGCCGTTGAGCACCCGGGGCTTGGCCACGGTCAGTGACATCTGCTATACGTAGAGCTACCTCGCTGCGACCCGCGGTGAGGCAAGGGACATCCGGTATCCACCTTGAGAACCGGGCGTGACAAGGAAGAAAAGGAACCACATGAAGTCCTTCAGCTACACCGAGCTGGACCTGCTGGCCGGCGAGGTCCTGCCGGAGCGCGCCGTGCTGTCCACGCTTCTCGTTGGCGGCGGCAGCGAAAACGAGAACGCCAACCTCAACCTCAACCACGGTGGCGGCGGCCACGACGGCGGCACCACCGCCGTCGTCCCGCAGTGCCAGAGCAACATCAACCACTCGCAGGGCGGCCTCATCGGCGCGCTGGGCCTCAGCTCGGAGAACCCCAGCACCTCGTTCACCTGCGCCGGCAGCACGGTGGTCTCGGGTCACTGATCCGACCGAGCATGACCGCGGGCTCAGGCCCGCTAGGGAAGGGCTGGCGTTCTCCCGCCAGCCCTTCCCCCTTTCTCCCGACGAAGCGAAGGCGAAACGATGACCCCTGCACACACCCGAACGCTCTCCCACTCGGATCTGGATCGGCTCGCTCCCGAAATCCTGCCGGAGCGGCTGCTGCTGTCCACCTTTCTGCCGCACGGCGGGGGCGGCTCCGGCAGCACCACGGTCGTCTACGCGTGCCAGGCGACCTACTCCCCCGGCACCACCGGCCTGCTCGGGACCGGCCTGTTCGCCCAGCCGGCCTACTCCACCCTGACCTGCGTCCCAGGCGCTGTGGTCCAGCAGCACTGATGGGCACGCCAGCCACGCCGGCCACGCAAGGCGGAGAACCCCCGGCCGCGCTCACCCTGCCGGCGCTCGCCGAAGGCGCCGAGCTCGTCGGCGAGTTCAAGAACTCCGGCTACCGGGAACCGCCGCAGCTCGTCCTCCTGCCGAACCGGCAGCTCGCCCGTCTGCCACCCCTGCTGTTCCTCGTCGCCAAGGCCCTCCACGAGCACCGTCACCTCGCGGACGAGGACGTCGGCCGGGCCCTCGACCGGGTGGCCGAGGCCGTCAGCGAGGAGGCGGGCGCGCGGCTCACCGCCGAGCAGATCGTCTACCTCGTCGACCGCAAGCTCGCCCCGCTCGGCGTCACCACCTACAGCGACGGCTCGCCGCCCTCCGTGGTCAAGGCCGACCCGTTCCTGGCGCTGCGGTTCAAGGTCGCGGTGTTCCCCGAATCGTTCACCTGGTTCGTCGCCGGCCTGTTCGCCTGGCTGCTGCGGCCGGTGGTGATGGCGGCCATGATCATCGCCTTCGCGGCCGGCGAGGCCTGGCTGCTCACCACCCGGTCCATGGTCGACGCGATCTCGCTCACGATCTTCAACCCGGTCAGCATCCTGCTGGTCCTGGGCCTCGGGATCGCATCGTGCGCGTTCCACGAGGTCGGGCACGCTGCGGCCTGCCGGTACGGCGGCGTCCGGCCGGGCGTCATGGGCTGCGGGATCTACCTGGTGTGGCCGGCGTTCTACACCGACATCACCGAGTCGTACCGGCTGGGGCGCGGCGGACGGCTCCGCACCGATCTGGCCGGGGTGTACTTCAACGCCATCTTCATCGTCGGGCTGACGCTGCTGTACCTGCAGACGGGGTTCGGGCCGCTGCTCGTCACCGTCCTGTACGTCAATCTCCAGATGATCCAGCAGCTGCTGCCGACGCTGCGGTTCGACGGGTACTACATCATGTCGGACCTGATCGGCATCCCCGACCTGTTCAAGTACATCGGGCCGATCCTGCGCCGGGCGCTGCTGCGGCGTCCGGCGGACGCGCGGCTTCGGGACCTCAAGCGCTGGCCGCAGGTCTTCGTGACGCTCTGGGTACTGACCGTCATACCGCTGCTGGTGTTCCAGATCGGGCTCATCATCAGCCAGGTTCCCGACCTGGTGGCGAAAGACTGGTGGATGATCCGCCAGCTCGGCCATGACGCCGCGAACGGGGCCGGGCCGCTCGTACTGATCACGTCCGGGTTGCAGATCATCCTGCTCGTGCTGCCGCTGGCCGGCGTCGCGCTGATCCTGTACGGGGTGGGACGCGCGCTGCTCCGGTGGGCCATCCGGTACGTGAACGGCCCCGCCCCCGATCCGATGGCGCACGGCTGAGTTCGCCGAGCGCGCGCCGGGTGCCCGCCGCGGGCCCCGGCGCTCGCCGCAGCGACCACTCGAAATGCATTTTATACGCTTTCTCAATGACGCTTTGGACGGGCATGCGGCGGGAACCTACTCGGAGTAAGTAGCGAAATTCACCTCTTGTCCCGACGTCGGCCCGGCGTTCACGACAATGCCGGGATCGCACATCAGCCGCACAACGGCGCTCCCCCCTTTTCGAAGACCGGCCCCACCCCGGCCGGCGTTTCCGGAAGGCCCCCGCATTGTTCCGCCGCACCACCCTCGCCGCATGGCCGGCGGCCTTCGCCCTGCTCGTCCCGCTCCTCCCGTCCGCTCTCGTGGAACGCTCCATCGCGGTGGCGGGCACCGGAGCCGAGGTCGTCGCCGAAACGGCCGTCGCGTCCCGCACACTGGACCTGACCATCGACTCACCCGCCATGGACCGCCGCGAGAAGGTCCGGCTCCTCCTGCCGCGCGGCTGGTCGAGGAACGCCCGCCGCACCTGGCCCACCCTGTGGCTGCTGCACGGCGGCGTCGACGGCTACCGGGCCTGGACGCGCGACACCGACGTCGCGCGTCTCACCGCCCGCACCGGCGTCATCGTCGTCATGCCGAACGGCGGACGCTGCGGCAATTACTCCGACTGGTGGAACTACGGGAACGGCGGCTCACCGCAATGGGAGACGTTCCACATGACCGAACTCCGGCGGATTCTCGAACGCGACTACCATGCCGGAAAGCGGCGTGTCATCGCCGGGAATTCCATGGGCGGTCTCGGCGCCATGCTGTACGCGGCCCGCTTCCCCGGCATGTTCAAGGCGGCGGCGGCATTCAGCGGATACCTGCACACGCTCCACGGCCACGAGCCGGGGAAGAACTCGACCGGCTGGGGGCCCGCGCTGGCATGCCCCGGCACCGACTGGCGGCGCGTCTGGGGCGACCCCGACGACCAGGCCGCGATCTGGCGCGCGCACAACCCCGTCGATCTCGCGGGGCGGCTGCGCGGCGTCCGGCTGTGGGTGGCCAGCGGCAACGGCAGGGCCGGGTCGCTCGGCGGGCTGCCGTTCACCGACCCGGTCGAGGCGGCCGCGAGCGAACACGCGCACGCGTTCGTCGGCCGGCTCCGGCACCTCGGCATCCCCGTCACCGCCCGCTTCTTCGACGGGCAGCACGACTGGCCGTACTGGGAGCGCGACCTGCACGAGGCGTACCCGATGCTGATGGACGCCCTCGGGCTCAGGTAGGCGGCGACGCTCCGGGTTGCGGCCGCGAGGCTCAGGTAGGCGGCGCGGGGCCAAGCGGGCGGCGCGGGGTCAGATGTGCCGCACCGGTTCGATGGCGTCCTCGGGATTGTCGGGCGGGCCGTGCCATTCGAGGAGCAGGACGGTGGCGTCGTCGTCCAGCCGCCCCGCGTGATGCTCCAGGATGTCGTGGATGAGCCGCCGCAGCGTCTCGGGAACGGGCAGGCCGTTGGCCTCCTGCTTGATGATGAAGTCGACGAAGCGGCGGAGCCCGAACTCCTGCTTGTCCGGGTTGCGGGCCTCCACGATGCCGTCGGTGTAGAACAGGACCCGGTCGCCCGGTTCGAGCTGCATGCCGCACAGCTCGGGGGCGATGCCGAGATCGATGCCGAGCGGGACGCCCGGCCGGCACTCCAGGCTGGTCACCCAGCGCCCCCGCCGGAGGACGACCGGCGCGGGATGCCCGAACAGGGCCCACGACAGGATCCCGGTCCGGATGTCGAGCTCCGCCAGCACGGCCGTCACGAACCGCCCGCCGTCCTGTTCGACCAGCACGTCCTCGATCGCCTGCCCCGTCTCGACGAGGCCCGCGCCCTGGAGCCGGGTGTTGCGGCAGGCGGCGACGGCCAGGTTGGACGTCAGCCCCGCCGCCGTGTCGTGCCCCATGGCGTCGAAGACGGCGAGGAAGGCGGTGTCGGCCGCCAGCGCGTAGTCGAAGGCGTCGCCGCCCAGCTTGTAGGCCGGTTCCAGGGCCGCGCCGACCACCACCTGGTCGTTGGCGAACGTCATCGGCGGCATCAGCCGCCACTGCATCTCCGCCGACACCGTCATGGGCCGGGTCCGCACCAGCCGGGAGTAGGAGTCGCTGTACGGCCCCTTGCTGACGATGATCAGCGCGACCAGCCCGGCCAGGTACTCGGCGTCGTCCATGGCCCGCTCGTCGTCCCGCCGGACGGTGACCCGGATCACCCCGATCCGCTCGGCGCCGTCGAGGATCGGCACCCATCGCCGACAGGTCCCGTCGTCGAACACCTGGCCCGTGACCGGTTCCACGGTCTGGAACGCCCGCCCGGCCAGCGTGCCCTCGATCTTGTACTCCGCGACCTCGTGACCGGGGTCCCGCGCGGCGTCGTGCCCACGCCCGGTCAGGAGCCTCAGGACCGTCTGCTGCAGGTCGGCGACGTAGATCACCACGTCGCGCAGGCCCGTGTCGGCGGCGTGCCGGGTGACCGCGTCGGGGAGCTGCTCCATGGACATCAAGTGGCTGGCCGCCACCAGCTCTCTCAGCATCGACTCGCCGCCCTGCACCGTCCGCTCTCCATCGGGACCCGTCTCACACCCTGGAAGGTCTCACACCCCTGGAAGATCGCCTACCCACCTCGGACCACGCTATGTGAACCCCGAGGTCAAGTGCGCGCCGGGGACGGGCCACCGGGCAGCATCGCGACGATCTCGGGTTTCAGCAGTTCGCGGACGCTTTCGTAGGAGCCGCCGAAGTTCAGGTTGCCGCAGCCGTCACTGCCGCCGGCGAGGAACGCGATCCGGAACTCGGCGGGGGTGAAGAACGCGCTCAGGTAGGGCGGGTCGGTGTCCCGGCCAGGGGCGGTGGGCGCCTTCTTGGGCAGGAAGTCGGCGACCTCGAACCGTCCGTCCGGGCTGCAGTCCGCCCAGAGGCGCCCGCCTTCGTCCCGGCGCTGCTCGACGTGCGACTGGAGCCGCCGCACGCCCGCGGCCGTCAGCGTGCCGGGACGGAACACGTCGGCGGCGGTGAGCCTGCGGCCGGTGCGCAGGTCGACGGTGACGACCTCGCCGCCCGGCGACCCGTCCGCCTGCTGGCACCAGTCGGAGATCTGGAAGTAGCGGACGGACACCAGGCGAGGGCCGCGCACCCCCAGCGTCGTCTGGGTGCCGATCTTCACGGGCCTGCCCCGGCAGGGCAGCTCGCCGGCGCCTCCCCTCGCCATCGCGATGAGCCGGTCCAGCGGGCCGCGCAGCTCGGTGTTGATCCGGCGCTCCAGGGCCGGGTCGTTCAGGCCGCTGACCTTCGCGTACCGCGCGTTCTGGATCTGGATCGTCGGCCGGCCGGTGAGCGTCCGGGCGTCGGCGGCCAGGGTCACGGCCGCGACGGGACGGGGCGGCGGCTCCGTGCTGTCCTTCACCGCGTAGACCGTGCCGCCCGCGGTCGCGGCCACCACGGCGGCGCCGGCGGCGGCCATCGTGCCCTTGCCGGCCGCCGTGGCGAGGAAGCCCTTGCTCACGGCCGCCCCCGCGGTGCCGGCCGACGCGCCGCCGCCCGTCCCCGCCGCGCCCGTCGCGCCCGCGGTGGCCGCGGTGCCCGCGGTGGCGGACGCGGCCGGGGCGACCGTGAGCGCGCCGAGCGGGAACAGCGCGGCCAGGGCGACCGCGGCGGCGGCCAGCGCGCGGACGCCGCGCTGCTCCCAGTCGGGCCCATAAGCGGCGGCAGCGGCGGACTCCAGCTCGGTCACGAACGCCGCCGCGCCGGCGGGCCGCTCCGCCGGGTCCTTCGCCATCCCCCGCAGGACGAGGGGGCGCAGCGGCTCGGGCACGTCGTCCGCGTCGACCGGCGCCGTGAGGTGCTGGTTCATCAGCGCGGCCCGCTCCGCCGCGGCGAACGGCCGCCGCCCGGTCACGCATTCGACGAACACGCAGGTCGCTGCGTACACGTCGGTGGCGGGGCCGGTCGGCTCGCCGCGCCACTGCTCCGGCGCCATGTAGACGGGCGTGCCGGCGAACGAGCCGCGTCCGGCCAGGACGGCGACGCCGAAGTCGACGAGCTTGCTGAGCCCGTCGGCCTGCACCATGACGTTCGCGGGCTTGTAGTCGCGGTGGACGACGCCGACGGCGTGGGCCGCCGCGAGCCCGAGCAGCGAGCCCTTCAGGACGAGCAGCGCCGCCTCCGGTGCGAGGGTCCCGTGTTCGCGCAGCACCTCCTTCAGCGACGCCCCGTTGATCGCCTCCATGACGATCGCGGCGCCGTGCTCGCTCTCCACGAACCGGTAGAGGCGCGCCACGTACGGGCTGGTCAGCCGGCCGAGCATCTGCGCCTCGGCCCGCAGCCCGGCGACGGCCTCGGCGTCGTCACCGGCGAGGTACTTGATCGCGACCGGTGTGCCGGACGTGGTGTGGCGGGCCAGGACGACCCGTCCCTGTGCGCCGCGACCGAGTTCGCGGTCCTCGGTGAACTCCGTCAGCCGCCAGTTCATCCCGTCCTCCGCGTTTCGTCGATCATGCTTCACAGGACGGTGACGCCGCCGTGTGCGGAAAGGTTCGCGGAAAGTCCGGCCGGTCGTCACCCCCCTGGCCGGGGGAGGTGGTGAGATGGGACACACCGGACACGGCGGGCGGGCGAGCCCGGGAACGTTCGAAGGCACAGGTCACGGGCCTGGCCTATCGTTTTCTGACAAACCAGGCCAGAAAGGTATGGCCTGAATTGCCGGAAGGATTGTGCTAAACCCATCTGGGGTTCGCCGGACTGGAAGGATCTTCATGGGCGCAGCGGAGGCTCTCGGCCGGGTGATCGATACGAGGCGCTATCCGCTCACGGAGCCGGACGGCGCCGGATGGGACTCCGCCGTTTCCCGCACCCGTGCCGCGCTGGCGGAATCCGGGTGCTGTGCACTGCCCGACTTCATTCGCCCGTCATTGCAGGAGGCGCTGAGCGCGGAATGCGCGACGATCGCGCCGCGCGCCCATTACGACGTCGAAACGGTGAACGCCTACAACATCGACGTCGGCTCCCCATTGCCGGACGACCATCCGGGGCGCATCACGATCGAGCGGGGCAACGCGTTCGTCGCCCGAGACCACATCCCCGCCGACTTCATCATCCACCGGCTCTATTCGAACGAACTCTTCCAGCGGTTCGTGGCGGCCTGCTTCGGGCTGCCGCGCGTCCACGAACTCGCCGACCCGCTGTCGGGGCTCTGCCTCAACGTCGTCAACCCCGGGATGGAGCATCCCTGGCATTTCGACACCAACGAGTTCACCGTCAGCCTGCTGACCCGGCAATCGGAGGACGGGGGCGTCTTCGAGTACTGCCCGAACATCCGCTCGGCGGAGGCGGAGAACTTCGGCGACGTCCGCCGGGTGCTGACCGGGCGCGGCGGGGACCTCGTCCGGCGGCTGACGCTGCGCCCCGGCGACCTGCAGCTCTTCAAGGGGCGGTACTCGCTGCACCGGGTGAGCACCGTCGACGGGAACACGGCGCGGCACACGGCGATCTTCGCCTACAGCGAGCGCCCGGGGGTCATCGGCAGCGTCGCGCGCACGAAGCAGCTCTTCGGCCGCGTCCTGCCCGAGCACCTGGCGGCGGAGGGACGCGCCGTCCGGGTCGACCGGCTGCTGGACTGAACCTTTCATCCGGCCCGTCCCCAAGGCCGTCACCGTGCAGGCCACCGAGGATGAAAGTGTTCACTAGGAGGCTATCCGTGCGCGTCGACACGACGGGCAAGATCTCGCTCGACCACATCTACACGCGACCCGACCCCCGCGCCTACTTCAGCACACTCCGCGAACTCGACTACAACATCCCGGAACTGGCCAAACCGCACTTCCGCCGGATCGTCGCCGAATACCGGGAGGCGCGCCGGGTGCCGTCCCCGACCGTTCTCGACATCGGCTGCTCCTACGGCATCAACGCGGCCCTGGTGAAATACGGCGCCACCATGGACGAGCTGTACGATCGCTACAGCGGCCACGACGCCCACCGGTACACGCGCGCAACGCTGCTGTCCCGCGACCGGGAGCTGATCCGTTCCGGTGGACACGACGTTTCAGGGGAACACGACGGTTACGGTGAACATGGCGATCGCCTGCGGTTCCTCGGCCTGGACGCCTCGGAACAGGCCCTTTCCTACGCACTCGAAGCCGGATTCCTGGACGGCGCCGTCCACGCCGATCTGGAGAACGGCGAGCCGACCGACGAGCAGCGCGCACAACTCGCCCACACGGACCTGGTCATCTCGACGGGCTGCCTCGGATACGTCACCGAGCGCACCATTTCCCGGGTCGTCGACGCGCAGGAAGAGCGCAGGCCGTGGATGGCGCATTTCGTTCTGCGAATGTTCCCGTTCGACCCGATCGCCGAGACGCTCGCCGGCGCCGGGTACGAGACCGTCCGCCGCGACGGCCTGTTCAAGCAGCGGCGGTTCGCGACACCCGAGGAGCAGTCGCTCGTCCTGGACCGCCTCGCGGGCGCCGGCGTCGACCCGAGCGGCCTGGAGACCGACGGCTGGTTCTACGCGCAGCTCTACATTTCCAAGCCCCGCGACCGAACACGAGGATCGAATTGAACGCCAGCGAAGAACTCTCGACCCGCACCTTCGGCAACGAGGAGCGTCTGCCGCGGGTGCCGTTGCCGACGCTCGACGCGACCTGCGAACGGTTCATGGAGTGGTGCGGGCCGCTGCTGACCGATGAGCAGCGGGCGCGGACCGAGTCCGCGGTGGCCGAGTTCACCCGCCCGGACGGCCCGGGCCGCGCGCTGCACGCGGCACTCGAACGCTACGACGCGGCCGAGGGCGTGCACAGCTGGCTCGACACCTTCTGGCCGTACCGCTACCTCGGGCGGCGTGACCGGATCGCGTTGAACGCGAATTTCTTCTTCCTCTTCAAGGACTCGGACGAGGGGCAGGTGGAACGCGCGGCCGGGCTCATCGCCGGTGCGCTGGACTACAAGCAGCGGCTCGACGACGAGGCCGTCCCGCCCATCGTGCAGCGCGGGCGGCCGCTGACGATGGAGCAGAACAAGTTCCTGTTCTCCACGACGCGCATCCCCGGCACCGAGCAGGACACCGTCCGCGCCCCCTACACGGAGGAGTCGCCCGGGCCGTCGCAGGCCCGCCACATCGTGGTGTTCTTCCGCGGCAACATGATCCGGATGGACGTGCTCGGCCCGGACGGACGTCCCCACACGCTGGACGAGCTGATGGCGGGGCTGCGCACGATCATGAAGGCCGAGGCGGCGCCGGAGCCGTCCACCGGCCACCTCACCACCAAGGCCCGCGCCGAGTGGGCCGCGAGCCGCCGGGCCCTCCTCGCCCTCGACCCCGGCAACGCGAAGGCGCTCGACGACGTGGAGACGGCGCTGTTCTGCGTCTCTCTGGAGAACTTCACCCCGAAGAACACCCTCGACGCCTGCGACCATCTGCTTCACGGCGACAGCGCCAACCGCTGGTTCGACAAGGCCGTGTCGTTCATCGTCTTCGGCGACGGCACCGCGGGCATCAACGTCGAACACTGCGGCCTGGACGGCACGACGATCCTCAGCTTCGTCGACGCGGTGCTGAACACCTCCCCCGAGAAGCTCTCCCAGCGGTCGGGCGCCGTGTCGCAGGGCCTCCCGATCGTCGAGTCGGTCGAGTTCGTCCTCGACGACGACCTGCGGCGCGACATCCGGGACGCCGCGTCGTCGTTCGCCGCGTACGGCGCCGCGACGGCCACCGCCACCGTGTCGTTCGACGACTTCGGCACCGATGCGATCAAGCGGCTGAGAATGTCGCCGGACGCGTTCGTCCAGATGGCCTACCAGCTCGCCCACAGGCGCGCGAAGGGCCTCACCGGCGCCACGTACGAGTCGATCGCGACCCGCCAGTACCGGCACGGGCGCACGGAGGCGATGCGCGTCGTCACCCCGGAGGTGCTGCGCTTCGTGGAGATCATGGACGATCCCACCGCCGGCATCGTGGCCCGCCGGGACGCGTTCCGCGCCGCCGCCGACGCCCACGTCCGGCGCGCCAAGGAGTGCCAGTCCGGGCAGGCCCCCGAGCAGCACCTCTGGGAGCTCCAGTTGATCCAGAAGCGGCGCGGTGCCGAGCTGGGCGTCACCGGGCCGCTCCCCCTGTTCGAGTCGCCCGGCTGGCTGACGATGCGGGACGACTACCTGAGCACCAGCTCGGCGCCGTCGGTCAACATTCGGTACTTCGGTTTCGGGTCGACCAGCGAGCAGTGCGTCGGCGTCGCGTACGTGCTGCTCCCCGGCCGCTTCAACGTCTACCTCAGCACCCCCCGCCCGGTGGCGGACAAGATGCAGGCGTTCGCGGACCGGCTCCGCGACGCCGTCCACGAACTGCGGGAGCTGCTCGCCTGACCGGCGGCGGGGTCACCGGCCGGGCCTCGCCGGCCGGTGGACCCGCCCGACCGGGTACAGCCAGCGCCGGAGCAGCCGGCTGAGCGCGGGCATGACGAACACCGTGAGCAGCGGAACCACCAGGAGCGGGAACACCATCGCCTGCACCGGCACCGGCCACGCCTTCGTCAGCGGGGTGACGAACGCGTTCAGCAGCAGGCTGAGCGGGTAGACCGCGCAGAACGTCACGATGATCATCTTCATCTTGGACGGCGCCGGAACCGACTCCCCCGGCAGGTTGAACCACGTCTCCATTCCGGTGGTGTCGCGCTGGTGCTCCTCGGCGATCCCGCGGACCCGCTCGATCCAGGCCGCGCGGTCGCCGGACCGCAGCCACCGGTCGAGCCGTTCCCGGTCGGAGAAGTTGACGACGGTGTAGTACCGGGTCCGTGACCCCTCGGCGCGCAGCCACGTCGCGCCCCGGTGCCCGGAGTACCGGACCGCGGCACGGTGGAAACCCTCCGCCCACTCCTCGAAGTCGCGCTCCCGCCCGGGTTTCACGTCCCACGTGACCACGATCGTGACGGGATCGGCCTCCCCCTCGTCCATGCCCCGGAACCTCACCGCTCGCGCCCCGTCCATGCGTCGCCGCCGGCATCAGGTCGCCGCCAGCGCCTCGGTGGGACTGAGGCGGGACGCCCGGACCGCCGGGTAGAGACCGGCCACCGCGCCGATGACCAGGGTCGCGGCCACTCCGCCCGCCACCGCCCACGCCGGGACGACGACCGGCCAGCCCTGGTAGAGGGCGTAGACGCCGGTGACGATCGCCCCGATGAACGCGCCGCCGGCGCCGCCGAGCGCCGACAGCAGCAGCGACTCGGCGAGGAACTGCGTGCGGATCTGGCCGCGGGTCGCGCCGAGGGACCGGCGCAGGCCGATCTCCGAGCGGCGCTCCAGCACCGAGATGACCATCGTGTTGGCCACCCCGACTCCGCCGACGAGCAGCGCGACCGCGCCGAGTCCGAGCAGCAGTCCGGTGAACGCCTCACCGGCGGCCTTCTTCGCCGCCAGCGCGTCCGACGGGCGCGACACCTCCACCTCGTTCGGCGCCTGCGGGTTCGCGGTCGCGCCCAGCACGTCCCTGACGTCCTCGACGCTCGCCTCCTGCGAACGCGTGTAGATCGTCGTCGGGTGCCCGTCGAAGCCCAGCCGGTCCTGCGCGGCCGGCCAGCCGACCAGCGCGGCGGCGTCCAGTTCGGGCGCAAGCGGCGCCGGTTCGAGGATGCCGATGACGGTGAACCACCGGCCGCCGATGAGAACCTGCACGTCCGGGGCGGCGTGACCGATGCCGAGCCGGTCCGCGGCGGTATCCCCGAGCACCGTCGTGGGGAAGCCGCCGGTCGCGGCGTTCAGCCAGACACCGCTGCGGAGCCCGGCCCCCGTGGCGTCCCGCAGGTCGGTGCGGGCGGCGTAGGCGGCGATCCCCTTCGTCTCGGTCTCGGGCACCTTGTTCGTCCGGTACACCTTCGCCTCGTCCAGCAGGCCGATCGCCGACACCTCCCGCACCGGGGCGATCCGCGCCACCATCGCCTCCGATTCGAGGGGAAGCTGCGCCTCCTCACCGGTCAGCGTGCTGCCGGGCGACACCGTCAGCAGGTTCGTGCCCAGCGCGGCGAGCGCCCGGTCGAGGTCGGCGCGGGAGGACGAGGACACGCCGACGACCGCGACCATCGCCGCGATCCCGATCGCGATGCCGAGCGCCGACAGGAACGCCCGCATCGGACGGGTGCGCAGCCCGACCGCGCCGACCCCGACCACGTCCCCCGGCCACATCCGCGCGGGCCGCGGCGCCGGGGCCGTCATCGTGCCGCCCTTGCGGTGGACGTCTCCGTGAGCGCGGGGCCGGTCGCGGAGTCTTCCACCACGAGGCCGTCGCGCATCCGGACCCGGCGGGGCAGCCCGGCCGCGATCTCCCGGTCATGCGTGATGACCACGACGGTGGTCCCGGCGGCGTGCAGCTCGCGCAGCAGCGCCATCACCCCGTCCCCCGACGCCGAGTCGAGAGCGCCGGTCGGCTCGTCCGCCAGCAGCAGCGCCGGCTCGCCGGCCACCGCCCGCGCGATCGCGACGCGCTGCCGCTCGCCTCCGGACAGCTCGTGCGGCAGATGGTCCAGCCGGTGGCCGAGGCCGACCCGCTCCAGCGCCGCCGCGGCCCGCCGGCGCCGCACCGCCGGACGCAGCCCCGAGTACAGGAGGCCGTCCGCGACGTCGTCGAGCGCCCGAGTGCCCGCGGCCAGATGGAAGTGCTGGAAGACGAAGCCGATGCGGCTCGCCCGCAGCGCCGACAGCCGGTTGTCGGCCAGCCGCCCCACGTCGTGCCCGTCGATGTGGACGGTGCCCGAGGTCGGGCGGTCCAGCGTGCCGAGGACGTTGAGCATGGTCGACTTGCCGGACCCGGACGGGCCGGCGATCGCGACCAGTTCCCCCGCGCCGATGTGCAGCGACACGCCGCCGAGGGCGCGGACGCCGCCGGGATACAGCTTCGTCACGTCCCGCAGTGTGATCATTTCGGTACCCCCACGACCGTGCCCTCGGCGATCCCCGGCCCGGAGACCTCCACTCTCCCGTCCGCGAACAGGCCGGTCTCGACGGGGACGTACGACGAGGCGGCGCCCTCGACGACCTCCACGCCGAAGCCGCCCTCCCGCAGCGCCACCAGCGCGGAGACCGGCACCGTCAGGACGTTCTCGCGCTTCCCGGCGGTGAACGCGACGTCGACCGAGGCCAGCGCGTACTCGGCGGCGGCCTTCTTCGCCTCGCCGGAGTCGAGCCAGACGGTCACCTCCACCTTCGTCGACGGGTCCTGTCCCTGCTCCCCCGGCTCGATCACCGTCGTGACCTGGTCGATCTTCGCCGTGACGGTCGTGTTCTCCGGCAGGGTCACCTCGACCTCGGCGCCCTCCTCGGCCATCCGCTGGTCGGCGGTGTCCAGCTCCACCGTCACGGCCTTGGCGGTGCCGGTGTAGTCGAGGACCTTCTTGCCGGGCGCCGCGGGCTCGCCCGCATTCGCGTGGACGGCGTCCACCCGGACGGGCCCGGACGCGAACGCGACCCGCCCGAGTTCCACGATCCCGGTCTCGGCCACGCCGATGTCGTCCTGCCATTCCATGACGGCGGCGGCCGTGTCCGCGGTGTACTCGCCGTCCACGGTGAAGCCGCCGTAACCGAGCTTGCCGAGATTCGCCTCGAACCGCTTCACGTCGGCTCCCTCGGTGCCGATCGTCAGCGGACGGTAGGACGGCTTCGACCCGTACATCAGCACGACCGGGTCACCGTCCACCTCGTACAGCTCGCGGCCCCGGGTGATCTCGTCGCCGCTCTCGGGGAGCCTCGTCAGCGTCCCCTTCGCCTGGCTCGTCGCGGTGTGCGCCGGGCCGTAGCCGAGCCTCCCGTCCTCGGTCAGGGTGTCCTTGAGCGTCTGCCTGGCCACCTTCGTGGTGCCCGGCGGCAGGTCCCTCGCCGTCCCGCCGCCGGAGTCCCCGCCGCCGACGAGCGCCGCGGCGGTCGCGACGCCGCCGACCGCGACCAGGGCGCCGACGGCGAGGGCGACCTTCAGGCGCGGCCGGCGGCGGCGCGGCGGACGCTCGTCCCCCTTCGCCGGGGCGCGCTCCGCGGTGGTCCCACCCATCACTTCCCGCCGCCCTGCAGGCCCTTCTCGCATTCCTGCTGCGCCTTCTCGAGGTCCGGGTCGTCGCCGATCTCGTTCTTGTCGATCCGGATGCCCGGCTGGTTCGGGTCGGGGTCCGGGAACTTCTCCACCCCGTTCCGGCGCATGCACTCGGCGAACTCGCGGGCCCGCTCCTGCTGCCTCGGATCCGGCGCGCCGGTGCGGTTCGCCTGCGGGCTGTACCGCCGGCACGCCTCCATGGCCTTGTCCACGACCGCCTTGTCGCCCTGGACCTTGAGCCGGACGCCCTGGCCGGGCTTCGGGTCCTCCATGTCCACGCCGTGCTCGCGCATGCACTGGGCGAACTTCACGCCCATCTCCTCCGGGCTCAGGTTCTCGCCGTCCCCCGCCGCGCCGCCCCGCTTCGCGCCGCCCGCCGACGCCACGCCCGAGCCGTCCTCCTCGTCCGAGCCGCAGCCGGACAGTGTGAGGGCCAGGGCCAGCGGCACCACCGCAAGCATCCGCAGTCGCATCGTGTCGTCCCCTCGTCTCCACGGCCGGAGCGGTTCCGGCCGGACGGACAGCGATGCAACCCGGCCGGACGTTTCCCCCGCGTTTCCGCGCCCCGCGACCAGATCACTAACGGAAACGAAACACCGCGCCGGGCACACTTTCACCGGTCGAGGCAGGTGGAGGGAGCATCATGCGGGTGCTGGTGGTGGAGGACGAGCGGCTGCTCGCCGGCGCGATCGCCGAATGGCTGCGGGACGAGGCCCACGCCGTCGATCTCGCCCACGACGGGGCCGCCGCCCTGGAACGCGTCGGCGTCAACGACTACGACGTCGTCGTCCTGGACCGTGACCTTCCCCTCGTCCACGGCGACGACGTCTGCCGGGAGATCGCACGGGGCGTGACCACGGCGCGCGTCCTGATGCTCACCGCCGCCGCCGAGATCACCGACCGCGTCGGCGGCCTCGGGCTCGGCGCCGACGACTACCTCACCAAACCGTTCGCGTTCCCCGAGCTGGCCGCCCGCGTCCTCGCCCTCGGCCGCCGCTGCCGTCCCGCCGCGCCGCCGACGCTGCACCGCGCCGGCATCACCCTCGACCCGGCGCGCCGCGAGGTGTTCCGGGACGGACGCTACGTCCCCCTCGCGAAGAAGGAGTTCGCCGTCCTCGCCGAACTGCTCCGCGCCGACGGCGCCGTCGTCTCGTCCGAGCAGCTCCTCGAGAAGGTGTGGGACGAGCACGCCGACCCGTTCACCGGGGCGGTCCGCCTCACCGTCCTCAAGCTGCGCCGCAAGCTCGCCGACCCGCCCGTCGTCGAGACCGTCAAGGGGGCGGGGTACCGGATCCCATGAGGATGTCGCTCCGCGCCCGGCTGACCCTCACCTACGGCGTCCTGTTCTTCGTCGCGGGCCTGCTGCTCCTCGGCGTCACCTACGTCTTGTTCGGCCAGCAGCTGTCCCGCTCCAACACCAAGATCCTCGCCACCCGCACCGGCCCCGGCCCCGGCCCCGCCGAGGCGCCCGCACCCCTGGACGACGACGGCCGCGCCATGACCGAGATCCGGCGCCTCTTCGAGAAGGAGCGCGACGAACTGCACGACGCGGCCACCACCTCCCTGGTCACCCAGGGGTCGATCGCGCTCCTGGTCGTCGGCGGGGCCGCGGTGGGCTTCGGGTGGCTCATCGCGGGCCGGGTCCTCACCCCCCTGCACCGCGTCACCGACACCGCCCGCCGCATCGCCGGTTCACCCGCCGCCGACCGCGGCCTGCACGAACGCATCGCGCTCCGCGGCCCCCGCGACGAGGTCAAGGAACTCGCCGACACCTTCGACACGATGGTCGAACGCCTCGACAGATCCTTCGACGGCCAGCGCCGGTTCGTCGCCAACGCCTCCCACGAGCTGCGCACCCCCCTCACCCTGGGCCGCGCCCTGGTCGAGGTGGCGATGCACCGCGCTTCGGCGTCCCCGGACGTCCGGCAGCTCGGCGAGACCCTCCTGCAGATCAACGCCCGCCACGAACGCCTCATCACCGGCCTGCTCCTGCTCGCCCGTTCCGAGAACGAGATCACCACCCGCACCCCCGTCGACCTCGCCGACGTCGTCGCGCACGTGACGTCCCAGACCACCCCGGAGGCGAGGGACGCCGGCATCACCGTCGAGGCGGACGCGGCCGAGGCCATGACCACCGGCGACGCCCTCCTCCTCGAACGCGTCGTGCAGAACCTCCTGGAGAACGGCCTGCGCCACAACACCGAACCCGGCTGGGTGAAGGTCGCGTGCCGGACACAACACGACCGGGTCGTCCTGGAGGTGTCCAACTCCGGCCCCGTCGTCCCGCGCTACGAGATCCCCGCCCTCTTCGAACCGTTCCGCCGCCTCGACGCCGACCGCGTCGTCACCGCGAAGGGCGCGGGTCTCGGCCTGTCGATCGTCCAGTCGATCGTCCGGGCCCACGACGGCACCGTCAGCGCCGCCCCCCGCGAACCCGGCGGCCTCCACGTGACCGTCACCCTGCCGGGGTCCCCTGCACCCGCGTAGCCGCGCGCGCGGTGTGTGCACTTGTCCGCAGTCCCGCGGGAACGTCACGGGTTACGGTGAGCCCAGGTCGATCTAACCGCGGAGGTCCCGGCATGACGACCTATCTAAGCGGGGCGAGCATCGGGGGCGACTCGGTCTCGGGCAACAAGATCGTTCACATGACCGCGGCATCGCCGGAGGCCGACGATCCTCCCCGGCAACTCCCTTTGGACATCCCCGGGTTCACCGGGCGGCAGGACGTCCTCGCACAGCTCAACTCCCTCGTTGAGGCCGGTGGCTCCGCCCCGGTGATCATCGCGCTCACCGGGATGCCCGGCATCGGCAAGACGGCGCTCGCGGTCCATTGGGCGCACCTGATGTCGGAACGCTTTCCGGACGGGCAGCTCTTCATCGATCTGCGCGGCTACTCCAGGCGCGGCGCCCTGTCTCCCCGGGAAGCACTCGGCCAGGCGCTGCGGACGCTGCGGGTCCCGTCCAGCCGACTGCCCGTCGACGAGGACGAACTCGCGGCCCTCTACCGCTCGCGGCTCGCCGGCAAGCGCGTCCTGATCGTCCTGGACGACGCCGCGTCGCCGCAGCAGGTCTACCCGATGCTGCCCGGCACGTCGGCATGCGTCGTCGTCGTGACCGGACGCCGGAAACTCACCGCGCTCGTGGCGCGGTACGGCGCCCGCGCCATACCGCTCGACCTGCTGCGCGCGGCCGAGGCGCTCGACCTGGTCAGCGAGGTCGCAGGACCCGAACGCACGCGCGCCGAACCGCACGCCACCGCGGAGCTGGTCCAAATGTGCGCGAGACTCCCGCTCGCCCTCCGGGTCGCCGCCGCGAACCTCGCCACCAGCCCCCAGCGGACGGTCGCCGACACCGTCGCCGCTCTCGCGGAGGGCGACCGGCTGTCGAAGCTCGCCCTGGGCGAGGACCCGGGCGAAGCCGTCGGCGCGGCGTTCGACCTGTCGTACCGGGGCCTGGTCCCCGAGACACGGCGCGCCTTCCGGCTGCTGGGACTGGTGGAAGGGCCGAACGTCGCGCCGGAGGCGGTGGGGGCGCTGCTGGGGACGACTCCGGAGGCGGCGCGGCGGCTGCTCGACCGGCTGGAGGCCTCCGGCCTCGTCCAGGCGATCGGACGCGGCCGCTACCACCTTCACGAACTGCTCCGCGAGTACGCGCACGGACGGGCGCTCAGGGAGGACTCGCCCGTCGTCCGGACCGCCGCGATCCAGCGCCTCGCGATGTGGTACCTCGCCACCGCCCAGCAGGCGGGACGGTTTCTCGACAGGTACCGCCGGACCATCCGCCAGGAGCTGACGGCGCCGCCCGTGAATCCGGATCCCGCCGAGCGGGTCCGCCACCTCGAATGGTTCGCGTCGGAACAGCAGAACCTGACCGAACTCACCCGGCAGGTGGCCCGCCTCCACTGGGACCAGCTCACCTGGGAGCTGGCCGACGCCGTCTACGACTTCTTCGAACTGCGCCGGTACTGCCACGACAACCTCGAGGTCCACCGGCTCGGCCTGGAGGCGACCTACCGGGGCTCCAATCCGCTCGCCCGTTTCTTTATGCATCACCACATCTCGGTCATCTTCCGCGAGCTCGGCCAGACACAGGAGGCACTGCTGGAGGCCGCGGGCGCTCTCCAGCTCAGCGTCCAGGTCGAGGACCGGTACGGCGAGGCGGCCGTGCTGGACAACATGGCCAGGACCTACCTCCAGCTCAGCGACTACCGGATGGCACTCGAACTGGGCAAGCAGGCGCTCGTGATCCGCCGCGAGATCAGCGACCGGCACGCCGAGGCGACCACGCTCGACACTCTGGCCCGCGGCTACCAGGGGCTGAGCAAGTACGACAGGGCCTACCGATGCGCCGATGACGCGCTGACCATCCGGAAGGAGATCGGGGACCTCAGGGGCGAGGCCGAGACCCTCGACAACATGGCCCGGATCTACTTCGGCTGGGGACACGTCGACCACTCGCTCGACGCCGCCAGACGGGCGCTGAAGATCCGCAAAGAGATCGGGGACCGCCACGGCGAAGGCGAGACGCTCGCCTTTCTCGGTGATCTCTACAGGTGGACAGGCCGCCAGGACCAAGCCTGCGAACACATCGAACAGGCCCTCGCCATCCGCCGGAAGATCGCCGACCGGCACGGTGAGGGCCAGGCCCTGGTCTACCTCTCCACGATCCGGCGGCGGCTCGGGCGGTACGAGGACGCGCTCCAAACGGGCCTGGAGGCGCTCGACATCCTCCAGGAACTCGGTGACCGGCAGGGCGAGGCCGAGGCCCGCAACAGCCTGTGCCGTTGCTACCGGCGCATGGGCATGTTCGACGAGGCCAGGGCGGAGGCCGAGCGCTCGCTGTCCATCAGCCGTTCCACCGGCGGCCGGCACGGGGAGGCGACGGCTCTCAACGCCCTCGGCCTCATCGAGCTCAACGCCGGTCCGCTGGGGCGGGCACGGCGCGCGGCGAAGCGCTCATTGCGGCTCTGTCACCTCATCGGCGATGAGCGCGGGATCACGAGTTCCCTCGACCTGCTCAGCAAGGTGTATCTGAGAACGGGCCGCGCGGAGAAGGCGCTCAGGACCGCCGAACTGGCCTTCACCCTGGAAGAGAGCGTGGGGTACCGCTACGGCCAGACGGTCACGTTGCGGGCCCTGGCCGAGATTCTGATGGTGCTCGACCGACCCGCCGAGGCGCTGACAAAGGCCCTGCTCGCCCAGCGGGTGGCGTTGCAACTAGGAGACCGCCACGAAGAGGCCAAGACTCTCCGGCTGCTTGCGACCATCCACGACACCGCCGGACGAACGACCGAGGCACAGGCCGCGATGGCCGAGGCGACCGCCATCGCACGGGAACTCGAACAGTTGCTGTAGCGGCGGCCAATTCCAGCTCCCGACTCTCTGTTGATTCAACATTCAGAGGGTGTCCGTGGAGCGACGTGTGGTGCAATTTGCAGTCTGGGTCCAAGTGAGACCCGAGGTAAAGCGCCAAGGACGTGCCTTGCTGGATCCGAACGACCGATTTCTCACTTGCCGTGAGATTCTCAGGTGGCATTACGGTCACCGGCGACCCGAGTTCCTCGGTGCCCCGCGCCGCCACTACAGCCTGCACTACACCTATCGGCAAGGCGACCGTCTCTACGTCGCCTCGAAGGTGCGCAAGGAGCGCGGGCGGATCCCTTTCTCCCGGCAGTTCGCCATCATGCGGGCGCTGGAGAGGACAGACGCGGGGTGCGTTGTGCGCTCTCCCGTCGCGACGAAGCGGCGCCGTGGTCGCGACTGGGTGACGGGACCGTCCAACCGCTGGTTCGTCCGCTCCTACACCGAGCACGACCGCACGCCCGACTGGCTGTCAAAGCCACTCGTGACCGACGCCGCGCGGAAACTGGCGCTCGTGCACCGGACCGCAAGCGCCATCGATCCCGGCGTGCTCCGCGCACCGACGTCTGGCCTGCAGGTCTATGACTGGGGGATGTCCAGCGTTCTCGAGGGCATCGATGCCCTGGTCGACGATATGGCGTCGCGGGGGAGGACACACGATCACGTCACGGCCGTCGAGGCGGGGATGACCCGTCTCCGCGCCGAGCGGCCCGGTCTGGACCTGGGGCCCAAGGGGCTCACGCATCATGATCTGCGAACCGAGAACCTCCTCGTCAGGAATGGCGAGGTCGTCGAGATCGTCGACTGGGACCGAGCGCACTGGGACGTCCAGTGGTACGACGTCACGCTGACGGCGCTCCATCTGGCTTATGTCCAGCCGGCGAATCTGCGGTGGGATCTGACGCAGGCTTTCCTGGACGCCTATCAGGTCGAATCCGGAGCCTCGCTCACCGCGGACGCGAGGGCCTGGTTGCTGCGGTTCACGGCCGTCCGAAATCTCGCGGTTTCGCGGTCTCCCGGCAAGTGGGCACGGCTGATGCAGGGGGTCAACGAACGCTGGGGGAGCGTGGCCTCAGCGTTCGTTGATGATTTTGTCGCCGAGGACGAGGTCACCTCGCACCTCGACGTTGCCGCTGAAGACGGTGGAGCCCTGGGGGCGGTCGGGGCCGTCTGAGGTCGGCGCGGGAGGCCGGGTGGACGGGGGCTCTGCGCCCGTCAGGTACATCCAGGCTTCGGTGGCCGTCTCCTTGACCTGGACGGTCACCTGTTCGAAGGCACGGGGGTCCAGGGGGCCGCGCAGGTGGGCCACGAAGGCCTCATAGACGAACGGCGAGACTATGAAGCCCAGGTCGGCACCTGTTTCGGCGAGGGCGGTCTTGAGGGCGGGGGCCTCCATGAGGCGGGCGGTCTGGATGATGACCTGCCCGTTGAGGCCCTCGGCGTCGGGGGTTACGGGACCGACGTGCAGGGCGACGCGGAGCTGGATGCGGACGGCGGCGCTCGCGCGGTGGTTGTGCAGGCGGAGGGCGACGGCCAGGTGCCCGGCGAGGGGGTCCACGAGGGACGCGGTCGGGACGGCGGGCGAGACGATGACCAGAGCGCCGTCGCCGCGGTCCTCGCGGTAGGTGTCCGCGGGCGGGACGCCCGAGGACTCCAGCGCGGACAGCAGGATGCGGTAGATGACCTCGCGGACGACCCGGCGGTCCTCGTCGCCGCGGGAGGGGTCGCCGAAACCTGCGATGTCGCAGAAGAGGACGGAGCAGTTCAGCCCCGACCAGGTCGTGAGGGTGCGAGGCGGCGCGGGGGCGAGGGGTGCGTCCACGGTACGAGTGAACGCCCCCGGATGGGCCGCTGTCCATGTCATGCGGCACAGAACGAGCGCGGCCGGGCGTGGGCGGCGCCACGTCAGTGCGGGACGCCGTTTCGGCGGAGTTCGCGGGGGGTGACGCCGAAGCGCTGCCGGAACGCGTGGCTGAGGGCGCTGGCCGAGGAGAAACCGGTGGCGTGGGCGAGGTCGGTGATGGTGACGTGCCGGTAGAGGGGGTTGCGGAGGCGGTCCCGGACGAGGCGGAGCCGCTCCTCCCGGATCAGCTCGCGCGGGGTGGTCCCGGCCCGCTGCAGCGCGAGCTGGATCTGCCGCAGGGACCAGCCGAGGTCCTGCGCCATCGCGGCGCCGGTGAGGCCGGGGTCGGTGGCGTGCTCGCGGACGTAGCGGCGCACGACCGCCTCCACCTCGGCGAGGTGGCCGGGGGCGGGGGGCCGGTCCTCCCCCGCGACGACGATGCACAGCAGCTCGGTGATCCGGTCGCAGGCGGCGTCGAACTGCGGCTCGGTGAGGGTCTCGCGTTCGTCGCCGACGGCCCTGACCATGTCGGCGACGACGCGTCCGAGGCCGGCGGACAGGTCGAGGTCGGTGGTGAGCGGCGACGCGGGGCGCAGCCGGTCGTCCACCTCGTGCGCCGGGATCGTCATGACGAGCGCCCGGGCGGGCCGGTCCTGGACGACGCGCAGCGGCGCCGCCGGCGACAGCAGGCCGCCCGTCCCCGGCCGGAGCCGCGCCTGCCCGGAGTCCCGGAGCACGAGCAACTCGCCGTGGAGGGGCATCAGGAACCGGTAGGCGTCGTCGGGGTCGCGGCGGGCCTCCCCGGCCGTGCGGACGTAGTCGGTCCGGTCCGACCGGTACAGGACGAGCCGGTAGGCGGCGCTGCTCTGCCGAACCGGCCCGCTGAGGAAGTCGTCCACAGCAGGCCCTTCCTCCGGTCGGTCCACGTACCATGCCGCCGAGGCGAGGCGGCCCGCGCCATCGGGCATCTGATGATCACCGCAGGTGGAGCGTAGTACGATCACTGCCGCTAAATCAGGCGAATCCAGCGGAAAGTGACGCGATTCAGACGGCGTGTGATCGCGCGATGCGCCCGGCGGCAAATTCTCTGCGCGCGAGCACAAGCACCACCGTGCGCACCCGTCCTACGGTGCCGAAACCGCGGCGTATCTGCGCCGTCCGGAACCCACCCCACCCGGCCATGAGGCGGTCCGCTCCGGCCCACCTCGCCCGATTCGTGTGCACCGAGGATCTGATGGATCAATTCCTCCTGGCGACGGCGTTCGTCCTCGTGGCGGGCGCGGGCATCGCCGCCGCGGTCCTGCTGCTGCGCCAGCGGCAGGCGACCGCCGAACTACGCGAGCAGAACGCCGTGCTGGCCCGTGGTCTGGACCTGCGGGAGAAGGAGCTGCGGCACCTGGCCAACGTCCGGCTGCCCGAGCTCATGGAGTCGCTGGGCAACCCCGGCGTGCACGTCACCGGCCCGCTGTACGACCTGAACCGCGAGGCCCCCGCCTTCGGGCAGTCGCTGCAGACCGTGATGGACCTGTTCGCCGGGTCCGCCGCCCGCGTCCGCGAGCGGTCCGACCGGTCCGCGAAGTCGACGCTGCGGGCCATGATGCGCGCCGTGCAGAGCCTGGCCAACGAGCAGCAGCTCGCCATCTCGACCATGCAGGAACGCCACGACGACCCGGACGTCCTTGAGGGCCTGCTCCGCATCGACCACATGAACGCCCAGCTCGGACGGCGCGCCCAGGCCACCGCCGTGCTGTGCGGGTCGTGGCCGGGGCAGCAGCGCTCGGCGTCCTCGATGAGCGACGTGGTCCGCGGCGCGACGTCCCGCATCCGCGACTACCTGCGCGTCAACCTGGAGGGGACGGTGAACAGCGCGGTGACGAGCCGGGCCGTGGAGCCCGTCGTGCTGACGCTGGCCGAACTGCTCGACAACGCCGCGCGGCACTCCCGCCCCGACACCTCCGTCGAGGTCAACTTCCGGTCCACGCACAACGGCGTCGCCATCACGATCGACGACGCGGGCGTCGCGATGGACGCCGACGAGCTGCAGCGCGCGTCCGACCTGCTGTCGGGCGAGACGTCGGTGGACATCCACCGGCTCGGCGACCCGCCGCAGGTCGGGTTCGCGGTGGCGGGCGTGCTCGCCGCCCGCTACGGGTTCCGGGTGGCGGTCGACAGCCGCTCCCCGTACGGCGGCGTGCGGGCCGTGGTGTTCGTGCCGAGCACGCTGCTCACCACCGTCCCGGACGCCCGGCCGCCCGAACCGGTGACCACGTCGCTGCCGATCGGGGAGAACGCCGCCGTCGCCCCCGAGGACGGGCCGTCCACGGTCGGCGGCCTGCCCAAGCGCAGCCGCGTCGCGGTCGCCGAACGGCCCGCCGGGACGGACGGCGCGGACGAGGAGCCCGGCGTGGCGGACACCGACGACCCGCCACCGGCCAGGCCGGCCAGGGAGACCGCCGCGGGCCTCGGCGCCTGGCAGCGCGGGACGCGCTCCGGCCGCGCCGGCGGCGAGGGCACGGAGATCGACGGCCCCGTTATCGAGAGCAAGGACCTGCGGCCATGAACGAGGGGTGGAACGGCGCGATGGACGACGGGACGAACCGGCTCGGCTGGATGCTGGACGACGCGCTGCGCATGCCGGAGACGCGCTACGCGATCCTGCTGTCGGCCGACGGGCTGCTCATGGCGCACTCCGAGCGGATCAGCAGGGACGACGCGGAACGGCAGGCCGCGGGCATGTCGGGGCTGCAGTCGCTCGCCCGCAGCACCGCCGAGTTCTGCGGCGATCCGGGCACCACGTGGCGGCAGACGGTCAACGAGTTCGACGACGGGTACGTGTTCCTCGTCGCCGCCGGGCCCGGCGCGTACCTGGCGGTGTCGGCGACGCAGCACGTGGACATGGAGACCGTGTCGTTCCGGCTGCAGGAACTGGTGCAGCGGCTGGGCAAGGAGATGACCAGCCCGCCGCGTCCGGGCGCGGGCCGTCCCGCATGAACCCCCGCAGGAACGAGCGGGCGCTGGTCCGCCCGCACGTCGTCACCGGCGGCCGGGCCCACCCGACCCGCAACGTGTTCGACCTCGTCACCCTCCTGATCGCCACCGGCGACCTGCCGCGGACCGGGCTGTCCCCGGAGAAGCTCCGCATCATCGAACTGTGCCGCGGCGGCGCGCTGTCGGTCGTGGAGATCGCCGGGCATCTCGGCCTGCCCGTCGGGGTCACCAAAGTCCTGCTGTCCGACCTGGTCGACAGCGGGCACCTCACCACCCGGGCCGGCGCGCCGGCGGCCCAGCAGTCCAAGGTCCGGCTCCTTCAGGAGGTGCTCGATGGACTCCGCGCTCGCCTCTGAGACGCCCTACCTGCGCGACAGCGTGCGGACGGCCGTCAAGATCCTCATCGTGGGCCATTTCGCGGTCGGCAAGACCACCTATGTCGGGACGCTGTCGGAGATCCGCCCGCTGCGCACCGAGGAGCGGATGACGCAGGCCGGCGCGATGGTCGACGACCTCGCCGGCATCAAGGACAAGACGACCACCACGGTCGCCATGGACTTCGGCCGCCTCACGCTCAGCGACGACCTCGTCCTGTACCTGTTCGGGGCGCCGGGCCAGCAGCGTTTCACCCGGCTGTGGGACGACCTGGCGCGCGGCGCCCTCGGCGCGCTGGTCCTCGTCGACACCGCCCGCCTCAAGCAGTCGTTCGAGATCATGGACATCGTGGAGCGGCAGGGCCTGCCGTACGCGGTGGCCGTCAACCACTTCGACGAGTCGCCGGTCTTCCCCGAGTCCGAGGTCCGCGAGGCTCTCGACCTCGCGCCCACCACGCCCCTGGTCAACTGCGACGCCCGCGACCGCAGATCGTCCACCGAGGCGCTGATCTCGCTCGTCGACCACCTCCTCACCCTCGACACGGAGACACCGTGACCGACGACCGGACCACCCCCGAACCGGCCCGCTTCCCGATGTACGGGCCGGAGTTCGCCAGGAACCCGCGGCGCGTCTACGCGCAGATGCGCGCCCACGGCGACCTCGCGCCCGTCGAGCTGTCCCCGGGCGTCCCGGCGACGCTCGTCCTCGGGTACGACGCGGCACTGGAGATCATGCGCGATCCCGACCGGTTCCCGCGCTGCAGCGAGGTGTGGGAGGAGGAGGTCGGACCCGAGTGCCCGGTGCTGCCGATGATGATGACCCGGCCCAACGCCCTGTTCACCAACGGCGCCGTCCACGCGCGCCTCCGGTCGGTGATCGTCGACAGCCTGGACCGGGTCGACCCGGCGCTGCTGCGCGAGCACGTCGCGGACGGCGCGAACCGCCTCATCGACATGTTCGCCGCCGACGGCAAGGCCGACCTCATCGGCCAGTACGCCCGCACGCTGCCGCTGCTGGTGTTCAACGAGATGTTCGGCTGCCCCCGCGACATCGGCGACAAGCTCGTGCGGGGCATGAGCGCCATCTTCGACACCGTCGGAGCCGAGGAGGGCAACGCGCTGCTCGCCGAGGCCACCCTCGAACTGGTGGCGCACAAGCGCGAGAAGCCGGGCGCGGACGTGACGTCCTGGATGCTGCGGCATCCCGCCGGGCTCGACGACTTCGAGATGGCCCACCAGATCACGCTGCTCGTCGGCGCCGGTACCGAGCCGGAGCAGAACCTCATCGCCAACGGGATCCTGCTCCTTCTGTCGAACGACCGGTTCGGCGGCGACCTGTCCGGCGGCAACCTGCCCGTCGAGGACGCCCTCGACGAGATCCTGTGGACCGACCCGCCGATGGCCAGCTATGGGACGACGTTCCCCCGCCAGGACATCGACTTCCACGGGTACCGGCTGCCCGCCCACCAGCCCGTCCTGATCAGCTATGCCGCGGCGAACACCGACCCGACCCGGTCGATGGCCGACCGCAAGGGCAACCGCGCGCACCTGTCGTTCTCCGGCGGTCCGCACACCTGCCCGGCCAAGAACCACGCCCGCCTCATCGCGTCGGTGGCCATGGAGACGCTCCTGGACCGCCTCCCCGACCTGGAACTGGCCCTCCCCGCGGACGACCTGGAGTGGCGCCCCGGCCCCTTCCACCGGGCCCTGACCGCCCTCCCCGTGACGTTCCCGCCCGCCTAGTCCGGGTCACGCCGAGCCGTTCGAGCCGCCGTTCGAACCGCCGTTCGCGCCGCGGAGGGCGCCGATGACCGCGGTCAGCTGGGTGATCAACCCGGCCACGCTGGTCTGGTCGGCGCCGTTGACGGTGACGGTGCGCAGCTCGTCCGGCTTGGGCAGCTTGGTCATGATCTCCGGCAGCGAGGCGATGAGCCGGGACTGCAGCGCGGCGGGCGTCCGGTCGTTCTCGATCGCGGCGCGGGCGCCCTCCCGCTCCAGGTCCAGCAGTGCCTGCTCGTGCCGGGACCGGGCGCGGGACTCGGCCAGCGCCAGCTCGCCCTCCGCGCGGAGCCGGGCCAGCTCGTGGTCGCGTTCGATGCGCAGCCGCCCCGTCTCCGCCTCCTCCTCGTGCCGCTCGCGCTCCATCCGCAGGGTGTGCCGCGTCGTCTCGGTCTCCAGCTCGGCGACCTCGCGGGTGTCGTCGTGCTCGCGTTTCGTGCGGCGCAGCTTCTCGGCGGCCTCGGTGTCGAACAGCTGCGACTCGTTGCGGGCGCGCAGTTCCGCCAGCTCCCGCTCGTGCTCCAGCCGCTGCGACTCCTTGATCCGCGCGGCCGTCATCTCGCGCTGCGCGACGACCTCCGCGGCCTCCAGCTCCGCCAGCCGGGCGATCTGCCCCTGCTCGGCCCGGTACGGCTTCTGCAGGTTCTCCCAGAGCCGGGACGAGCTGACCACCGCCTCCTTGATCTGCACGGTGACGATCCGCAGCCCGAGCCCCTCGTCGCCCTGCCCCTCCTCGTTCTGGCCTTCGGCCACGGCCCGCAGCCGGGCCGTCAGCTCCTCGATGATGGGCTGCTTGTCGCTGAGGACGTCCCGCACGCCCATCGTGGAGACCTTGTCCTTGATCGCGGCCTCCGCCTGCTCCCTGAGCTGGATGTTGACCAGCCGCATCGGGTCGTCGGCGTCGCCGAAGTCGAGTTTGCGGTACGCGACGGCGAAGTCCTGGATGATCCACTGAACGTAGCCCTGGACGAGGACGCCCTGCAGTTCCCGGCAGATGCAGTACGCGTTGATCAGTATCGTCTGCGTCGCACCCGGCACCACGAGGAACGAGTCGGTGGACGGGTTGAACCGGAACGAGACCCCGAGCCCGATGTGCAGCGGCTCGGCCCGTCCGCGCCGCGTGTGCACGACGAACGCGTTCGGCGGGACGAGCACGTTCTTCCACCGCCAGAACCCGCTGATCCGCACGTCCACCGGACCGGGGGCGGGACGGCGGTCCCCGGACGGCGCGCCACCGAGGGCCCGGTCGCGTTTGGCGAGCGGACCGGCCGCCTGCGCCGGCGCGCTCGCACCGGCGGGCGCCGGCGCCGGGGAACGCCTCGCCTTCAGGTCGTCCTCCAGGACCGCCTGCTGGGCGACGACCTTCTCCAGATACGTGTTGCCCTGATCCTGGGCGCTCATCTCGCTCCTCGGCGCTTGATCGGTTTGGCGGTACCTTATTGCGCTTTGAACCTTCTGATCGGCCGTATGCGTATCCCCGTCCGTGGCGACACATGAGCGGCGGGCTCACCCGACCGACAAGCCGATGCTCGCCATCGGCGCCGCCGCGATCGCGCTGGTCGTCGTCGCGCTGGTGATACGGCTGGGCGGGGCGCTCAGCGAGACGTCGGCGCCGGAGCTGTCGCAGGCCGGAGCGCTGACCAAGGTCGGCCTGTCGGTCGCCAAGCTCGGCGGGAACGTCGCAGCGGTCCTCACCGTCGGATGGCTGCTGGTCGCGGCCGTGTTCGCCCGGCCGCCGTCGCCCGCAGGGCGCCGCTGCCTGCGCGCCGCGTCCATGGCGGCACTGGCGTGGGCGCTGTGCACGCTGGCGCTGATCGTGTTCAGCGCCCTCGACCTGTTCGGCATCGGCGTCGGCGGCCTGACCGGGGACATGATGCGGACGCTCCTCATCGAGCTGCCGCAGGGACGGGCGCTGCTGATCGTCCTCGCCGTCGCGGTCGCGCTGTCGGTCGCGGCGAGCCTGCCCCGCGCGAAGGGCGGCGCCGGATACCTGCTGGCGGCCGCGCTCGCCGCCCTGCTTCCGCCGCTGTTCACCGGCCACGCGGCGGGCGCCTCGTACCACGCGCTCGCCGTCTACAGCCTGGCCGCCCATGTCGTGGGCGCCGCGCTGTGGATCGGCGGGCTCGTCGCCCTGGTCACCGCCGGGCCCGCGCTCCGCGACGGGCTGCCCCGGATCGTCGGCCGCTACAGCACCCTGGCGCTGGTGTCGTTCGTCGTCGTCGCGGTGAGCGGCGCGGTCAACGCCTGGGTGCGGCTCGGCGGCCTCCACCTCGGGTCGCGGTACGGGATGGTGGTCGTGGCGAAGGTCGCGGCCCTCACCGTCCTCGGCGCGCTGGGCTGGTGGCACCGGCGCGCCACGATCCCCGCCCTGCGGGACGGGACGGGCGCGGGGCGCTTCCTGCGGCTCGGGACCGCCGAGGTCCTCATCATGACGGCGACCATGGCCCTCGCCACCGGGCTCTCCCGCACTCCCCCGCCCGAGAACGCCCCCGACACGCTCGACATCGTCGCGCTGCGCCTCGGCTTCCCGCTGCCCGGCCCGGCGGGCCCCGGCCCCTACCTGCTCGACTGGTGGATCGATCCGCTGTTCTTCGCCCTCATCGTGACCGGCGCCGTCCTGTACGGGGCGGGTGTCCTGCGCGTGCGGGACTGGCCGTGGCACCGCGGCGCCGCCTGGGCCGGCGGGCTGCTCGTCGCGCTGCTCGCCACCGGGGGCGGAATCTCCCGGTACAGCATGGTCCTGTTCAGTGCCCACGCCGTTCAGCACATCCTCATCGGGCTGCTGGCACCGCTGCTGCTCCTGTACGGGGCGCCGGTGCGGCTGGCGCTGCGGGCCATGCGGGGCGAGAACGCGCAGCTTCTGGCCGCCGCGGCCGGCTGCCGCGGGATCCGGCTGCTCGCCCATCCCGTCGTCGCCTCCGGGCTGCTCCTGCTCAGCCTCTACGCGTTCTACGTGTCGCCGCTGTTCGGCGCGACGCTCAGCAACCACGCGCTGCACTCGCTCGCGATGCTCTGCTTCCTGATCATCGGGCTGGCGTACTTCCACGGGACGGCCGGGACGCTGGTCCCGTTCGCCGTCCTGCCGCTGCACGTCATCGCCGGGGTCGCCCTGATGCGGGACGGGACCGTCCTCGGCAGCTGGTACGAGGAACTCGGCCGGCGGTGGGGCGCCGCGCCGCTCGACGACCAGCACCTCGGCGCGCTGCTGCTGTGGACGGCCACCGCCGCCGTCACGGCCGCCGTCGCACCGGCCCAGGAGCTCTACTGGCGGGGGCGGCGGTCCACGACGCGGCTGAGCGCCTCCACGACGGTCGGGTCGTACTCGGCGGCGGAGTCGAGCCTCAGCCGCTCCAGCACGGCGGCGCCCCTGTCCCGGTCGGGGGATTCGCCCACCAGGTCGTCGTAGGCGTTGGCGACCTTGATGATGCGGCCCGCGAGCGGCGGCGGGACCGGCCTGGTGTCGGCGGAGTCACCGGCGGCGGGATCGCGTCCCGACCGGTAGGGGTGGGAGGAGAGCTGGACGATGTGCGCCACCCGGTCCAGGACCCCGGTCTGCTTGATCACCTCGGCGCCGAGCTCGGCGATGCGGCGCTGCTCGGCCGGGGACGCCAGCACGGTCGCACCGCCCGGGATCGGGTCGCCGAGCGACAGCTGGCCGATGTCGTGCATGAGGGCCGCGTACTCCAGTTCGAGCAGTTCCTCCTCGGACATGCCGAGCTCGCGTCCCATCGCGACCGCGAGCTGCGACACGCGCCGCGAATGGCCCGTCTCCACGTAGCCGCCGACCTCGGTGACGCGCGACAGCGCCCGGACGGTCTGCAGGTACGTGGCGCGGATCCCGGCGTACCGGCGGAACGCGAACTGCGTCACCAGGATCGGCACCGTGAAGATCAGCAGCGCGGCCTCGCCCATCGCGGTCGTCGCCACCGCGATCAGCATGGCGGTCGCGCTGGTCGCGGCGCACAGCGCCATCTTCGCCTCGATCTCGTCCCGCAGCGCGATGCCGAACCGCGCCCGGACGGCCTCCGCCCGGATCACCGCGGCGATCAGCACATCGGTGAAGCAGGACGCGATCACGACGATGCCCATCACCGCCAGCAGCAGCTGCCAGACGAGGTCGAGCGACAGCACAGGCCGGAAGCACAGCGCGACGACCGAGACCGTGAACAGCCGCCGCGCCATCGCGTCCAGCCGCGGGGACCGGCCGACCGCGATGTGCGGCAGCGAGCCGATCAGCATGCCTGCCGCGGTGACGGCGACGACCTGCAGCGCGGAGTGCTCGGCGGCGACGACGCCGAGCGGCGCGTCCGGCGGGGCGCCCTCGGGACCGACGCCGACCAGCAGCGCGTAGCCGATCGCGCCCGCGCTCGCGATGGGCGCGACCTCCCGGTTGCCCGGCATCACCATCCGGAACAGCTCGCCGAGCGCGATCAGCACGCCGAAGATGATCGCGACGTTGGGCTGCCGGAGGCCGACCGCCGCGACCTGCGTGATCGCGACGATCACGAACAGCCCGGCGGTGGCGATCAGCAGCAGCTGGCCGGAGTCGATGGTCTGCCACGCGGCCCGTTCCCGGGTGCGGTCCTGGCTGCTCATGGACGTCCCGTCACCGCCGCACCTCGTCGCCGGCGACCCGCAGGGGCGTGCTCGGGTCGTCGTGGTCCTGCTGGGTGGTCTCCACGACGTCGTCGTCGGGCAGGACGACCGGGCCGGGCGGCACCCACGGGTCGCGTTCGAGCGCCCGCAGGAACGCCTCCACGATCACCGGGTCGAAGTGGTCGCCCATGCAGCGGCGCAGCTCCGTCACGGCCTCGTCGACGCTGCGGGCGGCCCGGTAGGAGCGGGTGGACGTCATCGAGTCGAACGCGTCGGCGACGGCGATGACACGGGCGAACTCGGGGATCTCGTCGCCGGCCAGGCCCATCGGGTAGCCGCGGCCGTTCATCTTCTCGTGGTGGTGCATGATGCCGGCGAGCGCCTCGTCCAGGAACCCGATCTCCCGGACGATCTCCAGCCCGCGCATCGGGTGCAGCTGGATCGCGGCGAACTCCTCCTCGGTCATGGGCCCGTTCTTCTGCAGCACCTTGGTGGGCACGCCGAGCTTGCCGACGTCGTGGAGCATCCCCGCGTAGCGGATCGCCTCGACGCGGTCGGCCCGCATCCCGATCTCCTGGGCGATCATCACCGAGCCGCGGGACACCCGCTCGGAGTGGCCGCGGGTGTAGAAGTCCTTGGTCTCGACGGCCTGGCAGAGCGCGGCGAGGGTGGCGGAGTGCGCCTGCTGCTGCACGTACGCCTGGTCCATCGCCCAGCGGGCGATGAACAGCGGCAGCAGGACCAGGACGGCGGCGAACGGCCCGACCCGCGGCCACAGCCCGGCGATCAGCAGGCCGACCATGCCGTAGCCGAGGCAGCCGACGGCGAGCTGGCCGCTCTCGTGCAGCAGCTCGCGCGGCGCGGCCTGCCGGCTGAGCAGCAGCACCCCGGCCATCAGCGTCAGGTTGACCAGGACGAAGGTGACGAGGGCGCCGAGGAACGGCCCGATGACGTTCTCCACCCAGCGGGCCTGCTCGGGGTGGAAGCGGTCGCCGCCGAGGAGGTCGAAGACCGTCCCGGCGATGAAGCCGCTGAGCGCGAGCTGCGCGCCGTTGAAGATCCGTTTGACGGGGGCGAAGAACCGCTGGCCGGTGATCACGGCGCAGAAGCCGAGCAGGGCCGCGCCGGCGGGTCCGAGCAGCACCACCGAGGCCAGGCTGGCGGCGAAGCTCAGCGACACCCTGGCGCGCGCGACGTTCAGCCGGGCGGGCGCGGAGTCGCAGATCAGGAACAGCAGGGCCAGGACGGCCAGCTTGCCCCAGTCGATCTCCGCGAAGGACGACGTCGCGATGAGGCCCACCGCGAGGGCGACCACACCACAGACGTACGCCCAGGCAGCGAGAGGTAGTCCACGCATTGCCGCCCCCCTCGGGGAGTGAACGCTCTCATCCTGCCCGTCCGCAGAGGCGTGGCCTGTGCGTTCCTGCCGTGAATGAAAGTGTTCAGTGACGAATGGCGGGCCGCCACCGGGCTTGCGCGTGCCTGCCGGCACCTACACCCAGGACACGCCCTCGGGCATCATCAGCGACGACGCCGAGGCGCTCTCGCGCCGGCCGTGTCCCACCGGCTTCACACGCTTGAGCATGGCTCCTTGCCTCCCCCCGCGAACCGGGCCGTCCGGCCTCGCGGCCGGCCACCGGGACCGGACCGGTCCAGGCTTCCCGGGCGAGCACATACCCCGAATTCACGGGCGTGCACGTGCTCCCGTCGCTGATTCCGGCACAAGCCTAACGTGAACTGCCCAGGTCACACAGGCATGCGGGGAAACGAAAGCAAGCCGTGAAGCAATCGTCACCTTAAGTGATCAATTGCCCCAGGCGAATGCACCCAACGTAATTGCACAATCCCTCTGCACGTCACAATGCACGTGCATCCTCGACTGATCTCATTAACCGCCAGGAATTGGTCACAAAACGGCCAAGCACCGGCTTTCCGTCATGCTGGGGCGTTCCGATCCCGCGCCCATGCGACCGTCTCGGCGAGCCCTTCCCGCAGGCCCGTCTTCGGCTCCCAGCCGAGCGCCTCCCGCGTCGCCCGCGGATCGACGGACATGGCGGGCAGATCACCCAGCCGCGGCGGCGCGAACTCCGGGTCGTCCGGCGCGCCCGCCGCCTCCGCCACCAGCGTGTGCAGATCCCGGTCGGCCGTCTGCACGCCGGTGCCCACGTTGAGACGGCGCCCGCCGCCCCGCTCCCCCGCCGCGCGGGCGAACGCGTCCACCACGTCCAGCACGTAGACGTAGTCGCGTGTCTGCGACCCGTCGCCGTAGACCCGCGTGGGACGGCCCGCCAGCAGCGCGTCCGTGAAGATCGAGATGACGCCGGCCTCCCCCTCGGGCGTCTGCCTCGGCCCGTACACGTTCGCCAGCGTCAGCGTCGTGGAGTCGATGCCGTGCAGCGCCCTGTACATCCCCGCGTACACCTCGCCGGAGACCTTCGACGCCGCGTACGGGGACGCGGGCCGCAGCTCGGCGTCCGGCGGGACCGGCAGCGCGTCCGGCACCCCGTACACCGCGCAGCTCGACGTGAACACCACCTTGCGGCCGCCCGCCGCCCGCGCCGCCTCCAGCACGTTCGCCGTCCCGACCACGTTCGTCAGCGCGTCGCCCAGCGGGTCGGCCACGCTGGCGCGGACGCTCACCTGCGCGGCCAGATGGCAGATCACCTCGGGACGCCGCACCGCCGCCTTCCCGACGAGCCCCGGATCGCCGACGTCCATCTCCCACAGCTCCAGCCCGGGGCGGACGTTGGCGCCGGACGACATGTCGTCCACGCCGATGACCTCATGGCCATCGGCGAGGAGCCGGTCGACCAGATGGGATCCGATGAAACCGGCCGCGCCGGTGACGAGTGCGAGCACCCGAGAACGATACCGGTGGGCGTGCGGCGGCGCGGGCCGGGACCGCGCCCGGCCGCACGCGCCCGAGCATCAGGTGCCGGTCAGGCGCTCTCGGTCTTCTCGGCGCCGCCGGACGCCTTGATGTCGCCGCAGATCTCCTCGATCCGGCCGAGTACCTTCGCGCGCAGGTCGGTGGGGGCCTGCTCGCAGCCGCAGGACTTGTTCACCAGCTTCTTGACGGCCTCTTCCAGCCCGTACTCGCGCAGGCACGGCCCGCACTCGTCCAGGTGCTGCCGCACCTCGCCGCAGCCGCCCTGGTCGAGCTCACCGTCGAGATAGGTGTAGACCCGCGCCAGGACCTCGTCACAGGGGGTTTCATGGTGGTTGCCACAGCTCATGGCTCACTCACCCCTCTCGTTCACCGCGTCGCCACACGGCGCGATGTCGGGCATCTCGCTCCGCTGTACGCGGCAGGCGCGCTTCCCGCTCACTTGGACCCTCCGCCCGTCCTCGTGAGACCGCGCTCATCAGCGTAGTCCTCCAGCATCACGCGCAGCTGGCGCCGGCCCCGGTGCAGGCGGGACATCACCGTGCCGATGGGCGTGCCCATGATCTCGGCGATCTCCTTGTACGCGAAGCCCTCGACGTCGGCGAGGTAGACGGCGATCCGGAACTCCTCGGGCAGCTCCTGCAGCGCCCGCTTCACATCGGAGTCGGGCAGGTGCTCCAGAGCCTCCGCCTCGGCGGACTTCAGCCCGCTGGAGGTGTGCGACTCGGCGCGCGCTATCTGCCAGTCCTCGATGTCCTCGGTGGCGGCCTGCTGCGGCTGGCGCTGCTTCTTGCGGTAGGAGTTGATGAACGTGTTGGTCAGGATGCGGTAGAGCCACGCCTTGAGGTTGGTGCCTTCCTTGAACTGGTGGAAGGACGCGAACGCCTTGGCGAACGTCTCCTGGACCAGATCCTCGGCGTCCGCCGGATTGCGCGTCATGCGCAGCGCGGCCGAATACAGCTGGTCCAAGAACGGAAGCACGTCGCGCTCGAACCGCTCCTGACGCTGCTCCACGGTCTCCGTGGTGCCCTGTACCTGACCCACCCCCTCGGCTGTGGCGCCCTTGGCCTCGGCTCGGCCGGCGGCGTCGTATCCCACAGACGATATCGGTCCGCGCGGCCTGGCCACGCGTACAGGGGCCTTCGCGTCGCCGCGCGGTGCCGCGGTCCCGGCTCTCCGCTGCTGGTCGGCAACGGCTGTGGTCATCGGTGTGCACCTCCGCGTTATGGGTTGTGAGACGGTGCAACACCGGAGCGGCGCCGCCGATTCCCCGGCGGGGGCCGGAAGCAGCGATAACGCGTGCCCGGCCCCGTCCTGCACGGAGGGTGACGCCCCCGGTAACGGGGAAGAGAAGTGACATACATGGCGAGAACAGGAGCAAACGTGCATCCGGTGCTTTCGGCGCAATCGTCCGAGCCCACCATCGCCAGTCTGCGCGACATCTCCGGGGACGGGGCGGGCGACGCCCTGGCGCGCTACTGGACGTTCTACTGGGCGGTCGCCGCCGCCCAGCTGACACGATGGCTGCCGCGCAGACCGGGCCGCGTCCTGGACATCTCGCACGGACACTCCGCCGCCCAGGCCGCCGAGGCACGCCACACCGTCCTCGAAGTCCGCGATCCCGCGCGGTTCCCGGGGGGCGCGGGGAGTCGCCCCTCCGCACGGGAACAGGGCCGGTCCGAGGGCCTCCCGTCCTCCCACGGCGCACCGTCCTCCAAGGGCACCACCATCCCGCTGATCGGCGACACCGGCACCCTCGGCTTCCTCTCGGACGGCTCGATGGACGCGGTGATCGCCGAGAACCGCGTGCTGTCCCGCCACCTCGCCACCGAGACCACGGTCGCCGAGATCGCCCGCGTCCTGCGCCCCGGCGGCCGCGTCCTGCTCTGCGTCGACTCCCTGACCCTCGGCATGGCGCTGCTGGCCGAACGGAACTACTGGGCGCACCTGTCCGACGTCCCGAGCGCCGAGGTGGTCCTCATCCCCTGGCCGGACGGCACGATCACCCGCTCGTTCTCGGCCCACCAGCTCCGCGAACTCCTCGCCGACGCCGGCCTGGAAGTCGAGTGGATCAGGCCCCGCACGGTCCTTTCCCCCTCGACCGTCGAACACGTCCTGGTCAAGTCCCCGCGAGCCCTCCCCCGCCTGGTCCGCACCGAACTGAACGCCCCCCAACCAGACGAATCCCTAGGAATCCACCTGCTTGCCAGCGCCCGCCGCGTGGGCAGCGCGTGACCGCCCCGCCCGCGCGGCCGGTGAACCGCTCGGCGCGGGCGCCGGGCTAGCGCGATCGGTCGTGTGCGGACTGGCAGGTGATGCAGCGGGCGGCGTCCGGGCGGGCCTCCAGGCGGCCGTCGGGGACGGGGTGGCCGCAGCCGACGCACCGGCCGTAGGTGCCGGCGCCGATCCGCTCCAGGGCGGCGAGCACGCCCCGGCGGTGGCGTTCGAGCGACTCCAGGGCCGCCTCCACGCGGTCATGGGCGGTGAGGCCCGCCCCGGCGTCCGCGGCTGAATTGTCGCGCTCGGGGCTTTCTCCGCGGAGAATGGCGATGGAACGGTCCAGGTCCTCGAGCAGCGCCTCGAGGCGGGAACGGGCTGCGGCGGTGTCCACGATGCTGCGAACTCCTCCCGGTGGGGGGTGCCGGGCAATACGCTCTCGCCCCGGCCGCCCCCGCGTGCAGCGGCCAGAACAAACAGCGGGTCAGAACAAACTGTCGGAATGATTGCCAGAACTATCCCCAGAAGTCGAGGGTTCTATGAGTTCCGGCCCGTTGTTTTTCACGTTGTTGACCGCCTTGGACACCGGGTAGGCCTCCATTGTCCCGGCCATGGCGGGCACCAGCAGGCCGCGTACCTGCTCGGTGTCGTTCAGTCCGGGGTCGAGCCAGGCGTCCCAGCGGTCGGGTTCGACGATCATCGGCATCCGGTCGTGGATACGGCCGAGATCGTCCGGCGCGTCGGTCGTGATCACCGTGCACGTCCACAGCCACTCGTCCTCGGGGGACTTCCACAGCTCGTAGAGACCGGCCATCGCCATGACGGCGCCGTCGTTGGGGCGGATGAAGTAGGGCTGCTTCTGCGGCTTCTTCTTCTTGGCCTTCTTCTCACCCTCGGCCGGGTCGGGCGAGTCGCCCTGGTCCTGGAGGGTGTACCACTCGAAGTAGCCGTCGGCCGGCAGCAGGCAGCGGCGCCGCGCGAACGCCCGGCGGAACGACGGCTTCTCGTGCACCGTCTCGAACCGCGCGTTGATCATTCGGGAGCCGATGGACAGGTCCTTGGCCCAGGACGGGACGAGCCCCCAGCGCACCGTCCGCAGCTGCCGGACGGCCGCCTCCTCCTCGGGGGCGTCCTTCGGGCGCCGGTTGAGCACGACCGGAACCTGCTTCGTCGGGGCGACGTTGTAGTCGGGCTGGATGTCCCCGTCGACGGCGTCGAGCCGCACCTGGAACTCGTCCAGCAGCTCCTGACGCGCACGGGTGGTGGCATAGCGTCCGCACATGGGTCCCATCCTGCCGTGCTTGAGGCGTGACGTGATGGGCATGTAGCGGGTCATGCGACCCTTCACGACCCTGGCCCGCCCGCTCGTGGCGGCGCCCTACATCATGACCGGCCTGGACGCCATCCGGGACCCACGCGAGCGCGCCGAGCGGGTCGGCCCGGCGGTCAAGCCCGTGGCCGACCGGATCGACTGGCTGCCGAAGGACCCCGAGACGCTCGTCCGCATGGAGGGCGCGCTCAGCCTCGGAACCGGCGCACTGCTGCTGACCGGCAGGTTCCGCCGGCTCACCACGCTGCTGCTCGCCGCCCAGCTGGTGCCCGCGCTCGCGACCGAGCACCGGTACTGGACCGAGGACGACCCCGAGCGCCGTGCCAACGAGCGCTCCCACCTGCTGAAGAACGCCGGGCTGTTCGGCGCGCTGCTCATGGTGGCGACCGAGCCGCGGCGTCCGCCGCGGACCGCGGAGCTGCGGCGGGCGGCGCGGGAGACGCAGATCAAGAGCGGCGCCGAAGCCAGGGCGCTGCGCAGGGAGGCCGCCGCGACGCTCCGGGACGCCCGCCGGGAGGCGTCCCGGCAGGTGCGCATCGCCCGCGCCGAGGGCGGACGGAAGGCCGCCAAGCAGACCGCGAAGGCGACGAAGGCCGCCAAGTCGGCCAAACCAGGCGGCACGTTCAAGGCCGGCAAGGCGGGCGGCGCCCTCAAGGGCGCGAAGCCGGGCGGCGCCCTCAAGGCGACCAAGGCGGCCAGGCCGGGCTTCAAGGCCGGCAAGGCGGGCGGCGTGCTCAAGGGCGCGAAGCCGGGCGGCGTGCTCAAGGCCGCCAAGTCGGCGAAGGCGGGCGGCGCGTTCAAGGCCGGGAAGGCGGGCGGCGCGATGAAGAACATCAAGGCCGGCGGCGCCTCCATGGCTGGCAACGCGTTCAAGGCCGGCCGGGCGTCCAAGCCGGGCCGGGCGGCGCGGGCCGGGCAGACCGTCAAGGCCGGGACGGCCACTCAGGCGGCGAAGGCCATGAAGGCGGGCAAGACCGCCAAGGCGGGGACGGCGGTCCAGGCGGGCAAGGTGAAGCAGGCGGTCAGGCGCTGACTTCCCGAAGAGAACCTTAAAAGAAGCTCAAATCGGTTGAACCGCGGGCCGGGGCGGTCTCGTACTGCCACATGACCGTCCTCCAACCCCCCACAACGGAGACGCCCCGGCCATGGCAGTTCCCGGATCGACCGGTCGCCAGACCGGCGGGTTGCGGAGCCTGCTCCGCCGCCCCGGCACGGCGCGACCGGCTTCGGCCGTGCGCGACGAGGAGATCGTCGCCGAGCTCTACCGCGAGTACCATCGGCCCCTCCTCGCGTTCGTCCTGCGGCTGACCGGCGGTGACCGCCAGTGGGCCGAGGACGTGGTACAGGAGACCATGATCCGGGCATGGCGCAGTGCGGACCGGCTCGACGACCGCACGTCCTCGCTGATGCCGTGGCTGGCCACGGTCTCCAGGCGTATCGTGATCGACAACCGGCGGCAGCGCGAGGTCCGACCGCCGGAGGTCGGCGACGGCCCCCTGGAGAACCTGCCGATGGCGGACGAGATGGACGGCCTGCTGCGCAAGGTCGTGGTGACCGAGGCGCTGGACTCGCTCTCCCCGGCGCACCGGCAGGCGCTGACGGAGACGGTCCTGCGCGACCGTACGGTGAATCAGGCCGCCGAGTACCTCGGCATCCCGGTGGGAACGGTCAAGTCCCGCGTGTACTACGCGTTGCGCGCGTTGCGCGTCGCCTTGGAGGAGAGGGGGGTGACCTCATGAGTTCGCAGGTCGAGCACACCGATGTCGGCGCGTACGCGCTGGGCCTTCTCGAAGACGGCGATCGGCGGGCCTTCGAGGCCCATCTCCGCGAGTGCGGAATGTGCCAGACCGAACTGACCGAGATGTCCGGGACGGCCGGTGTCCTGTCCGCGCTCGGCGGCGGGGACGCGGGCGGTGCCGGACCCGGGCCGGAGGGCGGTGGGGACGAGCCGTCCGGACCTCCCGCGCCGGTGATCGACATGATGCGGCGCCGGCGGAGGGAGGACCGCCGGTTTCGTCGCGGCGCGTACGTCGTCGGCACCGCGGCGGCGGCCGCGATGCTGGCCGTCGGCGTCGGCCTGGGAACGGCGCTGAACGACGACGGGACCGTCCAGAAGCCGCCGCCGCTGACCATCACCGGCGAGAAGTTCCAGGCCACGAACGCGGGCACGGGCGCGTCCGGCACGGTCGGCCTGGTGGACAAGGGCTGGGGCACGCAGGTCAGCCTGGAGCTGCGCGGCATCAAGGGCCCGCTGAGGTGCCACCTGGAGGCCGTGGCCCGGGACGGTGACCGCAGCGTCGTCGCCGGGTGGCGCGTCCCCGACAAGGGGTACGGCGTGCCGGGCCAGCCGAAGCCGCTCGTCATGCAGGGCGGGACCGGGCTCACCCGCCAGGAGATCAGCCGTTTCGAGGTGCGGCTCGAAAGCGGCGGGACGCTGCTGACCATCCCCGTCTGAGCGGCCCCGGCCCGATCGTCCCAGGGCCCGATAACCTTGGGTCATGCCCACTCCGCATTGGACCGCCCCGGTCGCCCATGCCCCGGTCGGCGCGACCGTGCCGCTGCCCGGCTCGAAGTCGATGACGAACCGGGCCCTGATCCTGGCGGCGCTCGCCGAAACGCCCGCGCGCATCGCGGGGCCGCTGCGGAGCCGCGACACCGAACTGATGGCGGGGGCGCTCCGCGCGCTCGGCGTGGCGATCGAGGAAGACTCCGGCGGCTGGCAGGTGCGGCCCGATGAGCTGAGAGGGTCGGCGCGGGTGGACGTGGGTCTCGCGGGGACGGTGATGCGGTTCCTGCCGCCCGTCGCGGCGCTGGCGTCCGGCGAGGTGTCCGTCGACGGCGATCCGCGGGCGCGGGAACGGCCGATGGGCCCGATCATCACCGCGCTCCGCGCGCTCGGCGCCGGCATCGACGACGGCGGGCGGGGCACGCTGCCGTTCACGGTGCGCGGGGCGGGTTCGGTGAACGGCGGGCAGGTCGTGATCGACGCGTCCGGGTCGTCCCAGTTCGTTTCGGGGCTGCTGCTGGCCGCGCCGCGTTTCGAGAAGGGCGTGGAGGTCAGGCACGAGGGCCCGCCGGTGCCGTCGGCGCCGCATCTGGCGATGACCGTCCGCATGATGCGCGAGGCGGGCGTGGCGGTCGAGACGGAGGAGGACCTGTGGCGGGCGGCGCCCGGCCCGATCCGGGCCGCCGAGTGGGTGATCGAGCCGGACCTGTCGAACGCCGCGCAGTTCCTCGGTGCGGCGCTGGTCACCGGCGGGCGCGTCACCGTGCCGGGCTGGCCGGTCGAGACCACGCAGCCGGGTGACGCGCTGCGCGGGCTGCTCGGCGCGATGGGCGCGCAGGTGTCCCACGGGCCGGACGGGCTGACCGTGCGGGGCCCCGGCGGGTTCTCCGGGCTGGACGCCGACCTGCACGACGTCGGGGAGCTGACGCCCGTGCTCGCGGCCCTCGCCGCGCTGGCGGACTCCCCGTCCCGGCTGACGGGCATCGCGCATCTGCGCGGTCACGAGACCGACCGGCTCGCGGCCCTGGTCACCGAGATCAGCGGGCTGGGCGGCGACGTCCGGGAGCTGCCGGACGGGCTGGAGATCCGGCCGCGGCCGCTGCACGGCGGCGTCTTCCGCACCTATGACGACCACCGGATGGTGATGGCGGCGGCCCTGCTCGGACTGGCCGTTCCCGGCATTGAGGTAGAGAATCCGGGCACCGTGGGCAAAACTCTTCCGAACTTCACGGAGTCGTGGGCGTCGATGCTGGCGCCCGCCTGACAGCAGGGACGGACCACTGCCACGAGGAACGCACGACTACGACGAGGACGACGTCCGGGTGCGGCCCGGACGCCGCGGGTCGCGTCCGCGCACCCGCCGCCGTCCCGCGCATGAGGACGCCTCGCCCGGCTTCGTGATCGCGGTGGACCGGGGCCGGTACCGCTGCATCGTGGACCAGGGCACCGGCGACGAGCGGGGCGTCACCGCGATGCGCGCCCGCGAACTGGGCCGCAAGGGCGTCGTCGTGGGCGACCGGGTCGCCCTCGTCGGGGACGTGTCCGGCGCCCCCGACACCCTGGCCCGCATCGTCCGCGTCGAGCCGCGCACGTCGTCGCTGCGCCGCACCGCCGACGACACCGACCCGTTCGAGCGGATCGTCGTCGCGAACGCCGACCAGCTCGTGATCGTGACCGCGCTGGCCGATCCCGAACCCCGTCCCCGCATGATCGACCGGCAGCTCGTCGCCGCCTACGACGCCGGGATGGACCCGCTGCTCTGCCTCACCAAGGCCGACCTCGCCGACGCCGGCGACCTGGTCGCCGAGTACGCGCCGCTCGGCGTCCCCTATGTCGTGACGCGACGCGGCGGCGACCTCGACGGGCTGCGCGGCCACCTGACCGGGCGGACGAGCGTGCTGGTCGGGCATTCCGGCGTCGGCAAGTCGACGCTGGTGAACGTGCTCGTCCCGGACGCCGAGCGGGCCGTCAGCCACGTCAACGCGGTCACCGGCCGCGGCCGGCACACCTCGTCGTCGGCGATCGCGCTGGAGCTGCCCGGCGGCGAGGGCTGGATCATCGACACCCCGGGCGTGCGGAGCTTCGGTCTCGCGCACGTCGAGCCCCGGCACGTGATCAACGCGTTCGAGGACCTCGCGGAGGGCGCGGCGGAGCGCTGCCCCCCGCTCTGCGATCATCTGCAGGACAGCTGCGGGCTGGACGGCTGGGTGGCCGACGGGCGCGCCAGCCGGGCCCGGCTGGACTCGCTGCGGCGGCTGCTCGCCAGCCGCGAGGGAGAGCCCGAATAGCGGCCCCGGATAGCGAACGCCGCGCCCGCCCCGCATCGGTATCGTCTTCCCCCATGGTCCAGTTGATCGCGGGGCGCTACGAGCTGATCGAGGTGCTCGGCCGCGGCGGGATGGGCGCCGTGTGGCGGGCCCGCGACCGCACGCTCGGCCGCGAGGTGGCGGTCAAGGAGGTGTCGCTGCCGCAGGGCCTGGACGACGCGCAGGTCGAGCGGACGTACGCGCGGACGTTCCGGGAGGCCAGGTCGGCGGCGCGGCTCGACCATCCCGGCATCGTGACGGTGCACGACGTCGTGGAGGAGGACGGCCGGCCCTGGATCGTGATGCAGCTCGTCCGGGCCGAGGCCCTCGACACCGTCATCGCGCGGGAGGGGCCGCTGCCGCCGGGCCGGGTCGCGGCGATCGGCCTCGACCTGCTGGACGCGCTGAGCGCCGCGCACGCGGCCGAGGTCGTGCACCGCGACGTGAAGCCGGGGAACGTGCTGCTGCCGCGCGGCCGCGCCGTCCTCACCGACTTCGGCATCGCGACCGTGGCGGGCGACGAGACCCTGACGCAGGCGGGGGCCATCGTCGGGTCGCCCGCGTACCTGGCGCCCGAGCAGGCACGTCACCAGAAGGCGACACCGGCGTCGGACCTGTGGTCCCTGGGGGCCACCCTGTACGCCGCCGTCGAGGGCCGCCCCCCGTACAAGCGGCCCGACGTGTGGGGCGTGATGGCCGCCGTCCTGTCGGACGACCCGGACCCGATCGAGCGCGCCGGGCCCCTGACCCCGGTGCTCCAGGGGCTCCTGCGCAAGGATCCCGGCCTGCGGATCAGCCCCGACGAGGCCGGACGGCTGCTCCGCCAGGTCGCGCGGGGGCCGGCCCCCCACGTCCCCGCACCGCCCCCGTTCGTCCCGCCGGACCCGGGGCCGCGCAACGTGACGCTGCAGCCCCGTAACGAGACGCCGCAGCCACCGGTGGCCCCACCGACCATCGTGCCGCCCGGCCCCCGGCGCCCGCCCTGGCCGCTGATCATCCCGGCCGGTGTCTTCGCCGCCGCGCTGGTCGTCGCCGTCGTCACGGTCGTGATGTTCACCAGCCGGGGGGAGGGCCCGGAGGGCGGCGACGGCCGGGCCGGCGGTTCCACGAGCACGACCACTTCGTCGTCGCCGGACGCCGCCGCGCCCGGCGGATACCGCCACTACCGGGGGTCGGCGTTCGTCGTGGCCGTCCCCGAGGGCTGGAAGGACGACGGCTCCGGGGACGACGTCACCTTCACGGACCAGACCGAGGGCGTGCACCGCGGCATCGTGATCCAGCGCGTCGCCTCCGCGTCCGCCGGGAACCCCGGGGACGGCCTCGCCGACGCGATCGAGAAGATGAGGGACGACTCTCAGTATCCCGGCTTCAAGCAGGAGAAGTTCCACCGGAACGTCCCGTACCAGGGCGGCAGCGCGGCCGATCTCCAGTTCACCTTCACCAAGGACGGCATCCCGGCCCGCTGCCTGGTCCGGGTGTTCGAGTTCGACGGCGCCATCTACCAGGCCATCCTGGTCGGCGACCAGAAGCACTGGGACGGGGGCGTCCCCCACTACGAGACGTTCCTCAAGACGCTGCGGAAGCTCTGACGCGAGGGAGCAATGGGCGCGTGAACCGGCGGGCGGTGTTCAAGGCGACGATCCTCGGGGGTCTGGCCGCCGCCGGATGCTCGGACGACAAGCCGCCCCCGAGCGGCCGGAGGTCGTCGCCGGCGCGGCCCCGTCCGACCGGCCCGGCCGACTGGAGCGCCCTCGCCCGCGGCCTGGACGGGACGCTGATCCGTCCGTCCGACGCGTCGTACGTCCAGGCCCGGCGCCTCTACATCCCGCGCTACGATGACATCGAACCGGCGGGCATCGCCTACTGCGAGACACCGCAGGACGTTTCCGAATGCGTCGCGTTCGCGACCTTGAAGGGGATGCCGGTCGCGGTGCGCTGCGGCGGCCACGGCTACGCGGGCTGGTCGACGGGCACGGGACTCGTCATCGACGTCTCCCCCATGAGCACGGTGAAGCGCGACGGCGGCAGCGCGACCGTCGGAGCGGGAACGCGGCTGATCGACCTGTACGGCGAGCTCGCCGGCGACGGTGTGAGCGTCCCGTCGGGCAGCTGCCCCACGGTCGGAGTGGCGGGGCTGACGCTGGGCGGCGGCCTGGGCGTGACGTCCCGCGCGTATGGGCTGTCGTGCGACGTCCTGGAGTCGGTCCAGGTCGTCACGGCGGACGGCCGGGTCCTGACGTGCGACGCCGAGCGGAACACCGATCTGTTCTGGGCGTGCCGGGGCGGAGGCGGCGGCAACTTCGGCGTCGCGGTGTCGTTCACCTACCGGACGCACGAGGCCGGCGACGTCACACCGTTCAGCCTGCGCTGGCCGTGGCCGAAGGCAGCCCAGGTGATCCGGGGCTGGCAGCGCTGGGCACCGGGCGCGCCGGAGGAGGCCTGGACGAGCCTGCACCTCGACACCGAACCCGGCGCCGGCTCTCCCAGCGTCGAGATCATCGGGGTGGCGCTCGCCGATGCCGATGGCCACATGAACCGGCTGACCTCGGCGATAGGCACCGACCCGGCCTCGTCCACCGCGCAGAGCCGTCCGCATCTGGACGCGATGAAGTTCATGGGCGGCTGCGCGGGACAGACCGTCGAGGCGTGCCACGCGCAAGGCGAACTGCCCGGCCAGCGTCCGGGCGGCGGCTTTCCCAGAGCCGACTACGCCGGAAAGTCGCACATCGCCTACAAGCCCCTCCCCGACGACGCCATCAACGCCCTCCTGGGCCGTTTCGACAAGGGCAACGACGTCCGGAACCGTTCCGTGCTGATGGACGCCATGGGCGGAGCCATCGGCCGCCCGGCCCCCGGCGACACCGCCTTCCCGCACCGGAAGGGCCTGTTCTGCGTCCAGTACCTCGCGCCGGACAACGCCTGGCTGCGCGCCACTCACGCGGCGATGGAGCCGTACATGAGCGGCACCGCCTACGTGAACTACATCGACCCCGACCTCGAAGGCTGGGCGCACGCCTACTACGGCCCCAACCTGGACCGCCTCAAGAAGACCAAAGCCGCCCGCGACCCCGGAAGGCTGTTCCGCTTCCCCCAGGCCATCTAGCCCTTCGACGGCTCCTCGAACAGGCTCCTGGCCCTGGCCTCGGCCTCGTTCAGCGCCTTGACGTGCTCGGGCGCGAGTTCCTCCACGCACCGGGTCATCTCCTCGGTGACCCGGCTGAACGCGCTCTCCTCCGCCCCGCGCAGCGCCGCCCGGACGCTGGCGGACCGGGCGCCGAGCGCCGCCCACTCCAGCTCCAGCCGCGCGACGGCCTCGTCGAACGCCCGGGTCGTCTCGGCCCCGGCCTCCCTCAGCTCGTCCGGGACCCGCCCCCGGCCCGCCTTCCGCGCGTGACCCGACAGGGCCGAGATGCGGCTGGCCAGCGTCAGCCCCTCCCGGGCGAGCGGCAGCACGTCGTGGATCAGGTCGGTGACCGCCTTGGCCAGCTCCTCCACCCGGGTCAGGAGCGTCTGCGTCGCGTCCTCCAGCGCCCCGGAGGTGCGATCGGCGACCCGCTCGGCGACGTCCTGCTGCTGCTTGAACAGCACCGGGACGATGTCGCGGTCCAGCCTTCGCCGCAGCTCACGCTCGCGCTCGCCGCGCCCGCCCTGCCCCGCCTGCCCGGCCCAGTCCGCCCAGACCCGCTCGATGCGCTCCTCCCCGGAGGCGGCGATCTCCGCCGTGATCTCCTCCAGCGCCTCGCCCGCGCGGGCCTTCAGCCGTTCCACCCGCCCGTAGAGGGCCTCGCGCTTGAACGGATCGTTGAGCTCGTTGAGTTGCGCCTGCAATCGACGGGACACGTCGATGGCGTGCTCGGCCAGCGGGACGAGGCGGTCGGCGAGCTCGTCGAGCGTCTCAGCCCGGCGTGGGTCGGTCAGCTCGGCCACCCATGCGGGAAGGTCGTGCGCCATGGCCCCCATGCTGCCACCACCGCGCCCGCGAAACGGCCCACATCGGCACCGGCGCGCCACACCCGGACGACCGAAAAGCCGGAACAGCCCGGGTAAGTGTGTCTGGACCACCCGTGATCAGGGTAGCGTTGCTCGCCGTGGCGGGCTATTCCGATGACCTGCGTCTCGCACATGTGCTGGCGGACGGGGCCGACGACATCACGACCAGGCGTTTTCGCGCTCTCGATCTCGCCATCGAGACCAAGCCTGACCTGACACCGGTCAGCGACGCCGACCGCAGCGTCGAGGAGCAGATCCGCGGCACCCTGAAGCGGGCCCGCCCGCGGGACGCGGTGCTCGGCGAGGAGTACGGCAAGACCGGCTACGGCAACCGCTGCTGGATCATCGACCCGATCGACGCGACGAAGAACTTCGTGCGGGGCGTCCCGGTGTGGGCGACGCTGATCGCGCTGATGGAGAACGACGAGATCGTCGTCGGGGTCGTGTCGGCGCCCGCGCTGAACCGGCGCTGGTGGGGCGCCAGGGGCGGCGGCGCCTGGACGGGACGCAGCCTGACCCGCGCGACCCGGATGAACGTGTCGTCGGTGACGGAGCTGCCGGACGCGTCACTGTCGTTCTCCAGCCTCAGCGGATGGGAGGAGCAGGGGCGCCTCGACCGTTTCCTCGACCTGACCCGGTCGGTGTGGCGGACGAGGGCGTTCGGCGACTTCTGGTCGCACATGATGGTCGCCGAAGGGGCCGTCGACGTGTCCGCCGAGCCCGAGGTGTCCCTGTGGGACCTCGCCGCCCTCCAGGTCATCGTGGAGGAGGCCGGTGGAATGTTCACCGACCTGTCCGGCGTCCCCGGGCCCGACGGCGGCAGCGTCGTGTGCACCAACGGCAAGCTGCACGCCGAGGTGCTGCGAACCCTGGGCGGGGGCCAGCTCTCCCTGCGCATCTGATCGACGGCGCATCTGATTCGATGGACCGTGCCGCCTGCGGGAACGGTTCACTATGGCCATGAGGCAGACTCGCGACATATCGTGGAACAGCGGTCGCCTGGTGGCCGTTGTAGAGATAGGGCGGCCCGTAAACGGAGGTACCAGATGTCGACCCAGACAAAGTTCGTGATCGGCGGCGTCGTCGTCGGCTTCCTGACCCTGTTCATCTTTCCCTGGTGGCTGACCACGCTGATCATCCTCGGCGTCCTCGGGGCGCCGCTCGTCGGCTACTTGATGCTCGACCCGTCCCAGCGCAAGCGCGTACGTGCGCAGGGCCGCAAGCGCCTCGGCAGCTGACGGGGGCGTTCAGTCCCAGAGTTTGCGGTCGCCGCCGCCGGGGTCGTTGACGACCTCGTCGGCGGGGCCGTCGAACACGTTGACCGCTCGGGCGGACGGATCGAACCGCGGCCAGCCCGGGTCGCCGTGCACGGCGAAGTCCGTCCATGCGCGGTGCATGCGGTCGGCGAGGGCCTGCGGCGCGTTCGGTCCCGCCAGGCCCTCGGTCTCGCTGGTCAGATTGTCGAAGACGAAGCCGAGTTCGAGCGCGTGGCAGGCGCCCAGGTCGTGCTTGGGCGACCGCCACGCGAACTCGTACATCCACGTCCCGCCGGTGCCGCCGGACGCGGCGTGCCCGTCCGCCGCGCGGTTCGCGGGGACGCGGAACAGATGGTCGGTGATGATCGTCGCCAGCAGCTCGCCCGGCGTCATGTCCGGGTGGTGGCCGCGGTAGGCGGCGGGCAGTCCCGGCGGGACGCCCATGCCCGCGGCGACGGCTCCGGCCAGCTCGTCGGTGAGGTCACCGGCGAGCCCGGTCGGCATCAGGAAGAACCGGAACTCCTCGGACGTGTAGCCGATGAGCAGGTCCACGTCCCGTCCGGCGCCGTCCGCGATGGCGTCCTCGGAGCGCCGGGCCAGCAGCTCGCCGTCCAGGATCGGCGTCAGTGACATGCCTCCCGCGGCGGTGGTGACGCCCCAGCGGCCGGGGTCGGGCAGCATGGAGACCTCGGCGGCGACGGCGGACTGGACGGGCATGATCACGGCGGGGTCGAGCGCCGCGAACGCCTCGGCGGTCGGCTCCACGCCGAGCCGGGCGGCCATCTCCCGGGTGACGAGCATGGCGTCGGCCGGGTCCTGGGCGATGCTGCCCGCGCCGCTCTGCGCGATCGCGCGGCCGAAGAGACCGAGGTCGAGGGAGAGCAGTGTGGTCACGCTCATCCCGCCGGCGGACTCGCCGAAGACCGTGACGCGGCCCGGGTCGCCGCCGAAGCCCGCGATGTTGTCGCGGACCCACTCCAGCGCGGCGATCTGGTCGAGCAGCCCCCGGTTGAGCGGCGCGCCGGGCAGATTCGCGAAGCCCTCGACGCCGAGCCGGTAGTTGATCGTCACGCAGACGACGCCGTCGCGGGCGAAGTTGTGGCCGTTGTAGACCGGCACGGCCCCGGAGCCGTTCCGGAACGCGCCACCGTGAATCCACACCATGACCGGAAGCCCCGAGCCGCCGAGCTCCGGCGCCGAGTCACTCAGGGTGGACGACCCCCCTGACACCCCCCGCAAGGGCGTCCAGACGTTCAGGTTGAGACAGTCGTCACCCGGGATGTCACGGTCGGGCAGGAGCGCGTCGTACGGCTTGGGGTAGCCGGGCTTGGGCGCGGTCGGCCCGTACTCGACGGTGTCGCGAACGCCGTCCCACGGCTCCGGCGGACGGGGCGCCTGGAAGCGGTTCGGCCCGAACGGGGGCGCGGCGTAGGGGATCCCGAGGAAGGCGGTGACGCCGTCCCGTGTCGTGCCGCGGACCTTCCCGTGGGACGTCTGAACGACCGCCTCCATACGCCGCCTCCAATTCTAGAACGAAGTTCAATAGAGCAGAGAGTACGGGACGGCCGAGGACGGCGGAACACCGTCCTCCAGCCCCCACCCACCACCATTCAACCGACGAGCTCCGCTCGGACACCGTCCTCCAGCCCCCACCCACCACCATTCAACCGACGAGCTCCGCTCGGACACCGTCCTCCACCCACCACCCACCGTCGACCGACCCGACGAGCTCCGCTCAGTCGTCCTTTCCGGGGCGCAGCATCCGGGTGAGGTAGCCGCGGGCGAACGCGCGGATGGCGTCCTCGTCGTCCAGCGCGAGCCCGCCGCCGGGGAGGAGCAGCAGCGACACCGCGAGCCGCAGCAGCACCTCGGCCACGGTGTCGTGGTCGCCCGGGTCGCCGGGACGGGCGCGGCGCAGGCGGTCGGCGAGGATGTCGCGGGCGGCGAGCATCACCGCGCCGCCGTTCATGCTGAGCTGCGGCAGGAACGCCTCCGGCTCGCTCTCCAGGACGCGCGTCATCAGCGGGTGCGTGCGGGCGCTCTGCAGCCCCACCACGAACCCCTCCACGACGGCGTCGTCAGGGGAGTCGAGGTCCTCGGTGGCCTCCGCTATCGCGGTGAGGAAACGGCGGCACTCCCGCAGGATCACGGCCTGGAGCAGTTGCTCCTTGTTCGTGAAGCGCCGGTAGATGGTGGTGCGCGCGACCCCGGCGCGCTTGGCGACGTCCTCGACGCTGACCCTGCGCAGCCCGTAGGTCTCGAACTCCGTGAGCGCGGCGTCCAGGATGCGGGTGTCGAGGTCGTCGGCGTCGGTCTCCGGTGTCGCCAGCCGGGCCCGCAGCCCGTCGGCGGTGTTCACGCGGGCGGTCACGCGGGCGGTCGCGCGCAAGGTCATAGCCGCACCCTAACCGGCTCGGGCACCCGGCTCACGCCATCGGGTGCGACACAGTTACAATAATCGTCGTTCTGTACTTCTGTTTCAGATCTCCGGCGGTGCACATGACGGAACAGGCCGAGACGCGGACCCCGGCACCCCTCGGGCCCGGATCGCTGACCTGGCGCTACTTCGGCGACACCCGGATGATCCTCGTCGGTCCCCGGGCGGCCGTGCTGCAGAACATGCTCCCCGCGCTCGGGCAGGGCGTCCTCGACCACTCGGTGTTCTTCTCCGAGACCTTCGCGCGTGTGAAGCGGTCCGCCGGCCCGATCCTGAACACCGTGTACGGCGCGGAGCGGTCCGCGGAGACGGGCCGGAAGGTCCGCGACTACCACCGCGACATCAAGGGGACGATGCCGGACGGCACCCGCTACCACGCGCTCGATCCCGAGACCTACTACTGGGCGCACGCCACCTTCCTCGACAACATGCTGTACGGCATCGAGACGTTCATCAGGCCCCTCGGCGAGGCGGAGAAGCGCCGCATCTACGAGGAGTCCAAGGTCTGGTTCCGGATGTACGGGGTCAGCGACCGGGCGGTGCCGGAAGACTGGGAGGCGTTCCAGGCGTACTGGAAGCGGATGCTCGACGAAGAGATCGTCCCGCACAAGACCGCCCGGTACGGGGTCGGATACGTCACCAAGGGGCTGCCCGCGCCGCCGAAGGTCCCTGCGCCGGTGTGGCGGGCGGTGTCGCCGCCGCTGAACGCGGTCGCCCGGTTCATCACGGTCGGCGGGCTGCACCCGCGGATGCGCGAGCTTCTCGGCCTGCCGTGGAGCGACGCCGACGAGCGCCGCCACCGGCGTTTCGCGGCGGCCGTCCGCGCGGGGAACCGCGTGTGGCCGCTGCTGCCCGAGGCCGTCCGCTACGTCCCGCAGGCCCGCCGTGCCCGTGCCTCCGAGAGAGCACGCCGCAAAGCACGCGGGACGCGGCGGGCCTGACGGGCTAGGAACCGGTGCGGATGCGGGCGTCGTAGCCCTTCCGCGCGTCCGGGTCGTACTCCAGGAAGATCTTGTCGAGTCCGAGGCGCCGCGCGACGGCCTGCCTGACCCGTTCGGGGAACAGCGCGCTCAGCCTGACCTGCCTGCCCAGCTTCTCCGGGACGACGACCTGCGGCCGCGGCCTCCCGATCAGTTCGACGATGGCGGCGGCGACGTCCTCGGGCTCGCAGTTCTTCTGCCCCTTCGGGCTGCGCGTCCCGGCGACCAGTTCGGTGTTGGTGAACGTCGGCAGGACGGCGCTGACGTGGACGCCCCGGTCCCGGACCTCCAGCCGTGTCGCCTCGGTGAACCCGACGACGGCGGCCTTGCTGGCGTTGTAGAGGGCGAGGCCGGGGGTGAACGTGATCCCGGCCACCGACGCGACGTTGACGACGTGGCCCGCGCCGCGCGGCAGCATCCGGTCGAGGGCGAGCTTGGTGCCGAGCATGACGCCGTGCACGTTGACGTCGAGGCAGCGGCGGGCGTCGGCGTCGCTCTCGCCGGTGACCGGGCCGATCGGCATGATGCCGGCGTTGTTGATCACCACGTCGAGCCGTCCGGCGGACTCCTCGGCCGCGTCCAGGAACGCGGTGAACGACTCGCGGGACGTCACGTCCACGGGCAGGCCGGGGACGCCGAGGGACCGCGCGGCCTCCTTGACGGCGGCCTCGTCGATGTCACCGATGACGACGGTGGCGCCCTTGGCCTTGAGGGCGCGGGCGGTGGCGAGTCCGATCCCCCGCGCCGCCCCGGTGATGGCGACGACCTTGCTCATCAGCTCTGCTCCAGGCGGTTCAGCCGGACGGGGAGCCCGTCCTTCGGTGACGGCAGGGACGTGGTGTCCAGGGGCCATTCGTACCGCGCGGGGACGCTCCAGCGGTACCTCTGCAGCACCTGGTGCAGGATCGTCTTGACCTGCATCCCGGCGAAGTGCATGCCGATGCACTTGTGCGCGCCTCCGCCGAACGGCGACCACGCGTACTTGTGGACCTTGTCCTCGCGGCGCTCGGCGGAGAAGCGCCCGGGGTCGAAAGCGTCCGGGTCGGTCCACCATTCGGCCATGTGGTGGTTGCTGAGCATCGGCACCACGACGGTCGAGCCGGCCGGGACGTGGAAGCCGAGGATGGAGGTGTCCTTGACGACCTTGCGCGGCAGTGCCGGGACCGGCGGGAGCATCCGCAGCGACTCCTTCATCACCATGTCGATGCCGGTGAAGTGGTCGAGGTCGTCGTAGCCGGGCTGCGCCCTGCCGAGGTCCAGCGACTCCTCGCGCAGCCGTTCCTGCCATTCGGGGTACTTGGCCAGGTAGTAGGCCATGGTGGTCAGCGTGATGGTGGTGGTGTCGTGCGCCGCCATCAACGCGAAGATCATGTGGTTGACGACGTCCTCGTCGGTGAACCGCTCGCCGTCGTCGGTCTCGGCCTGGCACAGCGCGGCGAACAGGTCGCTACCGCCGGAGGCCCCACGGGGGGCGTGGGGTGTCGTCCCCTCTCGAAGGACACCGCCGTCGCGGCGTTTGGCGGGCAGGTGCCGGTAGAAGAACTCCTCCAGCACCTTGCGGGCCTGCAGCCCGCGATGCCAGCGGAGCCCGGGGACGGGGAAGCGGACGTAGGCCGTCCCCGCCCGGACGGCGTCGATGAACGCGCCGTTGACCCGCGCGCGCTCGGCGTCGTCCAGTTCGACGCCCATGAAGACGTCCACGGCGAGGTCGAGCGTGAGCTGCTTGATGTGGTCGTACACCTTGAAGCCCTCGCCGGGCTCCCATGACTCGACGCCCTTGACGATGCCGGGCGCCATCGCGTCCATGTAGGCCTGGAGCCGGGGGCGGGTGAACGCCTCCTGCATGATGCGCCGGTGGTGCAGGTGCTCCTCGAAGTCGAGGAGCATGATGCCCCGCTTGAAGAACGGGCCGATGAAGTAGCTCCACGCCGGGCCGTTCGCGAACGCCTTGTCGCGGTTGACCAGGACGACCTGGGCGGCCTCGGGGCCCTGGACGGTGACGGTCCGCTGCCCGAGCAGCCATCCCCAGGCGACGGGACCGTACTCGTCGTACCGTTTGCGGGCCATCCCGATCGGGTCGCGCATCACCGCGAGGGTGCTGCCGATGTACGGGATGCCGGGCACGCCCGGGACCGGCTTCAGGCCGCTGCCCTGCGGCGGCGGCGCGAGGACGCTCGTCATGAACCCTCCGGAACACGTGCAACAAATGGCCGGAATCTGTTGCTTTGTTCTAACGTAGCGGAGGCATGTGAGTCCAGGCTCATCTGCCGTGACCTACGCCTCCGTGTCAGCGCGCCTCGCGGGCCGCCCCGGCCGCGAGGATCCGCCGCCGGGCCGCGGCCGTCAGCGGCCGGTACGCGCCCGCCTTGTCCCGGTAGTACGTACGGCCGTCCCCGGCGGGCGGGACGCCCTCGTCCCGCAGCGGCTCGATCCGCAGCCGCCGCCCCGCCGTGACGGGCACCTCGTCCACGACCCGCACGATCGCGGGCCGCAGCCCCGGCTCCACCCGCAGCAGCGCCTCCGACAGATCCAGGGGCTTCAACTCCCCCGCGTCGCGCAGGCTCACCGCCGCCGCCGCGGCCTCGGCCTCCCCCACCGGGATGCCGTAGACGGCGACGGTGTCGATGTAGGGCAGGTCGCCGAGCGCGTCGCGGATCGGGCCGGGCGGGACGATGCCCTCCGCCGTGCGGATCAGCTCGGCCTCCCGTCCGACCAGCCAGAAGTCGCCGTCGGCGTCCCGGCGGAACAGGTCCCCGGTGATCGTCCAGGCGTCTTCGGGGGCGAAGACGCCGCGCACCGGACGGGCCGCGGTGCCGACGGCGGCGAGCCGCACCCGGGCGAGCAGCATGCCGATCTCGCCGGCCTCGCACTCGACCGCGAACCCGTCGGGCCCCTCCTCCAGGCGCCCGCTCTCCAGGTCGTACCGGGCCAGCCGCACCCCGGCGCTGCCCGGCAGCGGGCGTCCCAGCGACCCGGGTTTCTTGCCGCTCAGGTTGACCAGGACCGACTCGCCCTCGGTGGAGGCGTAGAACTCCAGCACGCGGGCCGGGGCGAACCGGTCCTCCACGCGCCGCCACAGGCCGCGCGGCATGCCGGAGCCGATGAACAGCCGGACGGCGTGGTGCCGCTCGGCCGGGTTCGGCGGCGCGTTGACGAGGTCGCGCAGCAGCGTCCACGTGTAGGACGCGACGGTCACGCCGTAGCGGCGCGCCTCGTCCCAGAACGTCTCGGGGTCGATCTCCGTGTGGGGGGACGTCCCGCCACGCCCCCCGGGAGCCGGGGCGTGGGCGCTGGCGAGGGCGAGCCGGGCGCCGCCCGCGACGGCGCCGCCGAGGCTCATCAGCAGCGCGGACGGGTGCTGGAGCGGGGTGATGCTGTACACGGTGTCGGACGAGGACAGGGACGCCGACGACGCCGTCCCGAACGCCGACAGGGCCCAGCGCCGGTTGGTGACCCGGCTGGCCCGCAGGTGCTCCCCGTCGCCGGTGAAGACGACGAACGCCAGGTCGCCCGCCCGTCCCGGGTTCGGCCGGTACCAGCCGGGAAGCGCGACGCGCTCCGCGTCGATGATCTCCATGTCCGTCAGCGGCCCGCGTTCGCCGCGTCCCGCCCCGCCGAGCAGGTAGCCGTCGACGCCGTCCAGTTTCGCGGCCCGCGCCGCGTGCTCCGGGTCGGCGATCACGCGGGTCACGCCGCTCAGCCGCGCCTCCGCGGCGGGGTCGCCGTCGGGACGCAGCAGCACCGCGACGGCGCCGAGCCGGCTGAGCGCCGCGACCAGTGCCAGCGCGGTCGGCCTGGTGCCCATCAGCACCCCGACCGCGTCGCCCCGCCGCACCCCGATGTGGATCAGCCCGCGGACGACGGCGTCGATGCGGCGTTTCGCGGCGTCGTGCGTGTGGGCGCGCCCCTGGTACAGGAAGAACACGTCGCCGGGCCTGCGCCCGGCCTGCTCGTCCAGCAGCAGCCCCATGGACATGCGGGTGTCGGACTGGATGCGTTCCAGCCGGGCCAGCCGCGGCAGGTTCTGCGCGGCCTCGCCGGTGAGCTGCCGGGTGCCGTGGACCGCCCGGGACGCGGTGCGGAAGGCGGAGCGGGCGGCGCTCGCGCCGACGCCCATCGCGAGCTGGAGCCCGTACCCGGCGGACCCGCCGGGCAGCCCCGCCGGGACGGACTCCTCGTCCCCGGCGACCGGCGCGACGATGTCCGGCAGGTCACCGTCGCCCGCGCGCCACTTCGCCCACCCGGCCACCGCCGGCCACGTCCGCCCGATCGCGAGGCTGCCGACGACGAGCCCGAAATGCCCGGCACGCAGGGACGCCTCGTACACCTGGGCGCGCGGCGCGGCCCTCCTGATCCCGCGCACCATCGGCGGCGCCGCGATCTCGTCGACCTCGCCGACGAACGTGAGCACGGGGCAGGTGATGTCGGCGAGCGTGACGAGCCGGTCGCCGATGACGAACCCGCCGGTCAGCATCCGGTTGTGCTGGATGAACTGGCGGATGAACTCCGCCAGCGCCGGGCCGGGCCACGACACCCAGCCCTCCCGTTCCAGGAACCGCCGCTGCCGCTCGCGCGGGGCGAGCCGTTCCCGGTCGTGCAGCTGGAGGATGAAGTCGACCCGCGACCGCACCGACTTGACCGGGCTGAGCGCCTGGAACCCGAGCCGCGTCACCCACCCGGGCACGGCGAACGCGCCGAGCAGCGCGTCCGGGATCCGTTCCACGCCCTCGGACGCGAGCCAGCTCGGCAGCCCGAACGGGAGGCCGACGCTGGTGTCGGCGGGGCTGCCGAACGTCACCACCGACTCGATGCCCTCGCTGCGCCGGTACGCGGCGGCCTGGTAGACGAACATGCCGCCCTGGGAGTACCCGGCGAGGTGCACGTCCCGCCCGGTGGCCTTCCGGATCCGGTCGACGGCGTCGCTGACGGCGAGGACGTGGTCGCTGACCGTCCGTTCCAGCCCGCCGGGCTCCCGCTCGGGGGCGCCGAAGTCCACCACCCAAGGGTCGACGCCGAGATCGCGCAGAACGCCGACGGCGCTGACCCGCGAGGAGATGTCGTACACCTCCGCGGTGATCATCAGCGGCGGGACGAGCAGCACCACCGGCCCGCCGGCCGACTCCGGGAAGTAGTGCCGCAGCCGGTACACCCGCTGTTCGGTCACCACCTCGCAGGGAGAGGCGTCCTCGTCGGTGTCGAACCCCCCGAACCGGGCGACCTCAAGGGCGTTCTGGGCGGTGGAGCCCAGGCGGGAACCCAGGCGCAAGAGCGTTTTGGCAACAGCCGGCATCGTCGACCTTTCACGGCGTCACCGCCATGGTGTCCTGTTGTCACCGGCTTTAGCAATCGGCCGGTCGTCAGGCGACGATTCGCGCCCCGTCCATCTGCCCGCTCCGCAGCCGCTCCCACATGTAGCGGCGGCGCGGTTTGCCGCTGGACGTGCGGTGGATCAGCCCGGTGCCGACGACGATCGTCAGTTCCACGTCGTCGCCGAGGCGGCGGCGCAGCATCTCGCGGACGGCGCCGGTCCACGACTCGTCCTGGGTCTCGGCGAACAGCGCGAGTCCCTTCCGTCCCGCGCCCGGCACGCTGACGACCGCGATGCGGCCCTTGCCGAGCCGGCTCACCTCGGCGATCTTCGATTCGAGGTCCTCGACGTACACCGACCGTCCGCGGACCTTGATGCTGTCGCCCATCCGCCCGAGCACGAACAGCTGGCCCTGGTGGAAGAACCCGGCGTCCCCCGTGTAGACCTTGCCGTCCATGAACCGGGTCGACTTGGCCTCGGCGCCCGCGTAGTACCCGGGGCACGCCGACGGGCCCCCGACGACGATCTCGCCGAGGAGCCCCTCCCCCAGTTCGCCGCCGCCGTCGTCCACGATGGCGACGGGCACATCGTCCTGAGGGGTGCCGCACCCGACGACCCACCCGGCCTTCGCGCCGAGCGACTCCGGCCCCAGCGTGTGCTGGTCCAGGATGCGGACGGGCTCCCCGAACGACAGCGACTCGGGGTCGGGCCGGACGGCGAGCGGGTCGCGCCGCTCGTTGTCCATGGTGACCAGCAGCGTCGTCTCCGCCATGCCGTAGGCGGGCTTGTACATCGTCCGGGAGAACCCGAACGGCTCGACGAGCCGGGCGAACACCTCCAGGGTGTGCGGGTCGATGGGCTCGGCGCCGATCAGCGCCATCTTCCAGCCGGACAGGTCGAGGCCCTCCAGCTGCTCCGGCTTGACGCGCCGCGCGCAGTACGCGTACGCAAACGGCGGCGCGGCCGTGTGCGCGGCCTCGGCGAAGAGCCGGATCCACCGTGCCGGGTCCCGGATGAAGTGGTCGGGCCGCATCAGCCGCAGCATCCCCTGCCGCGCGATCGGCGTGATGAAGGTGCCGATGAGTCCCATGTCGTGGTAGAGCGGCAGCCACGTGGCCACCACGTCCCCGTCCTCGTACCCGGCCGACCGGGCGATCAGCTCGCTGTTGGCCTCCAGGTTGCCCCAGGTGACCATGACGCCGCGCGGCGCGCCGCTGGACCCGGACGTGAACTGCAGCAGCGCCAGCTCCCCGGCCGGCCGCACCTCCGCCTCGTCCATCGCCTGCCGAGGACGCCACGGCTCGCCGCTCATCCCCGCCTCGCCCATGGCCCGTCCCGCGTACTCGGCCAGGTCCTTGGACGCGACGACCAGCGCGGGGGTGGCCTGCCGCAGGATCGCCGCCACATGCGTGACGTAGTCGTCCCCGTCCTGGAACAGCGGCGGGGTGATCAGGCACACGGTCGCGCCGGCGGCCCAGACCGCGTAGTAGGTCTCGATGCAGGTGAAGTCCGTGGGCAGGATCAGGCACACGACGTCTCCCGGCCGCACGCCCTCCTCGATCAGCGCCCCGGCGGTGCGTCGCGCGGCGGAGGCCAGCTCGCCGTAGTCCCGGAACTCCCAGCCGCCGTCGTCGGCCGCCAGGTGAACGCCGCGTCCGCTGTTCGGCTTCTCCAGCCAGTCGCGCAGCGCAGATGCCATCGTGTCCCTTTCGACATGCCCCTCGGTCACCCACGTGACTCGCCGGTAACTTCATCAGGACGCCACGTTTCCGTCAACCGGGACGATCAGCAAAGAGACCGGGCGGTCATTTGGAGACGTCCCACAAGAGGCGCGGGGCGCTCACCCCTGCCGGGACGCCGTCCGCACACCCGCGAGGCGGGCGGCGAGACGCCACCCGAGCAGGGTCGAACCGAGGAAGACGCCGGCCACGATCACGAACGCGGCAGCGGTGCCCTCTCCCGACAGAGCCCGCAGCGCCATCCCGCCGGCCACGGTCGTCACCCACACCGCAACACCCGCGGGCACGAGCGCCTCGGGCCTCCGCCAGGCCCGGCTGACGACCCACCCTGCGCCGACCCCGACGAGGAACGGCCAAACGGTAGCGGCATACCCCGCAAGGCCGGCCGCCTCCTCGTGCGTTGCACGCCCGATCGCGATGAACACGAGCACGCAGCACACGTCCAGCAGCCCGGCCACACCATTCCGCATGCGGACAGGCTATGCGCACCGCCACCGCGCCGGCGCGGTGGCGGTGCGCGGAACGCCTCACACGGCGGCACGCCGCTCCTGAACACCGGGACGCGAATCCCCACCGCGCCCGACGGGGACCAGGGCACGGACCAGGACGGAGGGCCGCATCAACGCGGCCGGCGGGTCGAGCAGCCCGATGACGCGGAAGAACTGCTCGGCGACGTCGGCGTCGCGGGCGGCGGCCGCCTGGACACGGTCCACGTAGGCGTTCATCACCTTGACGGCCGGTCCGCGGTGCCCCTCGACCTCCGGCATCGACAGGTCGGCGGCGACGGCCATCCGCCACGGGTCGTTCAGCGCCTTGGCCACCGCCCGGAAGTACCGCCGGGTCGCACCGCGCGGTCCCGCGTCCAGGCAGCGGCGCAGTACCTCTGCCTCCAGGCAGGCGACGGTCATGCCCTGGGCGTAGATCGGGTTGAAGCTGCACAGCGCGTCCCCGATGACCAGCAGCCCGTCGGGGAGGCCCCGCACCCGCTGGTAGTGGTTGCGCAGATCCGACGAGTACCGGTGGGTGGCGATGTCGTCCAGCGGCTCGGCGGCGCGGATCGCTTCGAACACCTCCGGCGGCGCGAGTTCCCGTGCGGACGCGAGGAGGCCGTCCCCGTCCGCCGGCGGGCGGCTGTCCAGCCCGGCGACGGTCAGCAGGTACCGGTCGCCCTCGACGGCGACCATCGCCATCCCTTTCGGCCGTCCCGGCCGCGGCCCCACCACGACGGCCTTGCCGATCCGCGCGTCCAGCGCCAGCCGGATCGGGCGGGACGCGTAGCCGACCCCGACGCGGACCTCCTCCCGCGGGACGGGCCCGTGCCCGAGCCGCTCCAGCCAGTACCGGGTGCGGCCGCCGCGGCCCATCGCGTCGACGACGAGGTCCGCGCGGATCTCCTCGGCGGCGCCGCCGACGTTCCTCGGCATGACCTGCACGCCGGCGATCCGCGGCCCGCGGGTGAGCAGCCCGACGACGTCGCGCCCGCACGCGAACCGCACCCCCGGCAGCGCCGCCACCCGGTCCCGGACGACCTGCTCCAGGAACGGGCGGCTCGCCTGGATCGCCCGTTCCACGCCGGTCCGCCGCACGAGCCGGTGGCCGCCCAGCACGAACCGGTGGTCGGCTCCCGGGTCGGCGACGACGGCCCCGCCGTCGATCAGTTCCCGGTCCACGCCGGGAAAGAACTCCTCCAGGATCTGCTGCCCGCGCGGCAGCAGGATGTGGGCGTGCCTGCCCTGGGGGACGCCTTTGCGGGCCTGTCCCGTCCATGTCTCGTCACGCTCGACGACCGTGACCCGCTCGTACGCCCCGGCCAGCGCGCGTGCGGCGAGCAGCCCCGCCATGCCGGCGCCCAGGACCACCGCGTGCTCTGCGATGCCTCGCATCTCGTGCCTCCCGTTGTCGGTCGATGAGGCGACGATGCGATGGCCCGCTGTCCACCTACCAGGCCACTAGCCGTCCATCTGGTGACCGGTTCCGTAGAGTTCGCGTTCCCACAGCCATCCGGCGATGCGCTCCACGGCCCGGTTGCGGTGCCGCCGGTAGGTGCTGAACGGCAGCCCGAGCATCTCGGCGGCCCGTTCCTGCGTCGGCGCGGGGCGCAGGAACGTCCGGTCGACGACGCGGTACAGCGATTCCTCGCGCGGGTCGTCCCGCAGCGTCCCGGCGGCCTCCTCCACGAGCCTGCGCAGTTCCGCGGCGGGGGCGTCCGCCTCCCGGACGAGCCGGGACCGCAGCAGCGGGTTGCCGGCGAGCCTGTCGGCGCGGTGCAGGTCCCGCAGGGCGGCGCGGACGGCGTCGGCGAACTCCGGCTGCGACAGAACCAGCTCGGGCGCGCTCGCCGTGGCGGGGGTGACGGGAGCGCCGAGCTCACGTTCGGCCGTCAGCCCGAGCCAGTCGTCGACCCCCAGGACCCGCCAGTCGTGGGCGTACACGTCGAAGGTCCGCCCGCCGATCCGGAAGGACGCCTCCGGCGCGTGGTGGAAGTCGAAGAAGGAGAGCAGCGGGTCCCAGTACTCGCGTTCCGACGGGACGGCGACGAGGTCCCACGCCTTGCGGGCCCCGGTGATGATCTCCTGCCCGTGCCAGAGCCGGATCATGGTCTCCGACCGGGAGGGCCGGGCGTCCGGCTCGGTGTCCGCGAAGAACCGCCACGCCATGACGCTCTCCCCGTGCCGCGGCGGCCCGTGCCGCAGCACGTGCTCCCACATGGCCCGCGCGCCGGGGTCAGCCCCGAGCTCGCCCTCTTTCAGCTCCAGATAGGCCGCAAACCCGAACGGCTCACCCGCCTGGTCCCGGAACACCCCGAACGCACCGGGCTGCCGCTCGATCCAGTACGCCGCGTGCGCGGCCTGTTCCTCGCCTTCCTGCTTGCGGATCATGGCGAGGACGGTTTCGGCGTCGCCGTCCCGCATCCCGGTGGCGGACAGCTGCCCGAGCCCGGTGAGCTGCCAGTACCCCTTCACGATGGGGTGGTCTCTGCTGAGGAACATGATGTCCGCGACGGCCTGGTGCCTGACCCGCTCGTCGTCCGCGGATCTCCGCGCCCGCTCGACGAAGTGGCCCCGCAGCCGCCGATGCAGGCCCGCGTACCCGTCCGGGTCACGCCACCGCAGGTCGGCGTCCAGGATGTCCCGCACCACATCGTGCGGGAACAGCCCGAATTCGCGTTCCTCGATGAACGACAGGGTCCGCAGCCACCCGAACAGCGTCCCGGCGTCGTCCCCGAGCATGGCGCGCAGAAGTTCCTCGGTCGTGAACCGGGCGTGCGCGCAGATCTGAAGAGCCTCCCCGTGCCGGGAACTCGGCACCTGGTCGACCAGCCGCGCAAGAAGCGCCCGCACGACGTCGGGGACGACACTCAGAGCGCCGGGCACGTCCTCCCGCCGACGCACCATGTCCACCAGCAGCGAAAGGGTGAGCGGATGCCCGTGCGCCAACTCCAGCACCCGCTCGTGCATCTCCTCCGGAACCCCCTCGACCCTCAGATAGGCGCGGGCGTCCGAGGGACTGAGGTTGCGCACGGACACGACCCGCAGCAGCTCATGCCACCCCGAGTCGGCGACCCACCGAGCCGAAGGCGCGTCCCTCCCGGCGAGAACGACGATCGTGTCGGCGGGTAACCCGGGAACGAAGTGCTCCCGAACCCAGTCGTCAAGGGACCCGAGCAGCTCATAGGTATCGATCAACACCGCGAACCGCCCGTTTCCGGGCCTCTCCACGGCCCGCAGAATGGCCGAGGGCTCGGGCGTCACCGTCCGGGCGTCCACGAGCACGGGCGTGACCCCGCTCCCGCGCGCCGCCTCCGCCATCTCCGCGAGCAGCGCGCTCTTGCCGACACCACCGGGCCCGTGCAGGAAAAGCACGGCGAACGCCCCATCCGAGAGCGCACCGCGGAACAGCTCGATCTCCCCGCTGCGCCCCACGAACCGCCGCCGCCGCGCCCGCCGCAGCCGATCCCCAACCGTCCCGCCGTAGGCCACATAGCCTCCAAGCCCAGAACCCTGCCCCACAAACGTAGACGCGCTCCCCAAGAGAGGCATAGGCCCGTGCCTAAGGGCGGACAGCCCCGCACTTCATGGCGGACAGCCCCAGAACCCCAGGGGTCGGGGGATAGGGGCGGAGCCCCAAGGATCGGGGGATAGGGGCGGAGCCCCAAGGATCGGGGGATAGGGGCGGAGCCCCAAGGATCGGGGGATAGGGGCGGAGCCCCAAGGATCGGGGGATAGGGGC